>NZ_CABVGX010000043.1 GCF_902497625.1 Pseudomonas fluorescens | reverse complement strand
GTACTCTATCCAGCTGAGCTACGAGTGCATATGTGGTTTTATACCAGATCACAACTGGTTGAAGCCAAGTCATTTGCATTGCTGCAAACAACTCTTAAATGGTGCACTCGACAGGATTCGAACCTGTGACCGCTCGGTTCGTAGCCGAGTACTCTATCCAGCTGAGCTACGAGTGCATATGTGGTTTTATACCAGATCACAACTGGTTGAAGCCAAGTCATTTGCATTGCTGCAAACAACTCTTAAATGGTGCACTCGACAGGATTCGAACCTGTGACCGCTCGGTTCGTAGCCGAGTACTCTATCCAGCTGAGCTACGAGTGCATATGTGGTTTTATACCAGATCACAACTGGTTGAAGCCAAGTCATTTGCATTGCTGCAAACAACTCTTAAATGGTGCACTCGACAGGATTCGAACCTGTGACCGCTCGGTTCGTAGCCGAGTACTCTATCCAGCTGAGCTACGAGTGCATATGTGGTTTTATACCAGATCACAACTGGTTGAAGCCAAGTCATTTGCATTGCTGCAAACAACTCTTAAATGGTGCACTCGACAGGATTCGAACCTGTGACCGCTCGGTTCGTAGCCGAGTACTCTATCCAGCTGAGCTACGAGTGCATATGTGGTTTTATACCAGATCACAACTGGTTGAAGCCAAGTCATTTGCATTGCTGCAAACAACTCTTAAATGGTGCACTCGACAGGATTCGAACCTGTGACCGCTCGGTTCGTAGCCGAGTACTCTATCCAGCTGAGCTACGAGTGCATATGTGGTTTTATACCAGATCACAACTGGTTGAAGCCAAGTCATTTGCATTGCTGCAAACAACTCTTAAATGGTGCACTCGACAGGATTCGAACCTGTGACCGCTCGGTTCGTAGCCGAGTACTCTATCCAGCTGAGCTACGAGTGCATATGTGGTTTTATACCAGATCACAACTGGTTGAAGCCAAGTCATTTGCATTGCTGCAAACAACTCTTAAATGGTGCACTCGACAGGATTCGAACCTGTGACCGCTCGGTTCGTAGCCGAGTACTCTATCCAGCTGAGCTACGAGTGCATATGTGGTTTTATACCAGATCACAACTGGTTGAAGCCAAGTCATTTGCATTGCTGCAAACAACTCTTAAATGGTGCACTCGACAGGATTCGAACCTGTGACCGCTCGGTTCGTAGCCGAGTACTCTATCCAGCTGAGCTACGAGTGCATTTGTTGCCGCGCATTATAGGCCGTCGAATCTTTTTGTAAAGCGCTTTTTCCAGTAATTTCAACAACTTACCGAATAAGCCAGATTACAACGTACTACGCAAATAATGGCGGAGAACGGGGGATTCGAACCCCCGACACCCTTTTGAGGTGTACTCCCTTAGCAGGGGAGCGCCTTCGGCCACTCGGCCAGCTCTCCGCAACACGGGGCGTATATTAACCAGCTTCTTCCCCGTTTGCAAACATAAAAAACGATAAAAATTAATGGCTTGGTTCTTCGTCCTTCTCTTTCTTTATACGCAGGTAAATTTCCTCACGGTGGACCGCAACCTCTTTCGGGGCGTTGACACCGATGCGCACTTGATTTCCTTTAACGCCGAGCACGGTCACGGTGATTTCGCCATCACCAATAATCAGGCTTTCTGCGCACCGACGAGTCAGAATCAACATACCTTTCTCCTCACGCATTTCATTTCAGGGACAACAGTCTGCAAAAAAAAGGCACTCGACCGACAACCTGAGCGGTCGCAGCCCTACATGCCTGAGTATTGACCAGCGCCAGCGAAAGAACAGGTTCGCCGCGCCATTCAGGAAAACAAAAGGGCGCGGTCAGACCGCGCCCTTTGGCAAACGCATCACTCGCCCTGTCGGGCCGGAGCGTCCAGTTCGAAAGCCGTGTGCAGGGCGCGTACGGCCAGTTCCAGGTATTTCTCTTCAATGACCACCGAAACCTTGATTTCCGAAGTCGAGATCATCTGGATGTTGATGCTTTCCTTGGCCAGGGATTCGAACATGCGACTCGCAACGCCTGCGTGCGAGCGCATGCCGACGCCGACGATCGAGACCTTGGCGATCTTGGTATCACCGACCACCTCACGAGCACCGATTTCGTCAGCCGTCTTTTTCAACACAGCTTCGGCGGCCTGGTAGTCATTACGGTGCACGGTGAAGGTAAAGTCGGTGGTGTTATCGTGCGCGACGTTTTGCACGATCATGTCGACTTCGATGTTCGCGGCACTGATCGGGCCTAGAATCTTGAACGCAACGCCCGGGGTGTCTGGCACGCCACGGATGGTCAGCTTGGCTTCATCGCGATTGAAAGCGATGCCGGAAATGATCGGCTGTTCCATGGTTTCCTCTTCATCAATAGTAATGAGGGTGCCCGGACCCTCCTTGAAGCTGTGCAGAACGCGCAGCGGTACGTTGTACTTGCCGGCGAATTCCACCGCACGGATCTGCAACACCTTGGAACCGAGGCTGGCCATTTCCAGCATCTCTTCGAAGGTAATCTTGTCCAGACGCTGCGCCACGGAAACCACGCGCGGGTCCGTGGTGTAGACGCCGTCGACATCGGTGTAGATCTGGCATTCGTCAGCCTTCAAGGCTGCTGCCAGCGCCACGCCGGTGGTGTCCGAACCGCCACGACCAAGGGTAGTGATGTTGCCGTGCTCGTCGACGCCCTGGAAACCGGCGACTACCACTACCCGGCCGGCCTTCAGGTCACCGCGAATTTTCTGATCGTCAATCTGCAAGATACGCGCTTTGTTGTGCGCGCTGTCCGTCAGAATCCGCACCTGATTACCGGTGTAGGAGACCGCCGGCACACCACGCTTGATCAGCGCCATGGCCAGCAGTGCAATCGTCACCTGCTCGCCGGTGGAAACGATGACATCCAGTTCACGCGGAACCGGTTGATCGTCACCACTGATTTGCTTGGCCAGATCGATCAGACGGTTGGTCTCGCCGCTCATTGCAGACAGCACAACCACCAGGTCATCGCCGGCATCGCGGAATTTCTTAACCTTGTCGGCGACCTGCTCGATTCTCTCGACAGTGCCGACCGAGGTGCCTCCAAATTTCTGTACGATCAAAGCCATCTCAAAGCCGCCTCAGCCCCATGAAGGGCGCCCAAATAATCACTCGAACAGCGCCCGGCCCGCCACTGGACTGCGGGCTGGACACGCTGCCTTATAGACCCTGCTCTACAAACGGAACGGTCAGGGCCAATGCGGCGTCCAGTGCGTCAGCGTCGATACCGCCACCCTGCGCCATGTCTGGACGACCGCCGCCCTTCCCGCCCACTGCCGCAGCGGCTTGCTTCATCAAATCACCGGCTTTGAGTTGGCCAGTCAGGTCTTTGGTTACGCCTGCAACCAGAACGACCTTTTCCTCATGGACACTGCCGAGCAGGATCACTGCGCGGCCGAGTTTGTTTTTCAGTTGATCGACCAGCGCCAGCAGCGCCTTGCCGTCCTGACCGTCCAGACGCACGGCCAGCACTTTCACGCCTTTGACATCCAGGGCGGAGGCCGACAGATCGTCGCCCGCCGCGCTGGCCGCTTTGGCCTGCAACTGCTCGAGTTGCTTCTCCAGCAGACGGTTGCGCTCCAGCACAGCCGACAGCTTGTCGATCAGGTTGTCGCGGCTGCCCTTGACCAGGCTGGCCGCTTCCTTGAGTTGTTCTTCTGCCGCGTTCAAGTAGGCCAGGGCCGCAGCACCGGTGACCGCCTCGATACGACGCACACCCGACGCCACACCGCCTTCGCTGATGATTTTCAGTAGGCCGATGTCGCCGGTGCGGTTGGCGTGAATACCGCCGCACAGTTCAACCGAGAAATCGCCCATGCTCAGCACGCGCACGCTATCGCCGTACTTCTCGCCGAACAGTGCCATGGCGCCTTTCTGCTTGGCGGTTTCAATGTCGGTTTCTTCGGTTTCAACCGCCCAGTTCTTGCGAATCTCGGCGTTGACGATGTCTTCCAGTGCTTTTAACTGCTCAGGCTTGATCGCCTCGAAGTGGCTGAAGTCGAAGCGCAGACGCTGACTGTCGACCAACGAACCTTTCTGTTGCACATGCTCGCCCAGCACTTTGCGCAGTGCGGCGTGCAATAAGTGAGTGGCCGAGTGGTTGAGCGCCGTCGCGTTACGGACTTCGGCTTCCACGTGGGTTTCAACCGGGGCGCCGATAGTCAGGCTGCCCGATGCCAGCACGCCGTGGTGCAGAAAAGCGCCGCCAGTCTTGGTGGTGTCACGCACGTCGAAACGACCGCCGCTGGCCTGCAGATAACCGCTGTCGCCAATCTGACCGCCGGATTCTGCGTAGAACGGTGTCTGATCGAGAACGACCACACCCTCTTCGCCTTCATTCAATACGTCGACCGCTTGACCGTCCTTATAGAGGCCGACCACTTTCGCCGAACCGCTGGTGGCTTTGTAACCGGTGAACTCGGTGGCTACATCAACCTTGACCAGGCTGTTGTAGTCCATGCCGAAGGAGCTGGCGGAACGGGCACGGACTCGCTGGGCTTCCATTTCCCGTTCGAAACCGGCTTCGTCGAGGGTCAGGTTGCGCTCGCGGGCGATATCGCCGGTCAAGTCCATCGGGAAACCGTAGGTGTCGTAGAGCTTGAACACCACGTCGCCCGGTACCACGTCGCCTTTGAGTTCAGCCAGATCCTGCTCGAGGATTTTCAGGCCCTGCTCCAGGGTCTTGGCGAACTGCTCTTCTTCAGCCTTCAACACGCGCTCAATGTGCGCCTGCTGGGTTTTCAGTTCCGGGAACGCTTCGCCCATCTCGGCAACCAGCGCTGCAACGATCTGATAGAAGAAGCTGCCCTTGGCCCCCAGTTTATTGCCGTGACGGCAAGCGCGACGAATGATCCGGCGCAGCACGTAGCCGCGACCTTCGTTGGACGGCAGCACGCCGTCGGCCACCAGGAAGCCGCACGAACGAATGTGGTCAGCCACGACTTTCAGCGAGGCCTGATTGTCGTTGGTGCAACCGATGGCTTTGGCCGATGCGCTCAGCAGGCTCTGGAACAGATCGATTTCATAGTTCGAGTGCACGTGCTGCAGCACGGCACTGATCCGCTCCAGGCCCATGCCGGTATCCACCGATGGTGCTGGCAGCGGGTGCAGCACGCCGTCGGCGGTGCGGTTGAACTGCATGAAGACGTTGTTCCAGATTTCGATGTAACGGTCGCCGTCCTCTTCCGGCGAACCCGGTGGGCCGCCCCAGATGTCGGCGCCGTGATCGTAGAAAATCTCGGTGCAAGGGCCGCACGGGCCGGTGTCGCCCATGGTCCAGAAGTTGTCGGAGGCGTAGGGCGCGCCTTTGTTGTCGCCGATACGAACCATGCGTTCAGCCGGAACACCAATTTCCTTGGTCCAGATGTCGTACGCCTCGTCATCGCTGGCGTAGACGGTGACCCAGAGCTTTTCCTTTGGCAGGTTCAGCCACTTGTCCGAGGTCAGGAAGTTCCAGGCGTAGGTGATCGCATCGCGCTTGAAGTAATCACCGAAGCTGAAGTTGCCCAGCATCTCGAAGAAGGTGTGGTGACGGGCGGTATAACCGACATTTTCCAGGTCGTTGTGCTTGCCGCCGGCGCGCACACATTTCTGACTCGAAACGGCGCGGGTGTACGCGCGCTTTTCCTGGCCCAGGAAGCAGTCCTTGAACTGGTTCATCCCCGCGTTGGTGAACAGCAGGGTGGGGTCGTTGCCCGGAATCAAAGAGCTGGAGGCTACACGGGTGTGGCCTTGCTCTTCGAAGAAGCGAAGGAAGGCTTCACGGATTTCTGCGCTTTTCATAGGTTCTTCCACGGAGGCTGCGGCCAAAGGCCTGTGCGAACGTCAACAGACGAAGCGACGGCAAAGGGCCGCATTATATCGGCCCTGCGCGCGGGGTGCAGCGTGTTTATACGATAGAAACGGTCAATTGGACGGCTAACGCGATCAGTTGCGGGAAAACTCGACGAATGCCGCGACGACCTGCTCGATTTGCGCCGGGCTGACGTCCATGTGCGTGACCATGCGCAGACGACCGGCCGCACTCAACCTGATCCCGCGTTCGGCGGCGAAGGCCTTGAGTGCTTCGGCCCGCTCCCCGATTTGCACGTAAACCATGTTTGTCTGCACCGGTTCGACGTCATAACCGGCAGCACACAAGCCTTCGGCGATTCGTTCGGCATTGGCGTGGTCGTCAGCCAGGCGCTGAACATTGTGATCAAGCGCATACAGACCCGCTGCAGCCAGAATACCGGCCTGACGCATGCCGCCACCGACCATTTTGCGCAAACGCCGGGCCTTGCCGATCAAGTCGGCCGAGCCGCACAACACCGAACCGACTGGCGCGCCGAGGCCTTTGGACAGGCACACCGAGACCGAATCGAAGTGCTGCGCGATCTCGCGTGCGTCCACCCCGAGTTTAACCGCCGCGTTGTAAAGCCGAGCGCCGTCCAGGTGCAACTGCAAGCCATGTTTGCGGGTAAACTGCCGCGCCTCGGCCAGATACGCCAACGGCAGCACTTTGCCCTGCATGGTGTTTTCCAGTGCCAGCAAGCGAGTACGGGCGAAATGGAAATCGTCGGGCTTGATCGCTGCGGCCACGTGCGCCAGATCCAGCGACCCGTCAGCCTGCACTTCCAGCGGTTGCGGCTGGATCGACCCAAGCACTGCCGCACCACCGCCCTCGTATTTGTAGGTGTGCGCCTGCTGACCGACGATGTATTCATCACCGCGCTCGCAATGCGCCATCAACCCGAGCAGGTTGCTCATGGTGCCCGTTGGCACGAACAACGCCGCGGCGAACCCCAGACGCCTGGCCAACTCCGCTTCCAGCCGATTGACCGTCGGATCTTCGCCATACACGTCGTCACCGGTGGCCGCTGCGGCCATTGCGTCGAGCATTGCCGCCGAAGGTTGGGTGACGGTGTCGCTGCGAAGATCGATAACGCTCATGAATCCGGCCTCTTTGAACAAATGAAATGCTTGTCAGGGTGGAATTACTGCGGCCTTGCCGATGATTAATCAACCCTGGTTTCAGGAAAAGGCTAATTGTTTCAACAGAAAAGTCGATGGCAATCATCAGATAGCCACAATGCAGACGCGATAAATATGTGGTAAAAACGCTTCGCCGCCACACTTTCCGGCGGCAAAAACGTTCTCAGGGCGGGGTGCAACTCCCCACCGGCGGTGATTGCGCGCAATGCGCATAGCCCGCGAGCGCTTGGTGGCAGACACAGTTTTTAGCGTGTCGGGCGGCAAGGTCAGCAGACCCGGTGTGATCCCGGGGCCGACGGTCATAGTCCGGATGAAGAGAGAACGGGATTGGCGCCAAAGGGCCGTCCGCGGGCATTCGTGCCAGCGTGCGCACTCTTAAATCCCATTCGATTCATATGCCCTGTTTTTCACACAAACAGGAGTCAGAACATGCAACCCACCGCAATCGACAGCAAAAGCAAACACCACAATGGCGAGCGCGTTGCGTTCATTCAGGCCTGCTGGCACAAGGATATCGTCGACCAGAGCCGTAAGGGCTTCGTCGCTGAAATGATTGCTCAGGGCTACCAGGAATCAGACATCGATTTCTACGAAGTCGGCGGCGCCTTTGAAATGCCCCTTCACGCCAAATTGCTGGCCAAGTCCGGTCGTTACGCGGGCATCGTCGCAGCCGCCCTGGTGGTGGACGGCGGGATCTATCGTCACGAGTTTGTCGCCCAGTCGGTGGTCAGCGGCCTGATGCAGGTTCAGCTGGAAACCGAAGTGCCGGTGTTCTCGGTGTCTCTGACCCCGCACCACTTCCATGCCGGCGAAGAACTGCATCATCAGTTCTTCTTCGATCACTTCGTGCACAAAGGCCAAGAAGCGGCGAAGACCTGTGCCGATACGTTGAGCAAGATTCGTGCGTTGCGTCGTACCGAGCCGCGTGCGGTAGCCGTCTAAACACCGGACATAACTGTGGGAGCTAGCCTGCTGGCGATAGCGGAGTATCAGTCGACACCCAGGGTGGACTGACTCATTGCGATCGCTAGCAGGCTAGCTCCCACATTGGTTTGCGGTGAACTCAGGCGAGGTTTTCGTCGGTAGCCGGCACGATCAGGATGCCGGCGCGCAGGCCGTTTTTCACTTTGGGATTGGGGAAAATGATCCGGGCACCCTCCTCCTCGATGATCCAACGGGTCTGGGCGATGTCTTCAGCCAGCACGTAACCGACGTCCAGTTCAGTAAAATTCTCGATGTCCGCCGGCAGGTTCAGGCGGAAACTGTCGCTGTGCTTGATGATTTCCCGGGCCACGCTGAACAGCTGCAGGCCGTCCAGCTGCTCCTCAACTGGCGGCTCGGTGCCATCAATGATCTGCTTGATTCTGGTTTCCAGCAAATCGACATTGACCCCGTCGTTTTGCCCGAACGGACGCGCCTTGCCCAACTCTAGCGTGAAAGATTCGGCGCCCAGTTTGTCGTAGGTGTACGAGCTGAAAACGATCGAGGGTTTGTTCTGCAGCAGCACCGCTTCCATCCCGGCATCGCGCAGGCGGCTCAGTTGCTGACGGGAATGCTGGCGACCTTCGGACCAGGGATACAAGGCAAACTGCTCGATTTTCGAACCACGGATGGCGGTGTGCAGATCGTAATGCAGACGCTCTCGGTCCGGCAGGCTGAAGAAACTCGCCGCCAGCCGTTCCAGCTCACAGGCGCGCAATGCTTCCGAGCCGCTGCTCTGCTCGTGACGGCCATTGAACAACCGATTGACGTCCTGCTCGACGAAGCGCTCGCCTTTGCGGATCGCTTCCGGGTTACCGAACAGGAACAGAATTCGTGCGCACGGTTTCAGATCGCCGCGGGCGATGTCATGCAACAGGCGATCGAGCAGCTCGATCGGCGCTGTTTCGTTGCCATGAATGCCGGCTGACAGCAGCAGGTCCAGACCATTGTCGCGAGCTTGCGGTGGCCGGACTTCCAGCGCACCTTCGCTCAACCAGCGCATCCGCACGCCTTCGACAGTCAGTTGAGTCTTCTCCGCCGGTTCGCGGCCGGCGAGGGTCAGTTCAAGCAGTTTGCCGAGGGCGAGCATAGCGCGATTTCCTTAATGGTCGTGATTGCAATCCGGGCCGTGCACGTGGTCCTCTTCGTCGCCGACGTCGGCCGGTTCCATTTCCAGTTGCAGACTTACCAGATTAGTCGCCAATGGGCGCAGCAACAGGTTGGCGTATTCGGCGTCACCTTCTTCGACGTCCACGCCGATCAGCAATTGGCCGCGGCCGTCCTGCTGGATCCACAGCTCTTTGCCTTGCCACAGGACCGCGACGCGGGTGCAGGAGGTTTCCAGTTGCGTGCCGTCGGTGTCTTCAAGGATCAGCTGCAGGGTATCGCTCATGTTTTACGCTCTCATTTGGAGATAAGCGGCGCGCAGGAAAAACCGCGCGCGCCGGTTTTCAATTGATCTGGAATGGATAAACCGCGCCCAGTTTAAGGATTTGCGTCAGTTCATCCAGTGCCGTCCGGCATTCGAGCAGCAATTGCGGGTCTGCAAGATCGCTTTCGGCCATGCGGTCGCGATAGTGCTTGTCGACCCATTCGGTCAGCGTGCCGTACAACGGTGCCGTCATGATAACCCCTGGGTTGACGGCCGCCAGTTCGGTTTCATTCAACGCCACGCGCAGCCTCAGGCAAGCGGGGCCACCGCCGTTCTGCATGCTTTGCTTGAGATCGAACACTTTCACTTCACGGATCAGCCCGCCGGTGCCGGTCAAGCTTTGCAGGTACTGCCAGACGCGCTCGTTGCTACGGCATTCTTCCGGCACGATCAACAGCATTGAGCCGTCAGGACGCGACAGCAACTGGCTATTGAACAGGTAGGAGCGAACGGCGTCATCAACGGTCACGGCGGAACGCGGTACGCACACAGACTGAAATGTCCCACCGACTTTGCCGAGTTTTCGCGCCAGTTCTTCGAGCATCTGTTCAGTGTCGAGGAAGGCGTCCTCGTGATGGAACAACACCTCGCCATTGCCGACCGCGATCACGTCATTGTGAAACACGCCTTGGTCGATCACTGACGGATTCTGCTGACCGTAGACCACGCCGTCCTCGCTCAGGCCGTGCAGGCGGGCCACCGCTTGCGAAGCTTCGAGTGTCTGGCGGGCCGGGTAGTTTTGTGGCGCCGGATAACGGTTGTCGAAAGCGCTGCGGCCGAACACGAAAAACTCGACACCCGCTTCGCCATAATCCCGGCAGAAACGCGTGTGGTTGGCCGCGCCTTCGTCACCGAACTGCGCCACCGCCGGCAATGCGGCGTGATGGGCGAAGTGTTTCTGATCGGCGAACATAGCGCCGAGCACGCGGCTGGTGGTCGGGTGTTCGATGCTGCGGTGGTATTTGCAGTTGAGGTTGGCGGCGGTGAAATGCACGCGGCCATCGGCGGTGTCGGCGCTCGGGCTGACCGTGGCGGCGTTGGCCACCCACATGCTCGACGCCGAGCAGCTGGCAACCAGCAACGGCATCGCTTCCTTCGCGGCCTTTTCGATCACCTGAGCGTCGCTGCCGCTGAAGCCGAGGCGGCGCAGCGCGGCGACGTCGGGCCGTTCCTGCGGCGCGAGCACACCTTGTTGAAAGCCCATTTCCATCAACGCTTTCATTTTGGCCAGGCCTTGCAGCGCGGCTTCCTTCGGGTTCGAAGATTGCTGGCTGTTGCTCTGGGAGGCGACGTTGCCGTAAGACAAACCGCCGTAGTTATGGGTCGGCCCCACTAGACCGTCAAAATTGACTTCACAGGATTTCATCAGCGAGGCTCCACGGGAATCGGGTATTTAAGGCTTCAGGGAATTGACTGGAACAGGATCTCTGTAGCAGCTGCCGAAGGCGGCGTCCGGGTCAGGTCGCGCACGGACGCCGCCTGCGGCAGCTGCTACAAATGTCCTACGCCATTTTCACACCTGGCGTTAAAGCAGCGGGCATCACCAGGCTCGGAGTTTCCAGCGAGGCCACCGGGTATGCACAGTAGTCCGCCGCGTAGTAGGCACTGGCGCGGTGGTTGCCCGAGGCGCCGACACCGCCGAATGGCGCGCTGCTCGCGGCGCCTGTCAGCTGCTTGTTCCAGTTGACGATACCGGCGCGGCTTTCCAGCCAGAACTGCTGATAACGCGCCTCGGAGTCCGACAACAGACCGGCCGCCAGACCGTATTCCGTGTCGTTGGCTTCTGCGATCGCCGCTTCAAAATCAGCGTAGCGGATCACTTGCAGCAACGGGCCGAACAGTTCTTCGTCAGGACGATCAGCGACGGCCGTGACATCCACAATGCCCGGGGTCAGCAACGCGGCCTGGGCCTGCGGCTGCGTCATTTCCAGCAACGCCACCGCACCATTGCCCAGCAGATGTTCCTGCGCATCCATCAACGCTTTCGCCGCACCGAGGGAGATCACCGAGCCCATGAACGGCGCCGGTTGCTGATCGAAGGCGCCGACCTCGAGGGTCGAACTGACCTCGACCAGACGCGCCAACAGCGAATCACCCCAGGCGCCCTGCGGCACCAGCAAGCGGCGGGCACAGGTGCAACGCTGACCGGCAGAGATGAACGCCGACTGGATGATCGTATAAACAGCGGCGTCGAGATCCGCCACCTCATCGACCACCAGCGGATTGTTACCGCCCATCTCCAGCGCGAGGATCTTGTCCGGACGACCGGCGAATTGCTGGTGCAGATGGTTGCCGGTGCGGCTCGATCCGGTGAAGAACAACCCGTCGATACCCGCATTCGCCGCCAGGGCAATCCCGGTTTCGCGAGCGCCTTGCAGCAGGTTCAACACGCCCGCGGGCAGGCCGGCTTCGATCCAGCATTTGACCGTCAGCTCGGCCACTTTCGGGGTCAGTTCGCTCGGCTTGAACAGCACGCTGTTACCCGCGAGCAAGGCCGGAACGATGTGGCCGTTGGGCAAGTGACCGGGAAAGTTGTACGGGCCAAACACAGCCACCACGCCGTGCGGCTTGTGACGCAAGACGGCGGTGGCGTCGCCCAGCGGGCCGCTCTTCTCGCCGGTGCGCTCACGGTAGCTCTGCACGGAGATCGCGATCTTGTTGATCATGCTGGTGACTTCAGTGGCCGATTCCCACAGCGGTTTGCCGGTTTCCTCACCGATGGTACGAGCCAGCTCGTCAGCGTGATTTTTCAGCGCGGCGGCGAAAGCTTCCAGCACCGCAATGCGCTCGTCCAGCGTGCGTCGCGCCCAGCCCGGAAAGGCCTGACGCGCGGCTTGCACGGCCGATTCGACCTGAGCGGCCGTTGCACCTTCGCCGGCCCACAGCACCTGCTGGGTGACTGGATTCAGCGACTGAAACGCGTCGCCCTGCCCGGCCAGCCACTCACCTGCGATGTATAGCGAATTCATTATTTCGACTCCCGTGCGGCGGACAACGGAACGGCGCGCACTTGATCGCCGGCGTTGAGTTGAAGACGTTTGGCGGTCAGCGGATCGACCACCAACGTGCCGGCGGCGAAGCGTGCGGGTGCGGCGGTGATCCGGCAGTCTTCGCGCTTGCGGTTGTGAATCAGGAACGGCGTGGCGTCGTCACCCGGTGTGCCAATGGCCAGCACCAGTGCCTGGCTGTCGCGCACGGCGCGGATCTTGCCGGTTTCGCACTCCACAGCCGGGCCGGCGTCGAAAATGTCGACGTAACCCTGATAGCTGAAGCCTTCGCTTTTGAGCATCGACAGCGCCGGCTCGGTGTCCGGGTGAACCTGGCCGATGACGTTGCGCGCATCCGGCGACAGGAAGCACGTGTACAACGGGAATTTCGGCATCAATTCGGCGATGAATGCCTTGTTGCCCACGCCGGTCAGGTAATCGGCCTGGCTGAACTCCATCTTGAAGAAGTGCCGGCCCAGGCTTTCCCAGAACGGCGAACGCCCGGCGTCATCGGACACGCCGCGCATCTCGGCGATGATCTTGTTGCCGAACAATTGTGGGAACTCGGCAATGAACAGCATCCGCGCCTTGGCCAGCATGCGGCCGTTGAGGCCGTTGCGGTAATCGGCGTGCAGGAACAGCGAGCACAATTCGGAATTGCCGGTCAGGTCGTTGGCCAGAAACAGCGTCGGAATTTCGCGGTAAATGTTCAGTTCCTGCGAGGCACTGACGGTCAGGCCGACGCGAAAGTTGTACCACGGCTCGCGCAGGCCAACGGCGCCGGCGATGGCGGAAATGCCAACCACGCGACCCTCGTCATCTTCGAGCACGAACAGGTAGTCCGCATCGCCCCGCCCGGCTTCGCCGCGAAAGGTTTTTTCGGCCCAGCCGACCCGATGGGCCAGCCGCTCTTCGTTGGCCGGCAACGTGGTCAGGCCGGTGCCGGTGCTGCGCGCCAGGGCGATCAGAGCAGGTAAGTCGCTGCTGCGTACGGGACGAACGATCATGCTATCTCCTCAAACGGGCCGCTTGCGCCACCCGTGAAACTCGCTGCTTTTCAGCATTCTTTACAGCAGGCGTCAAACCGCGACCAGGCGCACGCTGGCACCTTCGCCGACGCCCAGGGCCTCCGCCGCTTCCAGGTCCAGAACCACCGGTTTGCCCGGCGCGTAATCGAGCTCGAGCAACACGGCGCGGTAATCCTGCAACTGCGCATTGGCCACCAGATACTGCCGGCCGACGCCTTTGACCGTCTCGCCGATCTTCACCGGCACCACGCGGCTCTGGGCGATCGAACGGATCCCCGAAACACGTGCATGCAAGGTCGGGCCACCGTCGAAAATATCGATGTAATGATCGGTCTCAAAGCCTTCGCGCATCAGGATGTCGAAAGTGATCTGCGCACGCGGGTGCACCTGGCCCATCGCTTCTTGCGCGGTGTCCGGCAGCAACGGCACGTAGATTGGATAGTGCGGCATCAGTTCGGCAAGGAAGGTGCGGCTCTTCAGACCGCACAGACGCTCGGCAGCGGCGTAGTTGAGGTCGAAGAAGTTGCGCCCGATTGCATCCCAGAACGGCGAGTCGCCATTCTCATCGCTGTAGCCGACGATTTCGGTCACCACGGAATCGGCGAAGCGTTCCGGATGGCTGGCAACAAACAGCAAGCGCCCGCGCGAGTTGAGCTCCGACCACGCCGAACCCACCAGCTCCGGCAACACGTAGAAACTGGTCAGCAGGCTGTTACCGGTCAGGTCGTGGCACTGCGAGAGCACGTGAATCTTGTTGTGGATCTTCAGCTCGCGGGAAGCGTGCACGAACGTTTCGTTGCGAAAGCTGTAGAACGGCTCGGAATAGCCGGCCGAGGCGACGATGGCCGAACAACCGGCCAGTTTGCCGGTGACACTGTCTTCGAGAACGAAGAAGTAGCTTTCTTCACCATTGAAACTGACTTCGGCGGCAAACGATGCTTCGCTTGCGGCGATCTTGTCGCTCAGGCGCTCGACATCATCCGGCAGGGAAGTGACACCAATCGGGCTGTCCGCAGCCAGACGCTGTACCTCGCCCAGATCAGCCATTTGCGCGGGGCGCATCACCAGCATGGTGTCACTCCTTTCTCATACTCTTGAGGGCAATAAGCCGAACCCTTGCAGGAGTGAAGCTTTGTGGCGAGGGGGCTCGTCGAAAAGTCGCACCTCCCCGTTCGGCTGCGAAGCAGTCGTAAAACCATCTCCACTTTGTGATTCAAAATAGTGGTGACTGGTTTTAGGGATGCTTCGCATCCCAACGGGGCGGTGCGACGTTTCGCCAAGCCCCCTCGCCACAGCAGCTCGCTCCCACATTGAACTGGTCCGGCATTAAAATCGGGTTCGACGCCTGAAATGTCAGGCGTCGAAAGGTTTATCAGGCTTGCGTCAATTTCGCCGCAGCACGTTCGAAGCGGTTCAGGCCTTCGTCGATGTCTGCGTCTTCAACTACCAGGCTTGGAGCAAAACGCACCACGTCCGGTCCGGCTTGCAAGATCATCAGGCCTTCGCGTTCGGCGGCGTTGAAGATCTCTTTGGCCTTGCCCTTCCAGGCGTCGTTCAGCACGCAGCCGATCAACAGGCCCATGCCGCGAACCTGAGTGAACATGCCGTATTTCTCGCCGATCTGCTCAAGGCGCGCCTTGAACTTGTCGTGCTTGGCGTTCACACCTGCCAGCACTTCAGGCGTGTTGACCACATCAATCACCGCCTCCGCGACCGCACACGCCAGCGGGTTGCCGCCGTAGGTGGTGCCGTGAGTGCCGACGACCAAGTGTTTGGCCAGATCTTCGGTGGTCAGCATCGCCGCGATCGGGAAACCGCCGCCCAGGCTCTTGGCGCTGGTGAGGATGTCCGGCGTCACACCGTAATGCTGGTAGGCGAACAAATGCCCGCTGCGGCCCATACCGGTTTGCACTTCGTCGAAAATCAGCAGCGCGTTGTGCGCGTCGCACAGATCGCGGGCGCCTTGCAGGAATTCAAGTTCGGCCGGGATCACGCCGCTTTCGCCCTGGATCGGCTCGAGGATTACCGCGCAAGTCTTCTCGGAGATGGCGGCTTGCAAAGCGGCCAGGTCGTTGTAAGGAATGTGGGTGATGCCGGTGATTTTCGGTCCGAAACCGTCAGAATATTTCGACTGGCCACCGACGTTCACGGTGAACAGGGTGCGACCGTGAAAGCTGTTCAGGGTGGCGATGATCTCGTACTTCTCGCTGCCGAACCGGTCAAAACCGACACGACGGGCCAGCTTCAACGCAGCCTCGTTGGCTTCGGCGCCGGAATTGCAGAAGAACGCACGCTCGGCAAACGTCGCGTCGATCAGCTTATGGGCAAGGCGCAGCGCCGGCTCGTTGGTAAACACGTTGGACACGTGCCACAGCTTGTTCGCCTGCTCGGTCAAGGCACCGACCAGCGCCGGGTGCGCATGGCCCAATACGTTGACGGCGATGCCGCCGGCAAAGTCGATCAGCTCGCGGCCTGACTGGTCCCACACGCGGGAACCGGCGCCACGCACGGGAATGAAAGCGGCAGGCGCGTAGTTGGGAACCATTACCTGGTCGAAATCGGCGCGTTCTACCGCAGCGTGCTCAACGGACATCGGAGTCTCCTGAAGAGGAACACTCGCCGGATACTGGCGAGCGATGGGGGGATTGTAAGGACAGTTCTCGGCCCGGCCTTGCCGCCAAGCGACAACTTCTTATAGCGCCAACCCCGGTTTCAGCCGGGTTTACGGCAATGCGACATATAGCGTCGCAAAGGCGCAGTTTAAACCGCGATCACAGGTTATAGGCAGGCTTGTCAAAGGGTGCGGCAAATATGTACCGCACATTGATTGCCGCGTTTTGTTTTTCTGGGTGCTCTTTTAACGCTCAAGGAATGACATTATGCAACTGTCCGCCGGATCGGAACCGACAGCCACTGGCGCCGCGCCCAACTCACAACATCCCGATGCGCATTATCAACCGCTCAAAGCAGCCATTCCCGAGTGGCTTGGCAAAGCCTCTGCCGCCAGGCGCCTCGCACTGAAGAACACTCAGCCGCGCCTTCCGGATCAGCTCAAAGCGGTGCCGGCCGCGCAGCATTTGCGAATGAAAACACTCAACGGCGCCCATTGGACGGCCCAAAATGATGTCGATCAAAGGCTCGCGCACATACAGGATGTCAGTGCCTTCGCCGAACCGATACTCACAGCGGCCTTGAAAAACCGTTTCGATATCGAGCTGGACGTCCGCACCACGTTCTTGCGCCTCTATGTCCCGGTGACCACCCCCTGGTTTCCTGTCAAGACCGGCGCCCGCGTCTGGAGCGTTTCACTGCTGGACGCGGTGTTGCACAACTTTGAAGAAAAGGAGACCGAAGACGACGCTTTTGAAATCGAATCGACCTTCAGCACCGAGCCCACGTCTACCGGACAGTTCGAAACACTGGCGGCTATCAAGGACAAATTGAGCATCGCGGCTTTCACCCAACTCTGCAGGGAGCTGGACATCGGCGCCCGGTACCAGAGTTACCTGAAAGAAAATCTCGGTTTAGACAACCCCGTCGCCGCCGCAGTCCTGCAGCTGAAAATCGACCAAAGCCAAAAGTCTGCACTCACTGCGGCGCTGCATTTTGCCCTGATGAACCGCGACATTTCGCAGAGTCACTTCATCCTGATCACCGGGCTGCTCGATGGATTGCAAGGCATGCGGATCAACGGGGCCGAGTTGCTGTGTCATGAGTTGACGATGTTGTCCGCCTCCCTCACGGGTGTCCTCGTGTTCAGCCCGGACCCGGAAAGTACGCGTAACACTGTCAAACCGGTGATCTATATCCCGGACGACCCGGAACATCCGGTCAAGCAATACGCTTCAATGGCCGATCTGGCGCACGCGCTCACTCGCCGACTACGTTCGAAAGATTACCAGCGCTTCTTCAGTCGGTTCGTCGATTACGAACGTCGGGGCGAGTTCTTCGCCACTTTGAACAACCGCTTGAGCAAAATCACCTGGCATCCGCCAGTGCCCGGCAGTGCCGAACCGACATGGCGGGAAACGCCTCTGGACAAGCCGATCCTGCAGCTCGCCATTACCCCCATCCAGCGCGATCTGTGGCGGCATTTGTATCAAACCAAACTCAACAAGATTCTTAATGACGCGCTTGTTATCGCCGTGCCCACTGCGACAGTCGATCAAAAGGCCCGTTGGGCGTTCTGGGATTCAGTGGTGAAGATCGCCACGTCAATTATCGAAACCGCCGCCTTTGTCATTGCGCCTTTTGTGCCCGGGCTGGGGGAAGCGATGCTGGCTTACATGGCTTATCAGCTGCTCGACGAAACCTTCGAGGGCATCGTCGAATGGGCACAAGGCCGGACCACCGAGGCGTTCGAGCATTTGATGGGAACCGTGGAATCGCTGATCCAGCTGGGCACGTTTGCGCTAGGCGGGGTCATTGGCGCGGGTGAATTTCGCAAGGTACTGCCAGAAGAAATCGTCGCCTTCATCGACCGCTTCAAGCCGGTCGCGCTGCCAGACGGGCAATGCATGTCGACCACGCGCCGCTGCCGCCACTGCTTGCCGACACGATCAAACGCTTCAAGATCGATCAGGACCTGAAACGGTTTGTCGATCAACTCCACAGCGAACTGCCGGAGCGCTACCTGAGCGCTGATCCGTCGATGCAGCTGCAGCTGTTGACGGACCACGGCAAATGGCCCACCGACAAACCCATGCGGTTGATTGATCGGGAGGGCACTGTCCAATGGCAATCGGCCAATGAAGAAAACCTGCCGTTGATCGAGCTTCGGCAAGATGCTCTGGTGGACGGTGACCTGTTGAAAACGTTGCTGAGCGCACTCGACGAGGACGCCGTCAAGGCGCTGCTGGGGTGGGAGTTTTCCGGCCCGACGCCCTCACTCGAAACAGGCGCTAAAGCACTGCGAAAACAACTGGCGCAGCTCGCCTGGGAACAACGCACGACCGAATTCGAATCACGCTATCAGGCGCTTGAGCGAATGGAAGACCCGCTGGCGCCGGTCATCTTCCAATACGATCCTCAGTTGCCAGCCAGCGTCACGCGTGAACTGCTCAACACCGCCACCGGCGAGGAACTGCTGGAAATCAGTGGAGGGCACATGCCGGTCCGTCAGCAGCAACTGGTTCGAGTGGCGAATCAGGAACTGCGGGTAACACGGGCCTATGAAGGTCTGGAGCTGGAATCGGTGAGCAACCCGGACAGCGAGACGCTGGCCTTGCATAGCCTCAAGCAGTTGCCGGGCTGGACAGGCCAGGTGCGTATCGAAATACGTGATCGCCATTACGAGGGCGTTCTGCTGGACAGCACCGGTCGTGCAGATGCGCCATCGCAAAAAGTGCTGGTCCGCCAGAGCGATGGCCGCTACCAACCTTACGATGATCGCGGTCAGGAATTGCAGGCGGCGACCGACTTCTTTTCCAGTGTCCTGTACGCGCTGCCCGACTCGGAACGCCAGGCGCTGGACATTGACATCGGCCAGAGCGAAACACTGAAAAATGCGATCCGCGCGCGGCCAGTACCAAGAGACGAACTGCGACTTGCGATCACCCCGCCACCGGTGATTGAGCCGGCGGCGGATACGCTGCGCCTGCTCGGTGCAGACGGTTATCGACCATTGCCGCGACGCAATCGCTCGCGCACATTCACGCTGGAAAACAGAGCACGAGCGTTATATCCCAGGCTGAGTCAGCAGGAACTGCAGGCCTTTATCAGCTGGCTACGGGACCGCCCCGCGGGTGCGCACGCTGAACTGTCCCGTCTGAGCCTCGAATACAACCAGCTCACCCTTGACCTGGCCCGCTGGGCAAACAACACACCGGTTAACGACCCTGCCACGGGGACGATGCTTACGCCCATACAACGGCGGGCATCCTTGCAGAATCGAGGATTATTGAGAACCGCCATCGAACGTTGCTGGCGTCGGGAAACACGCGTACCTCTCGGGGACGTGTTGTATGTGGCAGAACCGATATTGGGCGAGCTTCCCGTCCTGAATGCCGATTTCAGCCATGTATCCGGCCTGACAGTCGTCGGCAGTGCAAGTACACAGGGGCTCGAACCGTTTCGCCAGCTTTTCCCCAATCTGGTGTATCTGGACGTCCGTAACTTCACCCTGCCGGAGCTTCCTCAGTCTCTCGCTGACATGCCCAGACTGCGCCAGCTGATTGTCCGCAATTGTGCCATCACCCTCACACCCGCCGACCGACAGCTGCTCGCCTCCCTGACCGAGCTTACGCTGCTGGATCTGCAAGGAAACCTGCTCTCAGGAGCACCTGATATCGGCGCCCTGCCATCGCTGGGTCATCTGAACCTGGCCGACACCGGCATCTCCTCAGTACCAGCCGATTTGCTGGACCGCCCCCAGACGATCATCGCCCGATTTGACGGCAACCTGATTGGCGAACTTCCCGAGGCTTTTTTCGAACTGTCCGCCGAACTCAGCGAAGGTTTCGATTTTTCCAATAACCCGCTGTCCCTGGCGACCAGGGAGCGAATAAAAGCGCATTACATTCGAACTTCGCAGCACTTTGGCGTATTGGCCGACCCAGCGGATATTCTGCGCACCGTAGCGTTGTTCCCGGAGCTGGGTCCTTACCAGGCATCGGATCTGCTTTATCGCCTGCCAGGAACGCTGGCTGAAGGACGAGCCCAGCTGACTAATTGGGAGGCAGAACTCACGCAGTTGAACAATGACCTGGTGCAATGGATCGATCGCGGTCCTGATCGACACGCTGTCAGCGGGGAGCAACTGACTGCCATTGAACGCCAACAGGAGCGCCTGGCCCGAGAGAACTTCCGTCAAGCGCTGGAGCAGGCATGGCGAAGCCGGATCAAACCAGACCTGGTGTTAACCGCTGAATTCTCTGAAGACATGCCAGCCATCAGCGCAGATTTCAACCATGTTACCCGCTTGACGATCAGCGGAAATCGCACCCTGAGGGCGCCGAACGCATTCCTGCAGCGCTTCCCGAATCTGGAACGTCTGGAAATGATTGAGTTTACGTTGGGTACAATTCCACAGTCAGTGACCGGCATGCCTGAGCTACGAACGCTGATCCTGGAAGACTGCGGCGTAGTGCTGAATCCCGAGAGTCAGTCCTTACTCGACACTCTGAGCCATCTGCACACGCTGGAGCTCAACGATAATCCATTAGGCGTCCCGCCTGATATCACTGCCCTTACCCAACTGACTCACCTCGACGTGTCAAGGACCGGCATTTCGACCGTGCCTGCAGGGTTAGCCGACCACCCCAGCCTGGATTCCGCCTATCTCACCGGTAACCAGTTCAGAGACTTGCCCGAGGCTCTGTTCAATCTCACTGCACATCGCAGTGATGGTATCGACTTTGAGGACAATCCGTTGTCACCCGCGACCCGGGATCGGATCAAAAACTACTTTCAAACCGTCCGACAGGATTTTGGTGTCAGTGCAGAATTGGCCGATGTCGAGAGGGTCAGAGCGATGTTTCCAGCACTGGATCACCAAGATGCCAGCGACGTCATTTATGACCTGCCTGGCACCTTGGCGCAGGGTCGGGTCCGGCTCCACCAGTGGCACGCAGAATTCAGCCAGTTGAAGCTTGATCTGTCGATTTGGCAACAAAACAAGCCAGCGCAAGCCGACGCGGAAGCCATGGCGGCGTTCAGCCAGACGCTGGTGAAATTCTGGCGGCGCCGTCCGGAAATTGCCCGGCTCAGGGATGACCATTTCCTGGCAAACCTGTCTTTTGCCGCAGACATGCCGCAGCTTTCGACGGACTTCAGCCATGTGACGCGACTCACGCTCAGTGGCAACGTCGCGATTGAGGGAGTAGACGCGTTTATCGAGCTCTTTCCCAATCTTTACAACCTTGATCTGCGTAATTTCAACCTGCAGCAAATACCCCAGGCTGTCACGCGTATGCCCGCTCTCAAGCAGATGACACTGAGCAATTGCAATGTGACGCTGACGCCCTCCGGTCAGGCGGCGCTGTCGGCATTGGGTGAACTTCAAGTACTGGATCTGAGCCACAACGCCTTGGTCACTGCACCCGATGTGGAGAACATGCCGGGACTCGTCGATCTCTGGCTGTCCAACACCGGCATCACACACCTGCCGAACGGTCTTATCAGCCGCACGCGCCTTAAAGTCGCGATGCTTAGCGACAATCAGATAACCGAATTACCAGCCGCGTTTTTCACATTGAGGCAGGAGCTCGCCGCCGGGATAAATCTTGCCAACAACCCGCTGTCGGTCACCAGCCGGGACCTGATAAAGACTTACTTCGCTGCATTCACGGATGACTTTGGCATATGGGCTGAACAAGCCGACATCGACCGCGCACGCGCATTGTTTCCCGGAATGAACCCGGAAGAAGCCAGTCGCATGATCTACAAACTGCCCGGCACACTGGAAGACGGTCGCGCTCAACTAGGTCAGTGGGAAGTGGAAATCGCTCAGCTCACCCACGATCTGCGCACATGGGCCGATGACATACCCACACACTCAGCCACCGGCGCAGCGATGAGCGACGCCGAAAAAATCGCCGAACGCAACGGCAGATATCACTTTCGCAAGGAGCTGGAGCAATTCTGGCGACAAAGACTGGTCGAGACTTCAGAAAAAAGGGCAGACGCGTTTGGTTCAAACCTGGGGTTTACCGGGGAGATACCGCCCCTCTCAGCAGATTTCAGTCACGTGAGGACGCTCGCCCTTAACGGCAACCCGGCGTCGAATGTCTGCGCTGGCTTCCTGGAATGTTTCACTGGCGTGCAGCATCTTGCGTTGCGCGGTTTCGGCCTGGGTCGCGTACCGCAGGCGATCAGCGGCATGCAGTCCCTACAGAGTCTGACATTGAGTAACTGTGCGATCGTGCTCGACGCGCCGGGGCAGGCCGTATTGTCGTCGCTGGCCAAATTAACCAGTCTGGATCTGTTCTTCAATCCGTTGGGGCAGGCGCCGAATTTAGCCACTTTGCCGACCCTCTCCTACATTGACCTCTCCAGCACTGGCATTGAACAAATTCCGGTCGGTCTGGCCGATCATCCCGCGCTTACAGTCGCTCTGTTGACTGACAATCGAATAGCCGAAATCCCCCGAGAGCTCTACAGCGCAAGCAGCGACAAGGACCTTTTCCTGGGCGGCAATCCACTCTCAGCTGTCACTCGAGAGCAGTTAAAAGCGTATTACCAGCAAACAGGTAAGGACATGGGAGTGCCGGCCGATCAGGCTGACCGCGATTTGCTTCAATCGCTGTACCCGACCATGGACGCTACGGCAGCCAGTGATTTCATTTACCGGATACCCGGCACCTTGAATGACGGGCGAATGGAACTGTTACGCAGGGAGGCCGAACTTTCGACGTTGATCAGCGACCTCACGGTATGGATGACTGACATTCCAGAGCACCCCGTCACCGGGCTGCCACTCGATGCGCAGAGCTTGCTGGAGGAACAACGCAAACGACGCGCGTTCAAGGAAAGTCTGGAGAATTGCTGGCGACGGATACCAACCGAGACGCTGACAGGCGACCCGTACGCGTTCTATTCGAGCTCAGCGATCTTCGGCGAATTGCCGACATTGACGGCCGACTTCAGCCATGTGCCCGAGATGTACCTGACCAGCGCTGTCGAAGCTCGCACCCGAGTTGGCAATTTCCTTGATTACTTCCCCAACTTGCAGTCGCTGGCAGTACGCGGCTACCAACTGAATAACATTCCCGACGCCATCTTCCGAATGGAACAGTTGACGTCGTTGAGCCTGCCGCACGGCAACATCACCCTGACCCACTCAACGCTCAACGCGCTGGCAGGAATGGAACAACTTGATTATCTGAATCTCAGGAACAACCCATTGGGGCTGACGCCGGACTTAAGCAACATGAACGGTATGTCGATACTGAACCTCAGTGAGACCGGCATCACTCACATTCCAGACGGCTTGTGGCGCATCGAAACCTGGCTGAACGTCGACTTGAGTAACAACGCGATCACTGTGATGCCGCCTGAGTTGTTGGAGGTCCCTCCCGATGTCGGTGAAAACCTGGATTTCAGCGGCAATCCATTCAATGAGGAAAGTCTGCGCATCATTGCCAATTATTATCGAGAAACGGACAACGATCTGGGCATCAATGAAGTGGCTGATATTTCCGACGACGAAGACAATATGCCCCCGATCGAATCAATTGAGGACTGATCGGGCGCCAGCGACGCCAGGGTGCACCGCCATGGCATTGCCGGATTCAGCCGCGCTCTGAAGGCACCGACGACAATTCAAACGGGCTGCTGCTGCGCCGCTGGTTGCGATCTTCCCGCGGCGTGGCGCCGAAGAAATTGCGATAGGCGCTGGAGAAGTGCGGCCCCGAAGAAAAGCCACACGACAGGCCGATCTGGATGATCGACTTGCTGGTTTGCATCAACATTTGCCGGGCCTTGTTCAGGCGCAGTTCAAGGTAATACTGGCTCGGCACTCGGTTGAGGTATTGCTTGAAGATCCGTTCCAGCTGCCGGCGAGACACGCACACATGCTGGGCGATTTCGTCGGTGGTCAGCGGTTCTTCGATATTCGCTTCCATTAGCAGCACGGCTTGCGTGAGCTTGGGATGACTGGAGCCGAGGCGATTCTGCAGCGGAATGCGCTGGCGTTCGCCGCCCTCGCGAATACGTTCGACCACCAGTTCTTCTGATACAGCACCGGCCAGTTCGGCGCCGTGATCACGGGCCAGCACCGCCAGCAACAGATCGAGTACGGACAAGCCGCCGCACGCGCTCAGGCGATCGCGATCCCAGTCGAACAGATGACTGGTGGCAATCACCTTCGGGAAACGCTCAGCGAAATCGTCCTGCCAACGCCAGTGCACGGCGGCGCGATAACCATCGAGCAGGCCGAGTTGCGCCAGCGGGTAGACACCAGCCGACAAGCCGCCGATGACGCAACCGGCTCGCACCAGTTGTTTCAGGGAACTGCTGAGCGCCGGCGCCAACAACGTTGGCGGCTCATCTGCCAGCAGGAACAGTTTCTGGAAGTTTTCCAGTTTGCCCGCCCACGGTTCACCCGGCAATTGCCAGGCGCCGTCGGTTGGCGGTTCGGCCTGCAAAAACGTCAGTTCGTAAACCACGTCCGGATGCACACGCTGAGCAACGCGCAAGGCCTCCTCAGCCAGCGCAAGCGTCAGTGCTTTAGTGCTGGGCCAAATCAGGAAACCAATTCGATGGGCAGTCATGGGCGGGCAATCCGAAACTCAAACAGTGATGAAGGCATGGGCCAATGCTAGCCCGTAAATCAACGTAAATCTTGAAACAGGCGCAGATCAACTGTGGAAGCTGGCTCGCACCCCTCCCTCTGTAGGAGCTGTCGAGTGAAACGAGGCTGCGATCTTTTGATTTGAAACATCAAGGTCAAAAGATCGCAGCCTTCGGCAGCTCCTACAGGGGATTGCGCCAGGCTCCAGGTTGAGGAGCATGGACGATCCCGGCGCGCCACGGGCGTTCGTTTTACTTGAGGCTGCCCGAGAGGAACTGTTGCAGGCGTTCGGACTGTGGATTGACCAGCACCTCACGGGGATTGCCGCTTTCTTCAACGATACCTTTGTGCAGGAACACCAACTGGTTCGACACTTCACGGGCGAAGCCCATTTCGTGGGTCACCACCACCATGGTCCGGCCTTCCAGCGCCAGCGCCTGCATCACTTTCAACACGTCGCCGACCAGTTCCGGGTCGAGCGCGGAGGTCGGTTCGTCGAACAACATCACTTCCGGTTCCATCGCCAGCGCACGGGCTATCGCCACACGCTGTTGTTCACCACCGGACATATGGCCCGGATAGGCGTCCTTGCGATGCGCCACGCCCACCTTGTTCAGGTAATGCTCGGCTTTCTCGCGGGCTTGGGCCTTGGACATGCCAAGTACATGGACCGGCGCTTCCATGATGTTTTCCAGCGCGGTCATGTGCGACCACAGGTTGAAGTGTTGGAACACCATCGACAGGCGCGAACGCATGCGTTGCAGCTGCTTCGGGTCGGCAGCCTTCAGCGCGCCGTCCTTGTTGGCGACCAGTTTCAACTCTTCGTTGTTCAGCAGAATCTTGCCCGCGTGCGGCTGCTCGAGCAGGTTGATGCAGCGCAGAAAGGTACTTTTGCCGGAGCCACTGGAGCCGATGATGCTGATCACATCACCGGCCGCCGCTTTCAGGGACACGCCCTTGAGCACTTCGTGACTGCCATAGCGTTTATGCAGGTCTTGGACTTCAAGTTTGTACATGCGGTCGGTTCTCACAAAAACAGTCAGTCAGTCGTTGAGCAAGCGCCCGTGACGCAGCGCTTCGCGCCCCGCCACCTTGGCCAGCCAGAAACCCGGTTGGGCGTAGCGCAGCCGTTCAATGGCAAACAGCACCCCGGACGTACCAGCACACACCGTGCTGACGCGATCGGCTAACGGATCGATCACTTCGAAAATTTCATCACCGGCCTCAACCCACTCGCCCGGTTTACGCAGGAAACTGATCACACCCGGATGCGGCGCGAACAGCAACTCGGTGCCCTCGAACGGCAAACCTTCGCAAGCGTCTTGCGCAGGTTTGGGCCAGTCGCCGCTGATCAGGCCCTGCTCGGCCAGAAACGCGAGGATGCCCTCAGCGTAGGCTTCGGCATCTGGCCGATCAGTGTCGGCCTGGCCGCCCAGCTCGAGGGTGGTCGCCAGGCACGCCAATGAAATCCGTGCATCAGGGAACAGCCGCGACAGGCGCAACCACGGCATCGAGCACGCTTCGTCGAACGAATTGCCGCCGGACTCTTCCGCCAGCAGGCCGACTTTCACACCCAGGTGCGCGGCGAGCGAGCGCCATTGCGGCCAGTGTTGCGGCAACGCGTACATATGCAGCGCGGCGTCGGTATCGCAATGCAGGTCCAGCACGACATCGGCGGTACAGGCATGACCGAGCAAAATGCGTTGCATGCCTTGCAACTGGCTCGCGGCCGGTGGCAATGCGTCGAGCACGTCGCTCATGGCCTGGCGGATCAAGCGGATATTGGCGTGCGGATCATCACCCAGGCGCCCGTCCAGCGCAGCCGCTACCGGGGCGCTCAGCTCGACGAAATCGCGGTTGAAATTCTTGCCGCTGCCTGCCTCGAAACGCCCTTGGTGATTGCCTTGCAGTAATTGCCCCAGGCCCAGCGGATTGGCGACCGGCACCAGTTCGATCACTCCGTTGAGCAAGCCTTGCGCTTCGAGTTCGCTCAGGCGCTTTTTGAGTTCCCAGGCCACGCGCATGCCCGGCAACTCGTCCGCGTGCAGGCTGGCCTGAATGTAGGCCTTGCGCTCGCCGCTTCCGAAGCGGAAGACCGAAATCTGCCGTTCGCTGCCCAGGTTGTTCCACGGCAATACGTGATCGATGCGCTCCATATCAATGCTTCCGTGGGGCCAGATAGCCCAGCCAGCGACGCTCGGCCAGTTTGAACAGGCGCACCAGAATGAAAGTCAGGCACAGGTAGAACACGCCCGCCGTGATGTACGCCTCGAACGGCAGGTAGTACTGCGCATTGACGGTGCGCGCGGCGCCGGTGATGTCGATCAGCGTGACGATGGACGCCAGACTGGTGGTTTGCAGCATCATGATCACTTCGTTGCTGTACTGCGGCAGCGCCCGGCGCAGGGCGGACGGCAGCAGGATGCGCTTGTACATCTTGAAGCGTGACATGCCCATCGCCCTGGCCGCTTCGATCTCGCCGTTCGGCGTCGCGCGCAGACTGCCGGCGATGATCTCGGCGGTGTAGGCGCTGGTGTTGATGGCGAATGCCAGGCACGCACAGAACGTCGCGCTGGACAGCCACGGCCACATGAAGCTCTCGCGCACCGCCTGGAATTGCGCCAGGCCGTAGTAGATCAAAAACAATTGCACCAGCATCGGCGTGCCGCGAATCACGTAGGTGAACAGCCACGCCGACATATTGATCGCGGCGTTTTTCGAAACGCGCATCAGCCCCAGCGGCAAGGCCGCCAGCAGGCCGAAAAATAGCGACAGTGCGAGCAATTTGAGGGTCGTCAGTAACCCGCCGAAATACAGCGGCAGGGCCTCCCAAATGACGTTGTAGTCGAAGATCATAGATCAGCCGCCCTTACGCCTACCGAGTAGCGCTTCTCAAGTTGACGCAGTATCAGCAACGAGACGCTGGTGATCACCAGGTACATGGCTGCCACTGCGAGGAAGAAGGTGAAAGGTTCGCGGGTGGCATCTGCCGCCTGCTTGGCCTTGAACATCATGTCTTGCAGTCCGACCACCGAAATCAGCGCGGTCGCCTTGGTCAAAACCAGCCAGTTGTTGGTGAAACCCGGAATTGCCAGGCGAATCATCTGCGGCACCAACACCCGGAAGAACACCTGAAAACTGCTCATGCCATACGCCATGCCGGCTTCGGCCTGGCTTTTGGGAATGGCCATGAACGCACCACGGAACGTCTCCGACAGGTAGGCACCGAAGATGAAACCCAAGGTGCCGATACCGGCGGCCAGTGGATTGAGATCGATGTAGTCGTCATAACCGAGCATCGGCGCCACGCGGTTGAGCAAGTCCTGACCACCGTAGAAAATCAGCAGGATCAGGACCAGATCGGGAATGCCGCGGATGACCGTGGAATACAGGTCGCCCAGCCAGGCCAGCCAGCGCACCGGCGACAGCCGCAATGCCACGCCGATCAGACCCAGAACGATGGCCAGGGCCATGGACGACAAGGCGAGCTGAAGCGTCAGCCATGCGCCATCGAGGATGACAGCCCCGTAGCCTTTCAACATGATTCAGGTCCTCGAATGTTCGGATGAAAAAATGGCGCAAACCGCAGAGATCCTGTTGCTTGCGCCATTTCGGACTGTCGCCGGGACGTTGTTACTTGCCGTAGATATCGAAGGCGAAGTACTTGTCCTGGATTTGCTTGTATTTGCCGTTCTGGCGAATGGCAGTGATCGCGGTGTTGATTTTTTCTTTCAGCGCATCACCTTTGCGAACGGCGATACCGATGCCATCGCCGAAGTATTTCTCGTCGGTGAAGGCCGGGCCTACGAAGGCGTAACCTTTACCCGCGTCGGTTTTCAGGAAACCGTCGTCCAGCAAGGTGGCGTCTGCCACGGTGCCGTCGAGGCGACCGGCAGCCACGTCGAGGTAGATTTCGTTCTGCGAACCATACGGCTTGATCTCGGCACCCAGCGGGGCCAGGACTTCGCGGGCAAAACGCTCATGGATCGAACCGCGCTGCACGCCGATGTTCTTGCCCTTGAGTTCGGCCAGGCTGTCGCTGACCTGAGCGCCCGATTTCATCACCAGACGTGCCGGGGTGTTGTAGTACTTGTTGGTGAAGTCGACCGACTTCTTGCGATCTTCAGTGATCGACATCGAGGACAAAATCGCGTCGATCTTGCGCACTTTGAGGGCCGGGATCAGGCCGTCGAATTCTTGCTCGACCCAAACGCACTTGACCTTCATTTCCTCACACAGTGCGTTGCCGATGTCGTAGTCGAACCCAACGATGCTGCCGTCTGGAGCTTTGGAGGCGAATGGCGGGTACGCCGCTTCGATACCAATCTTTACAGGCTTGTCATCAGCGAAGGTTGGCAGGGACAGCACAGACAGTGCCAAGGCGCCAAGCAGCACGAGTTTCTTCATCTTTGGACTCCATCGGTATAGGGCAAAAACGGCAGAGTGAGCGATAGCCCAATATGCGAGTGAGTGGAACCGGAAAGCGGTTGCTGCGTCATGCCAAGCGTACGTTGTTTTCAACAAACGCAACGACGAGCGAGTGACCGGCATTCTAACGACAGGCCCGAAGTCGATATTTCTTCAATGCGACAACAAATTACAGAAGCACCGAGAATGCCGATTGGGCACGTTGACAGCCCTGCAGTTTCATGCAAGACCAAAAGACATTGAACCGATCTATGCTGCAAATTGCGGGCCTATTATTGGCAAAGCCTTCTAATCCGGCAAGCGTAGCGTTGATTCTAATTTTATGCAGAGGATATGGGGGCTCTAGAGCGATGCATCGCGTTTCCCATCGCCCCGTATCGGCGCGGCGGGTTACACATTTGGTTACTTGAAGGACTGCGGGTAACAGAGGGAAATGGACTACAGGGTATGTCGATAATTATTGGCTGGCTTTATTCGGTGTCTGACAGATGGCCATCGCCAGCAGGCTGGCTCCTACAGGGGAGTTGAGTCAGGCGCACATTCTGGGTTCGCTGCAGATCAACTGTGGGAGTGAGCCTGCTCGCGATGAGGCCGGTCTGACCAACATGAAAACCAGGCAAGAAAAAACCCCGTCAGGCGCGCCGCCAGACGGGGTTTCAATGACTCATGAATAGGGTTTACGCCACATTCATCGTCTTGTGCGTATCAATCAAATGCTGCACCACACTCGGATCCGCCAGGGTCGAAATGTCGCCCAACCCATCGTATTCAGCCGTAGCAATCTTGCGCAGAATGCGGCGCATGATCTTGCCCGAACGGGTCTTCGGCAGCCCCGGCGCCCACTGGATGACATCCGGTGAAGCAATCGGACCGATCTCCTTGCGCACCCAGTTCTTCAACTCGATACGCAGTTGCTCGCTCGGCTCTTCGCCGCCGATCAATGTCACGTAGACGTAAATGCCCTGCCCCTTGATGTCGTGCGGCACACCCACCACAGCGGCCTCGGCGACTTTCGGGTGCGCAACCATCGCGCTCTCGATTTCGGCAGTGCCCATCCGGTGGCCGGACACGTTCAGCACGTCGTCCACACGACCGGTGATCCAGTAATAGCCGTCTTCATCGCGACGCGCGCCGTCACCGGTGAAATACATGCCGCGGAAGGTCTTGAAGTAGGTGTCGACGAAGCGGTCATGGTCGCGATACAGCGTGCGGGCCTGACCTGGCCACGAATCGAGAATCACCAGATTGCCCTCGGCAACGCCTTCGATGATGTTGCCCAGGTTATCGACCAATGCCGGCACCACACCGAAGAACGGCCGCGCAGCGGAACCCGGTTTCAAGGCATGAGCGCCCGGCAACGGGCTCATCATGTTGCCGCCGGTTTCGGTCTGCCACCAGGTGTCGACGATCGGGCAGCGGGATTTTCCGACGTTCTTGTAGTACCAGTCCCACGCTTCCGGGTTAATCGGCTCACCGACCGAGCCGAGCAATCGCAGGCTGCTGCCGTCAGCACCTTCAACTGCGGCCTGGCCCGACGCCATCATTGCGCGGATCGCAGTCGGTGCGGTGTAGAGGATGTTGACCTTGTGCTTGTCCACAATCTTCGCCACCCGGGTGATGTCCGGATAGTTCGGCACGCCTTCGAACAGCAGCGTGGTCGCGCCGTTGGCCAGCGGGCCATAGACGATGTAAGTGTGGCCGGTGACCCAGCCAACGTCGGCGGTGCACCAGTAGACTTCGCCCGGGCGGTAGTCGAACACGCGCTCGTGAGTCAGCGCGGCGTAAAGCAGATAGCCGCCGGTGGTGTGCTGCACGCCTTTAGGTTTGCCGGTGGAGCCGGAGGTGTAAAGGATGAACAGCGCTTCTTCGGCACCCATCTCTTTCGGTGCGCAAACGCTGCCCGCCACTTTCATCAGGTCTTCGTACCAGATGTCGCGATGCTGGTTCCACTTGATGTCGCCACCGGTGCGCTTGCACACGATGACTTTCTGGATGCTGCTGGTTTCCGGGTTGGTCAGCGCGTCGTCGACGTTGGTCTTGAGCGGGATTTTCTTGCCCGCACGAATACCTTCATCAGCAGTGATCACCACTTTCGAGCGGCAATCGATGATGCGACCGGCCAGGGCTTCCGGCGAGAACCCACCGAACACCACCGAGTGAATCGCGCCGATCCGGGTGCAGGCCAGCATGGCGACCACGGCTTCGGGGATCATCGGCATATAGATAGTCACCACGTCGCCGCGGTGTACATCCTGACCGCGCAAGGCGTTGGCGAATTTGCAGACCTGTTCGTGCAGTTCGCGATAGGTGATGTTGCGGCTCTCGGACGGGTCATCCCCTTCCCAGATAATCGCAATTTGATCGCCGCGCTCGGCCAGATGACGGTCGAGGCAGTTGTAGGAAACGTTCAGGGTGCCATCGGCAAACCACTTGATGTCGACGTGGTGATCGTCGAAGGACGTCTGTTTCACCGCGGTGAAAGGCTTGATCCAGTCGAGGCGCTTGGCTTGCTCGCGCCAGAAGCCATCGGGGTTGACGACCGACTGCTGGTACATGGCTTTGTAGGTTGCCTCGTCGGTCAGCGTGTTGGCTGCTACCTCGGGACGAACGGGATACAGAGAAGCCGCACTCATCTTTCTTACCTCGGTGGAATAGTTGTTTTTGTATGGGTCCAGTTGTAACGGGGCCGGGCCTATAGAACCATTCGACGATGGTAGTAACAAGGCCCTACAATTTGTCGTGGTTAGCACCTGACACCGCGCTATCTCATGTAGCAGCTGCCGAGCCCGCAAGGCTGCGAAGCCACGCCCATGTAGCAGCTGCCGAGCCCGCGAGGCTGCGAAGCCACGCCCATGTAGCAGCTGCCGAGCCTGCGAGGCTGCGTTCGGTTGCGCAGCAGTCGTCAGATCCGCCCGGTTCTTCCAATCATGCCGCGCATGGACAATTTACGACTGCTGCGCAACCGAACGCAGCCGCGCAGGCTCGGCAGCTGCTACAAAAAACCGCGCAACTGCTGAGCTATTCGATGATTGTTACAAAATCTGTCAAAAGTGTTTATCAAAACCCCACCTATATGAATCACTCCCCCACGCCTAGAATCTGCCCCGCCAACAAGGCAAACCCTGATTAACCAGTTACAGCCCCCACGAAGGCAGTTAATCAAAAAACCCCATACCAGGCTCCACACGCAATCCCAAAAAGATTGCGTGACCCCATTCGACTTCAAAAAGGTAGATCTGAAATGAAAGCTTTATTAGTTCTGGCCCTCTCCAGCCTGTGCGTAACCGCCATGGCAGACGAGGTCCCGACTGATGTCGCCCAGCAACAACCCATCGTCGAGCAATACACTTACTCCAGTCACCCGGACATCGCCAAAGTTATCCACATGAGTGAAGTCCCGAATGTTTGTGAAGTTGTGCCGATGACAATGGAATACGACGACTCCAAAGGCCAACGCCATCTCATGAGCTACACCATCATGGGCAACGGCTGCTCCAACGGCTGATCAAGACTGCGCCAATCGATCCTTTCAGCGTGTGGCTGACTGTCGATTTCAGCCCGGCTTCGGTCGGGCTCAGTTGTGTTGATAGACGCAAAATGTCATTGCAAAACACAAGATGTAGTGAAAAACGGCAATTTTGAACGTTTTTTGAACAACATCTGTTCGGCGCTCAAATCAGCGAAATTTTTTTTCCATGAGCCAAAGCCCTGTATTACCTCGCTTTGCTCGAAAAACCCTCCCTCTCGGCCCCTCCATGAGCCGATTCGCCGCACCACGCCGGCAAAAATTTCCCTATAATGCCGCCTTAAACGGGCCTGCAATATTCCCTTACAGGGCGAAAAGTCAGTCTGAAGCCCCGCAGCCGCGTTCTTCGCAGCCTGCGCCATCAGAGGCTCTCGGAACCCCGTACAAAATTCTGTTTGATGCCTGCGTATAGCTGCTGAAAAACGACCTTTATCCAACGCGGCCAGACCGACCGTGTGAATAACCATCACATGGGCATCTGGCCCTCACGCAGGAGACGACACGTCATGCTGAGCTGGGACGAATTCGACAAAGAAGACAGCGCTGAAACCGTGGTCAAAGGCGCCAACGCCGGCCACGCGACTGAAGCCAACATGGACCGCCTCGACACCGCCGGTGGTGTTGCTGCCCAGGAAGCTCGCGCTGTCACCGCGTCTGACTCCGCCGCCATCGCTCGCGCCAAGGCTGCTCTGGACAACCTCGACATCGCCGAAGGCCTCGCCGAACTCGAAGGCGCCTCCGCCCGTGTCGCCGTTGACGAAAAGCGCATGATCAACTGCCGCGCCGACCTCAACCAACTCGTACCCTTCAAGTACGACTGGGCCTGGCAGAAATACCTGGACGGTTGCGCAAACCACTGGATGCCGCAAGAAGTCAATATGACCGCCGACATCGCCCTCTGGAAAGACCCGGAAGGCCTGACCGACGACGAGCGCCGCATCGTCATGCGCAACCTCGGCTTCTTCTCCACCGCCGACTCCCTGGTTGCCAACAACCTGGTGCTGGCTGTCTATCGCTTGATCACCAACCCGGAATGCCGCCAGTACATCCTGCGCCAGGCTTTCGAAGAAGCGATCCACACCCACGCCTACCAGTACTGCATCGAATCGTTGGCCATGGATGAAGGCGAGATCTTCAACATGTACCACGAGATCCCGTCGGTCGCGAAAAAAGCCACCTGGGGCCTCAAATACACCCGTTCGATCTCCGATCCGAAGTTCGAAACCGGCACCGTCGAAACCGACAAAGAGTTGCTGCGCAACCTGATCGCCTACTACTGCGTTCTGGAAGGCATCTTCTTCTACTGCGGCTTCACCCAGATCCTCTCCATGGGCCGCCGCAACAAAATGACCGGCGTCGCCGAGCAGTTCCAGTACATTCTGCGCGACGAATCCATGCACCTGAACTTCGGCATCGACGTGATCAACCAGATCAAAATCGAAAACCCGCACTTGTGGGATGCCGAGATGAAGGAAGAAGCTTCGCAGATGATTCTGCAGGGCACTCAGCTGGAGATTGAATACGCGCGGGACACCATGCCTCGCGGGGTATTGGGGATGAATGCGGCGATGATGGAGGATTACCTCAAGTTTATTGCTAACCGTCGTTTGAGCCAGATTGGTTTGAAGGAAGAGTATCCGGGGACGACGAATCCATTCCCTTGGATGAGCGAGATTATGGACTTGAAGAAAGAGAAGAATTTCTTTGAGACGCGGGTTATTGAGTATCAGACTGGTGGGGCTTTGAGCTGGGATTGATAATCGTGGCCGTGGAGTCGCATCACGACCTGAATCCATCTCATTAAAAATGAAATAGCTTCTGTCGAAAAGGGTTGCCAAATGGCAACCCTTTTTTTGTCTCAATCGCGAGCCTCGAATGTTATGAATTGGACGACACGCTGGCGTACGGGCTTACCAGAAGGGGCACCAAGAAAGGTAATCGTGACACGTCATCTAAGCTCCTCCCTCCGTAGCCAGGTCGACAGCCGCATGAGCGCTCAGCAGCAAACGTCCAACCCGCCCATCGCGGCCAAGGCATCGCGCGGCAACTGGTAGCGAGCGTCGAACTATGGGCTGTAAAAATGGGGTGCACCGAGTTGACTTCGGATGCGCTGGTAGAGAATCAAGTGAGCCATGCAATGCATGAGGCGTTGGGGTTCGAGGAGACTGAGCGGGTTGTTTATTTTCTGAGGGATTTGAAGGCTGGTGGCGCACGGTGATTACGACGTAACGGAGGCAGTCGGTGCAGAAAGCTTGATTTGCGCAATGGTGGCGTTCTGACCTTAATTTGGATTTGTAACAAGATGGACTACTACTGCACTATCCCTTTTCCTACAGACTCATGGAAAAGGACTACTCCGTGGTCAGAAAAGTACTACAACCACTTACAGGCTCGTCCGCGTCCCAACGATTGGAGGCGGGGAAGGTCTACACCCGCGATGACCTTCGCAATCTCTTTGAGATTACTGCATCGAGCATTAACAACGGAATATTCAAACCCGTCGCGCTCGACTCCGTCTTGATTTTCGTCACAGAGCACAAAACCGCAGACCGCACGCAATATGAAGATGCGCTGGTCGATGATGTTCTTCACATGGAGGGTCAGCTCAAGGGAGGTACTGACCACCTCATTATGGAACACATTGAGCGCGGCCTTGAGTTGCTGCTGTTCTACCGAAAGAAAAAATACGAGCATCCTGGTGCTGGCTTCACCTACGAAGGACGATTTCTCCATCATGCCCATGAAGAATCAGGTCCTACCAAATTCACGCTTCATCGCGAAAGCAGCCACACGCTGAAGATTGCCGACATCGAAGCTGAGCTAAAGAATCAGGGTGAGTTTGATCCCGCTAATGTAGTCGACGCACGCAAGCGCACTCTTGCAAGCATCGTCCGTCGCCAAGGCCAGAGTTCTTTTCGTAAAAAGTTGTTCAAAGCGTACGCAGGCCAATGTGCAGTGACCGGGTGCAAGATTGAAGCCCTGTTAGAAGCTGCACATATCGTCCCGTATTTGGGTGCAGACACTAATGTGGTCAGCAACGGTTTATTGCTACGCGCGGACATCCATACCTTATTTGATCTCGGTCTGCTGTGGGTTGATCCGGATAGTTTGCTCGTCGGAATGGCAGGCGCGCTCTTGCAAAGTGAATACAGCTCGCTTGGGCACAAGCCTCTATCGCTGCCCGCCACGCTGTCTGACAGACCAAGCAGCAAAGCTTTGCAGGCCCACCTCGATACGTTACGTCGCCTCTAAATAGCCGCTTGCGGGACCAATGTACGAGCCGTGTAAAACGGCCCGACCGAATCCAATGAAATTTTTTGCATCTGATATTGGAGATGTCGGACGCGGTGTTTGAGGACGCATTGCTGGTTTACCACTATTGCCCTGAGTATCGGCTGCTGCGGGAATGGCTGACTCATCTGGTCGTTCCAGCGCTGCGTGATGCGCGCCCTTCCCGGTCGGTTGAGCGTCCGACGCTGAGTGGAAGATGTGCTGTGCATGTTGCATTGGCAGAATGAACCGTGGATTCGACTGCGGGATATGCCGCGTGTGCTGGCGGATGATCCATTCAATCAGCGCGGATCCTGGTGGAGGAAGGTGTCACGAATGATGCGCGGATTCTGAATCCTCAAGTCTTCAATCAATCGCTATTTGAGATTTCAAGTAGCGTTTTTTTTGTCGGCGCCAATCGACAAATCTCGCCATGTACGGCACAACCTCAACAAAATTTGTCCCTCCACCGCCCCCCGTCTTAAAGCCGCACATGCAAATCTGGAAAAATTGCCTGCGCAAACCAGGCAGGCAACCCAGGTTCGACCTTACACGGCTTCACTGCCGGACTGACAACAACAATGTCTGACTCACCGCGCGCGCCGCGGTGGGTCTGCTGCGCAGCCCAGCGGGAGCAAGCTCCCTCGCCACAGTTGGTGCCTGACATGTTTACCGCGGTGCACTTGAGAATCGCGAGCAGGCTCGCTCCCACAGTTTTGTTGTGACGCCCAGCGACCGACCCCTTGTTCGGCGGATGATCCATTCAATCAGCGCGGATTCTGGCAGGGCCACAGGCAGGCAACCGCAAACCACCTACTAATGAAAATAACTTCAATAAGAGCGCGCGCGCTATTGAAAACTATTTCATTAGAGAATAGGGTCGACCATCAAGGCACCATTCAAAGGCTGCGCAGATGATCGATCAATTTTCCCCACTCCTACGTCAACAATGGACGGTGCCGGTACCCATCGAATATGGCCCCGGTGCGCGTGCAGAGTTGTCGGCATTGTGTGCACGCCATGGCATGCGCGCTCCCTTGATCGTGACTGACGCCGGGACGGCCGCCCTGCCCTTTACGCAGCAATTGCTGGCGCAGCTTAAAGACGCGGGCTTGCGTTGCGCGGTTTATGCGGAGGTCGAGAGCAATCCGACCGACCTTTCGGTCGAGCACGGCGCAGCCGTTTATCGCGAATGGAAGGCAGACGGAATCGTGGCGCTGGGCGGAGGAAGCGGGCTCGACGCAGGCAAAGCGATAGCGCTCATAGCCGGCCAGGCCCGTGCCCGATTATGGGATTTCGACTTTGATCGGCCGGTACCGGAAGGCTTCCAAACCGCAGATTTCCCGCCTGTTATCTGCGTGCCAACCACTGCCGGCACCGGCGCGGAAACCGAAAGCACGGCCATGATTACTGATACGCAGCGCCGCATCAAAGGCTGCGTGTGGCATCCGCTGGCCAGGCCGGTGGCGGTTGTTCTGGACCCTGAATTGACCTTGGGCTTACCCCCCAACCTGACAGCGTGGACCGGCATGGATGCGATCATTCATGCGCTGGAAGCCTGGTTCGTCCCCAGCTTTAATCCGCTGTGCGATGGCGTGGCGCTGCAGGCCTTGAACCTGATGTGGGACGCCCTGCCAGTGGCCGTGGCTGATGGCAATGATCTGCAAGCGCGCAGCAGGATGCTGGCAGGCTCATGCCTGGCAGGCGTTGCGTTCACCAAAGGACTCGGGCTGGTGCACGCGCTGAGCCATATGGTCGGCGCTGCCTGCGGCACTCATCACGGTTTGACTAACGCGATCATTCTGCCAGTTGTCCTGCAGTTCAATCGGGAGGTCATCACATCGCGGCTGCCACCGGTGTGCCACGCGATGGGTTTGCAGGGGAATGATTTCGACGTTTTCTACACGGCCATTTGTGCCCGACTGGACCTTCTCGGCATTCCCAAATCTCTGGCAGCCATCGGTGTACCCCGGGAAAACATGGCCGCGATCGCCGCCAATGCATTACTCGATCCTGCCCGCACGACCAACCCAAGGGCCAGCGACCTGGCACAACTCGAACGAATGCTTACCCAAGCCATTGATCTCGCGCGGAACTGACATGAGCGACACCTTGCAACCCGAGAAAAAACGCCGCACTCGCATTGAACCGGAGGCCCGCAGGCGCTTGATCATCGAGGCGACCATGCAGTGCATTACACGCTACGGGCACAGCGGAACCACTATTGAGCGTATCTGCGAGCAGGCCGGAATTTCTATTGGCTTGATCGGCCATCACTTCAGCTCCAAAGAGGAGCTGATGCTGTGTACGTACCAGGCCTTGACGGACCAACTACGCGCCGAGACAGACCAGCATCTGGCGCACAAAACCCACTCGGCCCGCGACCGGCTCACGGCGATGATCAAGTCCTCGTTCAAAGGCAGCATTTTCAACGAGTTCACACTCACCACCTGGCTCGGATTCTGGGGGGCAACCGTGTCTTCCCCGGAGTTGAAAAAACTCAACCGCAAGTTGTACTTCGATTACCGCTCGGAGCTTGAAAAATGTTTTGAACAGGTGGCTGTCGAGCAAGGCACTACCCTGGACAGCGCTCAGGCGGCCCTTACGCTCACGGCGCTGATTGACGGCTTCTGGCTGGAGTGGACGCTGGATCACAAGGCATTCAGCGCCACCAAAGCGCAGAACTGTTGCCTGCACGTAGTCACTCTGCTGTTGGCCAACGGTGCGCCATAACAAAAGCACTTCACCACATTGCCCTGTTAGCCCGGAGGAATTGACCATGTCCCATGTGTTTCGCTTTTCAGGAATCTGCGCATTGCTGGTGGCAGCCAGTTGCGCAAATGCTGCAGAGTCGCCGTCATGCCAGCAAGTCCGAATGGGCGTCGCCAATTGGACCGATGTCATGGCGACCAGCGCGGTGGCCAAGGTGATACTTGATGATCTTGGCTACAAGACCGAGCAGACTTTCGCTTCCGAGCAAATCGTCTTGACCGGTATCAAGGACAAGAAACTCGACCTGTTCCTCGGCTACTGGAACCCGCTGATGAACGCGAGCGTCGAGCCCATGGTGGCGGCCGGACAGATCGCCGTCTCCAGCAAGCCCAATTTGACCCAGGCCAACGCTACGCTGGCTGTGCCCCGCTACCTGTTCGATCAGGGCTTGAAGACGTTTGCCGATATCGCGAAATTCAAGGATGCACTGGGAGGCAAGATTCACGGCATAGAATCGGGCTCTGCCACCAATCAACAAATCCAGGCCATGATCGACAAGAACCAGTTTGGACTGGCTGATTTCAAGCTTGTCGAATCATCCGAAGCGGGCATGCTTGCCGAAGTACGTCGCGCCCACAACCGCAAGGCTGCCATTGTGTTTTTTGGCTGGACCCCGCACCCCATGAATGTAACGCTGGCCATGAATTATCTGACCGGCAGTCAGGATGCGCTGGGCCCGGATGAAGGCGCCGCGACCGTATGGACCGTGACCCAACCCGGCTACGCCCAGCGCTGCCCGAACGTGCAGAAACTGCTCGATCAACTGACCTTCACCACCTCGGGCGAGAGCCAGATGATGGTCGCCATACTCGACGGGCAGAAGCCCGAGGCTGTCGCCCGCCAATGGCTCAAGGATCATCCTGAAGATCGCCAACGCTGGACCGCTGGTGTCGCGAGTGTTGATGGAAAGCTTGCTCAACAATAACAAGCCCGCACCCCGCAGGAGATACGTATGACCACAGCGAATGCCACTATCGCCGACTGGCGGAGCTATCCTGTAACCGCCGTCCCGGTCGCGCTGACCTTGCACCCCGGCAGTCTGCAAGTGACGTGGTCGGACGGGCGTGTCAGCCCCTTTCATGATCTGTGGCTGCGGGATAACTGCCCCTGCCCGACCTGCGTGTACCCGGTGACACGCGAGCAAATGTTCGAAATTGCCGACGTGCCTGACGACCTGCTGCTGGTTGAAGCCCGCATCGAAGACGCGGGCGTCGTGCGCCTCGGTTGGTCTGACGGACATGCCAGCGTGTTTCATCCTGGCTGGCTGCGCGCTCACGCGTATGACGCCGAGTCGCGTGCTGAGCGGGCGCACGAGCAGGCGCATCCGCACTTGTGGCGATCCGAGATGAACCAGCAGCTTGCCGGGTTTGATTACGAAGAGGTGATGACCAGCGATCAGGTACTGACTGACTGGCTGCGTGCGTTACGCGACAGCGGGTTGACCCAGATTCGCAACGCGCCCACGACGGCGGGATCGCTGGATGGGCTGGCGCGGCGAGTGGCGTTCATCCGCGAAAGCAGCTTTGGCGTGATGTTTGAAGTCAAGTCCAAGGCAGACGCCGACAGCAACGCCTACACCGCCTTCAATCTGCCGCTGCACACCGACTTGCCCACGCGGGAACTGCAGCCGGGCGTGCAATTTCTGTATTGCCTGCGCAATGACGCCATTGGAGGCAACAGCCGGTTCGTGGATGGCTTTGCGGTGGCCGAGGAATTGCGCCGCGTCGCACCCGCCTGCTTCGAGTTGCTGACCCAGACCAGCGTTGAATTTCGTAACAAATCGGCGCGCAACGATTACCGCTGCAACGCACCGATCATTGCGCTGAACGATGACGGATCGTATCGGGAAATCCGCATGGCCAATTTCCTGCGGGGACCTTTTGACGTCGCGCCCGAGGTCATGCCGCAGCTGTATGAGGCCTACCGTTTATTCATCCGGATGACCCGCGAGCCCCGGCTGCAAGTCGCCAGACGACTCGAGGCCGGGCAGGCCTGGGTGTTCGACAATCGGCGGGTGTTGCACGCCAGGGATGCGTTCGACCCGGCATCAGGCGAACGACATTTCCAAGGGTGTTATCTGGACCGCGACGAGTTGTTATCGCGCTTGTTTGTGCTTGAACGAAAATCCTGAAATCACAACCCTTGTCCCGTCCCAAGCGCTTGAGCCTCCCCTGCGCAGCCCACTTGGTCGTCCAGCTTTTTCGCTAATGCAGCTTAGCATTCGGGCTGCCAGCGAAGAAGGCCTTCGAAGGAGGGTATCCAGTGGCCTGCTTGGATTTTTCGTAAGTCAACTCGCTCCTACAGTAGAGAGAAGTCCGTTATGTTTCGGCGTGTTGAAAACATTCAGTGCAACCCGCCCCGCCTCCCGCTATTAATACCCTTCCCACTCAACGATCGAAGCCCCCCATGAAATTCGACCTCGCCTACTGCCTCGGCCTCGACACCAAGCTGTCGATCTATGACGTACGCGATCTCAATTTCGACGAGACGATGGAATTCGATTCTGCCAAGGAACACTTCCAATGCCCCAATGACGCTTGCAGATCCGCCTTCGAGGCGACAAATGTGTTGACGACGTTCAACGCCAAAAACGTGAATTACGTTCGCACCCCGCACTTCAAGAACACCCCCAGCACCCGGCACGCGGCGGATTGTCCTTACGTCAGTTTTAAGACACCGGAGGCCGGTGTGGACGCGGACGGTGCGGAAACGGATGACAGTCGCGAGGAGCATTTTCCGTCGGAGTTGTTGCTGACCCGGCGTCAGTATGTACGTAAGCCGTCCAGCCAAGTGGCTGCAGAGGATGTAACTCGGGATACCCGGGAAAAGACGATGACGAACAACGACGCTGTGCATTCAGGTCCTGAAACGGCGCCGGACAAAACCAGCGTTTTCGCCCACCCCGTGGAGTGCTTCGTTTCCAACTTCGAAGACAAAGATCTGCTCAAGCGGATGCCGCTGAAGATTGGCGAGCACTCGGCGCCGTACTCGTCTTTCTTCAAGAAAATCGAATACCTGACGGACAACAAGGGGCTGATTTGCTGGGGCAAGATCAAGGAGATCAAGGATTACACCCAAAGCTTCCGGATCGATTTCGAGCAGAAAATCTGGTTCAAGCAGGCGGATGAGGCGAAGAAGAAGCCTTACTCAGTCAACGTTTACTTGAGCAAGAAGTTGATCGAGAACTACCGCAAGCGCAAAGCATTTCTGGAAGAAATAAAGCACGCCGTCGACAGCGACAAAGAGCTGTTCTGTTTTTTCTACGGTGTGACACCGGAGTTGCAGCAAGTGCCGAGCAAGAAAAATCCCGAGCAAACGTTCGGGGTGTTCAGTGCGAATATCGAGAATCTGGATCACTTGATAATTCGGGAAGCGCCGGGGCTGGCGGAGCAGTAGTCAGCCTTTTGACTCGCCGTTCCAAGCCCTCAACGTCCTGCCATACCGTTCACCGAACACGCGCAGCAGGGCCCTTGCTCACTTGCACAAAATCTCATCGATACACTCAAACCCGTCGGGCCACCTGGCCGGGATTTATCGCACCTATTGCCGACTCAAACCGTTTGCACCCCCGCCTACTCCGCCCTTCTACCCGGTCGACCATGCACCGTCCGTCAGGATGATCGAAGCCACCCAGCAAAAATCAAAAAATCTATTTGATCCCAACGCAAAACAACTGTACAAAATCACAGTACTTTTCGAATCAGCACTCTTGAGCCCGGAGAACACCATGGCCTCTTATGCGATGAAAATCACCCTGGAACGTATCGCCCTCTTCCAGTTCACCCCTGCCCACTGCGCCCAAGCGCGGGCAATGCTGGGTTGGAGCGTCGAGGAGCTTTCCCGGGACTCGGGCGTTGCGGTCGACACGATCGAGCGATTCGAAGCCAGGCGTGACGTGCCGGATGCAGATCGGTTGGCGCTGGCGTATCGGTTCGAGTCTGAAGGGCTGGTGTTCTTCCCAGGCTTTGCGCCGGGGCGTGGGATGAGCGGGAAAGGGTCGGCAGTTGATTCGGGTGGGCGTACGGATTATGCGATGGGTGAGTGAATAAACTCACCGATTGACGATTATTCCCTTGGACGAGACATTCAAATCGTCGTCAAGTCTGCCCCTCGATCCAGGAAAGAGGGACGAATTGAGGTTGTGTTCAGCTAGTAGTGGAGCAAGCACTAAACGTTTTGAACCCTCACCTCGCCGGTCTGATTTTCCTCCTTCATCCACCAAGCACCACCCCGCTGCGGATACATCACATTAAACGCCTCACCCATTTGCGGCGTAGTAATGGACACACTGCGTTCCCAAGCCAAGGCCAGAATGCGGTCAAACGGTTCATACCAGGCGTGCATCGACAGATCGAACGTGCCGTTGTGGATTGGCAATAGCCAGCGACCTTTCAGGTCAATGTGCGCTTGCAAGGTTTGTTCGGGTTGCATGTGGACGTGCGGCCACTCCACGTTGTAAGCGCCGGTTTCCATCAGCGTCAGGTCGAAGGGGCCGTATTGTTCGCCAATGCGTTTGAAGCCGTCGAAGTAGCCGGTGTCGCCGCTGAAGAAAATTCGCGTGGCGCCATCGAGAATGACCCAGGACGCCCACAGCGTGCTGTTGCCATCGAACAGACCGCGACCGGAAAAGTGCTGCGATGGCGTGGCAACGAACTGGATGCCGGCAACCTCTGTGCCTTGCCACCAATCCAGTTGGCGAATTTTGTTGGCGTCGATGCCCCATTTGATCAACGTATCGCCAACGCCCAACGGCGTGAGGAAATACCGGGTCTTCTTCGCCAATGCCAGAACAGCCTGATAATCGAGGTGATCATAGTGATCGTGCGACAGGATCACCGCTTCAATCGGCGGCAGCTCTTCAAGGCTGATCGGCGGCTGGTGAAAGCGCCTTGGGCCCGCCCACTGCACCGGTGAGGCGCGCTCGGCGAAGACCGGATCAGTGATGAAAAATTTGTCCCGCAGTTTCAACAATACGGTGGAGTGGCCAAGACGGTAGACGCTGTGGTTTGGCGCGGCGATCAGGGCATCGTGGGTGAGACGCTGAACTGGAACTGGCGCAGTCGGGCGCGTGTTGCGGGGCTTGTGAAAAATCATGTTCCACATGATGCGCAAGGTTTTGCGTAAGCCTTCGCGCTTCACTGGCGCATGGTTTCGGAAGAGCCCATCGACCTGTCGGGACGCGTCAGGTGTACGGCGGGTATCCGCGTTGAAAACTGGTTCGGCCATAACTGATTGACTCCTGAAAAATCCTCGAATCAGGTTTTTCACGGTGGGACATTAAATGGCCAAAGCACGCACGCATCAGCCGGATACTCCATTTGTGACCGAGCAGCATTAATAAAACATTACACTGACCGGTGTAGTTTCAAGGTTGCATCAAACCTGGGCACAAGTAAACTGGTGAGTGTAATTCCCCACCTCTTTCTGCCGAAGCGTATTTATGACTGCCCCACAGCGCCTGACCGACCTTAAACGCGCAGCCATTATTCAAGCGGCGATCTCTGAATTCCGTGCCCACGGATTCGACGTCACCAGCATGGACAAAATCGCCGCCACTGCGGGCACGTCGAAGCGCACGGTGTACAACCATTTCCCCAGCAAGGAAGCGTTGTTTTCCGAGATTCTCAATCAGCTATGGTCGCGGATCACGGCGGAACAGCAATCGAGCTATCGCGCAGACCTGCCTTTGCGTGACCAGATGCGCGTGCTGCTGATGGCAAAAATGCAAGTGATGGCCGATGACAACTTTCTCGATCTGGCACGGGTAGCCATCGCGGCAACCATCCATTCCCCCGAGCGTGCGCAGAATATGGTCGAGAGAATGGGCGAACGCGAAGAGGGCCTGACCGTATGGATTCGCGCTGCCCAGGCTGATGGGCGCTTGAAGCCGATCGCCCCCGAATTCGCCGCGCAACAGGTTCACGGAATGCTTAAATCCTTCGCCTTCTGGCCACAGATCTCCATGGGGTTGCCTGCCCTCGCGGCCGAGATGCAGAGTATTGTCGTGGACTCGGCGCTGGACATGTTCCTGGCCTGCTACCAACGCTGAAAACACCACCGGCCTCTCGACATCGTTGAATGGCGCTTCCAACACTCAATCGCGCGCATAAAACGGCGCGCCCGCGAAAAACTTATACAAAAGATTAAAAAATACAATCCTTGTACAAGTTTTCGTATTTTTGTATAAGTATTTCCCTGTCAGTCATGGACCGCCGACATTGAGCAGACAACACCGAAGGTAGCCTTGCCTTCGGTTAGCAGGCGTAGGAACAGGGACGACCCCGTGTTTTAATTCCCCCGAGCATTGCAGCCATGCTATTCACTCGCCATAAAGCCACCATCGACGCCCTTCAGCAAAACCTGTACAGCCAGAATGCCCTGCTGGAAGCGATTGATCGCTCGATGGCGGTGATCGAGTTCGATATCAATGGCGTCGTGCTGCGTGCCAACGACAATTTTCTTCAGACCATGGGCTATCGGCGCGATCAAGTGCAGGGGCAACCTCATCGGCAGTTTTGCCCACCCGAGTACGCGCGCAGCCAGCAGTACTCACAACTGTGGGCGCGACTGAAGAGCGGCCAGTTCCAGTCGGGAACTTACGAACGGGTGGGCGGCGACGGGCGAGCGATCTGGCTGGAGGCCAGTTATAACCCGATCATTGATGCGGCGGGCAACGTCGTGAAAGTAGTCAAATATGCAATGGACGTGACCGCCAGAGTGCAGCATGAAAGTGAATCCGCTGCCCGGTTGCAGGCAATCGACCGCGCCATGGCGGTGATCGAGTTCAACCTGGATGGCAGTATCATCAGCGCTAATCAGAATTTTCTGACACGCATGGGTTACACCCTCGCCGAACTCAAAGGTAAGCATCATCGACTGTTCTGTACGGCAGAGCTGGTCAACAGCAGCGCGTATGAGGATTTCTGGCGCCGCCTGAATCAAGGTGAGTTTTTCCACGGCCAGTTTCAGCGGGTTGACAAGCGCGGACAACGCGTTTGGCTGGAGGCCAACTACAACCCGGTATACGACGCGAGTGGGCGTTTGTGCAAAGTGGTCAAGTTCGCCTCTGACGTGACGGCGCGGGTCGAGCAGCATGACCGGGATGCACGCAGCGCCAGTGAGGCTTATCACATCTCGGTGCAGACGCGCAAAATCGCCGAGCAAGGCACTCAGGTGATCCAGCAGGCGGCCAGCGAAATGCGCGAAATCTCCGCCGATATCGAGCAATCGTCGACATTGATTGCACAACTGGGCGAGCGCTCGGAGCAGATCACCGCCATTGTCAACACCATCCGTGGCATCGCCGATCAGACCAACCTGTTGGCGCTCAATGCAGCCATCGAAGCGGCGCGCGCCGGGGAGCAGGGTCGCGGCTTTGCCGTGGTGGCGGACGAGGTGCGCCAGCTGGCCGCGCGCACCAGTGGCTCGACGGCGGAGATTTCCAGCATGATTGGCCTGATCCAGAGTGAAACCCGCCAGGCGATCAAGAGCATGGATGGCACGCGTGATCGGGCGGCGGAAGGTGTCGAACTGGCCAATCAGGCTGGCACGGTGATCCTGCAGATCCGCGACGGTGCGAGCAACGCTGTGCAGGCGGTAAGCATGTTCGCCAACGAGCGTCTGCCCGGTTGAAGCGCAGAGTCAACTCTGCACAAGGCTTCTGAGCGCCGAAATCTCCGGCACCTCCCGCCGATTCATGTACACCCGCAACGGCTCGGTAATATTGATCCGGTCATCGACATGCTGATCCAGCAGCAACTGAATCAACTCACGCTTGAGCGTCATCGCTGCGTCCGGGCCGGCTGCCCAAACGAATTCGCTGGACGCAATGATGCCGTCATCCGCCACGTCCATGCCGAATGAGTCTTCGCTGAAACGAACGATGTAATGACCAGTCTTGCGATTAAGGCCGACGAAGCCTTTGAGTTGGTCTGCGGCCTGGCAAATGAGTTGAGACGTAATGCGCATGTAAACCTCACAGAAAATTGATCGAGGGTCTACACGCAAGGGATGGGGCGCTCCCTCTGCCGGGGAAACTGCCAGGTCCAAGAGTACTGCAAAGCACCGCACAAATGGACCGGAAATTTCTCTTCTGAAATGCTTAATGTCGCTCTGGCGATGGCGCTGGCAGCTTTCAGTTGTTAAAAGGGACGTCTTCGAAAATCTCTGCGAAAGGATCTCGACCATGCCTGTTACCTTCACCAAGAGCGCCCTGCTGCTGAGCATGCTGCTCGGCATTGGCCAGGCCCACGCGGCCAACCAGCCGAGTCCGGCCGCGCTGGCCAACCGTTCAGGCATTCCGCACCCGGCGGTGATTGCTCACCGCGGCGCCTCTTTCGATGCGCCGGAATCCACCGCGCCCGCCTACAAACTGGCGCGCGACCTTGGCGCCGATTACCTCGAGCTGGACCTGCAGCGCAGCAAGGACGGCGTGCTGTTTGCGCTGCATGACGACAATCTGCAACGCACCACCGACGTCGCGAGCAAATTCCCCGAGCGCAAGGACAGCCCGGCCAACGCATTCACTATGGCCGAACTGAAAACCCTGGACGCCGGCAGCTGGTTCAACACGGCGTATCCGGATCGCGCGCGCCCTTCGTACGAGGGCCTGAAAGTCCTGACCCTTGATGAAATCATCGACATCGCCCAGGGCAACCCGCTGCACAAACCCGGCCTGTACATTGAAACCAAAGAAGCCAAGCAGTTTCCCGGGCTCGAACGCGACCTCAAGGAAAAGCTGCATGATCGCGGCTGGTTGAGCCCGACCGCTTCGAAACTGGCGAAAAGCGCCCTGGGCGTTGGCCAGGGCAAAGGCAAGGTGGTGCTGCAAACGTTTGAGAAAAGCAGCCTCGAATTGTTGCAGAAAGAGATGCCGCAAGTGCCGAAAATCCTCCTGCTGTGGGTCGGCGAAGGCAGCATCGAGCCAAAATCCAAGGTGAAATTTGCCGAATCCGGTGACAAGGACAAGGCGGCTTACTACGCTAAACAGGAGCCGAAAGACAAAGCCGAATTCCAGCGCTGGGTCGACTATGCCAAGGCCCAGGGCGCTATCGGCACCGGTCCTTCTGCAGCGCTGACCAAGGGAGGCGATCAGAGTTATTCGGACCTGGTGAAGCCATGGATGAATCAGTACACCCACGATCAGGGCCTGCTGGTGCACGTCTACACTGTTGACGATGCAGTGGACTATCAGAACGTCATGAATGCCGGGGTCGATGGCATCTTCACCAACCGCGCCAGTGAATTACTCAAGTTCTATAAACGCCCGGCGGCGGCGAGTGTGGCGCAAGTGCTGACGAATAATGGGTATTGATTGAAACCGAGGTGACTGCATCGCGGGCAAGCCTTGCTCCCACATCGCTTGCTCAACAGTCGCCTCTAAAATCATCGAGACGAAATGATTTCGGGAATTAAGGATGGATTAAGTTGCCCCAGTTACTGTGGACTCACTTAAACAGCAACCCAAGGAATGACCCGATGAAAACATTAACTGCCCTGTTCACCGCTGCTGCCCTGACCCTGACCGCTGGCCTCGCGCAGGCTGATGATGTTCCAGTCAGCCAAATCCCTCAGCTGGTCAAGGATGGCAAAATCAAATCTGTTGAAGCCCTGAACAAGATTGTGATGGACCTGCACCCAGGCGCCACGATCACCGACAGCGACCTGGACAACCACTTCAACGGTTACGAATACGAAGTCGAACTCAAAGATGCCAAAGGCGTTGAGTGGGATGTGGATTTGAACGCCGCCACCGGCGAAGTCTTGAAAAACAAACAAGACGACTGATCCCTGTCTAGTCCTGAAATAGGTTTACACCTGTTTCACCACAACGCCCGATGCACCGCATCGGGCGTTTTGTATTTCAGAGACAGGTGCGGACGTTCCTGGTTATAGATCGTAATTGCCTCTCGCACCATCTGCTCAGCCTGTGCCAGACCTGTGGGCCGGTAGATCAGCAGTTCAGTTTTCAATATGCCATTGACCCGCTCTGCCATGGCGTTTTGGTAGCAGTCGTAGCCATCAGTCATTGAGCAGCTAATCTCGTGCTGGGTATGCAGCTTTTGATACAGATCGGAGCAGTACTGCGAGCCCCGATCGGAGTGATGAACCAGTTTCTGGCTGGTTCGACGCGTCTTTAAGGCCATGCGTAAGGCTTGAGCCACAGATTTCGCATGAAGACTTTCATGTACGTGGTAGCCAACGATCTTTCTGGAGTAGGCATCCGTCACCAGGCTCAGATAGGCGGAGCCTTCTTGCGTAGGGAGGTAGGTGATATCCGCGACCCAGACCTGCTCCGGCCCAGTCGCAACGACTTGCCGTGGACCGGGCTTCAGAAGGTTGGGATGGCAGCGGAAGCGATGATGGCTATCGGTCGTCTTGTGATAGGCCCGTTTTCTACGAACCAGTTGGCGGTGATCACGCAAGACTTCAAACAGGCGATCTCTGCCAACATGCAAATCTTGCCTATCAAGCTTGGCATGCATCAGGGAGTGCAGCTTGCGGGCACCGATGCAGGGCTGTCGAACGCGAATCTCGCGCACGAAATTGATGAGCTTTTGGTCTTGCTCGAGCCGGGCCCGGTAGACCCGATCACGCTTGTAATAAGCTTGGCGACTGATCCCCATAAACTGGCAAGCCCTGCTGACACTCAGGGTTTGGGTTTGCGCAACGACTTGCCGGGCCGCTTTTTTAGAATGGATACGCCGTAGTCGTTTTTCAGCACATCGACCACGTCCTCGAAGAATTTGGCTTTCTGATTCGCCAGCGCCAACTGCTCCTCAAGCTCTTTGATTCGTTGCTCGGGCGTCAGCGGCAAGATGGGCTCGTCCATCGGTCGGATCCTCTGGGAGCGAATGGAAGCGCCTTGGCTCCAGTCCTGTCGACCATGCTTGCGTAACCAAACCAACACCGTCGACCGGCCCTGAATCCCATAACGCCGTTGAGCCTCTTTATAACTCAACTCGCCTTTTTCGACCTGATCGACGACCGACAATTTAAAAGTCAGCGTGTAATCACGCTGACTACGTTTTGCGCCCGTGTCCATTGCACCTTCCTGATAAGAAGCCAGAAGGTGTAAACCTTATTCAGGACGAGACAC
>NZ_CABVGX010000042.1 GCF_902497625.1 Pseudomonas fluorescens | reverse complement strand
GCTGGCCGCCGATCTGCTCGACCTCGCGCCGGGCCAGCGCGTGCTCGACGCCTGCTGCGCACCGGGCGGCAAAACCTGCCACATTCTGGAAGCCGAGCCTGCACTGGCCGGCGTCGTCGCGGTGGACCTGGAAGCCAAGCGCCTGGTGCGCGTACGGGAAAATCTTGCGCGGCTGGGCCTCAGCGCCGAACTGATCGCAGCAGACGGTCGCGACACCGCCAACTGGTGGGACGGCAAGCCTTTCCAGCGAATCCTGCTCGACGCGCCGTGCTCGGCGACCGGCGTAATTCGCCGCCACCCGGACATCAAGTTGACCCGCCAACCGGACGACATCACCGCACTGGCAGTTTTGCAAGGCGAGTTGCTTGACGCGCTGTGGATAACTCTGGAAGTCGGCGGCATCTTGCTCTACGCAACATGCTCCACATTGCCGACGGAAAACACCGAAGTCATCGAAGCCTTCCTCGCCCGCACGCCGGGTGCACGGGAACTGGACCTGGCCACGACCGCTGGCATAAAGCAAGCCCACGGTCGCCAGTTGCTTGCACAGGAAGGCGGCCATGACGGTTTCTATTACGCCAAGCTGATCAAGATCGCCGCCGCGCGCGGTTAACCGGTTTAAGGGAGTGAACGGATGAAAATCATCATCCTGGGCGCAGGGCAGGTCGGCGGTTCGCTGGCGGAACACTTGGCCAGCGAAGCCAACGACATCACTGTGGTCGATACCGATGGCGAACGCCTGCGCGACCTTGGCGATCGTCTCGACATCCGCACCGTGCAGGGGCGCGGCTCACTGCCTACGGTGCTGCGCCAGGCCGGTGCGGATGATGCCGACATGCTGGTGGCCGTGACCAACAGTGACGAAACCAACATGGTCGCCTGTCAGGTCGCCCACACCCTGTTTCACACGCCGACCAAGATCGCCCGGGTTCGCGAGGCCGCGTACCTCACGCGCTCCGAACTGTTCGACAACGAAGCGATTCCGGTCGATGTGCTGATCAGCCCGGAACAGGTCGTCACCAATTACATCAAGCGCCTGATTCAGCACCCGGGCGCGCTGCAGGTGATCGACTTCGCCGAAGGCAAAGCACAGCTGGTGGCAGTCAAGGCGTATTACGGTGGGCCGCTGGTGGGTCAGCAGTTGCGCCAGTTGCGCGAACACATGCCGAATGTCGAAACCCGCGTTGCCGCGATCTTTAGGCGTGACCGGCCGATCCTGCCGCAGGGCGATACGGTGATCGAGGCAGACGACGAAGTGTTCTTCATCGCCGCCAAAGCGAACATTCGCGCGGTAATGAGTGAAATGCGCCGGCTTGATGAAACCTACAAACGCATCGTCATTGCCGGCGGTGGACAGATCGGCGAGCGTCTGGCCGAGGCCATCGAAAGTCGTTATCAGGTGAAGATCATCGAGATGAACCCGGCACGCTGCCGTCATCTCTCGGACACCCTCGACAGCACCGTGGTCTTGCAAGGCAGCGCATCAGACCGCGATTTGCTGATGGAAGAGAACATCGCCGACGCCGATATCTTCCTGGCGCTGACCAACGACGACGAAGCCAACATCATGTCGTCGCTGCTGGCCAAACGCCTGGGTGCGAAGAAAGTGATGACGATTATCAACAACCCGGCATATGTGGACCTGATTCAGGGTGGCGACATCGACATCGCCATCAGCCCGCAGCTGGCAACCATCGGAACTCTGCTGGCGCACGTTCGGCGCGGTGACATCGTCAGCGTTCATTCACTGCGTCGCGGTGCGGCAGAAGCCATTGAGGCCATCGCCCACGGTGACGAGAAATCGAGCAAGGTGATTGGTAAGGCCATTGAGAACATCGGTCTGCCACCGGGCACCACGATTGGCGCGATCATCCGAGATGAAGAAGTGATCATTGCGCACGACGATACCGTCATCGCGGCAGGCGACCATGTGATTCTTTTCCTTGTGGATAAAAAGCATATTCGCGATGTGGAGAAGTTGTTCCACGTGGGTTTGAGCTTTTTCTGATCTGGCAACCAGAGCATGAAAACGATCGCTTTCTGAAGAGAGGTGCAAAATGCTCGAACCCCTGGAGAAAATGCTCGCCAAGGGTGTGGATAACTCCCTGCTGCGTTTCGGCCTTGGCAAGGGTTATCTCGATCTGGGGGACAATGCCAAGGCCGTCAAGCATTTCCAGCGCTGCGTTGAGTTCGACCCCAAGTATTCAGCGGCATGGAAGCTGTTGGGCAAGGCTCATCTGGGTCTGACGAATTTCCCGGCGGCGCGCGATGCATGGCACAAAGGACTGGAAGCCGCCCGCGCCCATGGCGACAAGCAGGCAGAGAAGGAAATGACGGTTTTCCTGAAGAAGCTCGATCGCCAAGAGGGCTGATTAACTTGTGGGCTCTCGTAGGAGCTGGCGCAGCCTGCGATCTTTTGATCTTTTCAAATCAGGATCGAAAATCGCAGGCTGCGCCAGCTCCTACATAGTTATCCACAGCTGAATCAATACCAGCGTTCTTCACCCGGCGGACGTTTCTTGAAGCGCTTCATGCTCCACATGTATTGGCTCGGATAGGCCCGCACATAGCGCTCAACCACTTTGCTCATGGCCGCGCACGACGTTTCGGTATCGGTGCTGTACATCGCATCCGGGGCCGCTTCGAGGATCACTTTGTAGCCTGAACCGTCGGGCAGCCGCAGCGCATGCAGAAATACACCCACTGCTTTACCGCCCGCCAGCATGTTGGGAACAAACTTGCTGGTCAGTGCCTGAGTCGCGAAGAACGGGACGAAGATGCCAGCCGATTCGGACGGCTCCGGGTCAGCGGGAATGCCCACCGCCCCCCCTTTGCGCACTTCCTTGATGACGCTGAGGATGCCTTCCTTGGTCGACGCCGCCACTTTGTTGCCTAGCTGCACGCGCTGCTTACGCAACAAGTCATCCACCGCTTTCAACTTTGGCGGACGGTAAAAGATGATCGGTTTGCACTGACTGCAGTAGAAGTGGTTCAACACCTCCCAATTGCCCAAGTGACTGGTGATGCCGACCACGCCTTTGCCGGAGGCGAGGGCCTCCTTCAATACGTCGAGGCCTTCGACTTCGCGCACCAGATCGATGGAGCGTTGCGCCGGCCAGATCCACGCGCACGCGCTTTCGGTCAGGGACTTACCGATGTCTTTCAGGCTCTGGCCTACCAGACGTTCGCGCTCGGCAGGGTCCATGTCCGGGAAGCATTTAGAGAGATTGATCCGCACCACGTCGCGGGACCGATTGGGGGTTTTCCACATGACCCAGCCAATCGCCGAACCCACCGCCTGCACTGCACGCCAGGGCAGCAGGGCGAACAGCCGTAGAGCGCCTACCAGCAAGGCGCCTTTAAACTTTTCCACAGGTCACTCCTGATCTTGTGCTGTGCGAGGCGGCTATTCTAACCACCGTTCGCCAGCGCCGCGTAACGATCGCAATCCTGGGTGTGATCCATGACCATGCCCGATGCCTGCATCAACGCGTAACAAATGGTCGGACCGACGAACGTGAAACCGGCCTTTTTCAGGCCTTTGCTCATCTCCACGGCGACCGGCGTAACGGCCGGCACCTCGCTGCGATCCTTGAAATGGTTGGTCACTGTCTGACCGCCGACGAACGACCAGAGAAATTTCACCGGATCTTCAAGCGCCAGCCAGGCCTGCGCATTGCGCCGGGCCGCATTGAGCTTGAGCCGATTACGGATGATTCCCGGATCGAGCATCAATTCCTCTATTTCCGCATCGCTCATCTGCGCCACGCGCTGTACGTCAAAGCTGAACAGCACCTGACGATAACGCTCACGTTTGCGCAGCACGGTGATCCAGGAAAGCCCGGCCTGGAACCCTTCGAGCAAAAGCAACTCGAACAAACCCTGCGCATCGCGTAGCGGCGTCCCCCACTCCTGATCGTGATAAGCCATGTACAGCGGATCTTCAGTGCACCAAAAGCAGCGTGGCATAAGGCTCCAGGGGGCGTGCGCAGGAACGAATCGGGTATACTCCCGCTCTTTAAATCGCAGCCCAAGAAACAGGTGAATTTCGTGAGCCAGCCTACGCCAGCCGTGCGTACCTTCCAAGACTTGATCCTCGCCCTCCAGCAATACTGGGCCGAGCAAGGTTGCGTGGTACTTCAGCCCTACGATATGGAAGTAGGCGCCGGCACTTTCCACACTGCCACGTTTCTGCGCGCCATTGGCCCGGAAACCTGGAACGCCGCTTATGTGCAGCCCAGTCGTCGCCCGACTGACGGCCGCTACGGCGAAAACCCGAACCGTCTGCAGCACTACTACCAGTTTCAGGTCGTCCTGAAGCCGAACCCGGACAACTTCCAGGAGCTCTACCTGGGCTCGCTCAAGCATGTCGGCCTGGACCCGTTGGTCCACGACATCCGCTTCGTTGAAGACAACTGGGAATCGCCGACTCTGGGCGCCTGGGGTCTGGGCTGGGAAGTCTGGCTCAACGGCATGGAAGTGACGCAGTTCACCTACTTCCAGCAAGCGGGCGGTATCGAATGCTACCCGGTGACCGGCGAGATCACTTACGGTCTCGAGCGTCTGGCCATGTACCTGCAAGGCGTGGATTCGGTCTACGACCTGGTCTGGGCTGATGGACCGATGGGCAAAGTGACTTACGGCGACGTGTTCCACCAGAACGAAGTGGAGCAATCGACCTACAACTTCGAGCACGCCAACGTCGAGAAACTGTTCGAACTGTTCGACTTTTACGAAAGCGAAGCCAAGCGCCTGATCGAACTGGACCAGCCGTTGCCGTTGCCTAGCTACGAAATGGTGTTGAAGGCGTCCCACACTTTCAACCTGCTGGATGCGCGCCGGGCAATCTCGGTGACTGCGCGTCAGCAATACATCTTGCGTGTACGCACCCTGGCGCGTTCCGTTGCGCAAGCCTATCTGCTGGCGCGCGCCAAACTGGGCTTCCCGATGGCGACCCCGGACCTGCGTGATGAAGTACTGGCCAAGCTGGAGGCTGCACAATGAGTGCTCAAGATTTTCTGGTTGAACTGGGCACCGAAGAACTGCCACCCAAAGCCCTCAATACCCTGGCAGATGCGTTCCTTGCCGGCATCGACAAGGGCCTGCAAGCTGCCGGCCTTAATTACGAAAGTAAAACCGTCTACGCCGCCCCGCGTCGTCTGGCGGTGCTGATCACAGCGCTGGCCACCCAGCAGCCGGATCGCAGCATCAATCTTGATGGCCCACCACGTCAGGCCGCGTTCGATGCCGACGGCAATCCAACCCAAGCCGCGCTGGGCTTCGCCAAGAAGTGCGGCGTTGAGCTGAGCGAAATCGACCAGAGCGGCCCGAAACTGCGCTACAGCCAGAGCATCGCCGGCAAGCCAACCGCGAGCCTGCTGCCGACCATCGTCGAAGATTCTCTGAACGACCTGCCGATCCCCAAGCGCATGCGCTGGGGTGCGCGCAAGGAAGAATTTGTTCGTCCGACTCAGTGGCTGGTCATGCTGCTCGGTGATCAGGTCATCGATTGCACGATCCTCGCCCAGAAGGCCGGTCGCGATTCCCGTGGTCACCGCTTCCATCACCCGGAAAGCGTACGCATCACTTCCCCCGCCAACTACCTGAACGATCTGCGTGCCGCTTACGTGCTGGCTGATGCCAACGAGCGTCGCGCGATCATCAGCAAGCGCACCGAAGAGCTGGCGACGATGCAGGAAGGCACGGCCATCGTTCCACCTGCCTTGCTCGACGAAGTGACCGCGCTGGTTGAATGGCCGGTGCCGCTGGTGTGCTCGTTCGAGGAACGTTTCCTCGACGTGCCGCAAGAAGCGCTGATCACCACCATGCAGGACAACCAGAAGTATTTCTGCCTGCTGGATGCCGACGGCAAGTTGCTGCCACGTTTCATTACCGTGGCCAACATCGAAAGCAAAGACCCGCAGCAGATCATCGCCGGTAACGAGAAGGTGGTTCGCCCACGCCTGACCGACGCCGAGTTCTTCTTCAAGCAAGACAAGAAGCAGAAACTCGAAGACTTCAACCTGCGTCTGCAAAACGTGGTGTTCCAGGAAAAACTCGGCAGCGTCTACGACAAAGCCGAGCGCGTTTCCAGGCTGGCCGCATTCATCGCACAGCGCATTGGCGGCAACGCAGCGTGGGCAACCCGTGCCGGCCTGCTTTCCAAGTGCGACCTGGCGACCGAAATGGTCGGCGAGTTCCCGGAAATGCAAGGTGTCGCCGGTTACTACTACGCTCTCAATAACGGCGAGCCGCAAGAAGTCGCGCTGGCGCTGAACGAGCAATACATGCCGCGCGGTGCCGGTGCCGAGTTGCCGACGACCTTGACCGGTGCGGCCGTGGCCATTGCCGACAAGCTCGATACTCTGGTGGGCATTTTCGGTATCGGCATGCTGCCAACCGGCAGCAAGGACCCGTATGCCCTGCGTCGTGCAGCGCTGGGCGTGTTGCGCATCCTGATCGACAAGAAGCTCGACCTCGACTTGAACGACGCCGTGGCTTTCGCGGTTAATTCGTTCAGTACCAAGGTGAAGTCGGTCGGCCTGAACGAGGCGGTGCTGGAGTTCATCTTTGATCGTCTGCGCGCCCGTTACGAAGACGAAGGCGTTGATGTTGGCACCTATCTGTCGGTGCGCGCGTTGAAGCCGGGCTCTGCGCTGGACTTCGATCAGCGCGTGCAAGCAGTCGAAGCATTCCGCAAGCTGCCGCAAGCCGCTGCGCTGGCCGCTGTAAACAAGCGCGTTTCGAACTTGCTGAGCAAGGTTGAAGGCAACGTTCCCGCCGTGGTGGAAGCCAAGTACTTCGACAACGCTAACGAGTTCTCCTTGTATTCGGCGATTCAACAGGCCGATCAAGCCGTGCAACCGATGGCCGCTGCCCGTCAGTACAGCGAATCGTTGGCGCGCCTGGCGGCTCTACGCGAGCCGGTCGACGCGTTTTTCGAAGCGGTGATGGTCAACGCCGAAGATGCCAACGTCCGCGCCAACCGCTATGCGTTGCTGGCGCGTCTACGCGGCTTGTTTCTTGGCGTCGCCGATATTTCATTGTTGGGGTAAGACCGTTTGAAACTGCTGATTCTCGATCGGGACGGGGTGATCAATTACGACTCCGACGCTTACATCAAGTCGGTGGAGGAGTGGAATCCGCTCCCCGGCTCGATCGAGGCTATGGCGCAATTGAGCAAGGCCGGCTGGACGGTAGCTGTAGCGACCAACCAGTCCGGCATAGCGCGCGGCTACTACACTCTTGCGACCCTGGATGCCATGCACGAGCGTTTGCGTGCCCTCGTGGCAGAGCAGGGCGGTGAAGTCGGTCTTGTCGTCTACTGCCCGCATGGGCCGGACGACGGTTGCGATTGCCGCAAACCCAAACCGGGAATGCTGAAAACCATCGCCGCGCATTATCAAGTGTCGTTGGCCGGTATCTGGTTCGTCGGCGATAGCCTTGGTGACCTGGAGGCTGCCAAAGCCGTCGATTCACAGCCAGTTTTAGTGAAAACCGGGAAAGGCGAGAAGACCATGGGCAAGACCCTTCCGGCAGGCACCCTGATTTTTGATGATCTGGCGGCAATTGCTGCAGAACTTATCCACAATTAAGGCGTTTCGAGATTCCTGACCAGGGATAGATCGGGATTGCGCTTTATATAGACGGGCAAAGCCCGCACGGTAAACGTCACCATGTCGATACTGCAGGCCATCAGAACCTTCCTCTTTTACCTGCTGCTGGGCACCAGCTCTTTGCTCTGGTGCACCCTGAGCTTTTTTATCGCGCCATTTCTGCCATTCAAGGCGCGCTATCGTTTCATCAATGTTTACTGGTGCCGCTGCGCTTTGTGGTTGAGCAAGGTTTTCCTGGGCATCAGCTACGAAATCCGCGGCGCCGAGAATGTGCCTGATCAGCCTTGCGTGATTCAGTCGAATCACCAGAGCACCTGGGAGACTTTTTTCCTTTCCGCCTATTTCCAGCCATTAAGCCAGGTGCTCAAGCGTTCATTGTTGTTTGTGCCGTTTTTCGGCTGGGCGATGGCGATGTTGCGACCGATCGCGATTGATCGTGATAATCCGAAGGTAGCCCTCAAGCACGTGGCGAAGAAGGGCGATGAACTGCTGAAGGACGGCGTCTGGGTGCTGATCTTTCCTGAAGGCACGCGCGTCCCCTACGGCACCATCGGCAAGTTCTCTCGCGGTGGAACGGCATTGGCCGTGAATGCTGACCTTCCCGTGCTGCCAATTGCGCACAATGCTGGCAAATTTTGGCCGAAAAGTGGCTGGGCGAAAAAGAAAGGCGTGATTACCGTCATCATCGGCGAACCAATGTATGCCGAGGGGAGCGGACCGCGAGCCATCGCCGCGCTGAATGACCGGGTTCAAGCCTGGAATGAACAGATGCAGCGCGAAATGGGCTCGTTGCCGCCGGCCCCACAGGCTCCTGTTTCCGCCGATCAGATGGCTGTCTGAAATTTGTGGATAAGCTGTGTACCGTTTCTTCTTTAAGCTGGCCAATATCGTTGTAACCATCTGATATTTATATATATTTCCCAAGCTCATAAAAATCGGGAAAAGGTGCATAAGTTTTTCCAGGCAAAAAAAACCGGCTGATATAGCCGGTTTTTTTATGCTCAAAATCCGGGCGGGGAAGTTACTTCTGAGTCCACGTGATTTTACTGTACTTCAGGTATCAGGCTTGAGAGAACGACGACTGTCCTTACAGAACAGCGACCCTTGAAACATCAACACAAAAAAAGGCCAGCGCATAGCGCTGGCCTTTTGTATTGCAGGATCGCCGGATGTAGGTGGGCAAAGTTAACCGTCTTTGACACCTTGGAATATCAGCGGTATACAACAGGATTGGACAAAGTTAATTTCCACTTCGGGAAAAGTTAATCGTCTAAAACCTAACTTCGGACAATGTTAATCCTACAACTATTACAGCCGATATAAAATTGACAGATTGTCAAAACATGGAATCAATTTAAACTAAAATTTTTGCCAATTCAAGTAGGATTGCACGCTGGCAATGCAGGTACGTCAGCTCTAAACCCTCAATATCTGCAGTATTGAAAATCCACTTTCAACAACTGTACGTATAGACACCTACTTCAAGCTGATGAACGTCGCCATTCGGCTCTCTGTAAAATGTCGCAAGTCCCCTCAGCAGCTGACTGATGGTCGTGTCTCGTCACTATCACGTCATAAATCGCCCCTAGGCTAAATCGCATGGGCCAGGATTTACCTGGCCTAGAGGAGGCCTGTTTGCCCTCTCCACGCGTGCGGACAACTTCAGAAAACGCCTCCGACGGTCTTGTGCCGGCTGCGGAATACGTTCGTATGTCCACAGATCATCAACGCTACTCCACCGAAAACCAGTCGGCGGCCATCCATGCATACGCCATGAGCCATGGCATGGAAATCGTTACCACCTATCGTGATGAAGGGAAAAGCGGCCTGGATATCGGCGGTCGCGATGCATTGCGCGCACTGCTTGATGATGTACAGGCCGGGAAGACTCAATTCCAAGTCATTCTGGTCTATGACGTCAGTCGTTGGGGACGGTTTCAGAACACCGATGAGAGTGCTCACTACGAATACCTCTGCACCAGCTCCGGCATCAGGGTGGTGTATTGCGCAGAGCCCTTCGAAAACGACGGTTCGCCACTGGCAACTATATATAAAGGCATCAAGCGATCCATGGCCGGCGAGTACAGCCGTGAATTGTCCCAAAAAGTTTTCGCAGGCCAATGCCGTCTCGTCGAGAAGGGTTTCACCAGGGAGGGCCAGCTGGCTATGGACTGCGTCGTGCATTGATCGACGAGAGAAACGAGTTCAAGGCAGAGCTCTCGCGGGGCCAGCAGAAGAGCATCCAGACTGACAGAGTCATCTTGATTCCCGGCCCGAAAGCCGAGATTGAGGTCATTCAACGCATCTACTACCAATTCGCCCATGAGCAGATGAGCGAACGTGAGATTGCCAATGCACTGAACGCTGAAGGCGTAGTCACCGATTTTGATCGCCCTTGGAGCCGAGGCAGCGTGCATCAGGTGCTGACTAACGAGAAATACATCGGCAACAACGTCTATAACAAGACATCCTCGAAATTACGAAAACGCATCATTCGTAACTCACCAGACAAGTGGATTCGCTGTGATGGGGCGTTTCAGGGCATTGTCTCACTGGGCGTATTTGCTGATGTACGCGAAATCATCTTGCAGCGCTCGCAGCGCCTGGACGACGCACAGCTACTAGATATGCTTCGCACCCTATTAAAGCGCGCAGGCACGCTGTCTGGGATGCTCATCGACGAGCAGGACAACATGCCCTCCAGCATCACCTATGTAAGCCGCTTCGGCGGGCTTTTACGTGCCTATACCCTCATCGGTTACACGCCAGACCGAGACTATCGATACCTTGAGATCAATCGGTCACTTAGACAGTTGCATCCCCAGGTTCTTGAAGACGTCGTGAAGCACTTCGAGCGCGTCGGAGCGGGAGTCGAAACCAACAATCAGCATGACCTACTGACCATTAACGATGAATGGACGGCATCCGTGGTCATAGCCCGTTGCCAGGCTACACCCGCTGGAACTCTTCGCTGGAAACTTAGATTCGACAACAGCCTAACGCCCGACATCACTATCGCTGTGCGCATGGAGGAAGCGAATCTTCAAGTGCGGGACTATTACCTCATTCCCAACATAGACATGGGGACATGGCCACAAAAAATGGCCGAAGAAAACAGCCCCTTGATAGACAGCTACCGTTTCGCAACGCTGGACGTACTTGATGGGCTGGCCGCGCGTTGCTCCCTAAAGGAGGCTTTTCAATGACCGTACCATCTGCAGCACGTGATCGCGTCGCGCTCATTCCCATAGCGCAAATCCACATCCTGAACCCTCGCTCGAGAAACAAAAAAATTCACCGTGAGCTCATTGAGAATATCAAGACGGTAGGCCTCAAGCGTCCAATTACCGTGAGCCGAAGAACCGCGCCGCAAGGACAGTTCAATTACGACCTCGTTTGCGGACAAGGCCGTCTCGAAGCATTCCTCTCTTTGGAAGCCACAGAGATTCCGGCATTTGTCATTAATGCGGTGGAGGAAGATTGTCTGGTCATGAGCTTGGTGGAGAACGTAGCTCGAAGACAGCATCGTCCTATAGACCTGATGAACGAAGTGGGGCGCCTGAAGGAGCGTGGCAATACAGACGCAGACGTCGCAAAGATAATTGGCACCACGGCATCATGGGTGAGCATGATTGTTGGCTTGCTCGAACGCGGCGAAGAGAAGCTCTTATCTGCAGTTGAAACAGGACTGATTCCTCTCAGCATGGCAACGGACATCGCCCGCAGTTCCGAGAGTGAAATTCAAAACGTGCTCACGGACGCGTACGAGCGAGGAATAAGAGGGAAGAAAATTACCAAACTACGACACCTCCTGGAGCTGCGGGCCAAAAAGGACAAGCTCGTCCGGGGAAACCCTTTAGGGAGCGTCCAGAGCAAGAAAAAGCGACTGACTCCCGCAGACTTGAGGCGCCTGTTCGAACGAGAGGCCGAGCGACAACGTCTGATGGTGAAGAAAGCGACTTTTACTCATGATCGAGTCGTATTCGCCACTCAGGCAATCAAGGAACTGTTATGCGTCAGTGATTTCGAAAAGCTGCTCTGTGCCGAACAACTGGACTCAATGCCGAAGCTCATACAAGCCCGGATAAGGCAAGTAAGGGGGTAATAATGTCAGACCAAGCACCCGAGCCGACCAACCATCAGCCAAATCACACACCGAAAAGTGCATTTTTGAATGAGTGCGTTCGAGTCGAAGTGTCCAACATACTTCCCCTTAAAATCTCACGGCCAGCCGTAAAAGAAAGCCATAAATATCAACAAATCCTCGCTTCGATCCAGGATGTCGGCTTGGTAGAGCCCCCTGTTGTAATGCCTGCGCCTGGCCGTAATGGATATTACTTCCTGCTGGATGGGCATTTGCGCATTGAGGCGCTAAAGGATTTGGGGGAGTTGGAAGTCGATTGTCTGGTGGCAACTGACGACGACACATACTCGTACAACAAGCGTACCAATAGACTCTCTGCCGTCCAGAGTAACCAGATGATTGTTCGAGCTATGGAAAGTGGTGTTTCGGCAGAACGTCTTGGTAAGGCCCTGGGGCTATCACCGCAGACGATAAAACAAAAGTTTCGACTGCTTAATGGTATTTGCGAGGAAGCCATCGGACTTCTTGGCGATACAAACTGCCCAGCAAATGTGTTCAACCTTCTGCGGCAGATGAAACCTCTGAGACAAATCGAAGCTGCTGAGTTGATGCTTGGGAACAAAAATTTATCGGTCATGTTCGCCAAAGCACTTTTGGCCGCCACGCCGTCCGAACAACTGGCAATTCAAAGAAAAACTCAACCAGAGCATCAAGTCTCGGCTGAATCAATCGCTCGCTTGGAGCGTGAACTTGCCGCATTGCAGATGCAGATCAAAATAGTGGAAGACGATTATGGCCCTGACGTACTGCATCTAACTGTCATCAAAGGTTACCTAACCAAGCTTCTTGCCAACGCTGCCGTTGTCCGATGGCTGGCCAAGCACCAACCTGAGTACCTGAAAGAGTTCCAATCCATCGCGGAGCTGACGGAGCTGCCGTGGGGAACCGAGGAATCAGAAGCGCTTCCACTTGAGCCCGCTACCGAGCCGACAAGTGGATGAGGTGCGCCGAACACTAGCGCCTGGTGAGGGGTAGGCAGTTTGAAGGGGACATCCATCGACAAGCCTCAAACTCACTCGGAAAGCTTCATAGCTCCTAACACATCGAAACCGGCTGCCACCACCCAGCTTAAAACAGATCCATTGAGTTCAAGTCAGCCAATCGATAGCCCATGGCCCGGTATCCACTTTGGCGCTTGTCCCACATCCGCAACAACGCGGGATGTCCGCCATCAATGAAGTCGATTATGCGGACATCGGCTTTACTTGCATGCTCCCGATGCAAACGCCCGGCGTACTGTTGAAGTGTTCCCTTCCAGGAAATAGGCATTGCCAGCACCAAGGTATCCAATGGCGGATGGTCAAAACCTTCCCCCACCAGTTTACCAGTGGCCAATAGCACCCGAGGGGTATCTGGTGGTAGAGCGGCCAGCTCATCCGTCAGCGCCAAACGCTGCTTCTTCGACATACGTCCATGCAAGGTAAACAGGTTCTGCACCCGACCCGCCAGTGCTGCCTCAATAGCACTCAAGTGATCGGTTCGTTCTGTCAGCACCAGCACTTTACGCCCTTGGTTAAACACTTTCTCCACTTCGAGCGTGACCCGCTCTGTACGCTCAATATTGTCAGCAAGGTGCCGGAATACATCTTGAATACCAACGCCCTCGGGCAGATTGATCTGGCCTGGCAACAGTCGAGTTTCCACCATCAAATCATTAGGAGCACTTGTTGGTCTGCTCGCTGTGTGTCGAATCGGCCCACACTGCATAAATATGATGGGGTGCTGTCCATCACGGCGCACCGGTGTGGCGGTCAAGCCAAGAACATATTTTGCTCGAACATTTTTAAGGATCGCTTCAAAAGAAAATGCCGACAGGTGATGGCATTCATCAACGATGACCTGCCCATAGTTCTTCACCTGATCGCTAACCTCACCTTGCCGTGACAACGACTGCATCACGGCTATGTCGATGATTCCCGTTGGTTTGGCCTTACCACCGCCAATAGTGCCAACGAGGCCTTTGCCAAGGCCAAGAAACATCTGCAAACGCTCTTGCCACTGTCGAAGCAGGTCAGTGCGATGCACAAGCACAAGCGTATTAACACCCCGGCGTGCAATCAGCGCAGCGGCAGCCACGGTTTTGCCGAATGCGGTTGGGGCGCACAGGATGCCCGCGTCGTGTTCAAGCATCGCCGCTACGGCAGCTTCTTGATCTTCTCGCAAGGAGCCAGCGAAGTTAAGGTTGATAGGTTCTCCGGCAAAGCGCTCATCCTGGACAATGGTGGCAATGCCGTTGTCGTTCAGTAGCTCCAATGCGGCATCCAGGCAACCGCGAGGCAGTGCGATATGCTTGGGGAAATTCTCTGCACAGCCGATGATGCGAGGCTTGTTCCAGACCGACAGGCGCATCGCCTGCGCCTTATAGAATTCCGGGTTCTGAAACGCGGCCAGCCTGATTAACCGATTAGCCAGCGCCTGGGGTAGCTCGGACTTTTCAAAGTACATCAGGTTTGCCAACGTAACGGTCAGCGATGCCGGCATTGGGCAGGATAGCTTTTGCTCGCTGGGTTTCTTCCAAGGCTCCTGCTGGTCTTCCTCCGCGACGAACGTTACGTCCAAAGGATGTGCGTGACCGGTCGCACATACGATGGCCGGATCGATATCCTCCACAGCCATTGGCTGAAGGCTGGCCAGATATGCCCATTGATCGGCATGCGGTTTTAGTTCACCGTCCACAAAGACGCTGCCCCCATGCTCACGTGCTTTCTTCTGCAAAGGCAGTGCGATCAGATTGCCGAAGCCGCCTTTCGGCATTCTGTCCTGGTTCGGGAAAAGTCGGTCATACGAGCTCAACTTTAGTTGCCGAGTCCGGGCGCAGGTATGACTAATAATCGCCGTTCCCAGCCGCCGAGCGTCCCGGGCTGTGACAGAATTTGCGAAGAAAATCCAGGCATGAGCACCATTGCCCGAACGAGAAATTTCCAAAGCCACGGGCACACCCAGCTCGTGGCAAGATTGGGCGAAACCCAGCAAGTCCTCCCGCCAGTCGGCTTCGTCAAAATCCACAGCAAGGAAATGACATGTGTCATCAGCCAGCAGGGGGTAAACGCCAGCGACTATCTCGCCTGCTAAATGCCGATAAAGCACTTGGTCATCCAACGGTATCAATTGACGATGGTTGCAGTCACCGCACTTAATTTTCGGCTTCTGGCAAATACCTGGGCGCCATTCATTGGCACAGGCTGGCGAATATCCGACTTTTCCGGTCTTGCTCTCCCAGCGTAGTGGGAACACATCAGTTCGTCCCAGAAACAACCGCTGGAATAGCTTGAGCTTCGCCTTGGTTCCCAGATGCTGCGTAGGCAACTCTACTACCGAAAGGGGAACGGCGGTCGAGGCTACTGTCAGTCGCCATTCGATGGCATTAGCTTCCAGCAAAGCGATCAGTCGGGCATTTTCAGCCCGTAGTTCTGCCAGCGAATCAATATCTGTCATTGGGGCCTCCTTCCGAATCCCGTACCGACCACTGGTCGCTCCACTCGGGTAGTACAGGCTGGAAGAAAACGGTGACTACAGGGCATAAGTCTATGCCTCCCCACTCCAATGGAGTCTGCTGGATTATCCAAGATTGAATCTCTAACAGCTCTCCTCAGACAAGGAGTTTTGGTTCAACCCAGAATGAACAGCTTAACCTCCTGTCCTTCTGCTCAAAATTTGATCAATTATTGCTGAGCGATAATTTGAAATTATTTTGATTTCATTCGTCCATACCCGCTCTATTTAGCTTGCTCACCTATCCGAGTGAAGCACGACCTGTTCCCGGAAGGCCCTGTTAGCGGACAACCGCTTTCTGTTCACCCGTTTAGACAATTCCTCGGGATGCTATGAAGGGAAATGTGGGCGTGAATGCCAGGAGCAGCGCAAAAATTCCATACCAAATGGAATATTCCATTGACAATGGAACTTTATGTCCCTAGCCTATGAAATATTCCAACTGGAGTAGAATATATGCGACTGGAAGACCTCTTCTGCAATCACGTGCAACCCGAAACCAAGCTTTCTCCTGACGACATCTCCAGAGAGGTAACGGAGGCCTATCTCGGCCACTTGAAGGCTGAGGCTGATAGATACCGCTGCGATGCTGATGCTTTGGATAGAGTGTTAGGTGGGGCCGACCATTTCATCGACATTGCGAATAGCTGCTACGAATACGCGGTGAACGGATGTCTAAATACAGCAAACCTCGGCATCCAAGACGATAACTGGCTGGATTTCGCTTCCTTTATCAACCAGGCCCGCTGGGATGAGGAATTCCATAGCGCCAACTCACTGGCACTGGGTCTGGAAAAGCTCTTCAAGCTGGGGGCCATCAGGGCACGGCTCGACTTGGATACCTTGGGCGACGCCGCTCACAAAGCACTGCCCACCGTCCTTCAGGGGGAGGAATGCGGTTATCTGACCCTTTCTGAAGTGGCTGTCTTAGCTCAAATGAACGAGAAGTCTGTTCGTAACGCCACCCAACCTATAGCACCGGATCGCTTGAACACCCGCAAGCAGGGCACGCGAACTGTCGTGGATTCGCATGAGGCATTGCGCTGGTTGAAAGGCCGTCGCAATTTCAATCCTAGCGTTTTTGTCTGAGGTATTTGTCATGCATTTGACCTTGCACGCAGCACAACGCAGCCAACAAAGGGGCATCAGCCAAGAACAATTGGACTGGTTGCTGACCTACGGAAAAATAGGCCACAACAAAGGTGTAAGCCTCTATTTCTTCGACCGTATTGGCTTTGAGCAACTCATTCATGAAGTCGACCCCGCTCACCAAACGCTGGCGCAACGCAGCCGTGACATCTTTGCAGTCGTAGCCGACGACAACGTCATCACCTTGGGCTATCGCGATGAGCGGTTGAAACCGCAGAAACCACATAGGCGGCTGCGGCGTGGCACACCAATAAATACCGCAGCCCGCCGCATTCACAACAGAACTCACTAAATCAAGGAATGACCCATGAGCTATTTTGAGAAATTCAGCCCCCTGCTCGCTGATACAGCCTTCAACCTCGCTGGTCGCCCGCTGCCCCAAGATCTCCTGTTGGCATCCGAAGGTAACCTCGAAACCTTCTATGCACCGTTTGACTACATCAACACTGAAGCCCGCATTACGATTTGCGGAATCACTCCGGGGTATCAGCAAGCTATAAACGCCCTGAATGAAGCTCGTAAACAACTGCATGCCGGCGCCAGCCTTGAGGAGGCAAAACGCCGAGCCAAGGAAACAGCCAGCTTCTCCGGCCCCATGAGAAGCAATTTGATTGCGATGCTGGATCACATCGGACTCCATCAGCTAGTAGGGATCAACAGCTGTGCTCGCCTGTTCGACACTCACCAGCATCTGGTGCATTACACCTCGGCCCTTCGTTACCCGGTATTCGTGGACGGCGAAAATTACAGTGGCAGCCCGGCAATGCTCAGCCGCAGTTCGTTGCGCCAGCAGATTGATACCCATCTGGCCGAGGAAGTTCGTGCCCTTGGCAAGACATGTATCTATGTCCCTCTCGGCCCGAAAGTGGCTGAAGTATTTCAGCGCCTTCAGAACAACGGGCTACTGCGGCCAGAGCAGTTGCTGGACGGCCTGCCACATCCCTCAGGCGCCAATGCCGAAAGGATCAGCTATTTCTTAGGCACAAAGTCCCGAGAGTCTTTATCCATCAAGACCAATCCCGGCGTGCTGGACAATGCCATAGCCCAACTCAGAGGGAAAATAAACAAACTGAAGGCCATGGAGTAAGCGAGATGAGCACGATCACCCAACAAGCTGAAGTGCTTTGCGAGAAAATATTCGCCCGTTTTGCCCCGCCCTAGAAGTACATCGCCGGTTCCCCCACCCGACTGCGGCGGCAGCTCGCCCCCCATCGTACTCAGCAAGCCACTATTGCTGGAGCCAGGTTGAAACCCTTGGGGTAACTGCCGTGCAGCCGACAAAGCACCAATAAGAGTATTGGTGGAAATCCAACCTTCAAAAAATTCTCAAAGAGCTTTCTTCAGGGCAGTTGAAATGGAGCAATCTTGTTCGTTGTCCTGGGATATCTATATACCCACTGAGTCAACAATGCTGTAGGCACTAGCTGGACGAATCTTTTCCTCGTCGATGCTTGGAGTAGAGGCTGATGGCGTAAGCGATGACTACGACTGCTCCCGCGAGAATACCTAGCTGAGGAGCAAGTACCACTATGATCGGCACGCTTACCAGACCAACTTTAGCTCCAAGAGCCGCGAGGCCAGTGGGAGCCAAAGAATATGCCGCAGCGGAGCTAATGATCGCAGCGGTTCGTGTCGCCTTGACCGCCTCCTCGGCGACAACGTTTAGCTGGCTGTGGTCAATTGGCGCCCGTTTTCCGTTCGACCCTCTGGCCCATTTGAACAGGCGCCTTAGTGCCGCCACAACAAAGAACGCAAGCACTAAAAAAACTAGAAGGGTGATGACAGCGCCCATAGATGCCCTTTTGTAGAACGTGCTGAAAAGACTAGATTAACGAACCATAGTCAGAATGCCACTACATAGCCAGCTGAGGGAATCGTTATCTCCGTAGAGCTACGTGTGTGGCTGCCTGGCGCTCCAACACTCCCTTAATGGACGTGACGCTGCTGAGAGTGAACGTGGCCCATGAACGACAGGGCACCAGTACCCCTTACAAAATCTTCGACTGCATCTTGGTCATGCCTTCAGGCGCAGCGAACCATGCAAAGTGCGCCATGTAGTGCCTATGTAATGCTTAGCTAAGCAATACCTGTTGACACTCAGCAACGAGGAAGAATATGCTTAGCTACACATTACGTAGTAAGCACATAGGTGAACTGCATGACAAACAAGATCAGTCTGGCGCTGCAAAATCTTAAGCCATCCGAGGACGGCAAAACCATAAAAGGAACCAATGCATTGATCCAAGCGGTTCAGGAGGCTACGGGACACTCGCAAGGGCGAATTGCAGATATCAGCAAATGCAGCGTTGCTGGAATACAACGCTGGATCAACTTGGATAGCGGTCAAAAAAAACGCCTTAACCATCTTATCCAGTACGCCCGCTCGCTAGCCGAGCAGAGCCATGGGCAAGATGAAAATATCCCACAGCCAGCCTTGGTAGTGAGTTCGTTTTCTGAAGCTGTCCGAACGCTCCGCATAGCTGAGATAGAACAGGAGTTTCGCAATAGCCTGCAACGCCTTACAGGTTTGGCGCTTGAAGTCTGCGAGATTAGTAAACTCGAGTCTCGAGACGGCATAGTGAACTTCGAATTGCGCGTGAAATAAGACAGCCATGGCCGTCCCCGTAGCTTTGGGAGAGGACATTTGCGTCCACTCCTAAGCTACCGCATCACCTTAAGTGATCGCGTCGGGAAGGCGTGTTTACCGGATGCTTACGGCCTTTAAACCAACAGCGGCGGCGCTAATGAAAAAGGGTTGACGGTGCTGAGCGAAATGCGCGGGCACCCCAACGACCTCTACCAGCCATATTGGTTGGGAATTTTAATATCCAGATCCAGCAGCTCATCTGACGTATGGGTAAGGGGATCAAGCCAATCCGCTTTGGCCTTAGCCCACTGTAAATAGGCGAGCTGCACTTGCGTCGGGGCTCCGGCGCGGTAGGTTCCTTTTTCTAACTCGACAAGATACTCCCGAAGCGCATTGGCCCGTCGCCAATGGTGGGCGTCATCCTCAAGCCGCTGTAGTTTTGCTCGCTCGGCATCCTGCTCCGCCTTTTTGGCTAAGGCTTCATCACGTTGTTGCCGACGCCCCACTTCAGCGATGGCCCGCTCTTCCCGCCCGATCAACAGCTCGACGGCGCGCCGAACCATCATGATGATCAGCTTGTTGAGTTGCTGCTCAACAGGCGTATGGGTGGAGTCCATAATTTTCCCGCCATACCCTGCATCGCCCAACACATGAAGCTGGCCTGTGGGAACGTACTGCGACGACGATATCGAACTCCAATGGATGCGTTCACTTCGCGCCAAGGCACGCGGAGGTGGACTGCTCTCAGAACGCTTTGTCGGCTCGAAAAAGCGCAGACCAATTTGTATCCCGAATATTTCGACGTGGCATCGATCACCCATGAGCACTGGATACCCCCGGGTCTCGAAGGCTTTGATCAAGGCGTCAGCAATACGAAGCGCCCGAGGCTGCATGGCAGCCGAAACCTTCATATCAAGTGCCCGCTGACGGCGACTGGGGAAGGGCATGCCCCGCTGATCCAAGACGGGATGAAGCAACGCCTCACGTGTCTGCACAACATAGGCATGGGGATTTGTGAGCCGCTCTGCCACGCGTATCCGGTGGCTCGGCAGTTGCTCATATTCGATGACAGCTTGCAGCCGGGGATCAATCGACTCGATGGCGGGCACTTTGGATTGCGGGGCCGGCACCGGAGCGTGATGCCATAGGTAGCCCGGAGGCCCGGTGTAATCCCGGAGTTTGGGTTGAGGCGGCACGCGCTTACCGGCTTTACGTTTTGCCCAATATCCTCGCATGGGCGTCGGTATCTGCAGTCTTGAGCACAGCTTTTTTAGTCCGACGTCAGACAGCCCATACTTGAGCGCGACCACTGACACGGGGTCAGTCCAGACCTGCTCCAGCAGCACACCACGATCATATTGCTCCATGATCGGCTCCTCAATGCTCAGCAGCTAGCAAAGACCACGTTGATTTCCACAGTATTACCGTCGTGCCAATACCACCGTTCCAACCTTCAACTGAAACCCGCGAGCCATAGAAGGGCGCCACCTGAGTTACATCGCCCAGGCCGACCAGTAAGGTCTTCCGAAAATGTGCAATCGGCGCAAGTGGATGCCCGCCGTTGGGTCACACCCCTCGGGTTTAACCTTGTGCCGGTTATGCGCAGTGCGGTTCGAATCCCCTGATCGCCACCGGCACACCCCGGCAGGCTCATACCGTGATGAGCAACCCCGGCTCAAAGCCAGTGGCTTCCCCGGGATAACCGCGCGGGTTGCACACCACCCGCGTCCCCGCGAGGACGTAATCCTCGGCCTCGTGCACATGCCCGTGCACCCACAGATTAATGGTCGGCCCCATCAACCGTTCCCACGCGTTGGCATACGCCGCGTCGAGATCGGTACCGGCATACGGGCTGTTGCGCAGCGAACGCAGTGATGGGGCATGGTGCGTGATCACCACCGTGGGGCCGGCATACGCCACCGCCAAGCGCTGCCGCAACCAAGTCAGGGCCTGATGGTTCTGTTCCATGAAATCGGCAGGGCGCACCCGCCTATAACCGGCGGTGCGAATGCGGCGAAAATCCGTCATCTGCGCCTGCGCCTGCCATTGGGCGCGCACGGCATTGCCGGTGACGGCATAGTCCGTCCAGGCCGTCGTGCCGAGAAAACGCACGCCACCGATCACCACCTCATCACGCTCGAGCACCTGCACGCGTGGAGTTTGCAACGCCCGCAACTTTTCCAGGGTGCGACTGAGGTGGCCGCCGTAGTATTCATGATTGCCGGCGACATAAAGAATGGGACAGGCGAAGGTGCGCTGCGCCCAGGCCAAGCCTCGGGTACCGACATCGATATCACCGGACAAGATCACCACGTCCGCCTCCACGCTGGGCGGCACGAAGGGGGTGAATTCCAGATGCAAATCGGAGAGCACGTATAGACGCATGGTACGACCTCGTGATGAGAGGACACGTTGGCTCTTCCTCCAGGGGGCTCGGTGATGCCGTGCCCAGTCTCTTCGCCCGCGACCACCGGACGTGGCATCGACCAGTCGTTCACGCCCGGTGGCCAGACGGATCGGTGGCGGTAGCGCCAGGGAAGGCGGCACTGTCATGGCGGTGCCTTAATACAGGCTGAACACCAGCTCCAAAGCTTCGGTTTTGCTGCAGCCCTCGCCCAGAAGTACGTACACGGTATGGCCGGTCTCGAAAAAACCCGGCGCGGCATAGGAGACTTCATAGGTACTTCGAACCCAATAGCCCGGCGGAAAGCGACCGGCGCTGTCGAACACAATGTTATGCGCCAACACGAGGCGCGGCGCTTTCCCCGGATGCTCAGCGGCCCACTGCACCGGATCCTCCACGAGCAGATCCACCACCATCCACTGACTGACCAAACAGTAGGGTTTGTGCGGGTAGCGACGCTGTGCTTCACGGCTCGCCTCCGGCGGGCTGAGGTCTAGGCCCGCCGCCGGCGTGCCGGCGCCATACAGAAAGCGGGCCATCCGCGTTAGGGGATTCGATTCGTTCATCACGCTTACCTCCGTTGAATGATCAACCGCCTGGACGCTGACGACGGGACGTCAGCTCAACCTACGCGGCGGGGGGCAATCGCTGACTACCGGCCAAGGCGCGCTCAGCGCTGGTTAGTGCACGGTGGTGGGGGTTCGAAACAGACCTTCAGCCATCAGCCGGGCAAAACCATAGAACGAGTGCTTGCCCGCTGGGCCAGCAAAACTGACGATCACATACCGGTCAGCCTCGACGGTGGTGACTGTCCAATAGCCTTGGCGCATCACCAGACTCACGATCTCGGCGGTGCAATGCGCTGAGCCATCGGCAAAACGCTCCAGCACATCGGCATAGACGCGCCCGCAGGCACAATCACATTCGATCCGCACCTCCACCAGGAACGCCGTCATGGATAACCACAGCTCACGGTTGCCAAGGGCTTGCGCCAACTCGAGTGACACTGTCATGCGCCGTCCTCCCGGTTAGTGCAGCCGGCCTGGAGTGGAATAAACACCGTTGCACAGCATCTTCAAAAAATCGACAGCCGACCTTTGTCCGCCGTCGGCATGCAAGGGGACGACGACATAGCCACTCTGACTCGCGGTCTGGATGACCCAGAAACGCCCGTCACGAGAGACGCTGTGGATGTCAGACGTACGAATGCGCTGACCATCCGGAAACCGCTCCCGTTTAGCCGGTCGCGCATCGTGATGCATACCCCCCACCGCACACCAATTGCTCATCAACACATCGCCCAGCTCGGCCGTGACCGGCGCCGCGAATGGGGAAGCTAGCGCTTCCGGCAACCGCCGTTCCGCCCAGGTACGACGGACGATCATGGCTGCGTCTTTAGCAAGGACAGGCCGTGCAGGCTCAGTTCTTCAACCAAGGGCGCTCGAGGCTCAGCACACACCGGTGCGGGCTGGCGGGCCCAATCAGACGTGCGACCGGAGGCGACATTGATCAAGGCGTCGGCGGAAAACAGGACGCCACGCTGGCTGCCCTCGCGGGTGGCGTGCGCCCCTTGCGCCAACACGCCTCTGCTCTTGAGCGGCTTGGTCAACCAGATCGACTTGCTCCCCAAACGCTCGGCGGCATCCGCCGCCACCACATAGCGCGAGAGAAACGTCACCAGGTTCGCCACGGAAATAAGCACCCGACGCTTGCCTTCGTCGAGTTCTGTGCGCGCCGGCAACAAGCCCCTGTCGATCCACGCCTTGATGGTCTCGTGTTTCCAGCGCGTGATCTTGGTCAGATCCGTGATGGTCAGTTCAGGCAGGGATGGCTCTAGCCGCAGGTGGCCGAGCAATTCGTCATGATCAAATCTGAACGCCGCCAGGCCCTGGATACCGGCGTCCCTCACCACGGGCTTGATCTGACCGCCGAATATCAACCGGTACAGCTCATGCATCTGCTGACCGGAAAAGCGTTTGCCGCTGATGTCATCGAGCCCCACGCTTGAGGCCGACGCGACGTGGCGACAGCCTTCGGCCAAGGTATCCACCAGGCGCTGGATGTCCTCCACGCGATAATCCCCCTTGGCAAACAGCGGCTTGTCGCTGTCAGTCACCCGATTCAGCACACCCGACGCGAGCAAGCGCTCACGCACCCGGCGGCTGATGTTGAGCAGGCTGAGCAGCTCTTTGCCGGTGACAAAACCCTTGGCGGCCAGCTGCTGCGCTTCCACCGCCAACCGGTCAACCACGCAGAACTCCACCGCCGAACCCTGCATGATTTCCCCCGCCAGCTGGCCGGTCTTCACCAAGGAGACGATTCGATCCGGGGAGGAGCTCAACAAGCGCGCCGCCTCGCTGGCGGTAAAGGTTTTTTTCAGCCCCAAGAGTTCGGCAGCGATGTACTTCATTTTGCGGTTGATGGGGGCATCGGCCTGTTCCAGCATCACGCTGCACACCGTGGCACGAACCGAGCTGTAGGCGGCGGACGCAAACGTTGCATTCAGCTCTTTGTACCAGGGGCCGAGATTGTGGACGAATCGACTGGACTTGAGTTGGTTGGCTGCCTGCACCTTGTTTTGTACAAACGCGTGAAAGCGATTTGGTAGATCTTCCGCCAAGGCAAAGCAGGCTTGATTAATCTCCAATGCGCGCTGAAAGCTGATCGCGGCGTTTTTTCGCTGTGGTGTCGACAGGGCCAAGTTCGCCAGGAAGATGAGAAACCTGTCGATATCCGCCGGCACGCCCGGCTCATCGCTGAGCCCGCTCAGCACGCATGGTCGGCTGGGCTCTGCCAGCAACACCGACGAGATGAACAGATTCGCCGCGTCGGCCGGGCGCCCGCAAGCCTCGCTCAGCGCATAACCACAGCGACAACGAGACACAGCGCCGCGATTGAGTTCGGCTGGCGCGTCGCATTCGGGGCATTGATCGATCAGCAGTACCTGATGCGTCGGGCAGGCCGTAAACAGCTCATGATGCCAAGCCTGCTGGATGTAGCCTTCCTGCCCAAGGCATTCGGGACACACAGCAATCGCGGCTTTGCGCATAAAGGCGCCGGTCACCAGCGATCCGTGAAGGGTGGGAAAACTGGCCAGCCTCTGTAGTCGCTGCACCTCCAGGCCGTGATAGTCGGCAATGACTTGCAGTTCCCGCTGCGCATACTGAGCCTTGAATCGGACTCCAGTCGGCCGCAGCAGGGTCGTGACCGAACCGAGAAAGTTCTCCTCGGCCAATCGCAAAAAATAGCCATTAAGGCTTTCGTCAGCGAAGTCGGTCTCAGGAATAAATGCCAACATGATGTTCTCCCTAGACCTGTACACCGGCTTCTTGCATAACCTTGGCGTAGACCCAGGCCATGTGCTCGACCTGGATCGTCCGAGCGGGGTCAAATGGGTTGAAGTCGACGAGTCGGCCGATCACGGCTTGCTCATACGCCCTTGCGAAGGCCTCATGCAACGCCACTTTGTCACCGCCGACCATTTGTACTTCCATAAAGACCTTGTTGATCATCCCGTAGCGACCTGCAGAAGCGACATACATGCGCTGAGCAAAGTCAGGGTCTTTGCAAGCGAACGTCTCCCAGCCGCTTTCCGTCAGGTACTCAAGCGCCCCCGCCAACGCACTGCGAAAGCTTTTGTAATCCTCGCCCTGCCATTGGTACGGGTAGTATTCGACGGGGCGCCGCGCACGATCAGCGAGTTGCTCGTTGGCTTGAAACAGTCCCAACAGTGTCGGCAAACCGACCAAGACCAAACTGGCCTGCGTCTGATCGAAAAGCCCCTTCAAAAAGTCGGCCGCTGCCCGAACCGTGGTACTGCCACCACGTTCGAGCATGTGCTGGGTCTCGTCAAAGATGATCATCCGCGTTTCCTGCCGGTTGACGGCTTTGATGAACGCAGCGGTGGCTTCGACATGGTTTTTGAACAGCGCGGGGCTCATGCCGATGCTCATCAGGCAGGCGTCCGGTAACGCTCGCCCGGTCAGGTGCTTGGGACTGACGACGCTGATGATCTCCCGGCGGTTGCCCGTCACCGAATGTGTAGCGATAAGGCTCGCCAGTAACTTCGACTTACCAACTCGAGTAGGCCCGACAATTGGCAGAATTTGCGGGTCTTTCGCCTGAGCACGGGCGAGCACTGCTTCAATTTGCGCCTGCACAGTGTTGAAGCGGTCGTGGCAAACCAACTGATCGGCAATCCGACTCATTTCAACCCCCTACGCAGTGCTGGGGAAAAATCATCGTCCGTTTCGCCCGCCGGCGCCGGTCGCAATATGCCGCTCTGCGTAGGCGTGTGCTTTTCAAACTGCGCAGCGATGTCTGCCTTCTGCGCCAATTTCTCTCGCGCACGCAATGCTTGGTTGTTGGCCTTGATTTTGGGGCGGCGCTGGCTGTCAGCAGTGAACTGCGCAAGCATTTGAGCATGGACACGCTGATAGTCATGACCCGACATCGTGTCCGCAGGGCCCGAGTAAGCTTTTTTGAGCGTTTTGGCGACCTCAAAAGATACTTCCGGTATGCCCACCGTCTTGTTCGCAAGCCGGATCAGACTCCCATCGTCAGGGTGCAGCGCGTAGATTGCCGTGCAGTTCTCCGGGTTAAACAAAAAGTCGACGCTGTTGATGACCCGCTCGCGCGCCAACACCGCCAGCGCCTGACTGTGGAACTGAAACCCTTCAAAATCGACGCCGTAATGCTGAAGCTTGCGGGTGTCCCGGTTGACCTCCAACAGCAATTTTTTGAGCTGCTCGAGTGACGGTGGCGGTACCGGTAGAAAGGTGGCGAGCGCTTCATCCATAGCGCTTTTGATCGTCATCGGCTTGCCATGCCGAAACCCTAGCTTTTGATCCGGTTGATGGATGTACACGTCCGCGATGAAGGCCACCAGGTGGCGATAGATCTCTTCGATGGAGTAACAGGCTTCGGCAGCCGCTTTGGCATGGCGATTTTTTATGCGCTTATCTTGACTTTTTTTCGCCCCCGGCATCTTGGTGAACAGGCCTTCATCCGCCGCTTTAAAGAAGGATTCCACATGCGGTTTATCGTCACCGCGCCCGACGCGCGCATACTCGATCTGAATGCCGAGTCGGCGCACGATAACCAGGGCCAGATCCGAGAAATTCTCTGAAGCATTGTCGAGCACCACCGTGGCAATCCCACAGGGCTGCACCCAATTCGTTTCGATGCCAAACAGTGCATTGAAGGCCGGGTCTTTCGGGGTAAAAAAAAACTCAAATACTTTGAGCAGGGTGTATTCGCTGGGCTTGCCGCCGCTGACGAATACGCCAACGGGGTAGGAGGTACGCGCGCAGACCATGGCGTATAGGGTCAACTCCGTGTAGCGATGGCCATACTCATCACAGCAGTACACATCAATCGTCTTGGCATCAATCTCCACCCGTTCAAAAGGCAGTTTGACGTCATAACGGCGGACGGCCTGGCGATTCCACAAGTTGAAGGTACGCGGGTCGAGTCGCCCCTCTTTAACAAGCGAGCTAGGCAGTTGTTGAAGCAAACGAGCAATGGTTTTGCGATCAACTGTCTGATCGCCCCCGGTCACCTGATTAAGCGTTTTCAGTTCCTCATTGACCAGCAATGCCACAGTGGACAAATTAACTTTGTCATCCTTCATAAAGGTCTGAATCAAGACCTTCTCTGCGACCGCCTTCGCTGCGTTTTTTTTGGCCCAGCCCGCACCACCTCGCCGACTGAAATTGGGAATAAGCCCTTCAAAGCCGTGACTTTTTAAGGTCTTCCGGTAACCCTTGATGGTCTTGTTCGACGGGCGTTTATGGCCATGCTGCAGACAAAACGCATCTAGTTGTGCATCGCGAGCAGGCTGGTCAATGCCTTGCCGTTCTAGCGCCAACTTAAGTTCGACCAACTGCTGGCGGAAGTCAGCCTCGCGTTGTTCGCTCGCCGTCCACGAACGTTGCGTGGCTTCGATCTGCCGCTGCGGCAATGTAATCTCGCCCGACGCGATGTGGTTGTACAAGGCTCGAATGTCGACAGTGCGCTCCAGCCCACCTTTGGCTTCAAGGACGATATCGCCCAACGCCGGCTTGATGGCCTTGATGACATAACACGTGTTTTGCCACACCACGACTTGGCCGGTATGAAGACTAGGATTCATAGCGAATCACCTCAAATGCACTCAAACTGCCAAACGCCGGGGCGATATCGAAATCCATGCGCTCGAATTGATGACGTATCAGGTCAAATGTTAATAATCCCAGCAGCACTCCCGCCGCCAACTGATAGTTCAGCGGCACATCGCCTGTTAGCACTTGGGTTACAGGCCCCGTCAGAGCCTGAGGATCCCGTGTTTGCAAGGCGGCGACCCAACCGGGTAGGGCGGGCGCGGCTTGCGTCAGGTATTGCATGAAGAGCTGGACGTTTCTCAGGTAATGGCCAGTGAAATCAGCCTCAGTGATGACGATGAAACGCAAACCTTGCTGGCGTAAAGCGTCGCGTACTTCCTCCAGTAGCGCCCTATGCTCCTGCACGAACGCGCGAGGCTTAACTTCGACAACGATCTGTAGGTCATCCAGATCCACGGCGAAATCCGGGGTGTAATACGCCGCTCCTGGCGGCTTTTTCAGGTGCTTTGCAGCCAGCCGTTCGCCCGTAGCTAAATCAAGCGTAAATGGTTGGGCCCGATAGGCCCGTACCCGTGGGTCGAGCTCAAGCGCTTGAGCGACGGATTGCTCCAGTCGTGACTCCAATTTGAGCTCCACAAAACCATTTTTTGCCGAGCACATGACGTACGCCCTACGTGACCGGTGGGTGCGTTTCGCGACATCCCGGCTGCTCGCGGGGCTGAGGACATCACTTTTCATTGGTAGCTTCCAATAGGCATGCCATCGAGTCCCTCTCTGGGCGCTTCAAGAGGCATCGCATGCCACCCTCGGTGCGTTCACATCGCATACAACATCAACTCCAATAGATGGTAAACCAGCATCTATTAAAGGTATAACCACGCTTGCCCCCCCTGTCAAGATAGATTATGTTCCACCAACAATTTCGAGGCAGATAGCGCCACTTTACGGAGTGAAGTGGCTGGGGAGCAGGATGGGACGGAAGGTAAATACGGCCTGGTTTCAAGCCTACCGTGAGGCCACGGAGGATCTGTTGAGTGGGCTTGCAGCAGGACACAGTCGTGCAGAGGTCTCGCGGAAACATGCTGAAAAGTTGGGCATGAAAGACCAATCCTTTGCTCGATTGATGAAGGCGGGCCGTTTCCTCGACAGCGAGATGAATAACCTCTCTGCCGAGGCGATTCTGTGCAGCTATGTCCAGGTCGAAACCCTTGAAAAAATTGCGCGCCTCTCGGCAGACACTGCCAAGAAGCAATTGAAAGCTGTCATTGCCAACCAGATAACGCTGCCGAAGTTGGAGGAGCTACTTCGCCAAGTCAAAGCAGGCAACCCCATGGCACAAGTGGTGATTGGTCGAGACAACACCCGCAAAATCACCAGTCAACATGAGCGTCAGTGTGCGGATGCGATTGCCAAAGCCGGCCCGGCGTTTTTTGGTGCTGCTGGTGGACGTATCTTCAAACAATCCAAGGCGCGTCAGTACACTTCCCCTGCCTTCGTTGTGACGCGCGACAATCAACCATTCGCCGCCATTTTCCCTCGTGTAGGTGGGGCTTCGAAACAGCCGCTAGCGATTGCATTCGAACTGTACGACTTGGCATGCTCGCGACGGGAAGTGACCCCAAATATCTGGTTCATTTTCCCCGAAAGAACCCCAGCTTATGAAATGCTGGCGTATATAGCTTTCCGGTTTGGCGGAGCGTTTGATAAAGGTGACTGGTTGCATTTGGCAATCTGCAATCCAGAGGAGTCCGCGCTCATTGCCCTTGATTACATTGGCTCCAGAAAGATAGCGTTTACCCGCGATACGGAATTAGGGGGATCTATCGATTCGGATTGTTCATGGCATGGAAAGGATATTTACAACGATGATCCGCTCAATATTGATGGTTTTAGAGCCACCGGCAGCTCGGCCGACCCGTCGAGCGGTTAAGGCATGTACCTGACAAGGACTCACGTGTAGATACAAATACAGACCGTTGGCGCTACGGGAGTCGAGTGTTGCCCTGTTACAGATATTCGCGCAGATGAGCATTGTGCCCTGGCTCAACCCGCCCCTCTCCGACAAGCCTCCGTCTTCGATGTTGGTAAGAGCAGACGCGTTAGTGGCGAAGACAGCATTTCTCGCCGGCATGCTCGCACCAGAAGCTACCGCATGTTTGAGTCGAGTGCTGATCGGCACCAGCGCCTATTACTCGAGTCAACTTGAGGGGCACGACAGCGGGCCAGAGGATCTAGAGCATCTGCTCGTGCATGAGAATCTGCAGTGCACGCACGACACTGTCACAGAGCTTCGGCGACGAATCATTGCAGCTTTAACCCAACACTATCGCCTTCTAGTCATCCGACCATTGATCGAGGGGAATGTGGCTCCGGCGAGGATGAGCATTCACCTGCAGCTGGATCAGCTCGGCCTGCGGCCGCACCTCTGGTCTCTTTCTCGCGGCTTGGCCCGTAGGCAGGATGAATATCTCGCTTCTTTGGCCATGACTGATCGCACACGAGACAGTGAGCTCGATGGTAGTGTCCGGCTGTCAGGCAAAGCCTCTTTCACCTTCGTCGAGTTCATGCTTGATGTCTGTCACGAAGAGGTGGATTACATGACTGCTGCCCTGAATCGTCGCAAGCTTCGTGAGTCTGTTACGCATGCGTTCAGAACAAATTCGCGCTTACAAGAAAAAGGGATCAGACCAGAAACAGGGTCTGCATTCCTTGCGTTGCTGATCCAAGGCGCGCTAGCTCGCGCCGAGTTCGAGACCTTCACCGGACTTCAGCGTGAAACAGCAAGCGATCAGCTCAGTAGGTTGATCAACCTCGGTCTCGTGGTGAGCTCGCCCTCTAACTTCCATATGCTGGAGGTAGACCTACCCGTTTGGTTTGCACAGGAGATCCTTCCGGATTTGCACAAACGTTGGTAGTCATACACCCATGGCTGCATGGCTTTCGTTTGCGCACTCCGATGGGTTCGCATTGGAGTGACCGACAGAGTGGCCATAGGCCACAAAATGAACGCTCATTGCGTGTCAGTATTCAGTGGGTGGGGCCGCACTAATAGAGACACGACTCACTCTGATTCAGCTATGGCGTTACGCCATGCTCTAGCCGTCCTATCAGTTGGCGAATCGCTTCGGTTCCAGCGGAGGTCGCGAGCAATTCGATGGCACTGCGGTTGGCCAAGCCTCGCTGGGGCCGTCTGAGCCAGGCATATGCGGCTGCCTTATCTCCCTCGAAGAGCTCAATCGCCAGATCGAGTACCGACGCGAAGCGATAGAGCCGATCACTCTCTCGAACGCTCAAACAACCGGTTTGTACCCGCCGGCGCCAGGTCGACTGCGAGATGCCGACACACTGCCGTCCTGCCGATTGGGGGATGACTAGCCAAGTGGCAAGGCGCTGGAGCATCGCGCACGGTAAGCCTATGTTCACCGCCTCCAACAGTTCGCTCCCGCGCTCTGGAAGTTCGAGCGCCTGCCACACCGTATAAGCGGGGTATGCAGCAACGGCTGGGTTAGGATGAGCGGGTAAGCGGAGCATGGGCAACGGGTTCACTTTTGGATGGTCACTCACCCAGCTTAGTCCGCCGCAGCGGAGGGCATCATAAAGACAATTACCCTAGCCCTTACCGAATAGCTTGAGAAAGGTGGTGTGTTTCGCCTGGCGCCACGTTTCAGTCAAGTCTCCATTGAGCTCCAGCGCTTCGAAGATACTTTTGACCTGCTCATTGGTGATTAACTTTGCCGTGAGCATTTTCTTGAGCAACTCATGGCCATGCCAGACAGCAATTCCGAAATCTTGAGCCAGTTTGTGCATACCGAGGTCATCTGTGACCACAATGGCGTCTCGAATTTGGCCAAACGCAAGCACCCGACAATCCGTTGAGGAAGGGGGCGAACGACCAGCCGTGGTATAGACCGTCGGATTCATTAAGACCCAGCCACGCAGCACACTTAGCGCAGCTTCTAACTGACCTTTCTCGTCGGCGCTGAGTCGAACCTGCTTCGCAACCCGCTCAGCGGCAAGATCCTCACCGTCGAACCAAGGGAATTTGAATTTCAGCGCACCACTGCGATGCACTTCCTCTTCAACATCCTTCAGAATGGTCAGAACGTAGTTTTTCTGCCCAAACGCAACGCCCAACATCGGTCGTACACGCTTCGCCAGTCGAAGATACGCATTGGTATCCAGTAAGACGAGCGTGGACGCCGCACTCAACGCACTAGCTCGCCATAAAGCGCGGTGGCATCACTGAGTGACACGTCCATGATTTGCTGTACATACGACGGGCCCGTTCCATGTTCGCGAATCATGCGTTTCAGCGCCATGAAGAACTCCGACTGAAACACATTCGACGCTGCGGCAATGTATTGCGCCGGTTTGGGTGGAGCCGGATCAAACAGGATCGTACTGACCAACTGCGGCGTGGAGCTGTTGCGCACCGCGTGAATTGTCCTTTCCGCTACCCGCAAGGATGGCAGATTGTTTTCCGCCGCATATCCCTGTGCCTGCTGGAACACAGTGTTCAGTGAAATTTGGTGATGCCGGGCATGCTGCTGAAGGACACTCACCTCCCCAGCTGCGCTAGGCGCTTGCGCCGCCTCGGCATACGCTAGCTGCACACAAGCCTCAGGAAACAGCAGGGCACCGGCAAAGGCATCCGCAAAATCCTCCCCCTCGTCACTACCCGCAAGCTCAGGGGTGTAGACATGCGCTAACTCGTGGGCCATCCAAAACTTGAAGTCTTCCAGCTTGGTATCCAAGTTGACGAAGACAAAGGTGACATCTGACGCCGGCAATAGAATGTGCAACGCATTCTTGTGTTGCTGCTTTTGTCCCCAAAGAACGGGCACCAGAACCGCCCCGCACGCCTTGAACTCGGCGATCAGCGCTTCATAACCCAGCACGCTGCGCTCACCCAATCCCAATTTACTGCGTACCTGGGACGCATCGCTTTGCAAACGCGCGTAGCTGATGGAAGGCGATGAAATCTTGGTGCGTAAGGTCGGCAGCTTCGGTAAAAAATCGACCAAGGGCTTAAGCAAACCGCCAATGCCCATCGCTTTTAGAATGTGTTCGTCGGTGGTTTTGGTTCCCGCCTTCTTGCGGAACGCCACCACAGGCTGATCCTCAGGTGGCGCCACCAACTGCGAAAATGACAGCTGCAGCGTTGTGGCCAGCTTGAGCAGCTTGTCAGGGCGAGGAAAATCCTTACCTTTGAACCAGTTGGTAACGGACTGTGCCGATACTCCAAGCTGATCCGCGAGGTCTTTTTGTGTCCAGCCACGCTGAACGAGGGCCGCCCGAAGCGACTCGATGTGTAGGGTATTTTGCATAACAGCAATGTAGTGCTTCGCTCGGTCAAAATCAAGTTTGATCAAGTTTTACTTGCGCAGCATAGTCAAAACTATCATGTGCTGGAGACGCCGACGCGTCTCTCACCGTCCTGCGCCCGGCCACAGAGGGGCGAAAACCAACGCCTGGCCGATGCAAATAACCGCTACCTGATACCAGAGAACTTGGACTGGGCTGCCGCCGGCTGGACGCATTAAGCGACAGTTTGCACACTCTAGGCATCGGTGCTGCGCGAATAATTAAAGAGCATGAACACTATGAATAAAGGCCTTAACCGGATGACGATTCGTCAAGGCCTTCCCCGATACACCGCTGGAAGGTACCACCGTACGCATGGATGCTTGGTGCGGGAGTGAGCCACGGCCTCACTTTGCAATGCGTTTATCTTCGCTTACCCCAAAGCTCTTACAGAGCGGGCAACGGACTAGCAGCCTGCGGTCAGCCATGAAGTGATGATCACACCTCTTGCAAATGAAGAAGTACGGCGGGGCAGAGCGGAAATCAGACATTGCGCTTGATTTTCAAGTGCGCGGATGTTTTTCCTTTGGGGATTCCGCCTTCAAGACCTGAGGAGCTAGCTGAAAAACCGGCTTCGAAATCATAGTCTTTCACCATGGCCAGAGCCGAAATACCGAGAGCCGCTAAAAGCACCAGTACGCCGCCAATGATTGCGGCGGTACCCGTAGTAATACCTGCCGCAGCTGCGGCGCTTGCAACCACACCGACCCCTGCTGCGCTGCCGGCTGCCGCCCCGAACCAGCCGACAGGGTTCCAGAATGCTACGGCAGATGCTCCGACCACACCGATAATGGCAGCAAGCTTTTTGTAGGGGATATTTGAAGCCACTTTGACGCAGGTTGCTAAATTGGCATCAGTGATAATGATGTCACTGATCTTGTCATCAATGGCCTTCTTGAGTTCCTTTGTTGTGCTTACCGTTCGGCTGCTGCTCATTGCTCGTTCCCTCATTCTAAGGCTCCCCATGGGGACAGGAAGTACGTTGTTTCAATCGAACATCAGGGCCTCGGTCAGCCCCTTGTCGGGATCCGGTTCATCGATGAGGTGGGCCATGCCGACTAGGCTGCGAGCCAGCTTTTCGTATGCGACCCACTGAGTATGCAGGTGATCGAACACCTGGTTGATCAGTCTAGTGGTTTCGACTTCCAGGCTGTCTTCATCGAAGGCGAACACCTGATCGAATCGGACAGACTCCAAGTGTTCGTTAAGTATCTCTTGCTGTTCGAGCAGTGAGTCATAGCCGTCGCGGCACTCTTCGCGAATTTCATTGGCGAATTCGGTGAATGCCTCGTCTGTATCGTCGAAGTGCTCCCGCAGGTGGGTGGGGATGTCGTTCAGACTTGTAAAACGCTTGCGTCCTCCATCCCGGCGGATCTCTCCAACCAGTGCCTCTAACTCATCGAAATCGCCGAAATCTGGCAACCAACCGCACAAGGTATTGGCATGCAGGGCTTCGGAGACGCACTCACTGATCTCGTTCATGCTGGCCGCCAGGGGAGTGCGGCGAAAGAACGGGGCCAATAGCGCATGCAAATCGTTGAAAGCTTGTGCACGTGCTTGGTAGCGTTGGGCGATGAGGTTGGCTTCTCGGGCGTTCATAAGGCCTCACTGGCATTGGTTGGACGTTCAAAATGCGCAGACGTCGACGACCTGCGGCTGGCGTTTATAAGCCGGCGTTGGCCCTGATCCGGGTAATAGTGGCGAAATGCCCTGAGGCTGTCGAGAGTGCAGTCGCCGATCTTTCGGGGAATGACGGCTGAGCGCTTTCCGGCATTTGCTCGAATGCGCAGGGAAGATTGAATTATCGCCGGTCGTTTAAGGCAGTGGTGCCGTTAAACGACGCCAGGTGTTCTGGCCAAACTGCGTCGCGCCCAGCGACCTCCCGATCAGACCACAGTGGCCCTGCCTTCAGGCAGGCACAAGCAGGGGACAACGCGAAGCCCCGCCCACCCGCTCATCATCCGGACTGCGTGTGATTGGCAGTTACGTTAAATCGCCCCCCACAGGTATCCACAGCCTGGTGACACTGACGGGGCAAGCTGGTAGCCAGGTGCCGTTATTGCGCTATACCAGTTGGGTGGAGCATGGCCGAAGGGGCGAAGTATACGCACGGCCATCGAACAGGAGACCTTAGCCGCCCTGGTCGAGATTGGCGCGGCGTGGGAGTTTCGCGTGCTGCGCGACGGCGAGGTCTGGCGCTTGGAACTGCGCCTCGGCGCCAAGTGGCTACCGGTGCGCTCGCGACGTGAACCGGTCAGACTCTGGCGCTCACTGACGGCGGTGGGACGGTTCTGCGAGGGGGTGGGCATCCAGGTGCTGACGGTCGAGTTGTAAAGAGTGGCGCGCGTGTATTTCTGACGCATCGACTATTCCTGCACCTACACAACCGGTGGCGTTTTCAGCGAACGCAAACATGTCGCCCATGGAAATACGCAATACAAACAACAAAAAAGCATTAATTGCTTTATTGACACACAAAAAGCTTTCTTTTACATTTAGCTCATGGTCAGCCACCAGGAGCACATTGCATGCACGCCACTCACCACTGCAAAGCCCGCCAAGCCCAACGCGGCATCCCCCTCAAAATGATCGATTACGTGCTTGCTCACGGCACTGTGGATCAGGACAAATTCATCATCGGCACCAAGGAAGCCAAGCTACGCCTGGCTGATTTAGAGAGGGAAAAGCACTTACTGATGAAGATCAAAGATAAGGGGGGCGTAGTGGTCGTGGCGGAAGGAGATGCGCTGATTACCACCTACAACTGCACACAGCGCGCCTAATCGCCTAATCGCCCTCTTTCAGGACGCAGTATGAACGAAAAAATTTTCTTCCAGCTGATGGATTCGATACGTGGACTCGCGACGTCCCATGCCTCTCTATCGCTGATTCTTCAGCTGCTGTGTTGGCAGAAGCTGTCCAAAGACTTGGATGTTCCAGTGGAACTCCGTTTCGAAACCGTGGCGGATCAAGGGCTGGCAGAACAAGTTGTGGCACTGCGCCAATTGCAGCCATATGCGAATTTTCCGTTCCTGGACGAAAGTGCTTGGCAGATACATGGGGTGCGTGACCTTTCCCCGCTGATGCAAAAGATTCGTGCTTTCGAGACTCAAGGTTTACTCGATACCCTGATGATGGATGACATTTCTTTCTGGGCAGCTGACGTTCACACGGAGTTTTTTGGGTACAACCCTACGCTGTGTGACCTGCTGGTCGCTCTTTTGGAAATCACCCCACAGCAAACCGTGTACGTTCCTTGGGAGGGGTCTGGGCAGATTGCCGCACGGGTTGTACGACGTAACGCCAAGGTTTGGGTTGAGTCCCAGATGCCCACAACGCCTGCGCAAATACTTAGTCTGATCAACACAACTGGCTGGAAGCTGCACCCCACCAACCCAATACAAGCGCCTGCTGCTCTTGAAAAAGGCAAGCTGATCCAGTTTGAAGCGGCGGTCTGTGCTCCTCCCATGGGGCTTCGCTATCCACCAGAGGTTGCAGTACATGACCTATGGGGACGGTTTGAAGAAAAAACGCCAGTTGGTAATGTTCTTCATATCCAGCACCTCTTGGCCCAGACCAAGGGACGTATCGTAGTCACGGTACAGAACTCCGTACTCTTCGGCAAAGGTGCAGAAAAACAACTGCGCGAGTATTTGATCAAACATGGTTATTTGGAGGCAGTCATCGCTCTCCCTGCCGGGCTCTGTAGCCATACGGCAATCCCACTAACCATTCTTGTTCTGAATAGAAGCCGTCGGACTGATGTCATCCGCTTCGTCAACGCGGACACAGACGAGTTCCGTGAGCTCTCAGCCAAAAAACGTTGTGCACTGAAGAATATCCCTGAACTGCTGGCGTTGATCGCGAACAAGAGCACTTCAGCTATTGCAGCCAGCATTCCGATCAGCCAGATTGCTGATAATGACTTCAGCCTTGAGGTCAATCGTTACGTACTAGACGAATCTGCGCACAAGCTGAACGAGATGCTGACACGTTATGAAACACGTAAGCTGAGCGAGTTGTACGATATTATTCGTCCGCGCCAGCATACGACTGCTTCATTCGGTGTGCAGGTATGGGAAGTACAGGCTCAAGACATCCCGCAGTACGGTTACATTCAACACGCCAGCAAAGAGGCCATGTTTGACCTCGATTCCCCCAAAGCAAACTCATACTTCATCAGGCCCAATGATGTCTTGATGACTTTCAAGGGCACCATTGGCAAAACCGGATTCGCCGGCAACATTCCTGCTACTGAGGAAGCTGGATGGATTGCTGGGCAATCTCTGGCGATCCTGCGCAGCAAAACCCCTGAAATGTACCCGCCTAAAGCCCTTTTGGTTTTTCTGCGTTCGGAAATGGGTCAGGCGCTTCTAAACCGCATCGCGGTGAGCGCAACGATCCCCTCCATCCAGCTCTCCGCCCTCAAAGATCTAGAGATCCCTGTTCCTTCAAGGGAAGAAATGAACAGCATGATTCAGTCCTTTGAGCAGGAAACCCTGATCGAAAGCGAAATTGAACAGTTGCGTGCAAGGCAGGCAATACTGGCTCGCAAGTTCTGGTGCCTATAGGCACCTATCCGTACGAACCCAGCGACAAATTAATAAGCCTCCGGGATTACCTGGAGTTCTGAAAAAACATATGGAAGCCTCATGGATCACTCCGCCCACAACCGCATCGTTTCCTTCATATGGTCAATCGCTGACGACTGCCTGCGCGACGTGTTCGTGCGCGGCAAGTACCGTGATGTAATCCTGCCGATGTTCGTGCTTCGTCGCCTTGACTGCCTACTCGAACCGACCAAGGATGCTGTCTTGGAAGAGGTTCGATTTCAACGGGAAGAGGTAAAGCTGGCCGACTTGGATCTCACTGGCCTCTGCGAAGCCTCCGGTTATGTGTTCTACAACACCTCCCGGTTCACCCTTAAAAGTCTGTTGGGAAACCACTCTCAACTGGAAGCTAACCTGAAGAACTATCTTGATGGCTTCTCCGACAACGTGAAGGAGATCATCGAGAAATTCGACCTGCGCAACCAAATCCGCAAAATGGATCAGGCTGACGTACTGCACGATGTCATCGAGAAATTCGTCTCCGAGGAGATCAATATCGGCCCGGCAGATCGCAAAGGGCCGGATGGGCGTACCCAACCCGGGCTTTCCAATCTAGGCATGGGCTATGTGTTCGAAGAGTTAATCCGCAAATTCAACGAAGAAAACAACGAAGAGGCGGGTGAGCACTTCACCCCTCGTGAGGTCATCAAACTGATGACCAACCTGGTGTTCATCCCGGTTAAGGACAACTTGCCCAACCCGCTGACCATCTATGACCCAGCCTGCGGGTCGGGTGGCATGCTCACTGAATCTCAGGACTTCATCACTCTTCCAGATGGTGAAATCAAAGCCAACGTCGGGGTGTATCTGTACGGGAAGGAGATTAACCCTGAGACGTATGCCATCTGTAAATCCGACATGATGATCAAGGGCAACGACCCGGAGAACATCAAGTTCGGCTCGACCCTGGCCACTAACAGCTTCTCTGGCACCCGCTTCGACTTCATGCTGTCCAACCCACCTTATGGAAAGTCTTGGAAGAGCGATCAGAAGAGTATTGTCGACGGCAAGAATGTAATCGATCACCGCTTCCTGGCGCACCTGTCCGACTTCCGAGGTGAGGGCTCGGCATGGCACCCAGCGGTGCCTCGCTCATCCGATGGCCAGTTGCTGTTCCTTATGGAAATGGTCGACAAGATGAAAGTTGTGAGCGAGGGCAACCACGGCTCACGTATCGCCAGCGTCCACAATGGCTCAGCGCTGTTTACCGGTGACGCGGGAGCTGGTGAAAGTAATATCCGTCGCTACATCATCGAGCGGGACTACTTGGAAGCAATCATCCAGCTGCCCAATAACCTGTTCTACAACACCGGTATCACCACGTATGTCTGGCTTCTGTCGAACAAGAAGGACGAGAAGCGGCGCGGCAAGGTGCAGCTCATCGACGCCTCCAACCTCTACCAGAAGTTGCGCAAGAACCTAGGCGAGAAGAACTGCGAACTCTCTGAAGAGCACCTCCGCCAGATCACCGATTTGTACCTGAGTATGCCCAACGAAGGCATCTCCAAAGTCTTCGATAATCGGGACTTCGGTTACTACAAGGTCACGGTTGAGCGCCCTTTGCGCTTGGCTGCTCAGTTCAGTACCGAGCGCATTGCTAACTTGCGTTTCACTCCAGGCATGCAAGACATCATGGAGTGGGTTTATGACAAATATGGCGATGAAGTTTACACCAGCCTAAAAGAGCACGCCGAAGCCATAGAGCTACATCTGGAGCGTGAGGAAATCACCCTGTCGCCGAAGAATCGAAAAGCTTTGCTCTCGGAAAAAACATGGCTAGCCCAACGCGAAATTATGCTAGCAGGCGAAGCGCTGATGGCCAAGATCGGCACCGATCTTGTTCTCGACTTCAACCGGTTTGAAGCCTCCGTTGATGCAGCAATCAAAGCCCTAATGCTAAAGCTGGCAGCACCTGAACGTAAGCAAATCCTCAATGCGCTCAGCTGGCGCGAAGAGAAGGCCGCCAAGGTCATCAAGAAGGCCCACAAGCTGCTCGGCAACAAACTCCAGGTGGTACTGGATGGGTTGCGAATCAGCGCAGAAAAACTGATCGACTATGGGTATTGGCCAAGCGAGAAGGTGGATGAATACATCGAATATGAAACCGATAGCGAGTTACGTGATACCGAGAACGTGCCACTGAAACAGGATATCCACAGCCATTTCATCCGTGAAGTACGCCCGCATGTGGACGATGCCTGGATTGCCATCAACAAGACGGTGATCGGCTATGAAATCAGCTTCAACAAATACTTCTACCAGCATAAACCCCTGCGCAGCCTGCAAGAGGTGACCAAGGAAATACTGGCCTTGGAAGCCGAGACCGATGGCTTGCTCAAGCAGTTGGTGAGTTTTGTGGGAGGAGCTCATTGATGCAACGGTATGAGAGCTATGAACCAAGCGGTGAAGAGTGGTTGGGTAATATCCCATCTCATTGGGAGCTGCAACCTTTACGCGCCGTGACTCAACTCAAATCTGACCGAAACCAGCCTGACTTGCCCGTATTGTCTGTATACAGAGATTATGGCGTGATCTTGAAAAGTTCTCGCGAAGACAACCACAACGCCACGTCTCTAGATACCAGCACCTACAAAGTTGTTAAACCAGGTGACCTAGTCGTCAACAAGATGAAGGCATGGCAAGGCTCCATGGGAGTGAGTTCTTACGAGGGCATCGTCAGTCCCGCCTACATCACCTGTACAACCAACCACGAACGCATTCAACCGAGTTACCTGCATTACCTGCTCCGCTCTGCACCTCTAATAGGGGTCTACAACGCTCTATCGTACGGCGTTCGAGTTGGTCAGTGGGATATGCACTACGAAGATTTCAAACAAATTCCGATTCCATTGCCTCCACGTCTGGAGCAAGAACGCATCGTCAACTTTCTTGACCAGAAAACCACTGATATCGATACTGCTATTGCTAAAAAGAAGCAGTTGATCAAGCTCCTAGAAGAACAGAAAGAGATTTTGATCAATCAGGCCGTAACTCGTGGCCTGAATCCGGATGTAGAAATGCGGGACAGTCACGTCGCGTGGCTAGGCAAGGTTCCCTCTCATTGGGCCGTCGCTACTATTGGTCTGTACGCCCGTGTCAGCAACGGGTCAACGCCAAGTCGCGATATTCCCTCTTACTGGCGTGATGGCTCAATAGCTTGGCTGTCTTCGGGAGCCGTGAATGACTTTGAAATCACCAATCCATCAGAGTACATATCCGAACTTGCATACAAACAGTCCTCACTTCGCGTGTACAAAGCGGGTACAGTTGTGATCGGGATAGTTGGCCAAGGTAAGACTCGCGGCACATCTGCAATTACTAGAATTGACACCTGCATTAACCAAAATATGGCGGCAATAGAATCTAGGCAGAAATTAAACTCAGATTTTTTGCATAGATACTTGATTGGCTATTACAGCCAGATACGTACTGGAGGTCGAGGTTCAAATCAGGAAGCCTTGAACTGCGATCTAGTAAAGAAATTTCCTCTAGTAATTCCTCCTATTTCGGAACAGCAAGAAATAGTCGCGTACATAAATAATGAAGCAGGAAATATTGATAAAAGCATTGGCATCGCAATCAAGCAAATTGCTCACCTAGAGGAGCTAAGAGCCATAATTGTTGCGGACGCGACTTTAGGAAAAATAAGGGTCTAGAAGGAGAAATCATGGTCAGTCAAACCAACGAAGCCGCACTGGAAAGCCATATTGAAAATGCTCTAGTGCGGGACAGTTACAGGATTGGTAACCCAACCGACTTCGACCGCGAGTTCGCCATCGACTCCAAGCGCTTCTGGGAATTTCTAGAAGAAACCCAGTCTGCCGAGCTGGCCAAGCTGAAGAGTCGTCCCGACTGGCAGCGGCTGGTATTGGAGCGGTTGAGCAAGAAAATCAAACGAGACAGCGTGCTAGCGGTGCTGAAAAAGGGCCTGGACATCGACGATGCCCATTTCACCCTGCTGTACCGCCTGCCTTACAATTCCCTGAATCCCGAGGTTGAGGCTAACTACGGAAGCAATCAATTCAGTGTGACTCGACAGGTGCATTACTCGGCCAGCGATACCTTCAAATCAGTGGATATGGTGCTGTTCGTCAATGGCCTAGCCATCGCGACCCTTGAGCTGAAAAATCCGTGGACGGGTCAGCATGTCCAGCATGCAATCAAGCAGTACCGCACTGACCGCAATCAGCTGGAACCGCTGTTCGAATTCGGACGATGCCTAGTACACCTCGCTGTCGACCCTGATGAGGTCTACATGTGTGCCCAGTTGGCGGGTAACGACAGTAACTTCCTGCCGTTCAATAAGGGCAATAACTTCGGTAAGGGTAACCCGGTTAACCCCTCCGGGTACAAGACCGCTTACCTGTGGCAAGAAATCCTACAAAGACACTCTATCTCCAACATCATCGAGCAGTTCGCTAAACTCACTATCGAGAAAGACAAGAAGTCTGGTAAGGAGCGCAAGACGCTGATCTTCCCGCGCTACCACCAGCTCGATGCGGTGCGCAGTCTGTTGGCCAACTCCCGTCACAACGGCTTGGGGCAAACCTACCTGATTCAGCACTCAGCTGGCTCCGGTAAATCCAATTCGATAACGTGGCTAGCTTACCAATTGGTGGAGCTTTATGACGCCACTGGCAGCCAAAACCTGTTCGACTCGGTGATCGTGGTGACTGACCGGCGCGTATTGGATAGTCAGATCAAAGACAACATTAAGCTGTTCTCCGAGGTTAAAAACATCGTTGCCCATGCGGAAAGCGCTGCCGAGCTCAAGTCGCACTTAGAACTCGGCAAGAAGGTCATCATCACTACGGTGCAAAAATTTCCGCATATCGTCGATGGGATTGGCGATCTAACTGAGCGAAACTTCGCCGTAATCATCGACGAGGCGCATTCATCACAATCCGGCTCAGCCTCAGACAAACTCAACACCACATTAGGAGCAGAAGGGGAGGAAGAACCCGAAGATTTGCAGGACAAGATTCTGGCGGCCATGAAAGGCCGTCAGATGAGCAAGAACGCCAGTTACTTCGCCTTCACTGCCTCTCCGAAACCAGCCACCCTGGAGAAGTTCGGCAGGCAGAGCGCGGATGGCAAGTTTTACCCGTTTCACTTGTACTCGATGAAACAAGCCATTGAGGAACAATTCATCCTCGACGTACTGGGTAATTACACCACCTACAAGAGCTATTACGAACTTACCAAGTCGACAGAAGATAACCCGTTGTTCGACAGCGCCAAAGCTCATAAGAAGCTCAAAGCCTACGTCGAAGCCGCGCCGGAAACCATTGAGGTAAAGGCAGGCATCATGGTGGAGCACTTCATCTCCAAGGTCTGGCAGGCCAAGAAACTCAAGGGCCAAGCCAAGGCGATGGTGGTGACCCGAAATATCGAATGCGCCATGCGCTATTTCTTCGCTATCCGTGACGAACTGAAGAAGGTCAATGCGCCCTTCAAGGCGATGATCGCCTTTTCGGGCGCCAAAACCATTGATGGCATCGAGCACACAGAAGACAGCCTTAACGGCTTCCCGGCCAAGGATACTCCGGCAGAGTTTGACAAGGATGGATACAAATTGCTGGTCGTCGCCAATAAATACCTTACTGGCTTCGACCAGCCGAAGCTCCACACCATGTATGTGGACAAAAAACTGCAAGGGGTATTGGCGGTACAGGCGTTGTCACGCCTCAATCGCTGCGCCTGGAAACTGAGCAAGACCGACACCTTCGTCCTCGACTTCTACAACAGCATCGAGGAAATCAAAGCCGCCTTCGATCCGTTCTACACATCGACGTCACTATCCGAGCCGACTGATGTGAACGTACTGCATGACCTCAAGGATGCGCTGGACGCCTTCAGTATCTATGACGCTACTGAGATCCAAGCCTTCAACGAGAAGTTCTTCAACAATGCTGAGGCCGAGGAACTGCATCCGATCATTGACGTGGTTGTCACACGTTTCGATGAAGAGCTGGACGACGATCAACGTATCGAATTCAAGATTAAGGCCAAGCAGTTCGTCAAAATCTACGCCCAGATCGCCTGCATTATCCCGTTCCAGAATGCAGCGTGGGAAATGCTGCACTGGTTCCTCAAATTCCTGATTCCGAAGCTCAAGGTTAAAGACCCACAAAAAGATGCTCTGGACGAACTGCTCAATAGCATCGACCTGAGCACCTATGGCCTTGAGCGTTCAAAACTGAACCAAGAAATAGGCCTAGACAGTTCCGAGGCAGAGGTAGATCCACAGAACCCCAATATGCGTGGAAACCATGTGGCTGAACCTACGTTGGACGAACTGGATTACATCATCAATATGTTCAACGAACGCTTCTTTGTCGGCTGGGACGCTACACCAGAGGAGCAACGGGTAAAATTCATCAACGTAGCCAACCATGTGATTAAACACGCAGATTACATCACTCAGGTACAGAACAACCCGGATGAGCAGAATAGCCGGTTGGCCATGGAAAAAATCATCGCTCAGGCGATTCATGCAGAGCGCAAGCGGGAGCTCGACCTCTACAAAAGCTACGCGTCAGACCCTGACTTCAAGCGCGCCTTCGATGCCAGCATCGCTAGGTTGGTGAAGAGTGGCCAGATACAGTTAGGGGCCTGACGAAGTCGCCGAAACACCTAATGCAGGGCGGTTTATACAATTTCTAGCGCCAAGTGCCCTCCGGATAACACTTAGGCTGAAAGCAAAAACCCCGGCAGATCTGCATCTGACGGGGTTTTTGCTTTCAGCCTAAATGGAAACTAACCTTGGCTACATCGCTTAACTTTGACCGAAGTGGAAACTAACTTTTCCCACCTACACCGGATCAGAAATCCAGGTTAGACACCGCCAGAGCATTACTTTCGATGAAGTCGCGACGTGGCTCGACCGCATCCCCCATGAGGGTGTTGAAGATCTGGTCGGCGCCAATGGCGTCTTCAATAGTCACTTTAAGCATCCGGCGCTGGCTTGGATCCATGGTGGTTTCCCACAGCTGATCCGGGTTCATCTCGCCCAGACCTTTGTAGCGCTGGATAGTGTGACGCTTGGTGCTCTCAGCCATCAGCCACTCAAGAGCTTCCTTGAACTCGGTGACCGGCTTCTTACGCTCGCCACGCTGGATGTACGCGCCGTCGTCCAGCAAGGTGCTCAATTGAGCGCCAAGCGAAACCACAGTCTTGTAATCGTTGCTGCCGAAGAAGTCGCGGTTGAAAGTGACATAGTTGGATAGGCCGTGAGAGATCAGTTCAACCTCTGGCAGCCAGACATTACGTTCACGGTCTTCACGAAGGCTGGCTTTGTAAACCAGGCCGGACTTCTCTCCAGTGCGCAGACGCACCTCATACTTGGCCAGCCAATCTTGCATCGCAGCGTGATCGGAAAGCTGTTCCATGCTGACTGCTGGCAGATAGATGAAGTGCTCGGTCAGCTCCTGCGGGTAGAGGCGCGACAGACGCTTGAGCGTCTTCATCACCAAACGGAAGTCATTCACCAGGCGCTCGAGCGCCTCGCCGGAGATACCTGGCGCGTCTTCGTTCAGGTGCAGGCTTGCATCTTCCAGGGCCGACTGCGTCATGTACTCTTCCATGGCGTCGTCGTCTTTGATGTATTGCTCCTGCTTACCTTTCTTGACCTTGTACAGTGGCGGTTGAGCGATGTAGATGTAACCGCGCTCGATCAGCTCTGGCAGCTGGCGGAAGAAGAAGGTCAGTAGCAGAGTGCGGATGTGCGAGCCGTCGACGTCAGCATCGGTCATGATGATGATGTTGTGGTAACGCAACTTGTCGATGTTGTATTCGTCACGACCAATGCCGCAGCCCAGAGCTGTGATGAGCGTGCCCACTTCCTGCGAAGAAATCATCTTGTCGAAACGTGCTTTTTCGACGTTGAGGATCTTACCCTTCAGCGGCAGGATGGCTTGGGTGCGACGGTTACGTCCCTGCTTGGCGGATCCGCCAGCAGAGTCACCTTCCACGAGGTAAAGTTCGGAGAGGGCAGGGTCTTTTTCCTGACAGTCCGCCAGTTTGCCCGGCAGGCCGGCGATGTCCAGCGCGCCTTTACGGCGAGTCATCTCACGGGCCTTGCGCGCCGCTTCACGGGCACGTGCGGCGTCGATCATCTTGCCGACGACCAGTTTGGCTTCGTTCGGGTTTTCCAGCAGGAAGTCGGAGAAGTACTTGCCCATTTCCTGTTCGACCGCGGTCTTCACTTCAGAAGACACCAGCTTGTCTTTGGTCTGCGAGCTGAACTTCGGATCAGGGACCTTCACCGAGATGATCGCGGTCAAGCCTTCACGCGCATCATCGCCGGTGGTCGCGACTTTGTGCTTCTTCGCCAGGCCTTCCGCTTCAATGTAAGTGTTGAGGTTACGCGTCAGTGCGGAACGGAAACCCACCAAGTGAGTACCGCCATCGCGCTGCGGGATATTGTTGGTGAAGCACAACAGGTTCTCGTTGAAGCTGTCGTTCCACTGCAGAGCGATTTCAACACCGATGCCGTCTTCGCGCTGAATGTTGAAGTGGAACACCTGATTGACGGCAGTTTTGTTGGTGTTCAAATATTCAACGAACGCACGCAGGCCGCCTTCGTACTTAAACAGCTCTTCTTTGCCGCTGCGCTCATCCTTAAGGACGATACCGACACCGGAGTTGAGGAAGGATAGCTCACGGATCCGCTTGGCCAGGATGTCCCAGCTGAAGTGGATGTTTTTGAAGGTTTGATCGGACGGCTTGAAGTGGATCTGCGTACCTGTGGTTTCGCTCTCGCCAACAATCTTCATCGGCTCTTGCGGAACACCGTGTACGTAAGTTTGTTCCCAGATCTTGCCGCTACGGCGAACAGTCAGGATCAGCTCTTCGGACAGGGCATTAACCACCGATACACCTACACCGTGCAGGCCGCCGGATACTTTGTAGGAGTTGTCGTCGAACTTACCGCCGGCGTGCAGCACGGTCATGATGACCTCGGCTGCCGAAACGCCTTCTTCTTTGTGCACGTCTACCGGGATGCCACGACCGTTGTCGCGAACGGTGATGGACTCGTCCGGATGGATGATGATGCTGATGTCGTCGCAATGGCCAGCCAATGCTTCGTCGATCGAGTTATCAACCACCTCGAATACCATGTGGTGGAGACCACTGCCATCGTCGGTGTCACCAATGTACATACCGGGACGTTTGCGTACGGCATCCAGGCCTTTCAGCACTTTAATGCTCGTTGAGTCGTACGTATTTTCTTCGCTCAATGCCTTCACTCCCGATGGTCGTGGGTCTGGGTGATACGGCCCTGTTCCACGTGGAACAAAGCTACTGGCGTTTCCGTCTGCCAGCCTTCCCTCAATAATTCATGATCTACACAGGTGATAAACACCTGGCAGCGTAAGTCTTCCAACAAGCGACAAAGTGCGCGACGGTGTTGCTCGTCCAGTTCGGAAGGCAAGTCATCCACCAGATAAATACACTGCCCCCGACGGGCCTGGCTGACGAGATGCCCTTGGGCTATCCGCAATGCACAAACCACCAGCTTCTGCTGGCCGCGGGACAATATGTCCGCTGCGTTGTGTGCTCCCAGTCGGAGACGCAGATCAGCTCGTTGCGGCCCTGCCTGGGTATGACCCATTTGCTGGTCTCGATGAATAGACCCGGCAAGCACGATACTTAACTCGCGATCCTTGTCCCACCCCCGGTAATAGCTGAGCGTCAAACCCTCAAGCTCAACCAGTTCGCTCAAGGTCTGTTCAAAGACTGGTTTCAAGGCTTTGATATAGGCGCGGCGGTATTCATCAATTTCGGCGCTCGCCTGGCACAGTTCTCTGTCCCAAACCGCTTGCGAAACGGCGTCAAGTGTACCATGCCGCAGCCAAGAGTTTCTCTGGCGCAAGGCCTTCTGCAAGCGTTGCCAAGTCGACATGAAACGCGGTTCCACGTGGAACACACCCCAGTCGAGAAACTGCCGACGAATCTTCGGTGCACCTTCAAGCAGGCGGAAGCTGTCGGGGTTGATTAGCTGCAGTGGAAGAATCTCTGCCAGTTGCGCCGCGCTACGCGCGTTCTGGCCGTCAATGCGGATCTGAAATTCACCTTGGCGATCACGTGAGACCCCCAACGCACTGTGCCCACCTTCGGCCAGCTCTACCTGGCCAAACACCGTGCACGCCATCTGCTCGTACTGAATGACCGGCAACAAACGGCTGCTACGAAACGAACGGGCAAGCCCCAGCAGGTGAATGGCTTCCAGCACACTGGTTTTGCCGCTGCCGTTAGCGCCGTAAAGAATATTGATTCGGGGGGAGGGGGAAAAGGTCACCGGGTGCAGATTGCGCACCGCGGTGACCGAGACGCGACTTAAGGACATCTAGCTTCTGCTGAGCATGGTTACAGACGCATCGGCATGACAACGTACGCCGAGTCGTCATTATCCGACTCCTGCACCAGCGCGCTGCTGTTGGAGTCAGACAGAATCAAGCGCACCTGTTCAGTGGTCATCACACCCAGAACGTCGAGCAGATAGCTCACGTTGAAGCCGATCTCCAGGTTGCCGCCGTTATACTCAACGCCTACTTCCTCTTCCGCTTCTTCCTGCTCCGGGTTATTGGCCTGGATCTTCAATTGACCATTGGCCAGTTGCAGGCGGATGCCTCGGTACTTCTCGTTGGACAAAATCGCGGTACGGCTGAATGCTTCACGCAGGGCCTGGCGATCACCGAGTACCAGCTTGTCTCCGCCTTTGGGCAGGACGCGCTCGTAATCCGGAAATTTGCCGTCGACCAGTTTCGAGGTGAAGGTAAATTCGCCAGTGGTCGCGCGGATGTGGTGCTGACCCAGCACGATGCTGACGATGCCGTCTGGCTCAGTCAGCAGACGCGCCAGTTCAAGAATACCCTTGCGCGGCACGATGACCTGATGGCGATCCGGCTGACCGATATCGGCCTTCATCGAACACATGGCCAGACGATGACCGTCAGTGGCCACGGCGCGGATTATGCCTTCAGAAACCTCCAGCAGCATGCCGTTCAGGTAATAACGCACGTCCTGCTGAGCCATGGCGAAGCTTGTGCGTTCGATGAGACGACGGAGTTTGCTCTGCTCCAGGCTGCACGTGAGCGAGCCTGGACCTTCTTCGACCGTCGGGAAATCGTTGGCTGGCAGGGTCGACAGGGTGAAACGGCTACGCCCGGCCTTCACCACCAGCTTCTGCTCGTCGACCTTGATGTCTATCAGCGCGTCGTTCGGCAGGCTCTTGCAAATATCCATCAGCTTGCGCGCTGGCACGGTGATGGAACCCGGGTCTGCTGGCTCCTCGAGTTGCACACGACCGACCAGCTCGACCTCGAGGTCGGTACCGGTCAGCGACAATTGCTGGCCTTCGACAACCAGCAGCACGTTGGAGAGCACCGGCAAGGTCTGTCGGCGCTCGACGACGCCCGCGACCAGTTGCAGGGGTTTCAACAGGGCTTCGCGTTGAATGGTGAAATGCATGGTCTAGTCCCTTGCCTTAATAAGCTGCACTGGTGTCATCAAGTAGTCAGTGTACGCAGCAGGTTCTTGTAGTCCTCGCGGATGTCCGCATCGGATTCCTTGAGTTCGTTGATCTTGCGGCAGGCGTGCAAAACGGTCGTGTGGTCGCGGCCGCCAAACACATCACCGATTTCCGGCAGGCTGTGGTTAGTCAACTCTTTGGACAACGCCATGGCAACCTGACGTGGACGAGCGACCGAGCGTGATCGACGCTTGGACAGCAAATCCGAAATCTTGATCTTGTAGTACTCAGCAACGGTTCGCTGAATGTTATCCACAGAAACCAGTTTGTCTTGAAGTGCCAACAGGTCTTTGAGGGATTCACGAATCAGCTCGATGGTGATATCCCGACCCATGAAGTGCGAGTGAGCAATCACGCGCTTGAGCGCGCCTTCCAGCTCACGCACGTTGGAACGAATGCGCTGGGCAATAAAAAACGCGGCGTCGTGGGGCAGATCCACTTTGGCCTGATCGGCCTTTTTCATCAGGATCGCGACACGGGTCTCCAGCTCCGGCGGCTCGACGGCAACCGTGAGGCCCCAGCCAAAGCGAGATTTCAAGCGCTCTTCCAGGCCTTCGATTTCTTTCGGATAGCGGTCACTGGTGAGAATGACCTGCTGGCCACCCTCAAGCAACGCGTTGAAGGTGTGGAAGAATTCTTCCTGAGAGCGCTCCTTGCGGGCAAAGAACTGAATGTCATCAATCAGCAGCGCATCGACCGAACGGTAGAAACGCTTGAATTCATTAATCGCGTTCAGTTGCAGCGCCTTGACCATGTCGGCCACGAAACGCTCGGAATGCAGGTACACGACCTTGGCATTCGGGTTCTTCTTTAATAGATGGTTACCCACGGCATGCATCAAGTGAGTCTTACCCAAGCCGACGCCGCCATACAGGAACAGCGGGTTGTAGCCGTGCTTGGGGTTGTCCGCAACTTGCCAGGCTGCAGCCCGGGCAAGCTGGTTGGACTTACCCTCGACAAAATTTTCGAAGGTGAAGGTACGGTTCAGGTAACTGGTGTGTTTGAGCGCACCCTCTACCTGGACCGTGCGCTGCTCGGAACGGATCGGAGCTTGTTGCGAACTGGCGCCTGCCATCGGGTCGAAACTGTCACGAGACGGCTCTTCACTCATATCCGCGACTTTCTGCGCGGCACGCTTGGCCGGCGCAGCCGCTGGAGCCGATTGCGGCGTACTGACAGGGGCATGAGC
>NZ_CABVGX010000041.1 GCF_902497625.1 Pseudomonas fluorescens | reverse complement strand
GCACGGACATCATCGACCCCCACGGTTACAACAAGACCGGCACCGCCTCCTATTACGGCGCCAAACACCATGGCAAACGCACGGCCAGTGGCGAGCGTTTCAACAAGAATGCCTTGACCGCCGCCCACCGCCAGTTGCCATTCGGCACCCGGGTGAAGGTCACCAATCTGAATAACGACAGGTCCTGCGTGGTGCGCATCAACGACCGCGGGCCGCATACTCGCGGACGGCTGATCGATGTTTCCCACGAAGCCGCCGAACAACTGGGTATGCTCAGAAGCGGCACCGCACGGGTTCGCGTGCAAGCCCTCGATTAACCCATGGAGCCCCGACTATTTTCGGACTTGCCGATTTACCCCTGATCAGCGTGATCGAGTTGCTCGGCGGCTTGCTGTTACTGATTGCCGGCGCCGAACTGATGGTACGCGGCGCTGTGCGCCTGGCCGCGCGCCTGCACGTGCGGCCGCTGATCATCGGTCTGACGATTGTCGCCTTGGGCAGCAGCGCGCCGCAGATGGCGGTCAGTCTGCAAGCCACACTGGCCCATAACGCGGACATCGCGGTCGGCAGCGTGATCGGCAGCAGCATTTTCAACATCCTCGTCACGCTGGGGCTCTCGGCGTTGATCATCCCGCTGCGGGTGTCGCGAGAATTGGTGCGACTGGATATCCCGCTGATGATCGGCGCCAGCCTGTTGGTGTTCGTGCTGGCCTGGAATGAGGAGCTGACGCGCACCGACGGCATGCTGTTACTGACAGCGCTGGTGTTGTATCTCGGTTTACTCCTGCGCCAGTCGCAGCACTCGTCGCGGCCGCCGTCTCACGATGAAAAGCGGCAAATACCGTGGTTGCGCAGCCTGTTGACGATCGTTGTGGGGCTGGCGATGCTGGTATACGCCGGGCATTTGCTGCTGGGTGCGGCGGTGTCGGTCGCCTCCGATCTGGGTCTTTCGGAGCGGATCATCGGCCTGACAATCGTGGCGGTCAGTACCTCGTTGCCGGTACTGGCCACCTCGTTGATCGCGGCGTTGCGCGGGCAGCGGGATATCGCCGTGGGCAACGTGATCGGCAGCAATCTGTTCAACCTGCTGGGGGTGCTAGGGCTGACTGCACTGGTCGCGCCGTCACCGCTGTCGGTCTCGCCGAACGCGCTGGATTTCGACCTGCCCGTCATGCTCGGTGTCGCGGTATTGTGCCTGCCGGTGTTCTATTCCGGTTATCGGGTCACGCGCGCCGAAGGCTTACTGTTTCTGGGTCTGTATCTGGCGTATGGGCTGCACGTGGTGTCGTTCACCACCGGCATGCCGCTGGCGGGCAAGCTTGAACATTTGATGCTGTTTTTCGTCCTGCCGGCGCTGGTGGCCTTTCTGCTGTTTACATCGCTGCGCGCCTGGCGTCGCCAACACCACAAAAGAGAATCGCCATGACCGACAATAAAAAACCCGGGGTTGAAGTCCGTCGCCAAGTGATGGGCGATGCTTTTGTCGATCGCGCCTTGGGCAATGCCACCGAATTCACACAGCCATTGCAGGATTGGGTAAACGAGCACGCGTGGGGCAGCGTATGGAATCGCGAAGGCCTGGAGCTGAAAACCCGCAGCCTGATCACCCTCGCCGCGCTGACCGCGTTGAAGTGCCCTCAGGAACTGAAAGGCCACGTGCGCGGCGCATTGAATAACGGTTGCACAGTTGAAGAGATTCGCGAAACGCTGCTGCATTGCGCAGTGTATGCAGGCGCGCCCGCGGCGATCGATGCGTTTCGCGCGGCGCAGGAAGTGATCGATAGTTATCAGAAGCCGGAGTAACTCGCCGGCTTATTGGGTAACCGTCAGACCGGCATTCCGACGATGAGGCCCGAAAGAACACTACAAATTCTGACGCTATATCCACCCACCCCATTGCAACAAAAAGATCCCGATATTGGTCGTGATCGCCGCCATCAACGTGGTGATCACGATAATCGCTGCCGCCAGCTCATGATTGCCATTCGCTGCCCGGGCCATGACGAAACTCGCGGCCGCCGTCGGGCTGCCGAAATACAGAAACAAAATGCCCAGCTCCGCCCCGCGAAACCCCCAGAGCCACGCACCCAGCGTCGCCAGCACCGGCAAACCGATCATCTTCACCAGGCTTGAACTGAGCGCCATCGAGCCACTCTTGCGCATCGCCGCCAGTGACAACGTGCCGCCGATGCAGATCAGCGCCAAGGGCAGCGTGGTTTGCGCCAGGTATTGCCCGGACGTCTCCAGCCAACCCGGTAAACCAATCTTGAAATAAGCAAACGGCGCCGCCGCCAGAACGCTGATGATCAGCGGGTTGATCATCACGCTTTTGAAGATGCTCCACGGGTCTGACTTGATCACCGGGCTGTACACCGCCAGGACGATGGTCGAGAGCGTGTTGTAGAACAGGATGACCAACGCCGCGAGGATCGCGCCGAGGGAAATGCCGTAATCGCCATACATGCTCGCCGCGAGGGCCAGGCCGATGACACCGTTGTTGCCGCGAAAGGCGCCTTGGGTGTAAATCCCGCGATCCTCGCGAGGGCACTTCCAGATCGCCCAGCCCCAGGCAATGGCGAATGACACCAGCGTGGCGAGCGAGAAATAGATCAGCAGCGACGGTTGCAATGCTGCGTGCAGGTCGGCATGCAGGATGCCCAGAAACAACAACGCCGGCATGGTGACGTTGAACACCAGGGACGACGCGGTGTGGATGAAGTTGTCGTTGATCCAGTTGATGCGCTTGAGCAGCACACCCAAAAACAGCATGGCAAACACCGGCGCGGTGATGTTCAGGGTTTCGAGGAAAATAGCCAGCATGCCGGGGATCACCTTGGGTGAGCGTCGTTAGGGGGCTAATGATATGCCACTCAGCCCTTCGGCGTCTGTTAGACCGCTTTCGCGAGCAGGCTCGCTCCCACATTTGTCCTGCGTAAAACACACAATCTGCGCACGACGAAAATTCCTGTGGGAGCGAGCCTGCTCGCGAAGCAGGCGACTCAGTGTCAGGTGATCGGCGCCGGATTGAACAACGTAATGTCGTTATACAGCTTATGCTGCTCAGCCCATGTTTGCTTCTTGCCGCTCGCTACCTCCAGATAGTAGTGGAACAACTCCCAGCCCAGATCCTCGATCGACGCCCGCCCGGTGGCAATCCGACCGGCGTCGATGTCGATCAGGTCCGGCCAGCGCTGCGCCAGTTCGGTGCGGGTCGAGACCTTTACCACCGGCGCCATCGCCAAGCCATAAGGCGTACCGCGCCCGGTGGTGAACACATGCAGGTTCATCCCGGCCGCCAGTTGCAAGGTCCCGCAGACAAAATCACTGGCCGGCGTCGCACAGAAAATCAGCCCTTTGCGCTTGAACCGTTCACCAGGGCCAAGCACCCCGTTGATCGCGCTGCTGCCGGATTTGACGATCGAACCCAACGACTTCTCGACAATGTTCGACAACCCGCCCTTCTTGTTACCCGGCGTAGTGTTGGCGCTGCGATCCGCTTCACCCTTGGCCAGGTAACGGTCGTACCAGTCCATTTCGCGCACCAGCTCCTGCGCGACTTCCTCGGTTTCGGCCCGCGACGTCAGCAAGTAGATCGCATCGCGCACTTCGGTCACTTCGGAAAACATCACCGTCGCGCCGGCCCGCAGCAACAGGTCCGAGGCGTAGCCCAGCGCCGGGTTGGCGGTGATGCCGGAAAACGCATCGCTGCCGCCGCATTGCATGCCAAGAATCAGCTCGGACGCCGGCACGGTTTCCCGGCGACGCTGATCGAGTTTCTTCAAACGGGTTTCGGCCAGCTGCATGATCTGTTCGATCATTTCGGTGAAGCCGTGACTGGAATCCTGCAGGCGATACAGCCACGGATCACTGAGGTCTACCGAGCTGTCCCCTTCGTGCATGACCTGCCCGGCCTGCAATTTCTCGCAGCCCAGGCTGATCACCAGCGCTTCGCCACCCAGATTCGGGTTGCGCGCCAGGTTGCGCACGGTGCGGATCGGGATGTACGCATCGGTGGCGGTGATCGCCACGCCACAACCGTAGCTGTGGGTCAGGGCCACCACGTCATCGACATTAGGGTATAGCGGCAGCAATTCATCCTTGATCCGCTTGACGGCATGATCGAGCACGCCGGTGACGCACTGAACGGTCGTAGTGATGCCAAGAATATTGCGCGTACCGACGGTGCCGTCGGCGTTGCGGAAACCCTCGAACGTGAAACCTTCGAGCGGAGCTTGCGCCGCCGGCACTTCGGTGGACAGCGGCAAGCTGTCCAGCGGCGGCGCGGTCGGCATGCGCAGTTGATCTTCCTTGACCCAGCTGCCGCGTGGAATCGGCTGCAACGCATAGCCGATGGTCTGGCCGTAACGAATCACCTGGCCGCCTTCGGGAATATCTTCCAGCGTGACTTTATGGCTCTGCGGCACGAAATCCACGGTCACAAGGCCGTCTGGGAATTCAGTGCCGGCCGGCACGCCCTGGTCGTTGACCACAATCACTACGTTGTCCCGCTCGTGCAGGCGGATGTAGCGCGGCGAGTCAGAATGTTCAATCAACTGCATGACGCCGCTCCTCAGGAATGTGCTTCAGATAATTTGCTCAGTTCGGGGCCGGCGCTTGGCGGCTCTTTGAGCACGACACGTTTGATCGGGCCGACGATCACCAGGTAGCTGAACACCGCGACCAGCGCGTTGCAACCGACGAATACCAGCGCCCATTTGAACGAACCGGTGGAGCTGATGATGTAGCCAATGACAATCGGCGTGGTGATCGACGCGATGTTGCCGAAGGTGTTGAACAGGCCGCCACTGAGGCCGGCGATCTGTTTTGGCGAAGTGTCGGACACCACCGCCCAACCCAGTGCGCCTACGCCTTTGCCGAAGAAGGCCAGTGCCATGAAGCCCACCACCATCCACTCAACGTCCACGTAGTTGCAGGCGACGATGCTACTGGAGACCAGCAAACCGGCAATGATCGGCGCCTTGCGGGCGAAGGTCAGGGAATGGCCTTTGCGCAGCAGGTAGTCGGAAATGACCCCGCCGAGCACACCGCCGATGAAGCCGCAGATCGCCGGCAATGAGGCGATGAAACCGGCCTTGAGGATGGTCATGCCGCGTTCCTGCACGAGGTACACCGGGAACCAGGTCAGGAAGAAATAGGTGATGCCGTTGATGCAGTACTGGCCCAGGTAAACGCCCAGCATCATGCGGTTGGTCAGCAACTGGCGAATGTAGTCCCACTTCGGACCGTCGGCCTTGGCACCTTTGCCTTTGTCCTGGTCCATGTCGACCATGCCGCCGTTGTCGGCGATGTGCTTGAACTCGGCTTCGTTGATCATCGGGTGCTGGCGCGGGCTGTAGATCACTTTCAGCCAGATGCCCGAGAAGATGATGCCGATCACGCCCATGACGATGAACACGTGCTGCCAGCCATAGCTGTAGACGATCCAGCCCATAAGCGGTGCGAACAACACGGTGGCAAAGTATTGCGCCGAGTTGAAAATCGCTGACGCTGTGCCGCGTTCGGCGGTGGGGAACCAGGCGGCGACGATGCGTGCGTTACCGGGGAACGATGGCGCTTCGGCCAGACCCACCAGGAAGCGCAGCATGAACAGCGCAACCACCGCGGTGGACATGCCGAACTCGCCGACATAACCCTGCAGCACGGTGAACAGTGACCAGGTGAAGATGCTGAGCGCGTAGATTTTTTTCGAACCGAAACGGTCAAGCAGCCAGCCGCCGGGAATTTGCCCGGCCACGTAAGCCCAACCGAATGCAGAGAAGATATAGCCGAGAGTGACCGCGTCAATGCCGAGGTCTTTTTGCAGGCTGGAACCGGCGATGGCGATAGTCGCCCGGTCGGCATAATTGATCGTGGTCACCAGAAAAAGCATGAGCAGGATCAAATAGCGGACGTGAGTCGGCTTTTGGGTGGATTGCATGTAAATGTACTCCCACAAATTATTTTTATGCGCGGGTGAAACAGGTCCATCCTCCGTAGGAGCTGTCGAGTGTAACGAGGCTGCGAGCTTTTAAGATCAAGGGATCGCAGCCTCGTTTCACTCGACAGCTCCTACAGGGATTTGCGGTGTTTGGCGATATGCCCGACACCGCGGTGCAGCGGGTTACGAGCCGATGTAGGAGGTTTTTACAACCGTGTAGAACTCTTGCGCGTAGCGACCTTGCTCGCGGGATCCATAAGAGGAACCTTTACGCCCACCGAACGGCACGTGGTAATCCACGCCCGCCGTCGGCAGGTTGACCATCACCATCCCGGCCTGGGAGTGGCGTTTGAAGTGGTTGGCGTACTTCAGCGAGGTGGTGGCGATGCCCGCCGACAGACCGAATTCAGTGTCGTTGGCTATGGCCAGTGCCGCATCGTAATCCGCCACGCGAACCACGTTGGCCACCGGGCCGAAGATCTCTTCACGGCTGATGCGCATCGCCGCTTCACTGTCGGCAAACAGCGTTGGCGCCAGGTAGTAGCCTTCGGTATCGCAGGTCACCAGACCACCGCCACTGACCAGACGTGCACCTTCGGACTGGCCGATGTCGATGTATTTCATGTCCTGATCAAGCTGCGCCTGTGAGACGACCGGGCCGATATCGGTGCCGGCTTTCAGCGCGTGGCCAACCTTGATCGACTTCATGCGCTCGGCCATGGCTTCGACGAATTTGTCGTGAATCCCGGCGGTGACGATAAAGCGGCTGGAAGCGGTGCAACGCTGGCCGGTGGAGTAGAACGCGCTCTGAACCGACAGCTCGACCGCTTGCTTGAGGTCGGCGTCGTCAAGAATGATCTGCGGGTTTTTGCCGCCCATCTCCAGCTGAACCTTGGCCTGACGCGATACACAGCTGACGGCGATCTGGCGACCAACGCCCACGGAACCGGTGAAGCTGATGCCGTCGACTTTCGGGCTCTGCACCAACGCATCGCCAACCACGCGACCGCTGCCCATTACCAGGTTGAACACGCCGGCAGGGAAGCCTGCGCGGGAGATAATTTCCGCCAGCGCCCAGGCGCAACCGGGGACCAGATCGGCGGGCTTGAGCACAACACAGTTGCCGTAGGCCAGGGCCGGGGCAATTTTCCATGCCGGGATCGCGATCGGGAAGTTCCACGGGGTGATCAGGCCAACCACGCCCAATGCTTCGCGGGTCACTTCAACGTTTACACCTGGGCGCACCGACGGCAAATAGTCGCCGGAAAGGCGCAGGGTTTCACCAGCGAAGAATTTGAAAATGTTACCGGCGCGGGTCACTTCACCGATGGCCTCAGGCAGGGTCTTGCCCTCTTCCCGGGCCAGCAAGGTGCCAAGTTCTTCGCGGCGGGCGAGGATTTCCGTACCGACTTTATCCAGTGCATCGTGACGCGCCTGAATACCCGAAGTGGACCAGGCCGGGAACGCAGCGCGGGCGGCGTCGATGGCCGCGTGGACCTGAGTCAGGTCAGCCTTGGCGTAGTCGCCGATGGTGTCGCTCAATTCGGACGGGTTGATGTTGGCGCAATAATCACTGCCCGCAACCCATTCGCCGTTGATGTAGTTATCGAAACGCTTTGTATCAGCCACAACAATCTCCTTACGCAAAAGGCCGCTGATCACTCAGCGGCCTTGTTTAATCGGGTGTGTTACTGCGCACCTTGCTTGTCGATCAGCGCGGCGAGCATTTCATACTCTTCGCCAGTCAGATCGGTCAGCGGTGCGCGCACAGGACCGGCGTCATAGCCGGAGATTTTTGCCCCGGCCTTGACGATGCTCACCGCGTAGCCCGACTTGCGGTTACGGATGTCCAGGTAAGGCAGGAAGAAGTCGTCGATGATCTTGCCGACGGTAGCGTGATCTTCGCGGGCAATGGCGTGGTAAAAATCCATTGCGGTTTTCGGGATGAAGTTGAACACCGCCGAGGAGTACACCGGCACGCCCAGCGCCTTATAGGCAGCGGCGTAGACTTCAGCGGTCGGCAAACCACCGAGGTAGCTGAAGCGATCGCCGAGGCGACGACGGATCGACACCATCAATTCGATATCGCCCAGACCGTCCTTGTAGCCGATCAGGTTCGGGCAGCGTTCGGCCAGGCGCTCCAGCAGCGGCGCGGTCAGGCGGCAGACGTTACGGTTGTAAACCACCACACCGATTTTTACCGATTTGCACACGGCCTCAACGTGAGCGGCAACGCCGTCCTGACTGGCTTCAGTCAGGTAATGCGGGAGCAGCAACAGGCCTTTGGCGCCCAGGCGCTCGGCTTCCTGTGCGTATTCGATGGCCTGGCGGGTCGAGCCACCAACGCCAGCCAGAATCGGCACGCTGGTGGCGCAAGTGTCGACCGCAGTCTTGATGATTTCCGAATATTCGCTGGCCGCCAGGGAGAAGAACTCACCGGTGCCGCCAGCGGCGAACAGAGCCGAGGCGCCGTATGGGGCCAGCCATTCGAGACGCTTGATGTAGCCTGCGCGATGGAAATCGCCCTGAGCATCGAAATCGGTAACCGGGAAAGACAGCAGACCGGAAGAGAGGATGGACTTCAGTTCTTGTGGATTCATTATTCGAACACCCTGAGTAGCTACGTTGTTGTTTGTGTGTGGTAGATAAACCATCAGCCTGCGCCGAAGTTGTAGGTCATCGTACAACTTAAAAAAAAACCGTCAACTGCATTTCATCGCTGGGGGTGAAATTTGCATCGTTCACTATGATTTTTTCGCGTGAATTCCGGGTTCGGCTGCGGCGATGCGCTCCAGAAATGCCTGGTCAAACTCCATTTCGGCAAACCCTGAAATCGCCCCGTAAAGTTGAGGCCCCCGCCACGAATGGATCGTGGAACTTCGCACGGAGTGTATTGAAGATGGATTTCCTGTCACCGACCCTCACCGGATTCACCATTGATGAACTCGACCAGTCGGCCGTTATCAGCTTATCGATGCTGGAGGATGACTTGATCCTCGAGGTGCCGGATCACAAGGACATCGCGCCTAATTGGGATGTGTACCCAATCCTCGGAATGGATCCAGACGACCCTGACTGGACGGGTACCGAGGAGCCTGCGGGGTATTGGAACGACCGAATTGATGACGCGGTGAAACTCACAGGCATCGAGCTGAAAATCCCGAAAGCGGTGCTGGAGGATTACCGCAATATGGAAATCGAATTACGTTACAAATTCGCTGACGCGTCGAGCCTGGAACCGTACTCGGCGCCTGTGCTGCTGCATATCAGAGCTTGATGGAAGCGTTGCACAATGATCGTTCCCACGTTCTGCGTGAGAGCGATCACTGCTACTCCCTTTAGCCCCGCTGCGCCTCGGCCTCTTCATGCGCATGACGCAGACGTTCGCGACTGTTGGTCAGGTGCAAGCGCATTGCCGCGCGGGCGGCATCGGAATCCTGGCGGGCAATCGCGTCGTAGATTTCCTCGTGCTCACGGCTCAGGCGACCCATGTAGTGTTGCTGGTCGTCATGGGCCAGACGCGCGGAGTTGAGGCGCGTACGCGGAATGATGCTGGTCCCGAGGTGAGTCATGATGTCGGTGAAGTAGCGGTTGCCGGTCGACAGGGCAATCTGCAGGTGAAACTGGAAGTCCGAAGCCACCGCGTCGCTCGCATGGGCCGCGCTTTCGTTCAAAGCATCCAGCGCCGCGCGCATCAGAGCCAACTGCTCGGGGCTGCGGCGTTGCGCGGCGAGCCCGGCGGATTCCACTTCAAGGCTGATGCGCAGTTCCAGAATCGCCAGCACGTCACGCAAGGTGACCACCGTGGCCGGGTCGATACGGAAACCACTCGGGCTCGGCGTATCCAGCACAAAGGTACCAATGCCATGGCGGGTTTCCACCTGCCCTGCCGCCTGCAAACGGGAAATCGCTTCGCGCACCACGGTGCGGCTGACGCCGTGGGCATCCATGATCGCCGACTCGGTGGGCAACTTGTCGCCACGCTTGAGTTGGCCGTCGCGAATCTGCTCGGACAGCACCGTCACCAATTCCTGTGCGAGACTGCGGCGCTTGCGAGGGAGGCGTGGCACGTCGATCGGGTTTTCCATGGTGAACGTCTGTCTCGAGAATTCGGCTGAAAGTGCATCATAGCTCAACGCGGTTGTACGATCACCCGCCTCCTGCAGCGCAGATTTATGTGGCGAGGGGGCTTGCCCCCGTCGGGTGGCGGAGGGGCGCCAGATCTCGCACGTTTACAAGACCTTGCCAGTGCTGCGCACTGGAACGGGGGCAAGCCCCCTCGCCACGCACACCCCTTGCCACACACACCCCCTGCCACACCCCTTGCCACACCCCCTTGCCACACACACCCCTTGCCACACCCCCTTGCCACACATGCCGCCACGCCACACATGCCCCTTGCGACACGAGCCCCTTTGCCGCACGAGCCCCTTGCCACAACAGTTCTACCAGACAGAACTGCGGTGATTCAGGCGATTATGGTCTGGTCAATCAAGTGACCGTTTTCAATGCGCACGTGCCGCGGATGGAATCGTTTCAAACTGCTTCGATGGCCGACACTGACAATGCTCAGCCCCGGTATTTCATCGATCAACGCTTGATACAAGCTTGCTTCATCTTCTTCATCCATCGCCGAAGTGGCTTCGTCCATGTACAGCCACTGCGGGGCAAACAGCAGCGCCCGGGCGAAAGCCAGACGTTGTTGCTCACCGGGCGACAACATCCGTTGCCAGTGGTTGGCCTCATCCAGACGCGGCAGCAAGTGCGGCAGGCGACAGGTTTCCAAAACGTGGAGGTAACGCTCGTCCGGGTAAGTATCGCCAGCCTGTGGATAACTCAATGCTTCGCGCAACGTGCCAATGGGCAGATAAGGCTTTTGCGGCAGGAACAGATACCGCGCTGCCGGCAGACGGATGCTGCCATGGCCCGCCGGCCATAAATGCCCCATAGCGCGCAGCAGGGTTGACTTGCCGCTGCCGGAACGACCGCTGAGCATCACTCGCTCGCCCTCCTCTACGGTCATGTCTGCGTGGGTGAGCAGATGACGGCCATCGGCCAGGTCCAGCCCCAGGTTCTGAACCTGCAACGTAGCACCGGCATTCTGCACATCGATCGCCGGTGCACGCTCTTCGTTATCAGTCATCGCCTGGCGGAAACTCAGCAAACGATCACAAGTGGCGCGCCATTCGGCGAGGTCTTGATACGCGCTGATAAACCAGCTGAAATTCTCCTGCACGTTACCGAAAGCCGAGTTGATCTGCATGAGCTCGCCCAGCTCGATTTTACCGGTAAAATAGCGCGGCGCGGCCACCATGAAGGGGAAGATGATCGCGATCTGGCCATAGCCGGACGTAAAGAAAGTCAGACGCTTGGACACGCGCATGATGTCCCAGAAGTTGTGCCAGACCAGGCCGAAACGATGGCTCAGTCGACGGTTTTCGTTGGGTTCGCCGTTGTACAGCGCGATGCTTTCGGCATTCTCGCGAATTCGCACCATGGAGAACCGCAGGTCCGCTTCGAAGCGTTGTTGATTGTTGGTCAGCCCGATGAGGCGACGACCGATCAAGTGCGTCAGCCAACTGCCGACCGCGGCGTAGATCAGCGCACACCAGAACATGTAACCGGGAATGGTGAAGCCGAACACTTCGATGCTGCCAGACACGCCCCACAAAATAATCGAGAACGACACCAGGCTCACGCAATTGCGGATCAATCCCAGGCCCAGACCCAGGGTATTGGCGGTAAACTTGTTGAGGTCTTCGGAAATCCGCTGGTCCGGGTTATCGGTATAACCGCCTTGCTCCAACTGGTAATAATTCTTGTGGCCCAGCCAGCGGGCAAAGTGCTTTTCGGTCAGCCAGGCCCGCCAGCGGATGGTCAGCATCTGGGTCAGGTATAGCCGGTACACCGCCCCTAGAATCGCCACGGTGGCAATGCCGCAAAAATACAGAATCAACTGCCAGAACGCGCTTTCATCCTTGTTCTGCAAAGCATTGTAAAAGTCCTTGTACCAGCTGTTGACCCACACCGAGATGGCCACGCTGAACAACGACAGCGCGATCACCGCGATCAGCAACGTCCATGCCTTGCCCTTCTCTTCGCTGCGCCAGTAAGGCGTGGTCATGGCCCAGACTTTGCGAAAAAAATCCCCGCGCACGCGATCGTTGACCGCAGAATACTCAGCGTTCTGATTCATGGAAAGAGCTCGATAAGGATGGGATCACACACGAACCGATCATAGATGATCGGTTCGGATTGTCGCGAGACGTGAGCGGCATTCGTTCAGCGCAGGTTCAGCGTCGGACCGGGCGCTTCTGCAGTTTGCGCTGCAATGTACGGCGGTGCATGCCGAGGGCACGGGCAGTGGCGGAAATATTGCCCTCGTGCTCGGTCAGAACGCGTTGAATGTGCTCCCACTGCAGGCGGTCCACCGACATCGGGTTTTCCGGCACCAGCGTGTCGAGGTCAGCATGCTCGGAAAGCAATGCGGCCAGCACATCATCGGCATCGGCCGGTTTGCACAGATAATTGCAGGCGCCACGTTTGATCGCTTCGACGGCGGTCGCGATGCTCGAATAACCGGTGAGGATCACCACGCGCATTTCCGGATCAAGTTCGAGCAGTTTCGGCAACAGCACCAGACCCGAATCGCCATCCATTTTCAGGTCGAGGGCGGCGTAATCGGGGATGTCAGCCTGGGCGATGGTCAGGCCTTCTTCGGCGGAACCAGCGGTGCTGACGCGAAAACCACGGCGAGCCATGGCGCGGGCCATCACCCGGGTGAACGTGGCGTCGTCATCTACCAGCAGCAAATGCGGCAGTTCTTCACCTTCGGTCTGGATCTCGTCACTCATGTTCGTCTCCTCGGGCGACACGGGGCAGGCGCAGCTCGGTGAGCGTGCCGCCTTCCTCATGACTGTAGAGTTTCACTGAGCCGCCGGCGCGTGTCACGCTGGCTTTGCTCAAAAACAGGCCCAGGCCGAAACCTTTGCCCTTGGTGGTAAAAAACGGTTTGCCGATCTGTTCGGCAATGGCCAATGGCACGCCGGCGCCGTGATCGCGAATGCTGATGGTCAAGTCTTCGGCATTCCAGTCAAGCGTTACCTGCAACCCGTCGGGGCAGGCGTCGGCGGCGTTGTTCAGCAGATTCAACAGTGCCTGGGTCAGGTCCGGCGGCGGCGCCATGCGCGGCAGGGTCCCCTGACCGAGGCATTGAAAGCGGTAGCTGGCCTCCGGACGCATCAGGTGCCAGCGGTTCAGCGCTTCGTCAAGCCAGTCGGTGACGTCTTGCATTTCCACGGCCAGACGACGATTGGCCTCGGCCGCGCGCACTAATTGTTGCAAGGTTTCCTTGCACAGTTTGACCTGATCCTGCAGCACGCTCAGGTCGTCCTGCAACAACGGGTCGTGGTGGTCCTGACGCATCTCTTTGAGCAGCACACTCATGGTCGCCAGCGGCGTGCCCAACTCATGGGCGGCGCCTGCGGCCTGGGTCGCGACGGCGAGCAATTGCTGGTCGCGCAGCCCCTCTTCGCGACGAATGGCGCGCAGCTCTTCCTGACGTCGCAACTCCTCAGCCATGCGGGCAGCAAAAAAAGTGATAACGGCGGCAGCCAGTGCGAAGCTCAACCACATCCCGTAGACCTGCAGGTTTTCGCGGGCGATCGGAAAAGTCTGCAGCGGGTAGAAGCGCGCCAGCAGCAAGGTGTACATCGTCAGCGCGATGCCCGAGAGGATCACCGAATAACGCCAAGGCAGCGTTACTGCAGCGATCGTCAGCGGCACCAGATAATAAGAGACGAACGGGTTGGTCGATCCACCGGAGAAATACAGCAGCGCGCTGTGGATAAACAGATCACAGGCCAGTTGCACAGCGTATTCAAGCTCGGTGACCGGCCAACTGGTGCGCAGGCGAATCGCGGTGAACGCGCACAGCAACATCGAACAGCCCAGGGTCGCGGCCAGTTGAAACCAGGGCAGCGGCAGCAAATCGAGCCAGTAAGCCAGCCCCACTGAACCGGCCTGAGCGGCCAGCACCAAGGTGCGGATGAAGGTCAGCCGCCAGAGGTTCTGGCGAGTCGCGGAAGTGATTTGAATGGGGGCGAGCATGAGCTCTCCTGATGAGCGCTCCAGGCGGATCGCAGGGAGTATAACCAAGCGCGGGGGTTGGCAGGCAAAAGTGCGGCAAACGGCCACAGCCCTCCGGCAACACAGTCCTCTGTAGCAGCTGCCGAAGGCTGCGTCCGAGCGCGCAGCGGTCGCCATGGCGTCGTGTGTTTTGCAGAACTGAGCAGTGTTCAGGATTACGACCGCTGCGCGCTCGGACGCAGCCTTCGGCAGCTGCTACAGGGGTCATGAGAGTTTGTATGGAAGTTGTAACTGGGCGAACCGGATCAATAAGGCTAGAGTCTGATGGTTTTTGACGCAGGTTCGGACCTTACCCCTGCGCAATGTCCAAGGAGTTTTCATGCACAGTTTCCGCCGCAGCGCCGCCCTTCTTGCACTCAGCGCTGGCACCGTCGCCAGCCTCCCGGCCCTGGCCGTCGATGAGCTTCATTACAACCAGATTTCCCTGCGCGCCGAAGTCAGCCAGGAAGTCGCGCGCGACCTGATGATCGTGACGCTTTACACCGAAGAGCAAAATACCGACCCAGCCAAGCTCGCTGCCGACGTCAGCACCACCATGAACAAAGCCTTGGCCCAGGCCAAGCAAGTCAAAGACATCACCCTGCGACAGGGCAGCCGCAACAGCTACCCGATCTACGACACAAAGGGCCAGAAAATCACCGGCTGGCGCGAGCGCTCCGAACTGCGCCTGGAAAGCTCCGACTTCGCCGCCCTGTCGAAACTGACCGGCGAACTGCTCACCGACCTGAAAATGGGCGGCATGGACTTCGCCATCGCCACGCCAACCCGCAAAGCCAGCGAAGACACACTGCTCAAAGAAGCGGTCAGCGCCTTCAAGGCCCGCGCGCAACTGGCCACCGATGCACTCGGCGGCAAGAGCTACAAAATCGTCAACCTGAACTTGAACAGCAACGGTTATCCACAACCTTATATGCGCGGGCCGATGATGATGAAAGCGGCCAGCATGGATGCCGCCCCGGTCACTCCTGAAGTTGAAGCGGGCACCAGTCAGGTCAGCATGACGGCGGATGGGTCCATTGAAGTGTTGATGCCTTGATTTCATGATCCGCATGACAGGACGGCGATCACCGAGGTGATCGCCGTTTTTTTTGCACGGTTGAGATTGAAGAGGGCGCTGCCGTTGAAGATTTCGGTTACTTGGTGCCGGGCCGCGTAGGCTCTTCCAAGTGACTCGGCGTAAGGGCGAAACCAATATCCGCCATCACCAATAAAACGGATATACCCACCAAAAAACACCCCCCCGGTCGGCTACCAGGCCCCCCAGCCCACCACGCTCAAAAAAGAGTAAAACCCCACCCCCGCCAAGGTATAAATAAGTAACACCCCGCGCCATCACAGTGCATGTGCTAACTCGGTTGCCCCTCCCAGGCGCACAGGTTGCACCGAAAAAAACCCGCGCAAACGGTCAAATGCGCCAAAATTTATAGATATGCGACATTAAGGTACGTGCGTGCCACTGTTTAAGGCCCACAGCCGCTCTGGAACTTGCATTGGGTATGGCCCCTGCATAAGTATCCGCAGGCACGACTCACGAGGTCGTCCTCTAATTCCAAAAATGACAACAAATCATGAGGCCACCATGCTTAAACACGCGGTCATTCCGTTTTTAGTCGGCGCGAGCTTGTTAGCCAGCGCACCTTTCGCCCAAGCGGCGACTAACCTGGTGTTTTGCTCCGAAGGGAGCCCGGCCGGTTTCGATCCTGGTCAGTACACCACCGGAACCGACTTCGACGCCTCTGCAGAAACCATGTTCAACCGCCTCACCCAGTTCGAGCGCGGCGGCACCGCCGTGATTCCTGGTCTGGCGACCAAATGGGATATCTCCGATGACGGCCTGACGTACACCTTCCACCTGCGTGAAGGCGTCAAGTTCCACACCACCCCGTACTTCAAGCCCACTCGCGAATTCAACGCCGACGACGTGCTGTTCACCTTTAATCGCATGATTAACAAGGATGACCCGTTCCGCAAAGCGTACCCGACTGAATTCCCGTATTTCACCGATATGGGGATGGACACCAACATCACCAATATCGAAAAAATCGACGACCACACCGTCAAATTCATCTTGAAAGACGTCGACGCTGCGTTCATCCAGAACATGGCCATGAGCTTCGCTTCGCTGCAATCTGCCGAGTACGCTGCCCAGCTGCTCAAGGATGGCAAGACTGCGGACATCAACCAGAAGCCGGTCGGTACGGGTCCGTTCGTATTCAAGAGCTACCAGAAAGACTCCAACATCCGTTACACCGGCAACAAGGACTACTGGAAGCCTGAAGACGTCAAGATCGACAACCTGATCTTCGCCATCACCACCGACCCGTCGGTGCGCATCCAGAAACTGAAGAAGAACGAGTGCCAGGTGACTCTGTTCCCGCGCCCGGCCGATCTGAAGGGATTGAAAGAAGACAAGACTCTGAAAATGCCTGAGCAGGCAGGTTTCAACCTGGGTTATATCGCCTACAACGTGATGGACAAGGTGAAGGGCAGCAACGAGCCAAACCCGCTGGCGGACCTGCGCGTTCGTCAGGCCCTGGACATGGCCGTGAACAAGCCGCAGATCATTGATTCGGTTTACCAGGGCGCGGGCCAGTTGGCCGTCAACGCCATGCCACCGACCCAGTGGTCCTACGACACCACCATCAAAGATGCCAAGTACGACCCTGAGAAAGCCAAACAGCTGCTCAAGGAAGCCGGCGTCAAGGAAGGCACCGAAATCGTTCTGTGGGCGATGCCGGTACAGCGTCCGTATAACCCGAACGCGAAGCTGATGGCTGAAATGCTACAGTCCGACTGGAAGAAAATCGGCCTGAACGTGAAGATCACCAGCTATGAATGGGGCGAGTACATCAAGCGTTCCAAAGGCGGCGAAAACCAAGCCATGATCATTGGCTGGAGCGGTGACAACGGTGACCCGGACAACTGGCTCAACGTGCTGTTCGGCTGCGACTCGCTGGAAGGCAACAACTTCTCCAAATGGTGCGACAAGAAGTTTGACGACATCGTCAAACAAGCCAAACGCACCTCGGATCAGGGCAAACGCACTGAGCTTTACAAACAGGCGCAACACGTTCTCAAGGACGCTGTGCCAATGACACCTATCGCTCACTCGACGGTGTTCCAACCCATGCGTAACAACGTGCAGGATTTCAAGATCAGCCCGTTTGGCTTGAACTCTTTCTACGGCGTCAGCGTTAGCAAATAAGACAGGGCAACGGCGGCGTTCATGACGTCGCCGTTGCTGTTTCTATCGAGAATGTAGGAATGCGCCTACTCCCAAATCCGCCAGGAAGTCAACCGGATTTAGGGTGCGTCGCCTTTTCCCACAAGTCCTTCGGACCTTTCCCATTTACTGCCAGACCTCTTGGTTCATACCGTCGGGATCTGACCAGTGCATGTGTGGATCTCGATTTTTCGCTGCGTGCCATGGCTTGAAATCAATGGTGCCGACTGTGTCTTCGGACCAAACGTCAGCACATTGTCAAAACACTGAATAAGAGAGCGACATGCGCCATTCCCTGGTTTTTTCCGCATTGCTGGGCACCGGCCTGCTGGCCGTCACTTCTATCAGCCAGGCCGCCAACAACAGCCTGGTGTTCTGCTCTGAAGGCAGCCCTGCAGGTTTCGACACTGCGCAGTACACGACGGCAACCGATAACGATGCCGCCGAGCCGCTGTACAACCGCCTGGCCGAATTTGAAAAGGGTGCAACCAACGTCGTGCCTGGCCTGGCGACAAGCTGGGACATTTCCGAGGACGGCCTCAAATACACTTTCCATCTGCGCGAAGGTGTGAAATTTCACACAACGAAGTACTTCACGCCGACCCGTGACTTCAACGCCGACGACGTGCTGTTCACGTTTAACCGCATGCTCGATCCGCAACAACCTTTCCGTAAGGCTTACCCGACCGAGTTCCCGTATTTCAACGGAATGAGTCTGAACAAGAACATTGCCAAGGTCGAAAAGACCGGGCCGCTGACCGTGGTCATGACACTCAACAGCGTCGACGCTGCGTTCATCCAGAACATCGCCATGAGCTTCGCCGCCATCCTGTCCGCCGAATATGCCGACAAGCTGCTGGCCGAAGGCAAACCGAGCGACATCAACCAGAAGCCGATCGGCACTGGACCGTTCGTGTTCAAGAGCTATCAGAAAGACTCCAACATCCGCTACACCGGCAACCAGCAGTACTGGGATCCGAGCCGGGTCAAGCTCGACAACCTGATTTTCGCGATCAACACCGATGCTTCTGTACGCGTGCAAAAGCTCAAGGCCAACGAGTGCCAGATCACACTGCACCCACGCCCGGCCGATGTCACTGCGTTGAAGAACGACAGCAAACTCAAGCTCATCGAGAAGCCCGGCTTCAATCTCGGCTACATCGCTTACAACGTGCGCCACAAGCCATTCGATCAGCTTGAAGTGCGTCAGGCGCTGGACATGGCCGTGAACAAGCAAGGCATTCTCAACGCGGTATACCAGGGTGCCGGCCAACTGGCCGTCAACGCCATGCCACCGACGCAATGGTCATACGACGAGACGATCAAGGACGCTGCCTACAACCCGGAAAAAGCCAGGCAATTGCTCAAGGCTGCCGGCGTCAAGGAAGGCACCGAGATCACCCTGTGGGCGATGCCGGTGCAACGGCCATACAACCCGAACGCCAAATTGATGGCCGAGATGCTGCAGGCGGACTGGGCGAAAATCGGCCTCAAGGTGAAGATCGTCAGCTACGAATGGGGCGAATACATCAAACGCACCAAGAATGGCGAACACGACGTCAGCCTGATTGGCTGGACCGGTGACAATGGGGACCCGGACAACTGGCTCGGCACGCTCTATAGCTGCGACGCCATTGGCGGCAACAACTACTCCATGTGGTGCGATCCGGCTTACGACAAGTTGATCAAGCAGGCCAAAGTCGTTACCGACCGCGACCAGCGCACCGTGCTTTACAAACAGGCGCAGCAGTACCTCAAGCAGCAAGTACCGATCACACCGGTTGCGCACTCGACGGTCAACCAGCCATTGAGCGCCAAAGTCGAGGGATTCAAAGTGAGTCCTTTCGGACGCAACGTGTTCTCCGGTGTCAGCCTGGAAAAATAACCGTTAGTTAAAACGCCGGGGGCGCATTGCGCCCTCACGCAAGCGTGTTGCCGCAAATTGTCTTTGTGGCATCAAGCAAACGTTTGCGATGCCTGAAGAGTTCCACACCAATAGCCGGATCACCCAAGAAGACCGGCAATAAAAAAAGAAACCAAGGAGCTTCACCCATGAAACTGAGCAGCACCGCGTTATTGGCCCTGGCCATCAGCAGCATTACCGCAACCGCTTACGCAGAAACTCAAAGCCAGGCGTTCACCCCGGTGACCGTCAAGGAAAAAAGCGCGCAAAGCGAAGCCACCGGCTTCGTCGAGGGTCAATCGATCACCGGTACTACGCGCAACTGGTATGCGAACGAGCAGCTCAAGCGTGGCGGCAAATTTGCCTACACCAAAAATGGCTCGCTTGCAGAGACTGATCGCCGCATTAACTGGGTCCAGGGCACCATTCTCAAGTACAACTCGGGCTTCACCGAAGGGACTGTTGGTTTCAGCACTGAAGTAGCGGCGTACAACGCCGTTGCGCTGGAACGTGATCGCGAGAACATGGCTTCCGGTAATGGTGGCGCTCCGAAGACCGGCCCTGCGTCTGGCAACAACCGTACGCTGACCGAAAAAGGCGGCGACGCCGTCGGCCAGTGGAGCAAACTGGGCCTGGCCAACGTCAAGGCGCGTTTCTCCGGCACTACCCTGACCGCTGGCCGCCAGAGCTACAGCAGCCCGCAAGTCGACACTATCGGCAACCGTGCACTGCCTTCGAGTTTCCAGGGTGTGAGTCTCAATGTAGCGGAGCTGGAAAACCTGACGTTTGACGCCGCGACTTTCGACCGCGTCTCCCCGCGTACCGAGCAAAGCCTGCGCAAATTCCGCACCGAGTACGCAAACGGTCGTGCAGAAGCTGATCACATCTACACCGGCGGCATCACCTACACGCCATTCGCCAGCCTGACCACCAGCCTGTGGGCAACCCAGGCCGAAGATATCTGGAACCAGTACTACTTCGGCGCCACTCACGTGCTGGGTGACAGCTCGGTGCTGAGCCTGACCACCGGCTTTAACTACTACAAGACTCAGGAAGAAGGCAAAGCGCTGATCGGCGACATCGACAACGACACCTACTCTCTGTCGTTCGGCCTGACCCACCAGGCCCATAGCCTGACCTTCTCGTATCAGGAAGTGAACGGTAACGAATACTTCGACTACCTCAACGAAACCAACGGCATCTACCTGGCCAACTCCTTGCTGTCCGACTTCAACGGCCCGAACGAGAAATCGTTCCAGATCGCCTACGGTCTGAACATGGCTGAGTACGGCGTGCCGGGCCTGAAGTTCAACATCTACCAGGCGCGCGGCTGGGGCATCGACGGCACTCACTACACCGGTAACAAAGGCGTGGCGGACAAAGGCTACGATGGCATCCAGTCCCAGGATGGCGAGCACCATTATGAATACGGTATCGGCGCCGCATACGCTGTGCAAAGCGGCCCGCTCAAGGCCACGACCGTACGCGCCACCTACACCGCTCACCGTGCCAGCGAGAACCAGTCCGATGGCAGCATCAATGAGTTTCGTCTCGTAACCACCATCCCGTTCAACATTCTGTAAGACCTTTGCCGAGCGGCTGATTCAGAGATGAATCGGCCGTTCGGCTTTTGTCCTTCAACCGATTGCAGAGGGTTCTTGATGAAAATGCTTCCCCTACGTGCCGCCATCGCGGCCGCGCTGCTGAGTGTGGCGGTCGGCGTCTCGGCCAAACCGCTGGTGGTGTGCACCGAAGCCAGCCCGGAAGGCTTCGACATGGTCCAGTACACGACTGCAGTCACAGCCGATGCAGTGGCCGAGACCATCTTCAACCGTCTGGCCGACTTCAAGCCGGGCACTACCGACGTCATTCCAGCGCTGGCTGACTCCTGGGACATCAGTGAAGACGGTCTGACGTACACGTTCCACCTGCGCCAAGGCGTCAAGTTTCACACCACAGAATATTTCAAGCCGACCCGCAACATGAACGCCGACGATGTGGTCTGGAGTTTCCAGCGTCAGCTGGACCCGAATCACCCGTGGCACAAACTGTCGAGCGTCGGCTTCCCGTACTTTGAAAGCATGGGCTTCAAAGAACTGCTGAAAAGTGTCGAGAAGGTAGACGACAACACGGTCAAGTTCACCTTGACCCGCCGCGAAGCGCCGTTCCTGGCAGACATCGCCATGGCGTTCTCGTCGATCTACTCCGCTGAGTATGCCGATCAGTTGCTCAAGGCCGGCAAGACCGGTGACCTGAACAACAAACCGGTCGGCACCGGTCCGTTCATCTTCCAGCGCTACAACAAAGACGCGCAGGTACGCTTCAAGGCCAACCCGGAATATTTCCGTGGCAAGCCACCGGCTGAAGCCCTGATCCTGGCAATCGCCACCGACAACAACGTCCGCCTGCAAAAGCTCAAGGCCAACGAATGTCAGGTCGCGCTGTATCCAAAACCCGATGACATCCCGAGCATCAAGAAAGACGACAAGCTGAAAGTCGATGAATTGAATGCGATGACCGTCGCCTACATCGCGATGAATACCACGCACAAGTACCTGAGCGATGTGCGCGTGCGCAAAGCCATCGACATCGCTTTCGACAAGGAAGCGGCAGTCAACGCCCTGTTTGGCAAAGGCAATGCAACCGTGGCGGTCAATCCGTTCCCGGACACCCTGCTCGGCTACAACCACAGCCTGAAAAACCCGCCACGTGATCTGGACAAGGCCCGCGCCCTGTTGAAAGAAGCCGGCGTTCCTGAAGGCACGGTGTTAACCCTGTTTACCCGTAACGGTGGCGGTCCCACCAACCCGAACCCGATGCTCGGCGCGCAAATGATGCAGGCCGACCTGGCCAAAGTCGGGATCAAAGTCGACATCCGCGTGATGGAATGGGGAGAAATGCTTAAACGTGCGAAGAACGGTGAGCACGATATGGTGTCTGCCGGATGGGCGGGCGATAACGGTGACCCGGATAACTTCCTCACGCCTATGCTCAGTTGCGAAGCGGCGAAGAACGGCGAAAACTACGCGCGCTGGTGCAATGACAAGTTTCAAACCCTGCTGGATCAAGCCCGCGCCAAGGTCGATCCGGCAGAACGTGCAGCCCTGTACGAGCAGGCCCAGGTGATTTTTAACCAGGATCAACCATGGATCAGCATCGCACACACTAGAATGTTCACCGCAATGCGCAACAACGTAGAGGGCTATCACATTAGTCCCCTCACCACTAATAACTTCGCCACCACCCAGGTGAAGTAGATAAGAAAACTCCCGGCGTCTCTGACACCAGGGACGCCAGGCACGCCTAACCGGCTGATGAGGTACACCACACGATGTTTAGTTTTATTGCCCGCCGACTGGGGCTGTTGATCCCCACGTTTTTCGGCATCACCCTGCTGACTTTCGCGTTGATTCGCATGATTCCCGGCGACCCCGTGGAAGTGATGATGGGCGAACGTCGGGTCGATCCCGAGATGCATGCTCAGGCAATGGAACGCCTTGGTCTCAACAAACCGTTGTACGCCCAATACCTGGATTACATTGGCAAACTGGCGCAAGGCGATCTTGGCGAGTCCCTGCGCACGCGTGAAAGCGTCTGGAATGAATTCAGCTCTCTGTTCCCCGCGACCCTGGAACTGTCCCTGGCCGCGCTGCTGTTCGCCGGCATTCTGGGCCTGCTGGCCGGGGTGATCGCGGCACTCAAGCGAGGATCCTTGTTCGACCATGGGGTAATGGGCATCTCCCTCGCGGGATATTCGATGCCGATCTTCTGGTGGGGCCTGATCCTGATCATGTTCTTCTCGGTATCGCTGGGCTGGACTCCGGTGTCCGGGCGGATCGACTTGCTCTACGACATCGAGCCGCGCACCGGCTTCATGCTGATCGACACGCTGCTGGCCGATGAGCCGGGCGCGTTCCTCGATGCGCTGCACCACCTGATCCTGCCGGCCATCGTGCTCGGCACCATCCCGCTGGCGGTGATTGCGCGGATGACCCGTTCCTCCATGCTCGAAGTGCTGCGCGAAGACTACATCCGCACCGCCCGCGCCAAAGGCCTGTCGCCATCGCGCGTGGTCTTCGTGCACGGTCTGCGCAACGCATTGATTCCGGTACTGACCGTGGTCGGCCTGCAAGTCGGTACGCTGCTGGCCGGTGCGGTACTGACCGAGACCATTTTCTCGTGGCCCGGCATCGGTAAATGGCTGATAGAAGCCATTGGCGCGCGGGATTACCCCGTGGTGCAAAACGGCATCCTGCTAATCGCCTGCCTGGTGATTCTGGTCAACTTCGTAGTGGACATCCTCTACGGCTTTGCCAACCCACGCATCCGTCATCAGCGCTGAGATCATGACCATGACCACTCCAGCTTCAACTCAAAATCCAGCGGTAGCAGTCGATCAAAGCCTGCTGTACCCGTCCCCGTACAAAGAATTCTGGCAAGCCTTCTCCAAGAACAAAGGCGCCGTTGCCGGCCTGATGTTCATGACCCTGATCGTGTTCTGCGCGATCTTCGCCCCATGGGTCGCGCCGCATGACCCGAGCGAGCAATACCGCGACTTCCTGCTGACCCCGCCGTCGTGGCTGGAAGGCGGGCAGCTGCAGTTCCTGCTGGGCACCGATGAATTGGGTCGCGACCTGTTGTCGCGCTTGATCGAAGGTTCGCGCCTGTCGCTGCTGATCGGTTTGTCCTCCGTCGTGATGTCGCTGATACCGGGCATCCTCCTGGGGCTGTTCGCCGGATTCTTCCCGCGCCTGCTCGGCCCGACCATCATGCGTTTGATGGACATCATGCTGGCGCTGCCGTCGTTGCTGCTGGCCGTGGCGATTGTCGCCATCCTCGGCCCTGGCCTGATCAACACCGTGATCGCGATCGCCGTGGTGTCCCTGCCGTCGTACGTGCGTCTGACCCGCGCTGCGGTGATGGGCGAACTGAACCGCGACTACGTGACTGCTGCGCGCCTGGCTGGCGCCGGCCTGCCCCGCCTGATGTTCATCACCGTGCTGCCCAACTGCATGGCGCCGTTGATCGTTCAGGCAACCTTGAGTTTCTCCTCGGCGATTCTCGATGCCGCAGCACTGGGCTTCCTTGGCCTTGGCGTACAACCGCCAACCCCTGAGTGGGGCACCATGCTGGCTTCGGCTCGCGACTACATCGAACGCGCCTGGTGGGTGGTAAGTCTGCCAGGTCTGACCATTTTGCTCAGCGTGCTGGCAATCAACTTGATGGGTGACGGCCTGCGCGATGCGCTGGACCCGAAACTCAAGAACGCCGCCTGAGGAGATTCAAAAATGTCACTGTTGGAAATCAAGAATCTCAACGTTCGCTTTGGCGACAAGAATGCCGTGCCGGTGGTCGACGGGCTCGATATCTCCGTGGACAAGGGCGAAGTGCTGGCCATCGTTGGCGAATCGGGTTCGGGTAAATCCGTGACCATGATGGCGCTGATGGGCCTGATCGAACATCCGGGTATCGTCACCGCCGACGCGCTGAATTTCGACGGCAAGAACATGCTCAAATTGAGCAACCGTCAGCGTCGGCAAATCGTCGGCAAGGACCTGGCGATGGTTTTCCAGGACCCGATGACCGCGCTGAACCCGAGCTACACGGTCGGCTTCCAGATCGAAGAGGTGCTGCGTCTGCACCTGAAAATGTCGGGCAAGCAGGCGCGCAAACGCGCCATTGAGTTGCTGGAAAAAGTCGAGATCCCAGGCGCTGCCAGTCGGATGGACGCCTACCCGCATCAACTCTCCGGCGGCATGAGCCAGCGTGTCGCAATCGCCATGGCGATTGCCGGCGAACCGAAACTGCTGATCGCCGACGAACCGACCACGGCCCTCGACGTGACGATCCAGGCTCAGATCATGGACCTGCTGCTGGCATTGCAGAAAGAACAGAACATGGGCCTGGTGCTGATCACTCACGACCTCGCAGTCGTTGCCGAAACCGCTCAGCGCGTGTGCGTGATGTACGCCGGCCAGGCTGTTGAAGTCGGTCAGGTGCCGCAATTGTTCGACATCCCGGCGCACCCTTACAGCGAAGCGCTGCTCAAGGCGATTCCCGAGCACAGCCTGGGCGAATCTCGCCTGGCCACGCTGCCGGGCATCGTTCCCGGTCGTTATGACCGTCCGCAAGGTTGCCTGCTGTCGCCGCGCTGCCCATACGTGCGGGAAAACTGCCGCACCGAACGTCCGGCCCTCGACCCGAAAAGCAACAGCCTCGCCCGCTGCTTCTACCCGCTGAATCAGGAGGTGGCGTAATGGCCGTCGTACTTACCGCCCGCGACCTGACCCGTCACTATGAAGTGTCCCGCGGCCTGTTCAAGGGCCACGCGACCGTGCGCGCCTTGAACGGCGTGTCGTTCGAACTGGAAGCCGGCAAGACCCTCGCTGTCGTCGGTGAATCCGGCTGCGGAAAATCCACCCTTGCTCGTGCCCTGACGTTGATCGAAGAACCGTCCTCGGGCTCTTTGAAAATCGCCGGCCAGGAAGTCGCCGGTGCCGACAAGGCGCAGCGCAAACAGCTGCGCAAAGACGTGCAGATGGTGTTCCAGAGCCCGTACGCGTCGTTGAATCCACGACAGAAAGTCGGTGATCAACTCGCCGAACCGCTGTTGATCAACACCAACATGAGCGCCAGCGAACGTCGCGAGAAAGTCCAGGCGATGATGAAGCAGGTCGGTTTGCGCCCTGAGCATTATCAGCGTTATCCGCACATGTTCTCTGGCGGTCAGCGCCAGCGGATCGCCCTCGCCCGCGCGATGATGCTGCAACCGAAAGTGCTGGTGGCGGACGAACCGACTTCCGCTCTCGACGTGTCGATTCAGGCGCAGGTCTTGAACCTGTTCATGGATCTGCAGCAGGAATTCAACACCGCCTACGTGTTCATTTCGCACAACCTGGCGGTGGTACGTCACGTCGCCGACCATGTGATGGTGATGTACCTCGGCCGCCCCGTGGAAATGGGCCCGAAAGAGGACATCTATACCCGTCCCCTGCACCCGTACACCCAGGCACTGTTGTCGGCAACTCCGACCATCCACCCGGATCCGGACAAGCCGAAAATCAAGATTGTCGGCGAGTTGCCGAATCCGCTGAATCCGCCGTCTGGCTGCGCGTTCCACAAGCGCTGTCCGTATGCGACAGAGCGGTGCAGCACTGAAGAGCCGCTGTTACGTTTGGTCGACAGTCGGCAGGTGGCGTGTCATTACGCGGAGCAGTTCCTGGACGGCGCTGCGTAAGTAAGTCCGGAGGCAGATGCAAAACCTGTAGGAGCTAGCTTGCTGGCGATGGCGATAAATCAGTCAATAATCTGCCGACTGACACACCGTAATCGCTAGCAGGCTAGCTCCCACAGAGATAGGCGTCCGGCTCCAAAAACCTCTTCTACTCTGGCTTTGAAATGAGCCGGGATAGCAGAGGTTTTCTTTTGCCCGCGAATCAAGTCTGGCTGTCGTCATCGTCCATCGAGTCGTCGCCGTCATCGCTTTGATCGTCCGTGTCCGTGGTAGTCCCGGCGATCATCATTTCGCTGTAAGTGCTCTGGCCGTTCAACGCCTGCTTGTCATGATCCGGGCACTCGGCCCAGGCCGATGACGATCCGAGCGCCAACAGCACCAAAACCTTCAGCAACACCACACCTCGTACAAACATATTCATAGCCAATCCCTCCTGCTTGCCAGCAGCGAACCCGTACGCCGTGACGTTGCAAGAAATCTGGTTGTAAACCGATTCGGGTTCTCAGAGTAGGACTGTGATGATGGGCGTGAATTTAATACACCGGCAGAATGGTTTGGAATAATGGGTATAGCCAGATCAGGTAAAGACTGGATGTTTCCTGGCAGTGGCCATGTAGATCAGCGGTGTAGACAGAAGCGCCAAAAGTGCACTTGCCACCCAGACGCTGTGCCCGCCGAAGTGACCGTAAAGTTGACCGCCCAGCGTCGGTGAAAGCAACGCGCTCGCGCTCCAGCACATCGAGAAAAGCCCAAAGTACTGCCCGCTTTTCCGGGATTGTGCGTGCTGCATCACCAGCACGTTCAAGGTCGGCATGAAGAGAATCTCGCCCAGTGTCCAGATAACCGTTGAGAGGCAGAGAAAAACTACCCCCGAGCCTAAGGGCAACATACCGAGACCACAGGCCAGCAGCATACTGCCCGCCAGCAGTTGCCAGCGGGGCCCCCATCGCTCACTCCAATGAGAGATCGGAATTTGCAGTACCACCACCAGCACTGCATTGAGCGCGAATTGCCATCCGATGACTTCAGTACCGAGTCGGTAATAGTCAAGTAAGTAGTTGCCCAGCATGCTGTAGACGGGCTCGAACGCGAGGCCACGCAAAACTGCTGCGCTCACTAACCAGAGGAAAGGCTTGTCTCTGAAAGGTACGTTCGACCCCGCTGCACTTGGACGCATCTCATCCGCCCGCATGACCTCTCGATGCAGTGTCGCCCTGACAAACCAGGCTAACGCCAACAGGGTCATTGCGGCGCTGAGATAAAATACCCAGCGAAAATCAACGTGCGCAAGACTGCCCCCCACGACTCCCGCGACAGCCATGCCGAGATTGCTCGCAACCCGGTTCAATGATTGCGCACGAGCCTGTCGTTCGGTCTCGCAATACTCCATGATCAACCGCTGATGGAGTGTGCGAATCGCCCCATCAAGTACCCCGCTGACAATAAGCAATGCGGCCAGCAAGAACACATCAGTGACCAGTCCCAACAAAACCAGAATCCAGGCAGAGTTAAAAAACAGTGCGGCTGTGAGGCGAGTTGTCGAGAAATAATCACTCAACACTCCTCCAGCCATCGACCCGATCAGTAACCCTGCACCGTACCCGGACAACATCCAGCCCACTGTTTCAATCGGCAACCCCAGCGCCTGGCGTAGATATAGCGCCATGAACAGTTTGACCATGGCGCTCAACCGGCTGATGAATATCAACGCAGCCAACACCCAGGCCATTGAACAGAAATAGCCCTCCGGCCGAATCAAGTGCATGAATTGATTAGCCATGCCAGATTGTGCGTTATTGCTACATTGGTCAGCTTTGATCCGAGCCAATAAATCCGTTTGGTTTGGCAGTTCATTAAGTTCACTACTTTTCGGAATGTCATGTGAAAATTAGTAGCAAGAAAATTTTTTGTCCTCATGGAATATCTGGCGAGCTGAAAAAACAGATATGAACTACATGATCAAGGAAAACAACCTACAGAAGTTTCCTTGGTATTCATCGAATCCGCCGAATACAAAGTTCGACGTAAAAACTGCCGAAGGCTCGGGCGACGTTCGGAAGATCCTTTAATCTTCCCGCTGACAAAAAAAACCCCGCAGTTCTCACTACGGGGTTTTTCGGTGTAACCACTCAACGCTTAGTGATGTTCACGGGTCGCGCGGAATTTCACGTCTGGCCAGCGCTCTTCCATCAGCGCCAGATTTACACGGGTCGGGGCCAGGTAGGTCAGGTGACCGCCGCCGTCGATGGCCAAGTTTTCCACGGCCTTGATCTGGAATTCTTCGAGCTTCTTCTTATCACTGCAATCGATCCAGCGTGCGGAGTACACGGTGATTGGCTCGTAAGAGCACTCGACCTTGTATTCCTCTTTCAAACGGCTGGCGACGACATCGAACTGCAGCACACCGACGGCGCCCAGGATGATGTCGTTGCTGCGCGTCGGGAAGAACACTTGAGTCGCGCCCTCTTCTGCAAGCTGCTGCAGACCTTGACGCAACTGCTTGGATTTCAGCGGATCGCGCAGGCGTACGCGACGGAACAGTTCCGGGGCGAAGTGCGGGATGCCGGTAAAGCCGAGGACTTCGCCTTCGGTGAAGGTGTCGCCAATCTGGATAGTGCCGTGGTTGTGCAGGCCGATGATGTCGCCAGCAAACGCTTCCTCAAGCTGTTCACGCTCGGAGGAGAAGAACGTCAGCGCGTCGCCGATCCGTACGTCTTTGCCGGTGCGCACGTGGCGCATCTTCATGCCTTTTTCGTACTTGCCTGAGCAGATGCGCATGAAGGCGATACGGTCGCGGTGTTTCGGGTCCATGTTCGCCTGGATCTTGAACACGAAGCCGGCGAATTTCTCTTCAACCGGTTCCACGGTGCGCTCGTTGGCAACACGGGCCAACGGTTTCGGCGCCCAGTTGACCACGGCGTCGAGCACGTGATCGACACCGAAGTTGCCCAGCGCAGTACCGAAGAATACCGGGGTCAGTTGACCGTCGAGGAATTCCTGTTGATTGAATTCATGACAGGCGCCCTGCACCAATTCGAGCTGATCGACGAAGCGATCGTACTCGTCACCCAAATGAGCGCGGGCTTCATCGGAGTCGAGCTTCTCGATGATTTTGATGTCGGTGCGTTCGTGACCGTGACCGGCGGTGTAGACGATGATGTAGTCGTCGGCGAGGTGATAGACGCCCTTGAAATCGCGGTAGCAGCCGATCGGCCAGGTGATCGGCGCTGCCTTGATTTTCAGGACCGCTTCGATCTCGTCGAGCAGTTCGATCGGGTCACGGATGTCCCGGTCGAGCTTGTTGATGAAGCTGACGATCGGCGTGTCGCGCAGTCGGCAGACGTCCATCAGCGCGATGGTCCGAGGCTCTACACCCTTACCGCCGTCAAGAACCATCAATGCCGAGTCGACCGCTGTCAGGGTGCGGTAGGTATCTTCGGAGAAGTCTTCGTGGCCCGGGGTGTCGAGCAGGTTGATCATGTGATCGCGATACGGGAACTGCATGACCGACGTGGTAATGGAAATACCCCGTTGTTTTTCCATTTCCATCCAGTCGGAGGTGGCATGGCGGTCGGACTTGCGAGACTTCACGGTGCCGGCAACCGCGATCGCCTTGCCCATCAGCAAGAGCTTCTCGGTGATGGTGGTTTTACCGGCATCAGGGTGGGAAATAATGGCGAAAGTGCGGCGTTTCGCGACTTCGGCGGCCTGTTTGGTCATGGGAAATCGCCTGGCAGGTGATTCAAAAAAGGGCGGCGAGTATAGCTTAAAAAGTGATCTACGGACCACCGTGTAGCAGCTGCCGAAGGCTGCGTTAAGGGCCGAAGGACCTTCGTTCGCCTTAGAACGCAAAGGGTCGCTTCACAACCCCACGCAGCCTTCGGCAGCTGCTACGAGGGTGGCCAAATGGTGTCGAACGTGGGAACCTTTCAAAGCGTGGAGGCGTCCACTCCCCTGTTGCGACTATTCGTCAGGGTAGCAAAAACCTGCAAGTTAGCCTGACGAGGCTGCGCTTATGGCTCGATTTCATGCCGTCTTACCGGTCCTGATAGAGCTGCTTCTCGCGAACGTTTGATCCGGCAGCCAGGAATGGCATGCCAAGCAGGACTGCGTTCGCCGACAAAGAAAAAAGGAGTCCGCCTGTGGCTATTCGCTATGGCAAAGGGCTGATAGGAGGAGCGGTTGTCGTCGCCCTTCTGGCCCTGCTGGTCCACTGGATCGGCATCAACACGATCGAACATTACCGCGACGATTTGTTGTTTTACCTGCAAGCTCATCTGATTCTCGTCCTCGTTTCCATGCTGGCCGCCCTCGTAGTGGGCATCCCCGCCGGCATTTTCCTCAGCCGCCCGAGCATGGTTGGTCGCGCTGAACGCTTCATGCAGATCTTCAACATCGGCAACACCGTGCCACCTCTCGCGGTACTCGCGATCGCTCTGGGCATCCTCGGCATCGGCAGCGGCCCGGCCATTTTTGCTTTGTTCCTCGCATCTTTGTTGCCGATCGTGCGCAACACCTATGAAGGCCTGAAAAACGTTCAGGGTTCGCTCAAGGAAGCTGCTGTCGGTATCGGCATGACACCCGCTCAGGTGCTGTGGCGCGTCGAATTGCCGAATGCGGTGCCGATCATTATCGGTGGCGTGCGCGTGGCCTTGGCGATCAACGTTGGTACTGCTCCGCTGGCCTTCCTGATCGGTGCGAATAGTCTTGGCAGTCTGATCTTCCCGGGCATCGCCTTGAATAATCAGCCGCAGCTGCTGCTCGGCGCGGCCTGCACAGCCCTGCTGGCCTTGCTGCTCGACGGACTGGTGACACTCGCCAGCCGCCTCTGGCTCGAACGCGGCCTGCGCCCGTCTTAAGCCTCGGCAAAGGAATATTTATGAAAAGACTCACCTTATTGATGGGCTGCTTTCTGTTGTTCGCAGGAATCGTCCAAGCCGCTGAAAAACCGGTGATCCGCATCGGTGCCCGGGTATTCACCGAACAAACCCTGCTGGCGGAAATCACTTCGCAATACCTGCGCACTAAAGGCTACGACGTTCAGGTAACCGGCGGACTGGGTAGCAACCTGGCGCGCAGTGCCCACGAAAGTGGCCAGCTCGACATGCTCTGGGAATACACCGGTGTTTCGCTTGTGGCTTATAACCACGTGACGGAAAAACTCGACAGCGAACAGTCCTACGCCCGAGTAAAAGAACTCGACGCGAAAAAAGGGCTGGTCTGGCTAACCCCCTCGAAGTTCAGTAATACCTACGCGCTGGCGTTGCCGAAAACCATCGCGGACGAATACCCGCAGATCAATACCATCTCCCAGCTCAACGAGGTATTGCAGGCGCAGGAGAAGGAAAATCACCTGGTCGCGCTGGATACCGAGTTCGCCAACCGCTCTGACGGTCTTGTTGGCATGGTCGAGTTGTATGGCATGAACCTGACCCGCAAGAACATTCGTCAGATGGATGCCGGGCTGGTCTACACCGCGCTGCGTAATGGCCAGGTATTTGCCGGTCTGGTTTACACGACGGACGGCCGTTTGAATGCTTTCAAGTTGAAGTTGCTGGAAGACGACAAGCATTACTTCCCGGACTACACCGCTGCACCAGTGGTGCGCCAGGCGTTCCTCGACGCCAACCCGAAACTCGCCGAACAAATGAAGCCACTGGCTGAACTGTTCGATGACGAAACCATGCGTTCGCTGAATGCACGGGTCGATGTTGATCACGAAAGCCCTTCATCAGTTGCCGCAGATTTCCTGCGCCAGCATCCCCTCAACTAAGGAGGAAAAGACATGGAATTTCTGAACGCCTTTTCCCACCTCGACTGGACACAGGTCGCACACCTGACCTGGCAGCACATCACTCTGGTAGGTATCGCTGTTACTTTGGCGATTGTCGTCGGCGTACCGCTGGGCATCCTGATGACGCGCTTCCCCACGCTCGCCGGTCCGCTGCAAGCCAGCGCCACCGTACTGCTGACCGTGCCGTCGATTGCCCTGTTCGGCCTGTTGTTGCCGTTCTACTCGAAGTTTGGCCAGGGCCTCGGTCCGATGCCGGCCATCACCGCAGTGTTTCTCTACTCGCTGCTGCCGATCATGCGTAACACCTACCTCGCCCTGACCGGTGTCGAGCCGGGCATTCGCGAAGCCGCGCGCGGCATCGGCATGACGTTCGGCCAGCGCCTGCGCATGGTCGAATTGCCCATTGCAGTGCCGGTGATTCTGGCCGGCGTGCGCACCGCAGTGGTCATGAACATTGGGGTCATGACCATTGCCGCCACCATCGGCGCCGGTGGTCTCGGTGTACTCATTCTCGCTTCCATCAGCCGCAGCGACATGTCGATGCTGATCGTCGGCGCCGTGCTGGTCAGTCTCCTGGCCATCTTCGCCGACCTGCTTCTGCAATGGCTGCAACGCACGCTGACTCCAAAAGGATTACTCAAATGATCGAACTTCAAAACCTCAGCAAGACTTTCCAAAGCAACGGCAAAGATGTCAAAGCCGTGGACTCGGTGAGCCTGACCGTCAATGAAGGCGAGATCTGCGTGTTCCTCGGGCCATCGGGCTGCGGCAAAAGCACCACGTTGAAAATGATCAACCGCCTGATCAAACCGACCTCGGGCAAAATCCTGATCAACGGCGAAGACACTACCGACCTCGACGCGGTGACCCTGCGCCGCAACATCGGTTATGTGATCCAGCAGATCGGTCTGTTCCCGAACATGACCATCGAAGAAAACATCACCATCGTTCCGCGCCTGCTCGGCTGGGACAAGCAGAAATGCCACGACCGCGCCCGCGAGCTGATGAGCATGATCAAGCTTGAGCCAAAGCAGTATCTGACGCGCTACCCGCGTGAATTGTCCGGTGGCCAGCAGCAGCGTATTGGGGTGATTCGCGCGCTGGCGGCGGATGCGCCGTTGCTGTTGATGGATGAGCCGTTCGGCGCGGTCGACCCGATCAACCGCGAGATGATCCAGAACGAATTCTTCGAGATGCAACGTGCGCTGAACAAGACCGTAATCATGGTCAGTCACGACATTGACGAAGCGATCAAGCTCGGCGACAAGATTGCCATTTTCCGCGCGGGCAAGCTGCTGCAGATCGATCATCCGGACACCTTGCTGGCGCACCCGGCGGACGACTTTGTCAGCAACTTTGTCGGTCAGGACAGCACCCTCAAGCGCCTGTTGCTGGTGAAAGCCGAAGACGCCGCGGACAACGCGCCATCGGTAAGCCCGGAAACGCCGGTGGCCGATGCGCTGGAGCTGATGGACGAGCATGACCGTCGCTACGTGGTGGTGACCGACGGTGAGAACAAAGCGCTCGGTTATGTACGACGTCGCGACTTGCACCGTCAGACCGGCACCTGCGCGCAGTACCTGCGTGAGTTCAATGCCACGGCGGCGTACGACGAGCACCTGCGTATCCTGCTGTCGCGCATGTACGAGTTCAACCGTTCGTGGCTGCCGGTGATGGATGCCGAGCGGGTGTTCCTGGGGGAAGTCACTCAGGAATCAATTGCCGAATACCTGAGTTCCGGCAAGTCCCGAGGCGGCAAGACCAGTATTGTTTCGCCGGCTGAGACAGCAATGGTCTGACAAGACTCGCTGCCGCTGGGTAATATTTATCCAGCGGTCGCTTTTTATTGCCTGGAAACAGGATCCTCGTCCCACCAGCAAAAACAAACTTGAACACATCCTGCAGCTGTTACAACCCCTCATAAATACTGGTAGATCTGACAGGTCCTTTTTCTCTCCAAGTCCGTTTAACTGTTTTCGTAGCTGACGACTTATCAACGTCTGGAAGCCACTGAACAGATGAACGCACCTGTATGCGTTCATCCAACTTATTCATTTTTGGAGTTCGTCATGAAAGATGATCTTGCGACATCAAGCGACAATCAATCCGCCCTGCATGCCGGCCCTGCCACCCGGCTGATTATCAGCGGCGCGGGCAACCCGAACAATGTCCGACGTGGAAGCAACTTTGAAAAATTTCCCTCGGGCACGCTGCAAGATGCCAGCGGCCGTGAAGTCATCGACACGGGCAGATATACACTGCTCAGCGTCACTCCTTCATCCGACACCGCTAAAGTTACTGTGACCAACACCCCCGGTCGTTTGAACGGTTCCGTCAAAGTCACTAATGTGCAGAACGATATGACCATCGTTGCCCGACTGACCCCGGATAACCACCCACACCTGGCGGCTAACTACACTGTAATCGTTAAAGTAATCGGCTGATAAAACCGGATCTCTTACGCGATGTAGAGTTTCCTTGATTCCAGATATATTCCCCTTCGACACCTTGTGCTTCTTCGCTCGAAGGGGAACATCAATCCGTCATTACGGTCAGCATAAACAGGTATGCGTGCAGCGCCGCACGACGGAACCGTGCAAAAACGCGACATTTTTTGTTGATCTCCAGCCCCCCACGCCCTAAAGTTCGCGCCGAACGTCCATGCTGGAAACGATCCATCCGGCTCAAGTACTGACGACGAGACAGCAAGGCCAAGGGAAGCTGCACCTCCCGTGGCCTTTTTGCTTTCGGCGACATGCCTTGGGAAGTAGGCGAACCAAAGTGGGGATACGGAGGACGTTCAGGAGGGTGCCACACCCTCGAACCCATTGATCAATCAGTTTGCCAGTAGGAGATCCCAGCATGTCGATCAACGTCGATGACTATTTCGCACGCGATACCTTCCAAAAAATGAAGGCGTTCGCCGACCAGCAGGAAACGCCGTTCGTGGTGATAGACACCGCGATGATCAGCAAGGCTTACGACGATCTGCGCGCCGGTTTCGAATTCGCCAAGGTGTACTACGCGGTCAAAGCCAACCCGGCCGTCGAGATCATCGACCTGCTCAAGGAAAAAGGCTCGAACTTCGACATCGCTTCGATTTACGAGCTCGATAAAGTGATGAATCAGGGTGTTGGCCCTGATCGCATCAGCTACGGCAACACCATCAAGAAATCCAAAGACATTCGTTACTTCTATGAGAAGGGCGTGCGTCTTTACGCCACCGATTCCGAAGCCGACCTGCGCAACATCGCCAAGGCTGCGCCCGGTTCGAAAGTCTATGTGCGCATTCTCACCGAAGGCTCGACCACGGCTGACTGGCCGCTGTCGCGCAAATTCGGTTGCCAGACCGACATGGCCATGGACCTGCTGATTCTCGCTCGTGACCTCGGTCTGGTGCCGTACGGCATCTCATTCCACGTAGGCTCGCAACAGCGCGACATCAGCGTCTGGGATGCGGCTATTGCCAAGGTCAAAGTGATTTTCGAGCGCCTGAAAGAAGAAGACGGCATCGTGCTCAAGTTGATCAACATGGGCGGCGGCTTCCCGGCCAACTACATTACCCGCACCAACAGCCTGGAAACCTACGCTGAGGAAATCATCCGTTTTCTGAAGGAAGACTTCGGCGATGACCTGCCGGAAATCATTCTTGAACCCGGCCGTTCGTTGATTGCCAATGCCGGTATTCTGGTCAGCGAAGTGGTGCTGGTGGCGCGTAAATCCCGTACCGCCGTGGAGCGATGGGTCTACACCGATGTGGGCAAGTTCTCCGGCCTGATTGAAACCATGGATGAAGCCATCAAGTTTCCGATCTGGACCGAGAAGAAAGGCGAAGTGGAAGAAGTTGTCATCGCCGGCCCGACCTGCGACAGCGCCGACATCATGTATGAAAACTACAAGTATGGTTTGCCGTTGAACCTGGCAATTGGTGACCGTTTGTACTGGTTGTCGACCGGTGCTTACACCACCAGTTATAGCGCCGTGGAATTCAATGGCTTTCCGCCGCTGAAATCGTTCTACGTGTAAGTACTTAAACCGTAGGCAAAAAGCCCATGAAACCATGGGCTTTTTTGTTCAGAACATTTTGGCCATTCGAACCAGCTGATCAGACATCGATTTGACATCCGTAAGTACTGCGCCGACCAGCGGTAATGAAACCCCTGCTTGAAACATCGATTGATCGGAGTAGTGGACTCGTAATGTCCGCTTCGCCTGCTCCAGCATTAAAACCCACCGGTAGCAGAAATCGTTCAGGTTACTCGACGCCACTGCGCAACGCCGATGCAGATGATGCAACTGTTCGACATGAGTTCTGGCGAGCGTCCGCCGTTGTTCTTGCGAATAGGGTTTCTGCGCATCGTAGCCCATCCCTGGAAGACCGACTCGCCCAAGCCCGTAATAGACCTCGATCTTGGAGTCAGGGCCTTCAGTACTCAGCGGTAGCGTCAACGAATCGATGAACCGAAAAAAGATGTCATGAAGTGATGTGGCAAGATTTCTTATCTGTTTTTTCAGGTCAGTCACAGCCTCCTGACACTTGCCCAACCGGCTGATGAGTTCAGCCACCACGTCCACCACGTCATGATAGGGAGCCCTCCCCCAACAGCCTGACCGAACCGCCGTAAATCTTTGCACCTGGATCGTGGAAAGCTTCAGTCGTCGATCCTGGGCAACCGAGGCAATGGATCGGAACTCTTTGATGAAAACGTCCGTTTCCCGCAGCAATTTTGCTGAATAGCCGCCTAGCACGCTGACAGTCGTTCCGGCCGCCCGCCAGCTCACAGCATTGCTCCGAGCGGTACGGATCAGCGCTTGTTTGTCGGGGCGCGGCAGCAGGGTGTACCCCTGACGGGCGATTGAATCAGAGAAACGATCGATTTCCGCCAATGCAGGCGGCAGGTCATTCAAAAATTTTACGTATTCCCTTAAAGCGACGAAGTTCTTCTCCGCTAACAGATATCCCAACATTAGCCTCTCCTTGGCATTGTTGTCCGTAACCGGCCGATCGCACGTGAACGGCCGGTGAGCTGTCAAAGACTGCTCAATGCAATCGATCAATGGCACCGATCCATTTGAAACTCAACGCGGTGGCATCGAAAGAGGTTTGAGGAAGGAAATAAATAACCGGGTCTGCTCCTTGAACGCGTTTCTGCGCGAGGCTCCATCGGCAAATTGCGTGGGCGCGGTCGCGGCCAAAAACTGGTCGAAAGCCGAAACGCCGATACGGTATATATCGGCGTAACCTTGACGTTCGCCTTCCATTGCATGAATGGTATTGAGGAAGGCCACTTTGCCTTGCGAAGCAATGATGATCGATTTCTCAACATTGATACTGGCCGTCAGCTCTTCAATCTTTGCCCGCAACTTATCGCTGCCACGCACCAGATCCAGAAAATGTATAGCATTGCCTGCGTCGATGAGGGTTTTCTTCAGTTGCTCTAGAGCCAGCATCACCAGCTTGATTTCCGGTGGGGCCAAGCCCAGCTCGGTCACTTTGCCAATGTTCAGTTCAATGTCCTTGCCGAGCTCTTCGATACCGTTTTTTTGAAGAGTGGCGATGGCTTCGATAATGACTTGGCGCTCTTCACTGACTCCGGCCAACTTCTCCTGCAGCAATTGGATCTCAAGCGTCGCATTACGCTCTTCACACTCGAAATCAGCGATGTAAGTGTGGGTCAGGCTAAGGTCAAACGGATCATTCACATTGGCCAGGCACCGGCCGATTCTGTTGGCGCGGTCGGTAACGACGCTGCGAGCTTGATCAAGCACGTTCGTGAGGTACTCTTCGAGCTCCTTGGTCTCGTCCGGATCAGCCTCTTGCTCGAGTTCCTTTTCAGTTTTCGTGAGCCGGCGAAAACTGTCTACAAGTTCGTACTCGAGTGTTAGGGCGGATTCCCGGAGCTGGCGGGAGCTTTCTCCCATGTCCATCGTCAGACGATTGAAACGGTCGAACAAGTCTGGCAGATAATTGATCTTGACTACCCAGACATTAGCTTCAGTGCGAAGGTCATACATCTGTGTCTGATGAGACGCCAGCGCAGTCCGATTCAAAGGTTGATAGCCGGGAACAGCAAAATTAACAATGTTCATTGTACGCGCCTCACCGAAAAGTTGCGTTCGTATTCCTCGTCCGCTTGTTTGAACACTTGGATCAGACGATCCGAATCCGACCTTATTTGCTCCCATGGATTAACCACTTCTGCAAACTCCAATACGAAAATTCTGAGACTCAAGGCATCTGTTATGCGTCCGACAGCCTCGACCGAATTATTCAAGGACAGGTACAGGGTGCTCCAGACATGCATCAAATTTTGTGTGGCAATATCAGCATCAATCGCCACAATCATCAGACTTTGCATGTCATGTTTTACACGGGCGAGAGCGCCCAGCGTCTGATTCTTGTTAGTAAGCGTCTGAATGTCTCGCTCCTGCTCGGCATACAATTTATCACGAGCCAAGCGGATATTTTCTGCTTCGACGCCCATATAAATAGCCATCGCCAAACCAGCAATATTCATTCCAGCAGCAGATTTAAGCGCTTCCTGGACAGCGGCCTTGTATTCCGTATTTTTTATATCAATTTCTTTTTCTCGCTCCTCCACGATGATTTTGAGCCGCTTGATTCTCTCCGAAAGAGAACTGCTGTTTATCAGTCCGACGCGCAGCTTGATTCCAGGCAGAATATGTTCACGAAGATCATAACCAAATAAATCCAGATCCTTTTTTATCCCGGAAACAGTAGCAAAATTTTTTTTAATACCTTCGAAGATCCGATCCAGGAAATAACCCAGGCTGCTATTCGTGTCAGAATCCAGCTCAATCCCCGGGAACTTATCCCCCAGTTCAATCTGCAGAGCCTTGAGTTGCGCCAGGGTTTTAATGTTGTGCTTGTCCAGCACATTGGCTGATTTCAGCTCCCGGTAGAGTTCCTGCACCGCGCCACCCCAGGTAATCATACTGCCGGCAAAATTCTTCAGATCTTGCCCGGTCATCATGATTTTTTCGCGCAGAGGAGACCAGCGCTTGGCGTGAGAGCGGGTATTCTGAAAGGTGGTCAGAAAATCTGACGGACGCAGCCCGCTACCACCATCCTGGCCCTGGCCGTAACGCAGATAGTCTATGACATTCGGTAATGTGTCAGGAAGTGCCAGAGCGGCCGCTTCATATTTGCGAATATCGATGATTTGCTTTTTAGTCAATAACAGCCCGGTGTCACGTACACTATCGTTGTTATCGCCGGTAGACATTTCATTTAACCGCTTTGGCGCTTCGGCGGCAAAGCGGTTTATTTCTTCCGGGGTGGCATTTTTCAATGCGTCGCCCCACAACTGACTTGTCGACATAATTAATCCATTAATTATTCATTTTAGATAAGGAATCACAACAGCGACCCATAGCTTGAGTCTCGTTCTTTTCTTGAGACCCGGCAGAACTAGAACACGGATTGATTCGCGACAGAAGAGCGATACACTGCAAAAGTATTAAAAGAAACTACCAACGATAAGTTATATGTAGCACCACGCAACTTTTCAAACCATCTATCAGCTACCCAAGAGCTCTGCTTTGCTGGAAAACTCTTCAGCCACCGCTCTTATTTCAGGATGGGAGATTTTCATCAAGGCAATCGAACTTTGTCGCAGAAAGGCGCCATGATCTACCTGCAATGCAGCGCGAAAGAACATCAAAGCCTGATCAAGGTGCGCGTGTTCCAATAAAACGCTGGCATAACTGAATTGACCTCGGAAATCTCCGCCAAGAGCCGACTGCCGGTACCATGCGAAGGCAGTTATCGGGTCAGCAGAACAATGCGTCCCTTGCTCCAAATAGCGCCCCACAAGATTCATCGACTTGGCATGCCCGAGCTCTGCAGCCCGGCGGTAAAAAATCAGCGCCTGAACATGATCCTGCGCCACGCCGCGCCCGGTCGCCAAAAGGTTTGCGTAGTTGTACATCGCCCAATCCAGCCCAGCTTCGGCGGCGACACGATACTGCGCCGCGGCAAGCGAAGCATCGGCGGCACACCCCCAACCATGCTCGTGACAACGGCCGAGCATGTTGCGCGCCATCAGATGCCCGCGCTGCGCGGCGATTTCGAACCAGCGCACTGCCAGCGGTTGATCCTGGGCAATTCCGCGCCCGTCCAGCAGTATCTGTCCGAGCAACGCTTGCGCATCGGTCACGCCTTCGCGGGCAGCAATCAGAATCGCCTGCGCCGCACGCGCGGGACTTTCTTCCAGCATGAACTTCAGCTGGTCACCATCGAGCACTTCTTCGCGGCGCAATTGAAACGTCATACCTCGACCCAGCGGCGCAGCAGGTTGTGATAAGTGCCCGTCAGACGAATCAGTGAAGGATGGTCCGGCACGTCCCGGGTCAGCTGCTGGATCGCTGCGTCCATCTCGAACAGCAGCGCACGCTGGCTGTCTTCGCGCACCAGGCTTTGTGTCCAGAAAAATGAAGCGAAGCGTGTACCACGTGTAACCGCATTGACCTTGTGCAGGCTGGTGCCGGGATACAGAACCATGTCACCGGCGGGCAACTTCACGCGCTGGGTGCCGTAAGTGTCCTGGATTTCCAGTTCGCCGCCGTCATAATCCGCAGGCTCGCTGAAGAACAGCGTCGCCGACAGATCGGTGCGTACGCGCTCGATGCTGCCCTTGGGCTGGCGCACGGCGTTGTCGATATGAAAATCGAAGCTGCCACCGGCGGTGTAACAGTTCAATAATGGCGGGAAAACTTTGTGCGGCAACGCGGCCGACATGAACGAAGGGTTCTGCCACAACCGCTCCAGCATCGCCGCACCAATTTCCTTGGCCAGCGGATGCCCCTCGGGCAGTTGCAGATTGTGCTTGGCCTTCGCCGACTGAAAACCGGCAGTGATTTTGCCGTCGGCCCAATCCGCTTGCTCCAGTGCCTCACGGATACGCTGCACTTCTTCTTTAGCAAACAGGCCGGGAATGTGCAGCAGCATGAGACGACACCTGATGTTGAAAGGATGGCAATGGTATTGATTCTTATTGCCTGTGTAAAACCATTGCGACGAATGAATCATCAGAAACCGTAAGGGTAAATTGTAAAGAATGTAAATTCAGTGCGAATAGTAACGTTTCGCAATTGATACCCATACGCGTCTACCCTATATTCCGCGTCCTCAAATCCTTGGGGAGGGGAATTCCGCATGTCACGCCAACAACCACAATTACCTGTCAGCTCGCCGCGTTTGCTCGCGTCCGCAATTGGCGTGGCTATCACCGCCGGCTCCGCAGGCCATATGGTCTTCGCCGCCGAAAAGACTGACGAAAAAGCGCCGAACACTGCGATTTCCCTGGACGCGACCGCCATCACCGGCGAGACCCAGGACGAGACCAGCTACAACGTCGAAAAAGCCTCCTCACCCAAGTACACCGCGCCACTGGTGGACACGCCGCGTTCGGTCACGGTGATCCCGCAGCAAGTCCTCAAGGACACCGGTGCGATGAACATGCAGGACGCGCTGCGCACTGTGCCGGGCATCACCTTTGGTGCCGGTGAAGGTGGCAACCCGCAGGGCGATCGTCCGTTCATTCGTGGTTTTGATGCCCAGGGCGACACCTACCTGGATGGCGTGCGTGATACCGGTTCGCAGAGCCGCGAGATCTTTGCCGTTGAATCGATCGAAGTCAGCAAGGGTCCGAACTCGGCCATCGGAGGCCGTGGCTCGGCGGGCGGTACCATCAACCTGGTGAGCAAAAAAGCGCACGCTGGCAACTCGTTCGATGGCGGTTTCACCTGGGGATCCGATCAGACCCAGCGCTACACCATGGACGGCAACTATCAGTTCACCGACACCGCCGCTGGCCGTCTGAACCTGATGAGCCACGAAAGCAACGTCGCCGGGCGCGACAGCGTCGATTACGACCGCTGGGGCGTCGCGCCATCGCTGGTCTTCGGCCTGGGCACCGACACGCGCGTGAACCTCGATTACTACCATCTGGAAAGCAACGACACGCCGGACTCGGGCATTCCGTATTCCATTCCTGTCGCAGGTTCCGCAGCGCGCACAAAATCCAACCCGGACAAGCCTTATGCCGGTGGCGATGACAGCAACTTCTATGGCCTGGGCCGCGATTTCCGCAAGGGCCGCACCGACACCGCGACCTTCGCCATCGAGCATGATCTGAGCGATGCGCTGACCGTCAAGAACACCCTGCGCCACGGCAACAGCATGCAGGATTACATCCTCACCCAGCCGGATGACAGCAAGGGCAACGTCAACAACGGCACCGTCTGGCGCCGGGCGAATACCCGCGTCAGCAACACTCAGACCACCACCAACCAGACCGATCTGTTTGGTGATGTGTACATCGCCGGCTTCAAGAACAGCTTCTCCACCGGCATCGAATTGAGCCGTGAACAAAGCGAAAAATCTTCGTACAACGTCAACACCGACACGACGCCGGCAACCGCTGCCGCGACCACCAATTGCCGTCCGGCGATCATCGGTGCGCCGAGCGGTTACAACTGCACCTCGTTGTCGAACCCGAACGCGAACGATCCGTGGAACGGCGCGATCTCGCGCAACTACGCCGGCACCGACACCCAGTCCGACACCTACGCGCTGTACGCTTTCGACACCCTTGAGTTGTCCGAGCAATGGCTGGTGAACATGGGCCTGCGTTACGACCATTTCGACACCGATTACAAAACCTACAACGCCGCCGGCACCACGACCGCCAAGGGCGATGATGTCAGCGAGTTCGTCACCGGTCAGTTCGGCGTGGTCTACAAGCCCACCGAAAACGGCAGCATCTATGCGTCGTACGCCACGTCGGCAACGCCACCGGGCGCGACCTTGGGCGAAGGTCAGGAAGGCAATCCGCTGGGCGGTTCCACCGATCGGGCCGGCAATCTGCTGAGCAGCGACATGGAGCCGGAAACCACTAAAAACTACGAGATCGGTACCAAGTGGGACCTGCTCAATGATCGTCTGTCGCTGACCGCTGCGATCTTCCGCACGGAGAAAGACAACGCTCGCGTGCAGGTCGACACTACCTCGTACGAGAACGCCGGGACCACCCGCGTCGACGGTCTCGAATTATCGGCCACCGGCAAGATCACCGAGCAGTGGCAAGTGTTCGCCGGTTACAGCTACCTCGACGGCAAGCAGGTTGACGGTGGCCCATTGGGTTCGGCGAACGACGGCAACCAGTTGCCGAACACGCCGAAGAACAGCGCCAGCGTGTGGACGACCTATGCCATCACGCCGAAGCTGACCATTGGCGGCGGCGCGTTCTATGTCGACGACGTGTATGGCAGCACAGCGAACACCACCATGGTCGATTCCTATGTGCGTTACGACGCCATGGCCAGCTACAAGGTCAGCAAAAACCTCGACCTGCAGTTGAACGTGCAGAACCTGACTGACGAAACCTACTACGACAAAGCGTTCTCGACCCACTTCGCCAATCAGGCGGCGGGCCGTACAGCGTTGGTAAGCACCAACTTCCACTTCTGATTGCCCGCTGCACCGCAACCCCTGTGGGTGCAACGTGACATCAGAGCCTGGCCCCGTTCATCCACATGAACGGGGCTTTTGTGCGTAAACACCAAGCTTCTCGACAACCCACGGCATAATGCCCGCCGTGATGATCATTTTCGAACGAACAAGGCGAGTGATGTGTTGAAGAAAACCCTGTTCCAGTTGCACTGGTTCTTCGGCATCAGTGCCGGCCTGGTCCTGGCCCTGATGGGCGTCACCGGAGCGACGGTGTCGTTTCAGGATGAAATCCTGCGCGCCCTCAACCCGTCCGTGTTGCAGGTCGAGAAACAGGTTGCCGGCGTCCTGCCGCCCGCCGAACTGGTGGAGAAAATCGAGGGCGCGTCCGGCAAGAAAGTCTCGATGCTCACAGTCGAGACCGACAGTGGCAACGCCGCGCGGGTGTTCTTCACCCCGCCGCCAGGCGAGCGGCGCGGGGAGATGCGTTATTTCGACCCGTACAGCGGCGAGTTCATGGGCACCGCCACCGGTCAGGATTTCTTCGGCCTGATGCTGCGCCTGCACCGCTTCCTCGCCATCGGTGACACCGGTCGGCAAATCACCGGTGCCTGCACGCTGATCCTGATTTTCTTTTGTCTGTCCGGCCTGTACCTGCGCTGGCCTCGCCAGTGGAAAAACTGGCGCGCCTGGCTGACCCTCGACTGGAAGAAAAAAGGCCGCAGCTTCAACTGGGATCTGCACTCGGTCGCCGGCACCTGGTGCCTGGTGTTCTATCTGCTGGCGGCGTTGACCGGGTTGTCGTGGTCCTACGAGTGGTACAACAAAGGCCTGACCCGTTTGCTTTCCGATTCGCCACAGAGCGAGCGCGGGCGTGGTGGTCGCGGCCCGGCGCCGAGTGGTCCGGCGCCGACGGCCGATTACGCGGCGATGTGGAGCAGCATTTACAGCGCTGCCGGCCCGGCCTTGAGCTCCTACAACATCCGCATGCCGCCAGTGGCCGGCCAACCGGCCACGGTGTTCTACCTGCTGAACTCCTCGCCGCATGACCGCGCGCTGAACCAGATCAGCCTTGATCCGGCGACCGGCATCGTCAAACGTCACGATCGCTACAGCGACAAAAGCCTCAAGGCGCAATTGCTGACCAGTATCTACGCGCTGCACGTCGGCAGTTATTTCGGCTTGATCGGGCGGATCGTCCTGACGCTCAGCGCGCTGACCATGCCGCTGTTTTTCATCACCGGCTGGCTGCTCTACCTGGATCGTCGGCGCAAGAAAAAGCAGATCAAGGACGCGCGCAAAGGCTTGGTGCAACCGGGCAGCGATGCACCGGCATGGCTGATCGGTTTTGCCAGCCAGAGCGGGTTTGCCGAACAATTGGCGTGGCAGACCGCCGGGCAATTGCAGGCCGCCGGACTGCCGGTGAAGGTTCAGCCGTTGGCCACGGTCAGCGAGCAGGACCTGCTGGATTCGAGCAACGCGCTGTTCGTGGTCAGCACCTTCGGCGACGGCGAAGCGCCAGACAGCGCCCGTGGGTTCGAACGCAAAGTGCTGAGCCAGGCTGCGAGCCTGGGCAGCCTCAACTACGCCGTGCTGGGACTGGGCGACCGGCAGTATCAGCAATTCTGCGGTTTCGCTCGACGCCTGCACTCCTGGCTCAGCGAACACGGCGGCAAGCATCTGTTCGCCCCGGTGGAAGTCGACTGCGGCGATCCCTACGCCTTGCGTCATTGGCAGCAGCAACTCGGCCTGCTGACCGGTCAGGCGCCTGCAGACATCTGGCAAGCGCCCAGCTACGACAGCTGGACGCTCACCCACCGCGAATTGATGAACTCCGGCAGCAGCGGTGCGCCGGTTTATCTGCTCGGCCTCAGCGCTCCTAACACCAGCAGCTGGCTGGCCGGCGATCTGGTGGAAGTCTTGCCGCGCAACTGCCCATGGGCGATCGAGCATTTCCTGGATGGCCTGGGGATTGATGGCCGCGCGGCCGTGACGCTAGAAGGTCTTTCGCAACCGCTGGAGCAAGCGCTCGCCACACGCCAGCTGCCGGAGAATCGAACTCACCTGGTCGGCCTGCATGCGCAAGCACTGGTCGATGCGCTGGTGCCGTTGGCGATGCGCGAGTACTCGATCGCCTCGACTGCTGCCGACGGTGTGCTGGAGCTGATCGTGCGTCAGGAACTGCACCCCGACGGCAGCCTCGGTGTCGGCTCCGGCTGGCTGACCGAACACGCACCGGTGGGCAGCGCGATCAGCCTGCGAGTGCGGCGTAACAGCGGCTTCCATCTGCCGGTCGAACCGGTGCCGATGATCCTGCTGGGCAACGGCACTGGCCTGGCCGGGCTGCGCAGTTTGCTCAAGGCGCGCATCGCCGATGGACAGCAGCGCCACTGGCTCTTGTTCGGCGAACGTAATCGCGAATTTGATTATCTGTGCCGCAACGAGCTGGAGGAATGGCTGACCTCGGGTGATCTTGAGCGCCTGGACCTGGCGTTTTCGCGGGATCAGGCGCAGAAGATTTACGTGCAGGACCGCCTGCGTGAGTCGGCTGATTTGCTCAAGCAGTGGCTTGCCGACGGCGCGGTAATTTACATCTGCGGCAGCTTGCAGGGGATGGCTTCGGGCGTGGATCACGCGCTGAACGAACTGCTCGGCATCGAAGAAGTTGATCGCCTGATCGAACAGGGTCGCTACCGCCGGGATGTTTACTGACCGGAGAAATCTCTGAGCAAGCTTGCTCGCGATGACGGATCAACAGTCAATAATCAATTGCCTGTAAGACTGCTATCGCGAGCAAGCTTGCGCCGACACATTCGAGTGTCAGGCGTTGACCGGTTCTACCGCCAGCTCGACAACCTCAGGCCTCTTGAGCAGAGCGTACGCCACCGCCGTCACCAGGCTCCCCGCTACAATTGCCAGCAGATAAAGCAGCGCATGGTTGATCGCATTCGGGATCAGCAGCACGAACAGTCCACCGTGCGGCGCCATCAGTTTACAGCCGAAATACATCGACAAGGCCCCGGTCAGCGCGCCGCCGGCAATGCTTGCCGGGATAACCCGCAACGGGTCCTTGGCGGCGAACGGAATCGCGCCTTCGGAGATGAAACACAAGCCCAGCACCAATGCTGCTTTGCCGGCCTCACGCTCAGTCTGGGCAAACTTGCGCCGGGCAATAAACGTGGCGATACCCAGGCCAATCGGCGGCACCATGCCGGCGGCCATGGTCGCGGCCATTGGTGCATAACTTTGCGAAGCCAACAGCCCGACCGAGAACGCATAAGCTGCCTTGTTGATCGGCCCGCCGAGGTCGACACACATCATGCCGCCCAATAGGACGCCGAGCAGAATCGCGTTGGTGGTGCCCATGCTGTCGAGGAACTGCGTCAGCCCGGCGAGCATTCCGGCGACCGGTTTGCCGACCACATAAATCATCACCAGACCGGTGAACAGGCTGGCGAATAACGGGATGATCAGAATCGGTTTCAGCGCTTCCAGGCTCTGCGGCAAACGCGCATATCGGTTGATCGCCTGAGCCGCGTAACCGGCAATGAAACCGGCAATGATCCCGCCGATAAACCCCGCGCCCAAGGTGCTCGCCAACAGTCCACCGATCATGCCCGGCGCGAGGCCCGGACGATCAGCAATCGAATAGGCGATGTAACCCGCCAGCAGCGGCACCATCAGCTTGAACGCGGTGTCGCCGCCGATCTGCATCAACGCGGCGGCGAGCGTGCCCTCCTCCTTGAAGGCGCTGATGCCGAAAACGAAGGACAACGCGATCATCAGACCGCCCGCCACCACCATCGGCAGCATGAACGAAACGCCGGTCAGCAGGTGTTTGTAGACGCCGGTTTTTTCCTGTTTGACCGGACCTGTTCCAGCGTTTGCAGCGCTCTCCTGACGACCTTCGGCCAAGGCTTTGTTCAGCGTCGCTTCGGCTTGCTTGAGGGCGATGCCCGTGCCGCAGCGGTAGATTTTCTTGCCGGCGAAGCGCTCGGTCGCCACTTCGATGTCGCACGCCAGCAGCACCACGTCGGCATCGGCAATCGCGGCAGCACTCAGTGGATTGCGCGCGCCTACCGAGCCCTGGGTCTCGATCTGCAAGTCGTAGCCCAAACGTCTGGCCGCTTGCTGCAGGGCCTCGGCCGCCATGAAGGTGTGGGCAACACCGGTCGGGCACGCCGTGATGGCGACCAGACGCGGTGCGTTCTTGACGATGCTTTCAGGTTCGTCGACTGCTTCGGGCGCGAGGTAGACCTGCGCCTCTTCTGCACCGCGCCGCAGCACTGCTTCGACATCTTGCAGGGCTTGCGCCGGGGCAATCTGAAAGACTCTTTTGCCGACGAACCGTGTCATGTCCACCGCTCCGGTGGCGACCAGCAAAACCCACTCTGCCGCCTCGATGGTGGCCGCCGATATTTCGCGCTCGGGATGCGCCGCATCCACCACTTCAACGCTGGTGCTCCAGCCCTGACGCTGCGCCGCCGCGTCAAGCAAACGGGCGCACAGCACACTGGTGACCATGCCGTTCGGACAGGCCGTAACAATGGCTAACTTCATCACAAACCCTCTTATTGTTCTGTCAGGGGACGCACGCGCACACCCTGTTCGAGCTGCGCCAATTGCGCCGCATCGGCGATTCCGAAACCAATCTGGGTGACTGCCAGCGCGGCAATCGCCGTGGCGGTGCGCAGGGTCTGTTCAGGGGTGTCGGCACTGAGCAAACCGTGGAGCATGCCGGCCAGTAACGAGTCGCCGGCACCGACCGTACTGGCGACCGTGACCTTGGGCGGCGAGGCATGCAGGGCCGAGCCAACGCTGAACCAGTTCACCCCCTCGGCGCCATCGGAAATCACTACGTGCTCGATGCCTCGAGCGTGCAGTCGGCTCGCCGCTTGGGCTTGAGCCGTGACCGACGTCGCCTCGATGCCCAGCGCATCGGCAAGCTCTTCGATGTTCGGTTTGATCAGCCAGGGGCCGGCTTCAAGCGCGGCACGCAAGGCCTCGCCGCTGGTGTCCAGCGCCACCCTCAGGCCGAGCGCTTTCAAGCGCACGATCAGCGCCTGCAACCACTGCGCACTGACGCCCTGTGGCAGGCTGCCGGCAACAACAACGGCGTCATGCCCCGGCGCGATCTGATCGAGACGATCCAGCAACGCCTGTTGCGCCGCCTCGCTGACCCTCGGCCCGGGGCCGTTGATATCGGTAATGCGGCCGTCGCTTTCCGCCAGTTTCAGATTGCTGCGGGTCTCGCCGGGGACGCGGATGAAGGCATCGACAAATCCGCGCTTGGCGAACAACGACTCGAACGCTTGCAGATTGTCCTCGCCGAGAAAACCGCTGACAGTCAGCTGGTGCCCCAGATCAGCCAACACTTGCGCGACGTTGACGCCCTTGCCGGCAGCGTGGGTGTGCATCTCGTTGCTGCGGTTGACCTGACCCGGCTCAAGGCGCGGTAACTGGACGGTGAGGTCAAGCGCCGGGTTGAGGGTCAGCGTTAAAATCCTGGCCATTACAGGGCCTCCACTAATGCGCGCACTTCATTTGCGCTGCCGACGGTCAGGGCCTGTCGGGCAAGGGTTTGAGACTGGGTCAGGCTGAGTTCGCGGATGCGCGCCTTGACTTCGGCAATGCTGCGCCCCGACACGCTCAATTCATCAACACCCAAGCCGACCAGCACCGGCACCGCGAGCGGATCAGCCGCCAGTTCGCCGCAGACGCCGACCCATTTGCCATGGGCATGTGCCGCTCGCACGGTGATGTCGATCAGTTGCAAAACCGCCGGGTGCAAACCGTCCGCCTGGGCTGACAAGGTCGGGTGGCCACGATCGATCGCCAAGGTGTACTGAGTGAGGTCATTGGTGCCGACGCTGAAGAAGTCGACTTCCTTGGCCAGCACCGGCGCGAGCAATGCCGCCGAGGGCACTTCGATCATGATCCCCAGTTGCAAATCTGCGACCGGGATTTCCAGGCGCAAGCGCTCGGTCATGTCGCGCGCCTGGCGCCACTCGTCGACGCTGCCGACCATCGGGAACATGATCCGCAACGGCCGGTTGTCGGCGGCCCGCAGCAAAGCGCGCAATTGCGCCTCCATGATCTTAGGACGTTGCAAGGTGAGGCGAATGCCGCGCACGCCGAGGAACGGGTTTTCCTCCTTCGCAATCGGCCAGTAAGGCAGCGGTTTGTCGCCGCCGACGTCCAGCGTACGCACCACCAGCGGCCGCCCCGCGAGGCCATCGAGGACGCGACGGTATTCGGCTTCCTGAGTGGCCTCGTCCGGCACCTGCGGGTGGGCCATAAAAATCAGTTCGGTGCGCAGCAGGCCAATGCCTTCAGCGCCCTGCTCGACTGCGCTGATCACGCCAGCGCTTTCACCGATGTTGGCGAACACTTCCACCGCGTGACCGTCAGTCGTCAGCGCCGGTTGATGACGTTGTTCGGCGGCAGCTTTGAGGCGTTGCTCACGGCTGTCGCGCTCCTGCGTAGCACGTTTAAGGGTCGTCGCGTCGGCGTCGACGTGCAGGCGACCGCGTTGGCCATCGAGCAACAACGGCGTGCCCGGCGCCAGCAGCAACAC
>NZ_CABVGX010000040.1 GCF_902497625.1 Pseudomonas fluorescens | reverse complement strand
GTCCCAGTCGGTGCGGCTGCGCGCGAGCCCTTTGCCCAGGCGCAGTTCGGGGTATAACGCGCGGGCGGCGAGGTCGCCGGTCAGGTGCAGGGTCGAACCTTTACTGCACAGTTTGCCGAAATTGGCCGGGTGCGCCGGATCGCCGCTGACGCCGACGATGCGCTCGCCGTCATGCTCGATCAATACGCCGCAGCCGACACCGCAGTAACAGCAGGTCGAGGCCGTGATCTGGCTGTTCATCAGCTGGCTTCCTTAAAAATAACCGAACCCAGGTCTAGTTCATCGCTGACGGCTGCCGGGAACAGGTCGCCGAACATCAGGTGATCGCGAATGAGCCCGATGTCGTCGTTCTCGCGAATCTGTTGAAAATACCGACCACCATCAGCGGTATCCCCATACAGGCAAGCACCGACCAGTACATCATTCTTGATCACCAGTTTTTTATAGATTCCGCTGATCGGGTCGCAGAGTGTGATGGTCTCGGTGCCTTCACCGCCCATGAAGTCGCCGGCGGAGAAAAGGTCGATACCGGTCACCTTCAACTTGGTCGAGGTCACCGAGCCCTTGTAAGTGGCGAAGCCCAATTGAGCCAAGTGGTTGGCGCACACCTTGGCCTGTTCGAACAGCGGCGCGACCAGGCCGTAGGCGATACCACGGTGACTGGCGCATTCGCCGATCGCGTAAACCCGTGGGTCGTAGGTTTGCATCGTGTCGTTGACCAGAATCCCGCGATTGCACGGCAGGCCGGCTTTTTCTGCGAGCTCGGTGCGCGGCCGGACGCCGGCGGCCATCACGACCAGATCAGCGCTGAGGATCTCGCCGTTGCTGAATTCGATCGAGCCGACCCGACCGTTGCCGGCATCGTGCAGGGCCAGCGTCTGCTCGCGCAGGCGAAACTGCAGGCCGCGGGCCTCCAGCGCGGATTGCAGGAATTGGCCGCTGGTTTTGTCGAGTTGTCGTTCCAGCAGCCATTCGCCGATGTGCACCACCGTGACGTGCATGCCGCGCAGCATCAACCCGTTCGCCGCCTCCAGGCCGAGCAGACCGCCGCCGATAACCACCGCGTGTTTATGTGTTTTCGCGGTGTTGATCATCGCCTGCGTGTCGGCGATATCGCGGTAGCCGATCACGCCTTCCAAGGTGTTTCCGGGGATCGGCAGGATGAATGGCGTCGAGCCCGTGGCGATCAGCAGGCGATCGTATTCGGCCTCGGTGCCGTCGTCGGCGATAACCCGGCGTTTGACTCGGTCGATTTCCACCACGTTGCGATTGAGCAGCAGCTTGATGTCGTTTTCGAGGTACCAGTCCAGGTCATTAAGCACGATTTCTTCGAATGTCTGCTCGCCGGCCAGCACGGGCGAGAGCAGGATTCGGTTGTAGTTGGCATGGGGTTCAGCGCCGAAGACCGTGATGTCGTACAGTTCGTTGCTCAACTTGAGCAGCTCTTCCAGGGTGCGAACCCCGGCCATGCCGTTGCCGATCATCACCAGTTTTAATTTTTTCATCAGCTTCTCCGGGGAGTCCGTACCGGCCTCATCAGGCTGTCAGGTCGTGCTCGACATATTTTGCGCAAACAAAAAAGGCGTCCCGCTAGTTGCCTAGCGAGGACGCCTTTGTCCTGGTCCCGTTCTCTCGGGCAGCTCACCCTTCGTCTTTGAAGGCTGGGCTTTATGTGTGATGAGATGGGTAATGCAGTGGTTGTGCCAAGTAGCGCGGCCCGGCGGATTTGCGGGTATTGCCGGGTTGAAGGTGGGTGTTGCTGCACCGAATTAATGCGGAGTGCCCGTTTTGAGGCGGAGGGTCAAGGGATCGCAGCCTCGTTTCACTCGACAGCTGCTACGGGGGGATTTGGACCGGGGAATTTGATTGTCGGTCGGTGGTGTCGAATGTTGGGGTTCGGATCGGGCAGACGAATTTTCTGTAGCAGCTGTCGAGTGAAACGAGGCTGCGATCTTTCAGCCATGAAAAATCAACACCAGCAGCACCAGGTTCACCACCAGCGAAACCAGCGCCATCGTTCGCCAGACCTTCAACGGCTCGCGCTCCAGCAACGGTCGTGGGCGCACGCTCAGACTGCGTCGCTCGCCCTGTTCCAGCAGCAATAACCATTCCTCCGCCGTTTCAAATCGCGCGGCAGGTTCCACCTCCACCGCCCGCTCGAGGCTTTGCGCCAGCCATTCCGGCAGGTCCGGGCGGTAGCGGCTGGGGCTTACCGGCACGCCAAAACGAGGGCGCTGAAAGGCTTCGATTTCACCGAACGGGTAATGCCCGGTGAGCAGGAAATACAGGGTCACGCCGACCGCGTACAAATCCTGCTGCGCCGTCGGCGGATCACCACGAAAAGCCTCTGGCGCAATGTAGCTCGGGGTACCGGGCAGTTCACAGGCCTGATCTTCGGACAAGCCAGGGCAGTAGGCGAGCCCGAAATCCAGCAGGCGTAATTCACCGTCCTCGCCCAGTAACAGGTTTTCCGGTTTGATGTCGCGATGCAAAATCTGCCGACGATGCAGCATGCCCACCGCCCGCAGCAGGCGCTCGGCCAGGTCCTGCCATTGTGCAAGTGGCAAGGGTCCATGCGCCTGTAATTGTGCGAGGGTGCAGCCGGAATATTCACGCATCACGTAGTACAGATGCTGACGTTGGCTGGCCGCATGCACTTCCGGAAAATGCCTGCCGGCCACGCGTTTAAGAAACCATTCCTCAGACAGCAACGCCTGTCCGGCCAGGTGATCGTCGTGCAGCGCCGCCGGCAACGTCTTCATTAACCAGGGTTGCTGCTGCGCATCACGCACTCGGTACAGCAGCGATTGCTGGCTCTGCGCAAGAATCCCGTCAATCTGCCAGCCCTCGAACGCCTGACCCGGTTTCAGGGCAGGCGGCAGTGGCCACTGCTGCAGATGAATAAGCGCGTCGCCGATACTGGTTTCGCCGAGCGCATCGACCCGCACCAACAACGCACTGGCGTTGTCCTGACTGCCCGCCAGGTGCGCCGCGCTGACTAACGTCTGGGCGGCGCTGGATAAATCCGGCTGGTCGCGCAGAATCGCGGCAATCGCCGTATCCCCCAAAACAGCCCAGATGCCGTCGCTGAGCAGCACAAAACTCTCATCGACACGCAGCTCGCCGTCGAGAAAATCCAGCACCAGATGCTGATCCAGTCCCAGTGCGCGTTTCAGCACATGCTGCATGCCCGGCTGATCCCAGACATGATCTTCGCTGATGCGTTGCAACTGGTCAGCGTGCCAGCGATAAACCCTGCAGTCACCGACGTGCGCCAGGGTAAACCGCCTGCCGCGCATCACCAGGGCGCTGACGGTGGTCAGCAGCGGCTGGCCACCACCGTTGGCTTGCAACCAGCGGTTCTGCGCGAGCAGCAAGCGATCCAGTGCCTGCGCGACACCCCAGGTTTCCGGAGTGGCGTAATAATCCAGCGCCAGTGCCTGCAAGGTCGAGCGCGCGGCGAGGGCGCCATCGGCACACTGGCTGACGCCATCGGCAATGGCGAACAGATAACCTTTGCTCGCCGCCAGCGCCGGCGCAGGCGTCACCAGGCGCAAGGCGTCCTGGTTTTCCTCGCGCGGGCCGGTGGCGCTGGCTTCGGCAAAACTCAGTTGCAGGCTCATTCAGTATTCAGACCCGCGCCGCCGTCACGGCCGCCGAGCCCCAGGTGGTTCTCCAGCGACGTTTCACCCCGTGCAGACCGAACCAGGCGAGTACGCCAAGGCTGGCGAACAACCACAACGCCAGCTGGTAACTGCCGGTGCTTTGCTTGATCGCGCCCATCCCTGCGGCCAGCGCGAAACCGCCGATGCCGCCGGCCATGCCGATCAGGCCGGTCATCACGCCGATTTCCCGCCGAAAACGCTGCGGGACCAACTGGAAAACCGCACCGTTACCTGCGCCCAGACCGAGCATGGTGCAGACGAAAAGCGCCAGCGCCGCATAGGAGCTCGGCAGGTTGAAGCCGACGGCAGCTATGCAGATCGCCGCGACGGTGTACATCGCCAACAGGGTGCGGATGCCGCCGAAACGGTCGGCCATAGCGCCGCCCAACGGGCGCATCAGGCTGCCGCCAAACACACAGGCGGCGGTGTAGTAACCGGCAGTCACCGGGCTCAGGCCGTACTGGTCATTGAAGTAGCCGGGCAGGGCGCTGGCCAGGCCGATAAAACCGCCGAAGGTCACGCTGTAGAAGAACATGAACCACCAGCTGTCACGGTCTCCCAAGGCTTTGAAGTAATCCGCGACTGATTTGGCTTTCGGCCGCTCAGGGGCGTTTTTGGCCAGCCAGGCGAAAACGATGAGGGTCACGATCAGCGGGATCAGCGCGAAGCCGAATACGTTGCTCCAGCCGAACGCGGCCGCGAGCACCGGCGCGATCAGCGCGGCAAGCACCGTCCCGGAGTTTCCGGCACCGGCAATGCCCATGGCTTTGCCCTGATGCTGCGGCGGATACCATTGCGAGGCCAGCGGCAAGGCGACGGCGAAGGACGCGCCCGCCATACCGAGAAACAGACCCAGCAGCAGCGCTTGTTCATAGCTGTGAATGCCGTGCATCCAGGCGACGAACAGGGCGCAGATGACGATCACCTGGCCAATCAGCCCGGCGGTTTTCGGCGACAGGCGATCCGCAAGCAGGCCCATGATGAAGCGCAGTATGGCGCCGGCCAGAATCGGCGTGGCGACCATCAGGCCCCGTTGTTGGGTGGTCAGTTGCAGGTCGGCGGCGATCTGCACCGCCATCGGGCCCAGCAGATACCAGACCATGAAACTCAGGTCGAAATACAGAAAGGCTGCGAACAGGGTCGGGGTATGGCCGGATTTCCAGAAGCTTGAATTCATCGCGCACCTCAGCGGTTGGTCGTCTCGAATAGAGTCATGAGCTTGCGAGTGGGGCGCCGGCACGGCCGCACCACCGACCCCGTGTTGCGGGGCCAAAACAAAAAAACGCCGCCACCTGATTCGCCGGGAGGCAAACGAGGTGAGCGACGTCTTTGTCGTAGGTGGGGCAACCGCCGTTGGTTACCTGTGCTGATTGCTTAGCGAGATTTGTGCCAACAGTCTGGAACCGAGTCGTGTCCTTCGCGAGCAAGCCCGCTCCCACCCTTGGAATGCATTTCAAAACGTGGGAGCGGGCTTGCTCGCGAAAGGGCCCTTGCGGACCCCACAGGGCTTCAGCCCAACAACTCACTCATCGCAATAATCTGCTCCGCCACCTGAATCAGCTTCTGCTGACGGCTCATCGCCTGGCGGCGCATCAGGGTGTAGGCCTCTTCTTCATTGCACGCCTTCAACTTCATCAGCATGCCCTTGGCCAGCTCGATGCGCTTACGCTCGGCCAATTGCTGGTCGCGGGCGTGCAGCTGCGCACGCAGGGCCTGGTCGCTTTCGAAGCGTGCCATGGCGACGTCGAGAATCGGCTGCAAACGTTGTGCGTGAATGCCCTCGACGATGTAGGCGCTGACCCCGGACTTGATCGCCTGGCGCATCACATTGGGGTCGTGCTCATCGGTAAACATTACGATCGGCCGGGGCTGGTCGCGGGAAACCAGCACTACTTGCTCCAGCACATCGCGGCTCGGTGACTCGGTATCGATCAGAATCACGTCCGGGCGCACCGTTTCGACGCGCGCGGGCAGGTCGATGGTCAGCCCGGATTCATCGATCACCTCAAACCCGGCTTCGGTCAGCGCCGCTTTCAGGCGCCCGACTTTTTTCGCAGTGTCGTTGATCAGCAGGATACGCAGCATGTTCGCTATCTCCTGTCAGCGGCGGGCAAGAAGGCAGCGCTGTCGCTCAGCGCGTGCAGCCTGAAGCTGCGGGCGTACGCGGCGGGATCCGCTCCGTCCCAGATTCTGCCGTCGATCAGCTGGCTGCTGCGCATGTCCGCAGCGTTGGTGGCGACGCCGACGGCAGCGGCGGCCTCCCGGTACACGTCCAATTGCTGCACGTGCCGGGCGACCGCGAGGTAGTCCGGATCGTCGCGCAACAATCCCCAGCGGCGGAACTGGGTCATGAACCACATGCCGTCGGACAGATAAGGCAGATTGACTTCGCCATTGCCGTGGAAGCGCAGCCTGTGCGGGTCCTGCCAGTGATTGCCGAGGCCGTCGTCATAATCGCCCAGCAGGCGCGGTTCGATGCAGTCGAGCGGCGCGTCGAGAAACTCTGGCGCGCTCAGCAACTGCGCGGTACTTCGGCGATTTTCGCTGTTTTGATCTATGAAGCGGCTGGCTTCCAGAATCGCCATCACCAGCGCTCGCGCCGTGTTGGGGAATTGCTCGATGAAGGCGCGAGTGCAACCAAGCACCTTCTCCGGGTGATCCGGCCAGATGGTCTGCGTAGTTGCCATGGTAAAGCCCAGGCTCTGTTTCACCGCGCTGGCAGACCAGGGCTCGCCGACACAAAAGCCATCGATGCGTCCGGCCTGCAGGTGCGCGACCATTTGCGGCGGCGGCACCACGACGCTGTTGACGTCGTGCAACGGATGAATGCCCTGACTCGCGAGCCAGTAATACAGCCACATGGCGTGGGTCCCGGTCGGGAAGGTCTGGGCGAAGGTGAGTTTTGGACGACTTTGGTGCACGTGCCGATCGAGTGCTTCAGGACCGGTCACGCCAAGCGCTTGCAAGCCATGGGACAGATTGATGCTCTGGCCGTTCTGATTCAGGCCCATCAGCACGGCCATGTCGGTGGACGCGACGCCGCCGATGCCCAGGTGCACCGCGTAGATCAATCCGTACAGGCTGTGCGCGGCGTCGAGCTCACCGCTGACCAGTTTGTCGCGCAGGTTGGCCCAGGATGACTGGCGCTTGAGGTTCAAGCTCAGTCCATAAGGCTGGGCGAAGCCCTGGGTGGCGGCCACCACCAGCGAGGCGCAGTCGCTGAGGGCCATGAAGCCGAGGTTGATTTCGGTCTTTTCCGGGGCGTCGCTGCCGTTGACCCAGGCCAACGGGCTGGCTGTGGTTTGTTTCATAAGCAAACACCTTCCAAAAAAAAGCGCCGTCCCGGGCTCTCTCGATAACTGAGCCGAGTGACGACGCCATTGTCTTTCGACTCATCCCGTCGTTGGCATGAGTGCTGATTGCACTGAGTGGTGCAAGGCATATGCCAGCGCGGGTGGATTTAGCTGCGCGCCTCGCGCCCGACTGCGATGCCCGGCTATAATCGCCGCCTCATTTCGCCGCACTCGAGACCACGCCGCCCATGTACTCCCTGGCCCGTCAGCTGTTGTTCAAACTTTCCCCGGAAACCTCCCACGATCTGTCGCTGGATTTGATTGGCGCAGGCGGGCGTTTGGGCCTCAACGGCATGCTCAGCAAGGCACCGGCGAAAATGCCGGTGACGGTCATGGGCCTGAATTTACCGAACCCGGTGGGGCTGGCGGCCGGTCTGGACAAGAACGGCGCAGCCATCGACGGTTTCGCACAACTGGGCTTCGGTTTTGTCGAGATCGGCACCATTACCCCACGTGCGCAGCCAGGCAACCCGAAACCGCGGATTTTTCGGCTGCCGGAAGCCGAGGCGATCATCAACCGTATGGGCTTCAACAACCTCGGTGTCGATCATTTGCTCGCCCGCGTGGCGGCGGCGAAATACACCGGCGTGCTGGGCATCAATATCGGCAAGAACTTCGATACGCCGGTCGAGCGCGCGGTCGATGACTACCTGATCTGCCTGGACAAGGTTTACGCCCACGCCAGTTACATCACGGTCAACGTCAGTTCGCCGAACACTCCGGGCCTGCGCAGCCTGCAATTCGGGGACTCGCTCAAGCAATTGCTCGCCGACCTCGCCACCCGCCGCGCGGAGCTGGCGCTGCGTCACGGCAAGCATGTGCCACTGGCGATCAAGATCGCCCCGGACATGACCGACGAAGAAACCGTGCAGGTCGCCCAGGCGCTGGTGGAAACCGGGATGGATGCGGTGATCGCGACCAACACCACCCTCAGCCGTGTTGGCGTCGAAGGCATGGAACACGGCGACGAGGCGGGCGGCTTGTCTGGCGCACCGGTGCGCGAGAAAAGCACCCACACGGTGAAAGTGTTGGCGGCGGAGCTGGCGGGGCGCTTGCCGATCATTGCCGTGGGCGGGATCACTGAAGGCAGGCATGCTGCCGAGAAGATCGCAGCGGGTGCGAGCCTGGTGCAGATCTACTCCGGCTTCATCTACAAAGGTCCGGCGTTGATCCGTGAGTCCGTGGATGCCATTGCAGCGCTGCGCTGACCTGTAGCAGCTGCCGAGCCCGCGAGGCTGCGTTCGGCTGCAAAGCAGTCGCCAGTTCCCTGCACGCCAGGCTTATTGGGATTGATCGCGTTGGCGGGTCTCACGACTGCGTTGCGGCGGGACGCAGCCTCGCGGTGCTCGGCAGCTGCTACGGACCGCGTTTCAAACATAAAAAAGGGCTCCTTGAAGGAGCCCCTGGGCCGAAGCCCGCCGCCCGGATGGGGCGTGCGTGTTAAGTCGTTACGTATTCAGATTGTCGTGTCGGAGTGTTAAGCCCTGTGTCAGCCGACGGCGTGAAGTTCGTTGAGTCTATGGATTCCCGCAGTGCCGGTCATACCGTCCCAGTTGTCGCCGCGTCCTTCTCGCCAGCCGTTAATCCAGGCTTGACGTACCGACGGTAGAGTAAATGGGCAAAGCTCACGGGATTTGCCACCAACGCCATATTGATATCCGCGTAAAAATGCTCTTTCCAACGGGTCACGCTTAAGTCTTCTCATAGGGTATTGCCCTCACTTGTTGACTGTATTTATCGCGTCGACCTCGAATTGAGGTCTGGCAGAAAATCTCTGCCGTTGGGGCTCGCTGCCGGCGTGGCGAGCCAAGGTGTTGACGCCGTTGCGACGTCAACCTGTGTTGAGTTCTAACCAATGAGTCACACAGATGGAATGATCGTTTTGTCATAAGGACGTAATCATTAAGGTACTCTGGCCATAAGTAACATGATGTTCGGGGCAGGTTTATTGGCCAAACCCCGGTATGATCGGCCCCCACACTAGATGACGGGCTTAATCCTTTAACGAGAATCGCTCTTGTTGCTGCGAGCATTATTCGACGAAGGGTCGCCTTATGACATTTTGTTGCTTCAAGCTTTTTTATCTGCCCGTGCATCTAAGCTCATTTGACCCGAGCAGCACGGGTGGGTCGGCACACCTTCGTGCCACGCGGGCGCTCTTCAAGAAAAGCGCCTGATTGAAATCGGGCCGGCAATGCGTTGCCGGTCCACTAGCCAAAGGCTCTGGAATAACCATGTCCGATCGTTTCGAACTCTTCCTCACTTGCCCCAAAGGCCTTGAAGGCCTGCTCATCGAGGAAGCCATCGGGCTTGGCCTTGAAGAAGCGCGTGAGCACACCTCTGCCGTGCGCGGCATGGCCACCATGGAAACTGCTTATCGCCTCTGTCTGTGGTCGCGTCTGGCGAACCGGGTGTTGCTGGTGCTCAAGCGTTTCCCGATGAAGGACGCCGAAGACCTGTACCACGGCGTGCTCGACATCGAATGGCAAGACCACATGCTTAACGACGGCACCCTGGCCGTCGAGTTCAGCGGCCACGGGTCGGGCATCGACAATACCCACTTCGGCGCGTTGAAGGTCAAGGACGCGATCGTCGACAAACTGCGTACCCCGCAGGGGGACCGTCCTTCCATCGATAAACTCAACCCGGACCTGCGCATTCACCTGCGTCTGGACCGTGGCGAAGCCATTCTGTCGCTCGATCTGTCCGGGCACAGCCTGCACCAGCGCGGTTATCGACTGCAGCAGGGCGCTGCGCCGTTGAAGGAAAACCTCGCGGCCGCGATTCTGATCCGCTCCGGCTGGCCGCGCATTGCCGCCGACGGTGGTGCGCTGGCTGACCCGATGTGCGGTGTCGGTACGTTCCTGGTTGAAGCGGCGATGATCGCCGCCGATATGGCCCCCAACCTGCGCCGCGAGCAGTGGGGCTTTACCGCGTGGCTGGGTCACGTGCCGGCACTGTGGAAAAAGCTTCATGAAGAGGCCACCGAGCGCGCCGCTGCCGGTCTGGCCAGGCCACCGCTGTGGATTCGTGGCTACGAAGCCGATCCGCGCCTGATTCAACCTGGCCGCAACAACGTCGAACGGGCCGGCCTGAGCGAGTGGATCAAGATCTACCAGGGCGAAGTCGGTACGTTCGAACCGCGTCCGGACCAGAACCAGAAAGGTCTGGTCATCTGCAACCCGCCATACGGCGAACGTCTGGGCGACGAGGCAAGTCTGCTTTACCTCTACCAGAACCTTGGCGAACGTCTGCGTCAGGCCTGCCTGAACTGGGAAGCCGCCGTGTTCACCGGCGCGCCGGACCTGGGCAAGCGCATGGGCATCCGCAGTCACAAACAGTATTCGTTCTGGAACGGCGCGCTGCCGTGCAAACTGCTGCTGATCAAAGTCACGCCGGACCAGTTTGTCACGGGTGAGCGTCGCACCCCGGAGCAGCGTCAGGTCGAGCGTGAACAGGCTGAAGTCGAAGTTGCCGACAACGATGTCGCGCCGGGCAAGTACGAGAAGTACAACAAGAACGGCAACCCGATCAAACCGGCCCCGGTGGTGATCGAGCAACCGCGCTTGAGCGAAGGCGGGCAGATGTTTGCCAACCGTTTGCAGAAGAATCTCAAGGCGCTGGGCAAGTGGGTCAAGCGTGAAGGCATCGACTGCTATCGCATCTACGATGCCGACATGCCGGAATACTCGATGGCCATCGACCTGTATCACGATTGGGTCCACGTCCAGGAATACGCCGCGCCTAAATCCATCGACCCGGAAAAAGCCTCGGCGCGCATGTTCGATGCCCTGGCGGCCATTCCGCAGGCGTTGAACGTCGACAAGAGCCGCGTGGTGGTCAAGCGCCGCGAGCGTCAGAGCGGCACCAAGCAATACGAACGTCAAGCGGCCCAGGGCAAGTTTGTCGAGGTTAACGAAGGTGGCGTCAAGCTGCTGGTCAACCTCACCGATTACCTGGATACCGGTCTGTTCCTTGATCACCGGCCGATGCGCTTGCGGATTCAGAAGGAAGCAGAGGGTAAACGCTTCCTCAACCTGTATTGCTACACCGCAACCGCCAGTGTTCACGCGGCCAAGGGTGGCGCGCGCAGCACCACCAGTGTCGACCTGTCGAAAACCTACCTTGACTGGGCGCGACGCAACCTGTCGTTGAACGGTTTCTCCGACAAGAACCGTCTGGAGCAGGGCGATGTGATGGTCTGGCTGGACGCCTGCCGTGACGAGTTCGACCTGATCTTCATCGATCCGCCGACGTTCTCCAACTCCAAACGCATGGAAGGGATTTTCGACGTGCAGCGCGATCAGGTGCAATTGATTGACCTGGCCATGGCGCGACTCGCGCCGGGTGGCGTGCTGTATTTCTCCAACAACTTCCGCAAGTTTGAGCTCGAGCCAAACCTCAGCGAACGCTATGCCGTGGAAGAAATCACGGCGAAGACCATCGATCCGGATTTCGCCCGCAACGGCAAGATCCATCGGGCCTGGAAAATAATGGCGCGTTAACGGGGGTGAACTGTAGGAGCAGCCAGTGGACGCTCCTACAGTTCATTTATCTGCTGGTCAAATTAGTGGCTAATAGCTATAACTCATTCATGGCCAATGGGCTTTTCCGGCACCTGGCGTTATGAGTTGCCTCTATGTCGTTGCACGCCGTGCGCCCGAAGATTCTGGGGTTTATCAGTGAAGATGTGTCGGCCATACGCGTCGCGCTGCTGGTATTACTGATTGGCGGTTTGTTTACTGCAGTGCTTGCGTGGTCGACGCTGAACCTGTTCCACCAACAATTGCGGCAACGCTTCCAGCTGCTCGCCAGCGAACGTTACAGCCGTATCGAAGAACGTTTCGATGATCAGCAACAGCGTCTCGATGGTCTGCGTCGATTCTTCATCAATTCCGATAGTGTCGACCGCGCCGAATTCGACGGCTACACGCAACCGCTGCTGCGCCGCACCCAGGCGTATTCCTTTGCATTGCGCGTCAGCCAGGCCGAGCGGCCCGGGCTGGAGCGGCGTATGCGCGAGGAAGGCATGTCCGACTTCAGCATTCGCGAGCTGGATGCCAACGGTCAACTGCAACTGGCCGGTGACCGCGATGAATACGTCGCCGTACTGTTCAGCCAGACGCAAAGCAAACTCGGTGCGCCACTGGGCTACGACCTGCTTGCGCAACCTTTGCGCCGTGCCACGCTGGAACGGGCCGACCAGCATGGGCAGATGGCAGTGTCGCAGCCGATGCATCTGGTCAGCATTGAACCCGCATATGCTCGGGGTGTGCTGCTGGTGGCACCGGTCATCAATGCCGGCGACAGCCAACCTTACGGTTATGTGATGGCCGTGATCAGCATGCGTCAGTTGCTCGCCGATGGCTTGCCGGAAGCCCCACGCGATTACCTCGCTGTGCGCATTCTGGACCTGTCCACCGACGATCAGCACGAAGTCCTCTACGAGTCGCCGAACCGTGCGGCGCCGAGCGATCTGGCCGCAACGCGGCTGTTGCGCCTGGCTGATCATGATTACCAGGTCGACATCCAGCCCAGCGAAGCGTTTCTGCAAGCCAATCATTCGTCGGTGACCAGCGTGGTGGTGCTGGGCGGGTTGCTCAGCCTGATGCTCAGTGCGTTGCTCTACGTGTTGGTGAGCCAGCGTCAGCGTGCGCTGAAACTGGTCGAGCGGCGCACCGAGGAGCTGCACGCCCGCGAGCAGGAGTTGCGCGGCACCCACGGACAGTTGCGCGGAGTGCTGGATGCAGCGACTCAAGTGGCAATCATCGCCACCGATCTGCGCGGTGTGATCAGCACGTTCAATGCCGGCGCAGAGCAAATGCTCGGCTATGCGAGTGCGGAGGCGGTCGGGCACATGACGCTGGAAAGTCTGCACCTGCCGCGCGAACTGACGTCCCGTTCGGCCGAGCTGAGCGCGCGTTACGGCAAGTCGATTCCAACCTGCCAGGCCATGCTGGTCGAGGGCGGCGAGGAGGGCGGCCAGGAAGCGCGGGAATGGACACTGGTGCGCAGCGACGGCAGCCACCTGGCGGTCAACATGCTGGCGACGCCGCTGCTCGATGAGCAGGGTTTGTGGATCGGACACCTGGCCATCTGCATCGACATTACTGAACGCAAACGCGTGCACGAAGCGCTGGCGGCACGGGACTTGTTGCTGAAGAAGCTCAGCGCCCACGTTCCTGGCGGGATCTATCAGTTCAAAATGGAATTCGACGGACGATTCAGTGTGATCTACGCCAGCGACGGCATTCGCGAGATCTATGAGCTGGAGCCCGACGTGCTGCTGCTCAACGCCGAAGCGATTTTCACCCGGATCCATCCTCAAGACACCACCCGGGTTCGCGCCTCGATTCGCGCTTCGGCGGAAACGCTCAGTCCGTGGCGCGAGGAGTATCGCGTGCAGCTGCCGCAGCGCGGTGTGCGCTGGGTTCGCGGCGAGGCGACACCCGAAGAGTTGCCCGGTGGCGGCGTGCTCTGGCACGGTTACATCTCGGACATTTCCGACTTGAAGCGGGTGGAAGAAGAGCTGCGGGCGCTGTCGATCACTGATTCGCTGACCGGCATTCACAATCGACGCTACTTCCAGGAGCGCCTGACCACGGAGATGGCCAGGGTCGAGCGCGGAGGGGGTCAGCTCTCGGTGATCATGCTCGACATCGACCACTTCAAGCGCATCAACGATCTGCATGGTCACGCAGTGGGCGACAGAGTGTTGCAGACAGTGTGCGACCGCATTGGCCATCGCCTGCGGCGCACCGATGTGTTCTGTCGGCTGGGCGGCGAAGAGTTCATGGTGCTCTGCCCGGACATCGACGGCGAGCATGCTCGGCTGTTGGCGCTGGAATTGTGGCAAGGGCTGCGCAACACGCCGATCGACGACGTCGGCATCGTCACCGCGAGTTTCGGGATAGCCAGCTGGCGCGTCGGAGAGGGCGCCGACGCCTTGCTGCTGCGCGCTGATTCGGGGGTTTATGCGGCGAAACAGGCAGGCCGGGACCGGGTAGAGGGCGAGGTGAGCTAAGGCTGTACGCAAGTCCCCTGTGGGAGCGGGCTTGCTCGCGAATGCGGTTATCAGTCAGCACTTGTATTCACTGATCCACCGCATTCGCGAGCAAGCCCGCTCCCACATTGTCGGTCTTTGGTGTCCTTGAAATCTGTTACAGCACCGAAGCGGTTTGCGGCAGTTTCGGCTGGCGATAGAGGTCGAGCAGCACCTGATCCAGCACCGACGACGCGCCGAACGGAGCTTTGTCGTTGAGGATGGCCACGACCGCCCAGGTATTGCCATTGATGTCGCGGCTGTAACCGGCAATCGCCCGTACGGTGTTCAAGGTACCGGTCTTGACGTGAGCTTCGCCGGCCATCGCGGTGCGTTTCAGACGCTTGCGCATGGTGCCGTCGGTGCCGGCAATCGGCATCGAGCTGATGAATTCTGCCGAATACGGACTCTTCCACGCCGCCTGCAGCATGCCCGCCATTTCACGCGCACTCACGCGCTCGGCGCGGGACAGGCCGGAGCCGTTTTCCATGACCAGATGCGGTGCGGTGATGCCTTTCTTCGCCAGCCACTGACGCACTACCCGCTGCGCTGCTTTGGCATCGTCGCCATCGGCGTCGGTGCGGAAACGCTGGCCCAGGCTCAGGAACAACTGCTGGGCCATGGTGTTGTTGCTGTACTTGTTGATGTCGCGAATGATTTCGGCGAGGTCTGGCGAATAAGCCCGTGCGAGTACTTTCGCACCGCTTGGCACTGTTGCCAGGCGATCACGTCCCTGGATGCTGCCGCCCAGTTCTTTCCAGATCGCACGCACGGCGCCGGCGGTGTAGGTCGCGTGATCAAGCAGCGACAGGTAAGTCTGTGAGCTGCAGCCATCGCCCAATTGACCGCCGACGGTCACGGTTACGCTACCGTCGGGCTGGTTGACCGGGTTGTAGCGCACGCCACCGGTGCATTGTTTGGAGTTGACTGCCTTGACCTGGTTTTCGATGCGAACAGTGGCGATCGGCGGCTCGACGGAAATCAGCACCCGGCCATTGTCATTGCGCGCGACAAAACGCAGGGCCTTGAGGTTGACCAGCAGCGAATCGGGTTTCACCAGGAACGGTTTGTTGTCGTTATTGCCGTCGTCATTGAAGTCCGGCAGTTGCGGTTGCACGAAGAAGTTGCGGTCGAGCACCAGATCGCCGGTGATTTGCGTCACGCCGTTGGCACGCAGATCGCGCATCAGCAACCAGAGTTTTTCCATGTTCAGCTTCGGATCACCACCACCCTTGAGGTACAGGTTGCCGTTGAGGATGCCGCCGCTGAGGGTGCCATCGGTGTAGAACTCGGTTTTCCACTGATGGTTCGGGCCGAGCATTTCCAGCGCGGCGTAGGTGGTCACCAGTTTCATGGTCGAGGCCGGGTTGACCGAAACGTCAGCGTTGAAGATGGTCGGCGTGCCAGGGCCGTTGAGCGGGATCATTACCAGCGACAAGGCGTTGGTTTGCAGTTTGCTGGCCTTGAGCGCCTTTTCGACGTTGGGCGTCAGGCCAGTGTTGATAGGGGCGGCGGAAACGGTGAAGGCCAGCGGGAGAAGAAAACCGGCCAGTAACAATGGACGCAAAGATTTGATCATGTGTAATAAAACCCTACAGCCGAGGGGGGAAAAGACGAGGGCATGCTGAAAAATTCCCTCAGTGGTCATGAAAGTGTCGGCATTATGCCCCAAGGTGTCCCGGCTTGTGCCGTGCCCCGGTCGTCTAATCGGCTATTTTTTTACCGACGGTCGCCAGCGCCACCCAGAGAGTCGGGCAATTGGCCGCTTAAACTGCTAAAGTGCCGCCCGTTATTACTTATGAGGATTGTTCCAATGGCGACTAACCGTTCCCAGCGTCTGCGCAAAAAACTGTGCGTCGATGAATTTCAAGAGCTGGGTTTCGAGCTGAACCTGGATTTCAAAGAAGATTTGGCTGATGAAGCCATTGATGCTTTCCTCGACGCGTTCCTGAAAGAGGCCATGGAAGCCAACGGTCTGGGCTATGTTGGCGGCGACGACTTCGGTCTGGTTTGCCTGCAGAAGCGCGGCTCGGTCTCCGAAGAGCAGCGTGCTGCTGTTGAAGCCTGGCTCAAAGGCCGTAGCGAACTGACCGAAGCGACGGTCAGCCCGCTGATCGACGTCTGGTATCCGGAAAAGCCGATCAATCAGGCCTGACGGCAGTTGTAAGTTACAAGCTTCAAGCCGCAAGTTGATTCGGCTTGAAGCTTGAAGCTTGAAGCTTGAAGCTTACGGCTGCTTTTTTTGCCAATTCAGAATCACCAACGTCAATACCCCCGCGACAATCCCCCAGAACGCCGAACCGATGGAAAACAGCGTCAGCCCTGACGCCGTGACCATAAAGGTGATCAACGCCGCTTCCCGTTCCGTCACTTCGGCCATGGCGATGCTCAAGCCATTGATAATCGAGCCGAACAAGGCCAGCGCCGCGATCGACAGCACCAGTTCTTTCGGCAGCGCGGCAAACAAGGCTGCCAGCGTCGCACCGAACACCCCGGCGATGCCGTAAAAAATCCCGCACCAGAGCGCCGCTGTGTAGCGTTTATTGCGATCTTCGTGAGCATGCGGACCGGTGCAGATGGCCGCGCTGATCGCCGCCAGATTGATCCCGTGGGAGCCGAATGGCGCCAACAGCAACGAGGCAATGCCGGTGGTAGTGATCAGTGGCGAGGCTGGCACGTTGTAACCGTCCGCGCGCAGAACGGCGATGCCCGGCATGTTTTGCGAGGTCATCGCGACTACGAACAGCGGGATGCCAATGCTGATGGTTGCGGCCAAAGAGAAGTGCGGCGTGGTCCAGACCGGAGTCGCCAGTTCCAGATGGAACCCGCTGAAATCCAGCAGCCCCATGGATCCCGACAGCGCCGTGCCAACTAACAGCGCGGCCAGCACGGCGTAACGGGGCGACAACCGCTTGATCAGCAGGTAAGTGAAAAACATGCCCAGCACCAGCGCCGTGCGATGCTGCGCGGCGACGAAGATTTCACTACCGATCTTGAACAGAATCCCTGCCAGCAAGGCGGCGGCCAGAGATGCCGGGATCTTTTTCACCAGCCGCTCGAAGCTGCCGGTCAGGCCGCAGATGGTTACCAGCACTGCGCAGGTGATGTAGGCGCCAATCGCTTCGCCATAACTGACGCCACCCAGGCTGGTAATCAGCAGCGCCGCACCGGGCGTCGACCAGGCAATGGTTATCGGCATGCGATAGCGCAGCGACAGGCCGATCGAACACACCGCCATGCCAATCGAAATTGCCCAGATCCACGAAGAAATCTGCCCGCTGCTCAGCCCTGCCGCCTGACCGGCCTGAAACATCAACACCAGGGAACTGGTGTAGCCGGTCATCATCGCGATAAAACCGGCGACGATGGCTGACGGTGAGGTGTCGGCCAGCGGGCGGAGCTGCGACTGCGTAGCGTTGTTCATGGCGGTGATGTTCCTTGTCTATAAAACCAGTGAATCCCAAAGAGCCTTCGTGGCGAGGGGGCTTGCCAAGCAGTCTTCGTGGCGAGGGGGCTTGCCCCCGTTGGGCGGCGAAGCAGCCCCCAAATCTATGCTGATCCTTCAATCTTGCGAGTGCTACGCACTCGAACGGGGGCAAGCCCCCTCGCCACAGGCAAGCCCCCTTGCCACAGGCAAGCCCTTTGCCACAGGCAAGCCCTTTGCCACAGGCAAGCCCTTGGCCACAGGCAAGCCCTTGGCCACAGGCAAGCCCCCTTGCCACAGGCAAGCCCTTTGCCACAGAGGGATGTTTACCGCAGATCCGCGAGCACAGGTTTGCGTGGATAAGCCTAAACTCAAATGTGATGACTCGTCGCAATACAGCCGGGGCCGCAAAGAGCCGTACAGTCGTGTTGCCACCATTCATTGTGTACAATCGCCGTGTTTTTTACGCGATACTTGCCAGCGACCTACTGTGCCGTATTACATTCACGGTCTATTCGCCGCAGTTCTCCCGACTCGAGTGCCCATGAACGAACAGTTGCAACCCCTCAAGAAACAACCGCGAGCAGGCAAAGCCGGCCGCAGCGGAACCCAGGACGATATTGTCTACGCGCATATCTTCGAGGCCATCCTCGAACAGCGCCTGGCGCCCGGCACAAAGTTGAGCGAAGAAGCGCTGGGGGAAATTTTCGGGGTCAGTCGCACCATCATTCGCCGCGCACTCTCGCGCCTGGCCCATGAAGGCGTCGTGCTCCTGCGTCCGAACCGCGGCGCGGTGGTTGCCAGCCCGAGCGTCGAAGAGGCTCGTCAGGTGTTTCTGGCGCGGCGGCTGGTGGAGCGGGCCATCACGGAACTGGCTGTGCAGCATGCAACGGCCGAGCAGATCGCCGAATTGCGCCAGATGGTCAATGACGAGCGCGACAGTTTCTCCCGGGGTGATCGCGGTGCGGGAATCCGCCTCTCCGGGGAATTCCATCTGAAGCTGGCCGAAGCGGCAAAAAATGCTCCGCTGATCAGCTTTCAGCGCAGCCTTGTGTCGCAGACTTCCCTGATCATCGCCCAGTACGAAAGTGGCAACCGCTCGCACTGTTCGTATGACGAGCACACCCAGTTGATCGACGCCATCGAAGCGCGCAACGGCACGCTGGCGGTGGATTTGATGATGCACCACATGAATCACATCGACAGCAAACTCAACCTCGACGAAGAAAGCGCGTCGGATGATTTGCATGCAGTGTTCTCGCATTTGTTGCAGACCAGGAAGCCTGGGCGTTCGAGCGCGAAGCTTTGATTGTCGGTTGTTGCCGAAAAGATCGCAGCCTCATTCCACGCGTTCGCAGCCTCGTTTCACTCGACAGCTCCTACCGGGGAACTCGTTCCACGCGTTCGCAGCCTCGTTTCACTCGACAGCTCCTACGGGGGATCTCATTCCACGCGTTCGCAGCCTCGTTTCACTCGACAGCTCCTACGGGGATCTCACTCCACGCGTTCGCAGCCTCGTTTCACTCGACAGCTCCTACGGGGATCTCACTCCACGTTCGCAGCCTCGTTTCACTCGACAGCTCCTACGGGGGTCTCATTCCACGCGTTCGCAGCCTTGTTTCACTCGACAGCTCCTACGGGGATCTCATTCCAACGTAGGAGCTGTCGAGTGAAACGAGGCTGCGATCTTTCGATTTTTTGACCGGCAAAAAGAATCCCCCGAGCTGTAAGGCCCCGGGGGATTTTTTTTGCCCGAAGAAATCTTAGCGCTGATGCACCTGATTCCCCGCCGCATAGGTCTGCAGCACCGTGCGGTCATCGCCCAGCGTCATCAACACAAACAACGTCTCGGCAATGTTGGTGGACTGCTTCAAACGGTAGCTCAGCAACGGTGTCGCGTTGTAATCCAGCACCACGAAGTCGGCATCGGTGCCCGGCTGCAACGTGCCGATCCTGTCTTCCAGGCGCAGTGCCCGAGCGCCACCGAGTGTCGCCAGGTACAGCGACTTGAACGGGCTCAACCGCGCGCCCTGCAACTGCATCACTTTGTACGCCTCGTTCAGCGTCTGCAGCAGCGAGAAACTGGTGCCGCCACCGACGTCGGTGCCCAGGCCCACGTTGACTTTATGCTTCTCGGCCATCGGCAGATTGAACAGACCGCTGCCGAGGAACAGGTTCGAGGTCGGGCAGAAGGCGATCGCCGAGCCGGTTTCCGCCAGCCGCGCGCACTCGTCATCGCACAGGTGCACACCGTGGGCGAACACCGAGCGTTCACCCAGCAGCTGGAAGTGATCGTAAACGTCGAGATACCCCTTACGCTCCGGGAACAACTCTTTGACCCATTCGACTTCTTTCAGGTTTTCGCTGATGTGGGTCTGCATGTACAGATCCGGGTATTCGCTGAGCAATTGACCGGCGAGGGTCAATTGTTCGGGGGTGCTGGTCGGTGCAAAGCGCGGAGTGACCGCGTAGTGCAGGCGACCCTTGCCGTGCCAGCGCTCGATCAGCGCCTTGCTGTCGACGTAGCTCGATTCAGCGGTGTCGACCAGATAGTCCGGAGCATTGCGATCCATCATCACTTTACCGGCGATCATTCGCAGGTCCAGCCGCTCGGCGACTTCGAAGAACGAGTTCACCGATTGCGGGTGAACGCTGCCGAACACCAACGCTGTGGTGGTGCCGTTGCGCAGCAGTTCCTTGACGAAAATGTCCGCGACTTCATCGGCATGGGCCTTGTCGGCGAACTGGCTTTCGCACGGGAAGGTGTAAGTGTTGAGCCAGTCCAGCAGCTGTTCGCCATACGAGCCGACCATGCCGGTTTGCGGGAAGTGGATGTGCGTATCGATGAAGCCCGGGGTGATCAGCGCGTCCTGGTAATGCGTGATCTCGATATCCGCCGGCAGCGTCGGTAGCAGGTCGCTGGCGTGGCCGACGGCACTGATCTGACCGTTGTCGACCACCAGCAGGCCGTCTTCGAAATACTCATAAGACGCCTCGATACCGACTTCGGCGGGGTCGGCGATGCTGTGCAGAATGGCGGCGCGATAAGCTTTGCGAGTCAAAGGCATTGTCGTTCTCAATTCGTGGCAGTTAGTTCGAAGCCTGGCTGCGACGGGACGCAGGCAGCAATTTGGCGATCGACGATCCGGCACTGGCAGTGTGCTGGCCGAAATCGGCGTTATAGGTGGCGATGATTTCGCCGGCGATGGAGACGGCGATTTCCACAGGCAGCTTGCCTTTGACTTCGCCGATGCCCATCGGGCAGCGCATGCGTTGCAGCACGCTGCTGTCAAACCCGCGATCACGCAAACGATGTTCGAACTTCATCCGTTTGGTCTTCGAGCCGATCAGGCCGAAGTAGGCGAAGTCGTTGCGCTTGAGAATCGCGGCGGTGAGTTCGAGGTCGAGCTGATGATTGTGGGTCATGACGATGCAATAACTGCCGGCGGGCAGATCGTCGATTTCATCCACCGGTTCTTCCGCAACGATCTTGCGCACGCCATGGGGCAGTTGCTCAGGAAATTCAGCTTCCCGCGAGTCGATCCAGCGCACGCGGCAGGGCAGACTGGCGAGCAACGACACCAGCGCGCGGCCGACATGGCCGGCGCCGAACACGGCAATCTGCGCCTGGACCTGGCCCATCGGTTCAAACAGCAATACTGTCACACCACCGCAGCACTGACCCAGGCTGGCGCCGAGGCTGAAGCGCTCCAGGTGGGTGTCCTGTTTGCCGCTGGCGAGCATCTCGCGGCCGATCTGCATGGCTTTGTATTCCAGATGCCCGCCACCGATGGTGTCGAAGCTCTGGTTGGCGCTGATGACCATTTTCGAACCGGCATTGCGCGGTGTCGAGCCGAGCTCTTCGATGATGGTCACCAGTACGCACGGTTCACCGCGATTTTGCAGGTCAGCGAGGGCGTCGATCCAGTTGTACATGTTTCACCTCGACATCAGTGTTGTCTGTTTGGGCCTCTTCGCGAGCAAGCCCGCTCCCACATTTTGATCTCTGTCATTCTCAAATCTTGTGCCCACTGGAGATCTATTGTGGGAGCGGGCTTGCTCGCGAAAGCCGCACCTCGGTCCCTAGAGCGAAGCCAACTCAGCTTCAGCTTCAACAGCCTTAGCCACCTTCAACTGGCGCATCTGCTCACAGCCCCACAACACCCGCTCCGGCGTCGCCGGCGCGTCGATTTTCGGTTGGTGTTTGTAATCGCCCAGGCTCGCCACGGCGTCCTTGATCGCGCACCACGCAGCGATGCCGAGCATGAACGGCGGCTCGCCGACCGCCTTGGAATGGAACACCGTGTCTTCCGGATTCTTGCGGTTTTCCACCAGCTTCACCCGCAGGTCCAGCGGCATGTCCGCCACGGCCGGGACCTTGTAGCTGGCCGGGCCGTTGGTCATCAGCTTGCCCTTGTTGTTCCAGACCAGCTCTTCCATGGTCAGCCAGCCTGCGCCTTGAATGTAACCACCCTCGACCTGACCGATGTCGATGGCAGGGTTCAGCGAGTCACCGACGTCGTGAAGAATATCGGTACGCAGCATCTTGTATTCGCCGGTCAGGGTGTCGACGATGACCTCCGCGCACGCGGCACCAAATGCGTAGTAGTAGAACGGCCGACCCCGTGCCTGGCTGCGGTCGTAATAGATTTTCGGCGTCTTGTAGAAACCAGTGCTCGACAGCGACACCTGGGCGAAATACGCCTGTTGAATCAACGCTTCGAAGGTCAGAATGTGATCGCGCACGCGCACATGACCGTTGTGGAATTCCACGTCTTCTTCGCTGACTTTGTATTGCCGTGCAGCAAATTCGACCAGGCGCTGCTTGATGATTTCCGCCGCATTCTGCGCGGCTTTACCGTTAAGGTCAGCGCCGCTGGATGCTGCGGTAGGCGAGGTGTTCGGCACCTTGTCGGTATTGGTCGCGGTGATCTGTACGCGGTCCATCTCCACCTGGAACACTTCGGCGACGACCTGCGCAACCTTGGTGTTCAACCCCTGGCCCATTTCCGTGCCGCCGTGGTTCAGGTGGATGCTACCGTCGGTGTAGACGTGGATCAGCGCGCCGGCCTGGTTGAGGAAGCTTGCGGTGAACGAAATACCGAATTTGACTGGTGTCAGCGCCAGGCCTTTTTTCAGGATCGGACTGTTGGCGTTATAGCGACGAATCGCTTCGCGGCGCTCGGCGTACTGGCTGCTTTCTTCCAGTTCGGCGGTCATTTCCTCGAGCATGTTGTGCTCGACGGTCTGGTAGTAATGGGTGACGTTGCGTTCGGTCTTGCCGTAGTAGTTGGCCTTGCGCACGGCCAACGGGTCAAGCGCCAGATGGCGGGCAATCGCGTCCATCACTTCTTCGATGGCGACCATCCCTTGCGGGCCGCCGAAGCCACGGTAGGCGGTGTTCGACGCGGTGTTGGTCTTGCAGCGATGACCGTTGATGGTCGCATCGCCCAGGTAATACGAGTTGTCGGCATGGAACATCGCCCGGTCGACAATCGAGGCCGACAAGTCCGGCGAGCAACCGCAGTTGCCGGCCAGCTCCAGCGCGATGCCGTGCAGGCGACCGGTGCTGTCGAAGCCAACGTCGTATTCAACGTAGAACGGGTGACGCTTGCCGGTCATCAACATATCTTCGACGCGCGGCAGGCGCATCTTGGTCGGCTGGCCGGTGAGGTGCGCGATCACCGCACACAGGCATGCCGGACTGGCGGCCTGGGTTTCCTTGCCACCGAAACCACCGCCCATGCGGCGCATATCGACGACGATCTTGTTCATCGACACGTCGAGCACTTCGGCGACGAGTTTCTGCACTTCAGTGGGATTTTGCGTCGAGCAGTAGACGATCATCCCGCCATCTTCGGTCGGCATCACCGAAGAGATCTGGGTTTCGAGGTAGAAGTGTTCCTGGCCGCCTATGTGCAGCGTGCCCTGAATACGGTGCTCGGCGGTCGCCAACGCGCCGGCCGAATCGCCACGCTGATGCGTGTGGCTGTCGAGCACGAAATGGCGTTTGCGCAGGGCTTCCACCACGTCCAGCACCGGCTCCAGATCTTCATATTCGATGATCGCCGCCATCGCTGCTTTACGCGCGGTCTCCAGGTCTCTGGCGGCCACAGCGAGCACCGGTTGCCCAACGAATTGCACATCGTCAATGGCCAGCAACGGATCGCCCGGCAGCAGCGGGCCGATGTCTTTCAGCCCAGGCACGTCTGCGTGGGTAATGGCGATGCGCACGCCTTCAAAGGCATAGCAAGGCTGGGTGTCGATGCTGATGATTTTTGCGTGCGCGCGGTCCGACAGGCGAGCGTACACGTGCAACTGGTTGGGAAATTCCAGGCGGTCGTCGATGTATTGCGCCTCACCGCTGACGTGCTTGGCGCCGCTGTCGTGCTTGACGCTACGGCCGACGCCGCTGGTCAGGTCCTGAGCGAACAGTTCAGCCAGTTCGGCCTGAGTCTTCTCTACAGCGTGATGATTAGACATAAGCGGTCACCCGAGTCTCGATGTGCGGTGTTTGCAGTTCGATGAAGTACTTACGCAGCAGATTTTGCGCGCCCAGCAGGCGATATTCCTTGCTGGCGCGGAAATCCGAGAGCGGCGTGAAATCTTCGGCGAGGGCGGCGCAGGCGCGTTCGATGGTGGCGCTGTTGAATGGCGCACCGATCAAAACGGCTTCGCAATTGGCCGCGCGTTTCGGGATCGCAGCCATGCCGCCAAAGGCCACGCGGGCGTCGGCGATCACGCCGGTGTCGACGCGCAGATTGAAGGCCGCGCAGACTGCGGAAATATCATCGTCCAGACGCTTCGACACCTTGTAGGCGCGGAACAATTGTTCGGCACTGGCGCGCGGTACGATGATCTTTTCGATGAACTCGCTCTCCTGCCGTGCAGTGACGCGGTAGTCGATGAAGTAATCTTCCAGCGCCAGCGTGCGACGGGTTTCGCCTTTGCACAGAACGATCTGCGCACCCAGTGCGATCAGCAGCGGTGGCGAATCACCGATCGGTGAGGCGTTGCCGATGTTGCCGCCCAGGGTGCCCTGGTTGCGAATCTGCAGCGAAGCAAAACGCTGCAGCAGTTCGCCAAAGTCCGGGTACTCGTTCTTCAAGGCTTCGTAGCAGTCGGAGAGGGCGGTCGCGGCGCCGATTTCCAGGCGATCGTCAAAACGCTCGATGCGCTTCATCTCGGCGACGTTGCCGACGTAGATCATCACCGGCAGGGTGCGATGAAACTGGCTGACTTCCAGCGCGAGATCGGTGCCGCCGGCCAGCAGGCGTGCTTGTGGATAGGCGTCGTAAAGGTCGGCCAGATCGGCCACGGTCAGCGGCACCAGGCAGCGTTTGTCGCCGCTGTTGAGCTCGCCGATGTCGGTAGGGGCGATGGCTTTCAAGCGGGCGATGGTGTCCGCTTCACGGGCATCGAACTGGTCGGGTTGCTTGCCGCAGCAGGATTGCTCGGCCGCTTCCAGAATCGGCCGGTAGCCGGTGCAACGGCAAAGATTGCCGGCGAGGGCCTCGTGAGCCTTATGGGAATCGGGTTGCTCGCTGTTTTTCTGCAAGGCGAACAGCGACATGACGAAGCCCGGTGTGCAGAAGCCGCATTGCGAACCGTGACACTCGACCATGGCTTTTTGCACGCTGTGCAGTTCGCCCTGATGCTTGAGGTCTTCGACACTGATCAACTGCTTGCCGTGCAGTGACGAAACAAACGTCAGGCACGAGTTGAGACTGCGATAGCGAATGTGTTCGCGGCCGTTGCCATCGGTCTGCAATTCGCCAACCACCACGGTGCACGCGCCACAGTCACCGCTGGCGCAGCCCTCTTTGGTACCGGGTTTGCCCACATGTTCGCGCAGGTAATTGAGCACGGTCAGGTTTGGGTCCAGGGCGTGCTCGCTACGGAGTTCCTGGTTAAGTAAAAACTGGATCACGGAAGGCCTCGCAGACTCATTATTGTTGTTAACCGACTTGGACCGAATTTATCAGGTCTGACTTTGTGGTCAATGATTTTCTGACTTAAAGGTCAGGAAATCTTATTTTGTCGATCAACGACCTGTGACTTCATTATTGACCCTCACGGGAGACCCTGCCTTTTTGCGGGAATCGTGCCAAAACCGCTGAGTGGGCACTCCGCCATGACCTCTCACTTGCGCTACACTGCGCCGCTTGTGAAGATTGAAGAGTTTGAAGGGACAACCATGACGTTCAAGGCGCCGGATAGCCTCGCCGAGCAAATCGCCCACCACCTCGCCGAACGCATCATTCGTGGCGAAATGAAGCCCGGGGAGCGCATTCAGGAACAGAAAGTCACGCTGGCGCTGAATGTCAGCCGCGGATCGGTCCGCGAAGCCTTGCTGATCCTCGAACGCCGCCACCTGATCGCGATCCTGCCGCGCCGTGGTGCGCACGTGACCGAACTCACTGCGCACAAAGTGCAGAGCCTATGCACGCTGATGAGCGAGTTGTACATTCTGCTCGGCAACGCCGTCGCCAGTGGCTGGCAGGTTCAAGCCGACATGGCGCCGTTCGTGCAGATTCAGCAGCGTCTGGCGGCCAGTTGCGAGCGTCAGGACATTCGCACCTTCGTCGACGACAGCTTCAACGTGATGCGCGCGGCTTACCCGTTCGCCAACAACCCGTATTTGCAGGAAACCGTCGAAAACCTGCAGCCGGCCATGAGCCGCGCGTATTTCCTTGCCCTCGACCAGCGCAAAGCCTCGATGAGTGAGTTCCTCGAGCTGTTCGAACGCTTGCTCGCGGCCGTGCTGGCCCGCGACTTTCCACTGATCCGCGAAGTGCTGACGGCCTACGCCCAGCGCAGCAGCGATCTGGTGGTTTCCGCCCTGACGGACGCCTGAGGGTGCGGCTGAAGTGCATCAAGCTGGCGGGGTTCAAGTCCTTCGTCGACCCGACCACGGTGAACTTCCCCAGTAACATGGCCGCGGTGGTCGGGCCCAATGGGTGCGGCAAGTCGAATATCATCGACGCCGTGCGCTGGGTGATGGGCGAGAGCTCGGCAAAAAACCTGCGCGGCGAGTCGATGACCGACGTCATCTTCAACGGCTCGACCAGCCGCAAACCGGTGAGCCAGGCCAGCATCGAGCTGGTGTTCGACAACTCCGACGGTACCCTGGTCGGTGAATACGCCGCCTACGCGGAAATCTCCATTCGCCGCAAGGTTACCCGCGACAGCCAGAACAGCTACTTCCTCAACGGCACCAAATGCCGCCGCCGGGACATCACCGACATCTTCCTCGGTACCGGCCTCGGCCCGCGCAGCTACTCGATCATTGAACAGGGGATGATCTCCAAGCTGATCGAAGCCAAGCCTGAAGACCTGCGCAACTTTATTGAAGAAGCGGCCGGCATATCCAAATACAAGGAGCGCCGCCGTGAGACCGAAAATCGCATTCGCCGGACCCACGAAAACCTCGCCCGCCTGACCGACCTTCGCGAAGAGCTGGAACGTCAGCTCGAACGTCTGCACAGGCAAGCCGAGGCGGCAAAGAAATATCAGGAATACAAAGGCGAGGAGCGTCAGCTCAAGGCGCAATTGTCGGCCTTGCGCTGGCAGGCACTGAATGAGCAGGTTGGGCAGCGCGAAGCGGTGATCGGCACCCAGGAAGTCAGCTTCGAAGCCTTGGTCGCCGAGCAGCGCAATGCCGACGCGAGCATCGAACGCTTGCGTGACGGTCACCACGACCTGTCCGAGCGCTTCAATCTGGTGCAGGGACGCTTCTATTCGGTCGGCGGTGACATCGCGCGGGTCGAGCAGAGCATTCAGCATGGTCAGCAGCGTTTACGGCAATTGCAGGATGACCTGAAAGAAGCCGAACGCGCCCGTCTGGAAACAGAATCGCACCTTGGCCATGACCGCACCTTGCTGCTGACCCTCGGCGAGGAGCTCGACCTGCTCACGCCCGAGCAGGAAGTCAGCAGCGCAGCCGCTGAAGAAGCCGCCGCCGCGCTGGAAGAATCCGAAGCCACCATGCACGCGTGGCAGGAGCGGTGGGACGCCTTCAACCTGACGTCCGCCGAACCGCGTCGCCAGTCCGAGGTTCAACAGTCGCGCATTCAGCAGCTGGAAACCAGCATGGAGCGCTTGGCGGATCGCCAAAAGCGTCTTGGCGAAGAGCGGGCTCTGCTCTCGGCCGATCCGGAAGACGCAGCGATCATGGAAATCAGCGAGCAGTTGGCGGCCTCCGAAGCCACGCTCGAAGATCTGCAGGCCAGCGAAGAGGCGCAAGTCGAACGGCTCGAACAGTTACGGCAGCAATTGCAGCATGCGTTGACCGCGCAACAGCAGGCGCAGGGCGATCTGCAGCGGCTGAACGGGCGCCTCGCGTCCCTTGAGGCGTTACAGCAAGCGGCGCTCGATCCAGGCACCGGCACCGCCGAATGGCTGCGTGAGCAGCACCTCGCCGACCGTCCACGCTTGGCCGAAGGCCTGACCGTTGAAGCCGGATGGGAACTGGCGGTGGAAACCGTGCTCGGCGCCGACCTGCAGGCGGTGCTGGTCGATGACGTTGGCGATTATGATCTGGCCGGTTTTGCCCAGGGCGATCTGCGCCTGGTCAGCCCGGCTAGCGATGGCGTGCGGGTGCCCGGCAGTCTGCTCGACAAGGTCGAGGCGAACATTGATCTGTCGCCTTGGCTGGCACAGGTGAAACCGGTCGACAGCCTCGAACAGGCGTTGGCCCTGCGCGGTCAGTTGTCGGCCGGACAAAGCCTGATCAGTCGCGACGGTTACTGGGTCGGTCGGCACTTTTTACGCGTGCGTCGCGCCAGTGAAGCGGAAAGCGGCGTACTGGCGCGTGGTCAGGAAATTCAGGACCTGAGTCTTGAGCGCGAGGAGCGTGAAGCCACGGTCGAAACCCTGGAAACGCAGCTGCAAAATCTGCGCGCGCAGCAGCGTCAGCAGGAGAACGGCCGCGAACACTTGCGCCGTCTGCTGCAAGATGAAGCACGTCAGCAAGGTGAATTAAAAGCGCAGTTGTCCGCCGGCAAAGCCAAGGCGGAACAGCTTACCCTGCGCCGCACTCGTCTCGACGAGGAACTCAGCGAGCTGGCCGAACAGCGCGCGCTGGAACACGAAAGCGTGGGCGAAGCGCGCCTGCAGTTGCAGGATGCCCTCGACGCGATGGCGCTCGATACCGAACAGCGCGAACTACTGCTGGCTCAGCGCGACAGCCTGCGCGAGCGCCTTGATCGCGTGCGTCAGGAAGCCCGGCAGCACAAGGATCATGCGCATCAACTGGCGGTGCGCCTGGGCTCGCTCAAGGCGCAGCATGACTCGACACGCCAGGCTCTGGAGCGGCTGGAAATGCAGTCCGAGCGCCTGACTGAAAAGCGCGAGCAACTGAGCCTTAATCTGGAGGAGGGCGAGGCACCGCTGGAAGAGTTGCGCCTCAAACTCGAAGAGCTGCTCGACAAGCGCATGACCGTCGACGAGGAACTCAAGACTGCGCAGATCGCCATGGAAGACGCCGACCGCGAACTGCGCGACGCGGAAAAGCGCCGTAGCCAGGCCGAACAGCAATCGCAGTTGATCCGCGGCCAGATGGAAACTCAGCGCATGGAGTGGCAAGCCCTGACCGTGCGCCGCAAGACTCTGCAGGATCAGTTGCTGGAAGACGGCTACGACCTTCACGGCGTGCTCGCGACGTTGACCGCCGAGGCCAATGAGAAAGACGCCGAGGAAGAGCTTGAGCGCATCGCCGCGCGCATTCAGCGCCTGGGCGCGATCAACCTCGCGGCCATCGACGAATACCAGCAACAGTCCGAGCGTAAGCGTTACCTGGATGCGCAGAACGACGATCTGGTGGAAGCGCTCGATACCCTGGAAAACGTGATTCGCAAGATCGACAAGGAAACCCGTAATCGTTTCAAAGATACCTTTGATCAGATCAATAGCGGTTTACAGGCACTTTTTCCAAAAGTTTTCGGTGGTGGCAGCGCGTATTTGGAACTGACGGGCGAAGATCTACTCGATACAGGGGTGACGATCATGGCGCGACCGCCCGGAAAGAAGAACAGCACCATCCATTTGCTGTCCGGCGGTGAAAAAGCCTTGACCGCGCTGGCACTGGTTTTTGCGATCTTCAAGTTGAATCCGGCGCCGTTTTGCATGCTCGATGAGGTTGACGCGCCACTTGATGACGCTAACGTCGGTCGCTACGCGCGGCTGGTGAAAGAGATGTCGCAAACGGTGCAGTTCATTTATATCACTCACAACAAGATCGCCATGGAAATGGCCGATCAACTGATGGGGGTGACGATGCATGAGCCGGGTTGTTCGCGACTGGTAGCCGTCGACGTGGAGGAGGCAATGGCGATGGTGGACGCCTGACGGCGAGCTGCAAGCGGCAAGCTAACAGCTGCAAGTGATGCGGCTTGCAGCTTGGAGCTTAAAGCTTGTAGCTGCGAAGCCGCCTGTCGTGCTAGTTTAATGTCAATTTTTCGTGTACGTGGGTAAAACGCCTGTCAGAACATAGAGTTGGCGCCACGTTTTAAAGCGGTTTGCGAGTTGTAAACCCCTTATTTTTCAGCATTTTTTATAGAGGCACGGGATTACATGGAAATCGGTCTGCGCGAGTGGCTGATCGTCATCGGCATTATTGTCATTGCCGGTATTCTTTTCGATGGCTGGCGCCGGATGCGCGGCGGCAAGGGAAAACTGAAATTTCGTCTTGACCGCAATTTGTCCAATCTGCCCGACGAGGACACCGGCGCCGAGCTGCTGGGCCCGCCGCGGGTGCTGGATACCCACAAGGAACCGCAACTGGACGAGCACGATCTGCCGTCGGTGAGCATGCCTGCCCGGGAAACCAGGGAGTCGGGTTCCAAGCGTGGCAAGCGCGGGCACGGTGAGCCCTCGCAAGGCGATTTGAATCTGAACCTGGATCTGGACGGCGGCCCGAGCTTCAGCAGCGCTGATGATTTCCCGGACGACACCAAACCGTCGCCATCGGCCAGTGACAGAGAGCAGCCGCAAGCTGAAGAAGTACTGGTGATCAGCGTGATCTGCCGCGATGCAGCCGGCTTCAAGGGCCCGGCGCTGTTGCAGAATATTCTCGAAAGTGGCCTGCGTTTCGGCGAGATGGACATTTTTCATCGCCACGAGAGCATGGCCGGCAACGGCGAAGTGCTGTTCTCGATGGCCAATGCGGTCAAGCCCGGCGTATTCGATCTGGACGATATCGACCATTTCAGCACCCCGGCCGTGAGTTTCTTCCTCGGCCTGCCAGGCCCGCGTCATCCCAAGCAGGCTTTTGATGTGATGGTCGCCGCGGCGCGTAAATTGTCGCAGGAACTGAACGGCGAGCTGAAGGATGACCAGCGCAGCGTACTGACTGCTCAAACTATCGAGCATTACCGTCAGCGCATTGTTGAATTTGAACGCCGTGCTTTGACGCAGAAGCGTTGATTCGAAGGTTGGCACGGGGCTTTTGTGGTGAGGGGGCTTGCCCCCGTTGGGCTGCGAAGCGGCCCTAAAACCATCCAGCCCGGTGTGTCAGATAAAGCGCGTTTGCGGTATTTACGACTGCTTCGCAGCCGAACGGGGGCAAGCCCCCTCGCCACAAAGCGCACGTCTTAAGCTATTGTGATTTACAGATTGAGCAGCCTCGGCTGCTTTTTTGCTTTATGAGAGAACACCCATGACCGCCGCCAAAACCCGCATCCTGGAACTGCGCGCTGAGCTGGATCAGCACAACTATCGCTATCACGTGCTGGACGAGCCGAGCATCCCGGACGCCGAATACGACCGCTTGTTTCACGAGCTTAAGGCTCTGGAAGCGGCCAATCCCGACCTCGTGACCAGCGATTCGCCGACCCAGCGTGTCGGCAGCGCGGCGCTGTCTGCGTTCACGCAAGTGCGCCACGAAGTGCCGATGCTCAGCCTTGGCAACGCCTTCGAAGAAAGCGACATGCGCGAGTTCGATCGCCGGGTGACGGAAGGCCTCGATCTGCCGGCCGGCGATTTGCTCGGCGGCGCAGCGGCGGTGGAATACAGTTGCGAACCCAAGCTTGATGGCCTGGCGGTCAGCCTGCTTTATCAGGATGGCGTGCTGATACGCGGCGCGACCCGCGGGGATGGCACCACAGGCGAAGACATCAGCGTCAACGTGCGCACGGTGCGCAACATTCCGCTGAAACTCCAGGGCAGTTGTTGGCCGGCGACCCTCGAAGTGCGCGGCGAAGTGTTCATGTCCAAGGCCGGCTTCGAACGCCTCAACGCCACGCAACTGGAGGTTGGCGGCAAGACCTTCGCCAACCCGCGCAATGCCGCGGCGGGGAGCTTGCGTCAGCTGGATTCAAAGGTCACCGCCAACCGTCCGCTGGAATTCTGCTGCTACGGCATCGGCCAGATTTCCGCTGACGTCGCCGATACCCATATCGGCAATCTCAAGCAGCTTCAGCATTGGGGTTTGCCCATCAGCCGTGAACTCAAACTCGCTCACGGTATCGACGAGTGCCTGGACTACTATCGCGACATCGGTTCACGCCGCAACGACCTGACCTATGAAATCGACGGTGTCGTCTTCAAGGTCAACAGCATTGCCTCTCAGCGCGAACTCGGCTTCCGCGCCCGCGAGCCGCGTTGGGCCATCGCCCACAAATTCCCGGCGATGGAAGAGCTCACAGAGTTGCTCGACGTGGAATTCCAGGTCGGCCGCACCGGCGCGGTCACTCCCGTGGCGCGGCTGAAACCGGTGAAAGTGGCCGGCGTCACTGTGGCCAATGCGACCTTGCACAACATGGATGAAGTGGCGCGTCTGGGCCTGATGATCGGCGATACCGTGATCATTCGCCGAGCCGGCGACGTGATTCCGCAAGTGGTGCAAGTCGTCACCGAGCGCCGTCCGGAAAACGCCAGAGCAGTGCAGATTCCCGAGCAATGCCCGGTGTGCGGCTCGCAAGTCGAGCGCACGCAACTGGTCAAGCGCAGCAAGGGTCGCGAGACCGTCAGCGAAGGTGCGGTCTACCGCTGCGTCGGCCGTCTGGCCTGCGGGGCGCAACTCAAGCAGGCCATCATTCACTTTGTCTCGCGCCGCGCGATGGATATCGAGGGTCTGGGCGACAAGAGCGTCGAGCAATTGGTCGATGAAGGTCTGGTGAGTTCGCCAGCCGATCTGTATGCCCTGAAGTTCGAGGACATTGTCGACCTGGAAGGTTTCGCCGAGCTGTCGAGCAAGAAGCTGCTCAGCGCCATCGAGAACAGCAAGAAGCCAAGCCTGGCGCGCTTTATTTACGCGCTCGGCATTCCTGATGTCGGGGAGGAGACGGCCAAGGTGCTGGCGCGCTCCCTCGGTACCCTGGAGCGCGTTCAGCAAGCATTGCCGCATGTGCTCACGTACCTGCCGGATGTGGGCCTGGAAGTGGCGCACGAGATTCACAGTTTCTTTGAGGATGAGCACAACCAGCAGGTCATCAAGGATCTGCTCAGGCATGGTCTGCAGATCCAGGATCAGGGCGATCTGGGTGCCGAGTTCGCTGCGAGTACCACGCTGGGCGGTTTTCTCGACAAACTGCACATACCTTCGGTCGGGCCGGGCGGGGCGCAGAAACTCGCGGAGCGCTTCGGTTCGCTGCAAGGCGTGTTCACCGCGGACTGGCTGGACATGCGTCAGGCGTTGCCGGAGAAACAAGCGAATTCCGTGCGAGAGTTTTTCGCGATTGCCGAAAACCGACAGCTCGCTGAAGCCGCCGAACAGCAGCTGCGCGAGTTCGGCATGCATTGGCAGAGCGAGAAAAAAGTCGTCGAAGGGTTGCCGCTGGCCGGACAGACCTGGGTGTTGACCGGTTCGCTGGAATTGATGAGCCGCGATGTCGCCAAGGACAAACTGGAAAGCCTCGGCGCCAAAGTGGCGGGCTCGGTCTCGGCCAAGACCCACTGCGTTGTGGCCGGGCCAGGCGCGGGCTCGAAGTTGACCAAGGCCAATGAGCTGGGGTTGAAGGTGCTGGATGAAGAGGCGTTTGTGGCGTTTTTGAGTTCGCACGGTATCGCGATCTGACGTGTTAGATCAAAAGATCGCGGCCTTCGGCAACGCCTGCAAAGTACCGGCGTACGACTGCAGGAGCCGCCGAAGGCTGCGATCTTTTGATTCATTCCCGGCAAATCGCAGAACGCCGTTCCAGCGGCAGTGATCCAGTGCTGGCAAGCTCAACCGCACTTCATCCGAAATCCCCCAAACCTGTAGCAGCTGCCGAAGGCTGCGTCCGGCTGCGCCCGGCTGCGCAGCAGCCGTAAACCCGACGTCCACCGTCGGGCTGACAGACCCCAGCGCCATTTTTTACGACTGCTGCGCAGCCAGACGCAGCCTCGCAGGCTCGACAGCTGCTACGGGGTGCGGTGATGCGCGAGAGCAACGCCGGTAACCCGGCCGCCGTTTCGCTTGAGTCGCATGTCGTTGAACGTACTCATATTTTTTAATCTGCTCGAACGGTTGTAACTTCGTCTCAGACAGGTACAATGGCGCGGCTCGCCGTCAGGTGAGTGTCGTTATGGTGACCCCATCGGTCCCCCCGCAACGATTACCCGTGAACCTGGTCAGATCCGGAAGGAAGCAGCCACAGCGGGAACATTGTGTGCCGGGGTGTGGCTGGTGGGGGCACCACCTATCTCTAAATCCTTGATTTTGCAAGGATTTGTCAGTCAAAAAACTCGAAGTGTGACAGCGTTTAGGTACACCAAAGTGTGCACCATAAGCGGCATGTTATCGTCTGCCTGTTGTTTCTCCAACACTTCTCCTGACCAACCACCTATAGATGCAACTGGCGGCACCCTGCGGCTGGCCCCTAGCCATTGCGGTCATTACTATCACTGAACCTTTTCGGTGAGGTGTAAACATGAGCGATGACGTAAAGAAGACCTGGCAGCAGTTTGTTTTCGAGTACCAACCGCCCTCAGAAGCCGCTTGGATCAACGACCTCGCTATCAGGTGCTTCAGGGATACGGGAGACGGTGATTATATTGCTGCGAGGCTGGCCCTGAAGGCCGGTTTAGCTACGCAGGCCATCTGGTCTGGGTTGCAAGCTGTCGAAAAGTACTTGAAGTGCATGCTGCTTCTTCGCAGGGTCAGCTCAAAGGGGGTAGGGCACAAAATCGCTGAAGGCCTCAGGCTGGTAAATGATCGCTTAGGCTACGACATAGTTTTGCCCGACCATGAGCAAGCAGTCTTCAATCATCTCGCAGAGTCTTGTGGTGATCGATATCTAGTCGCATCACTCCACCTATTCGATCACGAGCTGTCAGGGTTAGATGCACTGGTGTGGCGCCTCCGCCAGTACTGCGATGTGCTTGATGTCGAGCACTATAACGACAAGCCGTCTGAAGAAGTTTTGTCTAGGAGCCTGGATAAGATTAAGGCAAGGCTGTACGGAGAGCCTGTCGGTGGGCACCTAGAACGCGGCGCTCTTGAGAAGATCCTGGCTTACCAGCATCACCGGGCCCGTGAAGGTCTTGTCTGGCGTAACGCAATGTTCGGTGGGGGGCAGCCTTTCAGCGCCTCTGGGAATTTCAACTTCGTTGCGACCAACTCGCCATTGTACTTGAACCCTCAAATCGCCAGAGCGGTGAGTAAGCTGGTGCAGCTACCATACGGGGCCCTGGAGGCATTCGAAGAGCTCGCGATAGAGCAGGGGAAAGTCTGACGAGTCAGCGGCTATTCGCCGCCATAACGTTCCTGTGGTGGTCTTGCCATCCATCAGCCGCGGATCAGGTCGTCAGGATACTGTTTACATATACAGTATTTGGTGCGTGCGTGATGGAAGACGATGATCAATGACAGAGGGTTTGCACTGGGCCTTCCCTCTCGCGAGGAAATGCTCAAGCATCAGTATGATTAGCTTTGTGCCGAGCTGGAGACTACGCGGCGAGACTTGAGGAAGGCTCATCAGGACATCGCCGGACTGATCGTCATGAGTCGGAACAGGTTAACTGAGTTGTCTGCTTTAAAGGTTGAGCACGAGCATTTGAAGTGGACACTTACTGAGACGTACCGGAGGGAACGTGAAAGAGGCATGACACAATTGGGATATGCATACCGTTACCACGGCGCCAGGGAAAAAGACGTAGCATCAGGTCTCGAATGATGTGATGGCAGGAAGCCATTGCACCCGGTAACATGCTGCCACTCACTCGCATCGGAACGCGACCATGAATAAGATAATAGCCGTTGCCGCCTGTCTGCTGACACTCTCGGGATGTCAGGACTCTGAAGAACAACGTCTGCTCACGCTGGCGGATGCCGCAAAAAAGAGCATAGCCGAGCGGTATAAAGACCCAGAATCAGTAATCTTTAAGGACCTGAAGCTGGATTGGCAACAACAGCATATTTGTGGGGAGCTGAACGCTAAGAACGGCTACGGTGGGTATACCGGATTTGAACGGTTTCGAGCTGATCTAGACGGAGTTGGTGCGAATACGGTTGTGACAAACGTTTGGACCCCGACAGAGATGCTCATGCAAATGAAAGCTGACGTTGCAGTGGGACGACAGACTATCTCGCACGCAGAGGGAATCAACAAAATAGGCTTTGATCTCATGTGTGCAGACGTTGAGCTGCTCAAGGGATCAAAGAAGATACCCATTAACATACCTTCTACAAGCTGACGAAACTCGCTGCCATAAAGCCACCGGAGAACACGCATGACTGCAGGCATGGGCTTTGCTTTGATCATGAGCCTAGTGATTTTAATTGGCGGTGTGCTGGCTGGACTCTCGGTTAGGGGTTTTATCTGCCTGCTTCGCCAGAGGGGTGAACCACTAGCGCGCAATCGGGGATGGATAGCAGTGATCGCATGTGTCGGGTGTTTCGCATGGTATCCCTTGCATGGCACCTTTAACGCCGGGGGGGCTGTTGTGTCATTCCTATTTGCTGTGGGGATGCTGACCTCCATCGTGTATTAAACATCAGCCAGCCTTGAGCTATTGGCTGAGGGTGTGGAAGCTGGACGGAGGCTCACGCATGGAAAGAATGTTCATGGTAGGTATGGCGATAAACAAACCTAGTGGCACTGTGAGAGTCTGGCGGTATGATCGGAGCTACTTGAATCACGGAATTCAACAATGAAGGGATGTCTTGTAATATTTGCGAGCATAGGCGGATTTTTGACTCTTATTTTCGCATGGTTAGTCCTGCTAACTAACAAGCCGAACTATCCTGATCGCGCCGATAGAGTTGATCATCCTAAATTTGATGAAGCACTATGCATGGAAGCAGCAAGAGAAGAAATATATAGACGGCATTATTCTTATGACGATCAGGCGAACAGCAAGACAGACAGGTGGATATACAAGACTCATTTCAAATTCTTAGACAATGATATGGATGGACTTGGTTTTTCGATGCCCGGTAACTATAAAGTCGGCAACATATATTCCAAATACGCCGGATACATTCCCGGAATTGTCACATGGGGAAGGAAGAGCACCCAAGTGATTATCCAAAAAGCGCCGGGATTGCTAACCTCGCAGCTAGCCATAGAGCCAACATACGTTGCTATCAAGCTTCGCTGTCAGCCTGACAGATTACTGGCTACCAATACGCCCTACAATAGGGCGAGTCTTTTCCATCTAGACCGCCCAGACAACGACCCCACTATTACCATAAATCGACAGCTCGGCATTAGACAAGTCGATGAAAGTTTTGATACAAGTTTCATGCCGTTGGACAAAAGCCTTAGAAACCCTGACGGTAGCGAACTTGTCGTGCAATGTCATAAAAGCGGCAGGCGCCACTGCTGGAACTCTTTTCTCTTTAGAGATGGCGTATGGGTAATCTACAGATTTCCAACTGAGCAACTAGCTGACTGGAAAAAAATACATGATCTTGTATTGTCGAATTTAGAGTCAGCGATAATAAGGTGATTCGCTCGTGCCTCCTTGCCCGCCGTTTTTCAGACAAGGCACAGGGTGGGGGCCGATCTACACAGCGGCTGAAATAGTATGGCTGGAGATTCTGTCGGTCTTGCTCGGGCTATTAAGCGGGCTAGCGCGCACCCAAGGCTGAGTCGCCGAAATCTCACGAATAAGTTGAGGGGTCTATGGGTGGCGCCGACAGCGATTGTAGCGCAGCTGAGACGGTGATTGATTGTTTTGCTAGGACCAGGTCTGACGAGTGACGAACTCATGCTCCTCGAAGGCTATACGTCTCTTAACCGAATGTGATGTTCAACGTCTTCACGACACCAGACACTTGCAACGCTGACCACTCACCACCTCTAGCCGTAGTGATCTTCTTACCGTTGAGGCAATCCGCAACCTGCTGAAGCGTTGTCGCACTACGATGGATACACAGTTGGATAGGATCATGGATAGATGCTGTGAATGTGCTTACACGTACGTGTACAGCGTCTTGAGCCTTCGCACGTTGGCTTGTGTACGGCCTATGGCTAATGCGTCAGCTCTGCTCTGTACACCCTGCACGGAAACAGCATCTCTGCTATCAGCCTTGGCTTTCAGAGTGGCGAGAGTGTCTTTCGTACGATCACTGATCAACTTGCGTTCCTGATCAGCAAGTGCGGCGAACAAATGAAGCTGGAAGGGGGTTGCGTCTGGTGGGCTTGCCTCCTATCTCTAAATCCTTGATTCTACACGGATTTGTCGGTCAGAAAACTCGAAGTGTGACAGCGTTTAGCCATACCAAAATGGTACGGCCATGCGGCATGTTAACGTCTTCCAATCCTCCGACCAAGCTCGACTCAATTGATCGCGCAAAGATACGCTCGGTTAAGTGCTTTTCCGCACGCGACCAGCGAGTTCTGAAGCTGGACAGTGCCCTCCAACGCCTCCATGACCCAGCAAGCGGGGTGGTAGTGACCCTTGTAGTCGAAGCCTTCAACCTTCCCGCCTCGGTTTTCATCAATAAACGAAAGTGATGGGTTGTGGGTGATGAGCTGGCGATGCTTCACGGTGTTCGAGAATGCTTGGATGTACGCAAACCATTCGGAAGATATCGCAGCGGAAAGCTCTTCTTTCAGTTCTCCGTGTGACAGCGCTTTGGCAACTTCCTGAACGTACGGGTTGGCCTTGCACGGCTTCGTTAACATCAGCTGATTCACGAGTTGCCCAAAACTATCGAAAGAGCTTCGTGTAATGGTGGTGCAAGCAATGAAATTTGCTTCGCTGACAATTCCAGCCTGCCACAGCACACCATCGTCGTCCTCAATCCCAAAGATCCGATTAGCGAAACTCATTCCGTCGGGATCATTTGTTACGTTGAAAGCCTCGAAGGCATCACGAGCAAGGCACTTGTGGTAATCAAAAATTTCGCGGGATCGGGCTAGAGAGTTAATCAGGGATATAAGCTCTTTCGCTCTGCTGGGGTGGTTGATCTTCACGCCGTCGCGTAACTGGTCAAGTTGCCATTGGGTAGTCACGACAGTTCCTCTGAAATCTGCTGAAGCATCACCGGAAGTACAGGCCCAAGGCGTGTAGCGGATGGTGCCTGTGGTTCACTGCCGGAGGTAGTTGTTGATGTGCAGGTACATCCAGAGTGCGGCAATGGAGCTTGCCGCGCCCCAGACGAGGGGGATTACGTAATCTGTTAGCCACGGGGTCACAAACGCCCCTCGCACGATGACGAACGCTTTGATCGGCCATGTGATAAACACTGAGGGCTTGTAGATGCAAAGCTGAGCTTCACTCCAAAAGGGATTCCACCCTTCCTTCGTTCGCACTCGGTAATCAAACCATAGACGGACCTCAGTGCGAAATTCTCTGCTTACGTAGCGTATATCGGTGCTTTCAGGATGTGCCATGTTGTCGGCTTCAATTTTGCCGTGACAGGTGAGCATGCCCCGACCTCGGTAAAACTCTACCGCCTCTGCACCGTTCGGGTCTTCGGCGAACATCTCCCGCAATCTTGCCTTCATGGAGCGTGTCTGAAGACGAATCGCCGCCCATCGCAGACTTGCATCGTAAAGGTTCTGCATAGCGTCATCAAAAAATAGCGCTAGTGCGGGGATGCGCAGGTAGTACCGCCACCAGAGGTAGACGTTGAGCAGACATAGCACTAGCCACGCTTTGCCAACATTCGTCCCCAACTGAATCTCCGTTCCCATCAGCTGAAATTTTTCCAGCTTCGCTCCGAAGAACCACAGCGCCAAAACGATACCGGAGTATCCGATCAGGAATCCGCGTGCCTTGTTAAAATCAGTCGGATCAATATCGTGCATATCCAGCAGCCTCATGAGCGATGGCAGATGGTAGCAGTTCGCCCAAGGGTCATGCACTCAAGGCCTTTTTGGGCCATTTCTCACCACTTGTCTTCGCGTTATCTCACCCACTATTGATTCCATGCTCTGCCAACGGATGCTGTCCGGGGCGGATTTTTTTTCGTCTGCGTTTTGTTGCTGCGAAGCGCAAATCACAGCGCCGACAGCCCCGGGCGTTATCGATTGGCCCCATCGGCTGCGGGTTTTCCGCCGACGTACAGACGAATAATGTCGTCAATTTCCCCGGACATTTTCATCCGCAGCAGGGTGCGCAGGATCCGTTGTACCGGCACTTTCGGATCATTGCGCACATAACAGCCGACTTTCTGCACCTGCAATACCGCCACGCCTTGCAGTTGCTGATTGGGCTGCAGACGCTGGTTGAACCATTCCAGCGTCCACTGATTGCTGACTGCATATTGGTAGCGCCCGGCCAGCAGTTTCTCCAGTACCTGCTCCTGATTGCGCGCGTCTTCACGCTGCAGCTGGTCTGCATCGAACAACGGTTGCAGGCTCGGGTAGCTGTAGCCGTGCACCGTGCCGATCGATTGTCTTGGTAGATCTGCCGGAACGACCGGGTCAGGCGGCGCCTGCTTGCTGATCAGCAGATCCGGTTGGGTCCACAGCAGAATGCTCCAGATGTAGTCGCCGGACTGGTTCGGCAGCCAGGACTGCGCGGAGTAGCAGCGGATGTCGACCTCGCCGCGTTCCATGGCGTTTTGCACGCGGGCTCGGGGCAACACATGAAACTCCGCCGGTGCGCCGACCTGGGTCGCGAGGCTGATCATCACGTCATGCAGGATGCCTTGAATCGGGCGGCCGCGTTCCAGTTGCACCATCGGCATCGCCCAACTGTCGGGCACGACAAAGCGCAACGGCGGCTCGGCGGCAGCGGCGCTCAGACTCATCAACAGCAGTGCCCCCAAGGCCAGCCGCATAGACACTCCGATCCAAATGGAAAACGAGCCATAAGCGCCCGCAAATTGCATCTTAGCCAGATTAGACGAGCGCGCCGGATGCAATTTTGCCCCTGCTCCGCTAGCATTAGCCGCTTCTGCTTTCCAGTGGCGACGGTTTTCGATGAGTTATCAGGTTCTTGCACGTAAATGGCGTCCGCGCTCGTTCCGCGAAATGGTCGGCCAGACCCATGTGCTCAAGGCTCTGATCAATGCCTTGGACAGCCAGCGGCTGCACCATGCCTACCTGTTCACCGGCACGCGAGGCGTCGGCAAGACCACTATTGCGCGGATCATCGCGAAATGCCTGAACTGTGAAACAGGTATCACTTCGACACCCTGCGGCGAGTGCTCGGTGTGCCGGGAAATCGATGAAGGCCGTTTTGTCGACCTGATCGAGATCGACGCCGCGAGCCGGACCAAGGTCGAGGACACCCGCGAACTGCTCGACAATGTGCAATACGCCCCAAGTCGCGGGCGCTTCAAGGTCTATCTGATCGACGAAGTGCACATGCTGTCCAGCCACTCTTTCAATGCGCTTTTGAAAACCCTTGAAGAGCCGCCGCCGTACGTTAAATTCATCCTGGCGACCACCGACCCGCAGAAACTTCCTGCAACCATTCTCTCGCGGTGCCTGCAGTTCTCCCTGAAGAACATGACGCCGGAGCGCGTGGTTGAGCATTTGACCCACGTCCTCGGTGTGGAAAATGTGCCGTTCGAGGACGATGCACTGTGGTTGCTGGGTCGAGCCGCCGACGGTTCGATGCGCGACGCCATGAGCCTGACCGATCAGGCGATTGCCTTCGGTGAGGGCAAGGTCATGGCCGCCGATGTGCGGGCGATGCTGGGCACCCTCGATCACGGCCAGGTCTATGACGTCCTGCATTCGCTGATCGAAGGCGACGCCAGGGCGCTGCTCGAAGCCGTTCGCCATCTGGCTGAGCAGGGCCCGGACTGGAATGGCGTGCTCTCGGAAATTCTCAATGTATTGCACCGGGTTGCCATCGCCCAGGCATTGCCTGAGGGCGTCGACAATGGCCACGGCGATCGTGACCGGGTGTTGGCACTGGCCCAGGCGCTACCGGCCGAAGATGTACAGTTTTACTACCAGATGGGCCTGATCGGCCGCCGCGATTTGCCGCTGGCGCCGGACCCGCGTGGTGGTTTCGAGATGGTCTTGCTGCGCATGCTCGCGTTCCGCCCGGCAGACACCGCGGACGTCCCGAGGCAACCGCTAAAGCCAGTGGGGATCAGCCAGGCCACAGTTGATTCCGCAAATGCAGTGGCTGCCGCGCCTGTCGTCGCGGCGGTAGCCCCTATGGCGGCTGTACCCGTTGCGAAGAATACGCCGCCTGAGCCTGAGCCTGAGCCCGTAGCGCCGATTGCCGAACCGCAGCCGGAGCCCGTCGCGATCGAAGCGGTTGTCGATCTGCCGTGGAATGACCCGGTCGAACCCGAAGTAGCGCAGCAGGCCGCCGTCGAGCCGATGCTGGAAACCGCCGCCGAGCAGCCCGAGTTGCCGCCGATGCCGTTGCCGACCCCGGACAGCGTCGTGCCCGATGCCCCCGAATGGGCGGCCGCGCCGATCCCGGAACCGTCTGTGGCTGAGGTCGATGCCGCCACGCCCGGTGTCGACCTTGATGACGAGCCGCCGCTGGATGAGGATTACATCGAGCCTGACATGGATTCGTCCTACAGCTACCTCGATGAGCTGGCCAGCGAACATGCTGCCGAACCGGCGCCGGAACCTGAGCCAGAACCCGCCGCAATGCCGGCCACCGGTTTGGCGCTGCAGTGGCTGGAGCTGTTCCCGAAACTGCCGATTTCCGGCATGACAGGTAGCATCGCCGCCAACTGCACACTGATCGCCGTCGATGGCGACAACTGGTTGCTGCACCTGGATCCGGCTCATAGCGCCTTGTTCAACGCGACCCAGCAACGCCGTCTCAACGACGCGTTGAACCAATATCACGGGCGCACGCTTACATTGAGCATGGAGCTGATCAAGCCCGAGCAGGAAACCCCGGCTCAGGCGGCTTCCCGGCGACGGGTCGACCGCCAGCGCGAAGCCGAGGCATCGATCCACGGCGATCCGTTCATCCAGCAAATGATGCAGCAGTTCGGTGCGGTCATCCGTAACGATACTATTGAACCTGTCGAAGCTCTGGTCAGTCAGGGCTAATATCTGAAGGCGTTCGGTCGCAGGGCCGGGCGCTGCTTAATCCAAGTACTTTGAGGTGATTCCCATGATGAAAGGTGGCATGGCCGGCCTGATGAAGCAGGCGCAGCAGATGCAGGAAAAAATGGCCAAGATGCAGGAAGAACTGGCCAACGCCGAAGTCACCGGTAAAGCCGGCGGCGATATGGTCACTGTGGTTATGACCGGTCGGCACGACGTCAAGCGTGTGACCATAGACCCGAGCATGGTTGAAGGTCTGAGCGAGGACGACCGCGAAATGCTGGAAGCCGTGTTCGCCGCCGCCGTCAACGACGCCGTGCGCAAGATCGAAGCCAACAGCCAGGACAAAATGTCCGGCATGACCGCTGGCATGCAACTGCCGCCGGGGATGAAATTGCCGTTCTGATTCGCCAACGCGGGTTAAGTGAGTTACACAAAATGCCAGGCGTTGCTTGGCATTTTTGTATTCGCGGTATTTTGTCGTTCCCACGCAGACGGTTCGACGCCTCGACGAAGGAACGATCAAGCGTCGATCCTGTGGGAGCGTGGCTTGCCCGCGATGAAGTCACCTCGGTACAACTGACGAAACTTCGAACCCGACACCGCCACAAAGGTCTGCTCCCTATACCGCCAATTTTCACCGATCACAGGAGACGCTCACATGCCAGACGCATTGACCCTCAACCAACGATTCGTATTGGCCTCCCGCCCGACAGGCGCGCCGACCCCGGAAAATTTTCGCCTGGAGCGTGAAGCGCTGCCAGACCTGGCCGAGGGTCAAGTGTTGCTCAAGACCCTTTACCTGTCGCTCGACCCCTACATGCGTGGGCGCATGAGTGACGCACCGTCCTACGCCGCGCCGGTAGAAATCGGTGAAGTGATGACCGGCGGTGCCGTCAGCCGTGTCGAGCGTTCGCTCAATCCCAAATTTCATGAAGGCGATCTGGTCGTCGGCGCGACGGGCTGGCAGAGCCACAGCATCAGCGACGGTCGCGACATCATGCCAGTGCCGTCCGGTCTGCCGAGCCCATCGATGGCACTGGGCGTGTTGGGCATGCCCGGGATGACTGCTTACATGGGCCTGATGGACATTGGCCAGCCGAAAGAAGGTGAAACCCTGGTGGTGGCCGCAGCGTCCGGTGCGGTCGGTTCGGTCGTCGGCCAGGTGGCGAAGATCAAGGGTCTGCGCGTGGTGGGCGTTGCCGGCGGCGCGGACAAATGCCGCTATGTGGTGGAAGAGTTGGGATTCGACGCCTGTGTCGACCATAAGAGCGACAATTTCGCCGACGAGCTCGCGCAAGCATGCCCCGACGGCATCGACATCTATTACGAAAATGTCGGCGGCAAGGTATTCGATGCCGTCGTGCCGCTGCTCAACGCCAAGGCGCGCGTGCCGCTGTGCGGCTTGATCGCCTCCTACAATGCACACGAAGCCCCGAGCGGTCCGGATCGCCTGCCGTTGTTGCAACGCACTTTGCTGACCAAGCGGGTACGCATTCAGGGCTTCATCGTCTTCGACGATTACGGCGACCGTCAGCCCGAGTTCGTCAGCGCGATGGCACCGTGGGTTCGCGATGGCAAGGTCAAGTTCCGTGAGGACGTGGTCGATGGCCTCGAGAACGCACCGGAGGCATTCATCGGCCTGTTGGAAGGCCGCAACTTTGGCAAATTGGTGGTGCGGGTTGCTCAGGACTGAGTAATTGTCGCCGCTATTTGACGCTTTACAGAGGCGCGGGTATAAACCGCGTCTCGTTATGTTGTCGGATGTTTCCTCATGAGCTTCAGCCCTTTGATTCGCCAACTGATCGATTCCCTGCGAATTCTGCCGGGCGTGGGTCAGAAAACTGCCCAACGTATGGCCTTGCAACTGCTCGAGCGTGATCGCAGCGGTGGCTCGCGCCTGGCATCGGCGTTGAGCCAGGCCATGGAAGGGGTGGGCCACTGCCGTTTGTGCCGCACCCTGACTGAAGACGATCTATGCCCACAATGCGCTGATACCCGCCGCGATGACACCTTGCTCTGTGTGGTCGAAGGGCCGATGGATGTTTATGCGGTGGAGCAGACAGGTTTCCGCGGTCGCTACTTCGTGTTGAAGGGCCACTTGTCGCCGCTTGACGGGCTGGGCCCGGAAGCGATTGGCATCCCGCAATTGCTTGAGCGCATTCAGCAGGCGGGCACGTTTACCGAAGTCATTCTTGCGACCAACCCGACGGTCGAAGGTGAAGCGACAGCACACTACATCGCCCAGTTGCTCAACAACAAGGGCCTGATCGCCTCACGCATCGCCCATGGTGTACCGCTGGGTGGCGAACTGGAGCTGGTCGATGGCGGGACGCTGGCGCATTCGTTTGCCGGGCGTAAGCCGATAGCCCTGTAATACCTGGAGTGACGCCATCGCGAGCAGGCTCGCTCCTGCATTGTACTTAGGAGGTTCACAAAGTTCCTATGGGAGCGAGCCTGCTCGCGATGCAAACAACTCGGTCCACCCGATTCACACAATCCTGTTGAAAACCAAGCAAGCGCTCGGTTAACGTCGCTGAACCCCTCAGTGGAGTTCGCCGATGCCTGCCTTTCAGGAATACTTCGATCCCAGCCACCAGTTAGTCCGCGACAGCGTCAGACGTTTCGTCGAGCGCGAGATTCTTCCGGACGTTGATCAGTGGGAAGAAGCCGAAAGCTTTCCCCGCGAACTCTACCTCAAGGCGGGCGCAGCGGGCATTCTCGGTATTGGCTACCCGCAAGAGCTGGGGGGCAGCCACGAAGGTGACCTGTTCGCCAAAATCGCCGCCAGCGAAGAGCTGCTGCGCTGTGGTTCCGGCGGTCTGGTCGCGGGCCTCGGTTCCCTGGATATCGGCCTTCCGCCGATCCTTAAATGGGCCCGTCCCGAGGTCCGAGAGCGCGTGGTGCCGGCCGTGCTGACCGGTGAAAAAATCAGCGCGCTGGCGGTCACCGAGCCCAGCGGCGGTTCAGACGTGGCCCATTTACAAACCCGGGCCGTGCGCGAAGGTGATTTTTATCGGGTCAGCGGCAGCAAAACTTTCATCACCAGCGGTGTTCGCGCTGATTTTTACACGGTCGCGGTACGCACGGGCGCAACCGGTTTCGGTGGTATCAGTCTGTTGCTGATCGAGAAAGGCACCCCAGGTTTCACGGTCGGTCGTCAGTTGAAGAAAATGGGCTGGTGGGCGTCGGACACGGCTGAGTTGTTCTTCGACAATTGCCTGGTGCCTGTAGGCAATTTGATCGGCGCAGAGAACATGGGCTTCGCCTGCATCATGGGCAACTTCCAGAGCGAACGACTCGCTCTGGCGCTGATGGCCAACATGACCGCGCAATTGGCGCTCGAAGAAAGCCTTAAGTGGGCTCGGCAGCGTGAGGCATTCGGTAAGCCGATCGGCAAATTTCAGGTGCTCAAGCATCGCCTCGCCGAGATGGCCACGGCGCTGGAAGTTTCGCGGGAATTTACCTATCGCCAGGCGGCAAAAATGGCGGCGGGGCAGAGTGTGATCAAAGAGATTTCAATGGCCAAGAATTTCGCCACCGACACTGCCGACCGGATCACCCACGATGCAGTGCAGATCCTCGGTGGTCTGGGGTACATGCGCGAAGGTCTGGTGGAGCGTCTGTACCGCGATAACCGTATTCTGTCGATTGGCGGCGGCACCCGGGAAGTGATGAACGAAATCATCAGCAAGCAGATGGGGCTTTAGTTTTTTGGTGTTGCAGGTATCGCGCTCGTCGGAATGCCGCCCAGAGCAGGCATTCCGACGAAGAGGGCGGTACAGGCCCCGCTTATTTATCCGTCAACGCAAACTGCGTCAGGCAGAAGGTCGGGATGCCCATATCCTGCAATCGCTGCGAACCGTTCAGCTCCGGCAGATCAATGATCGCCGCAGCTTCATGCACCCGCGCACCCATCCGGCGAATCAGGTTTGCTGCCGCAATCAGAGTGCCGCCGGTGGCGATCAGGTCATCGAACATCACTACAGAATCCCCCTCGCACAGACTGTCTGCATGTACTTCGAGAAACGCTTCGCCGTACTCCGTCGCATAACCTTCGGCCAAGACATCGGCCGGCAGCTTGCCTTGCTTGCGGAACAGTACCAGCGGTTTGTTCAACTGATAGGCCAACACTGAGCCGATCAGAAAACCCCGGGCATCCATGGCGCCGATGTGGGTGAAATCGACCTCGACATAGCGGTGAGCGAAACTATCCATCACCAGACGCAACGCCGCAGGCGACTGGAATAGCGGCGTGATGTCGCGAAAGATCACGCCCGGTTTGGGGAAGTCGATCACGGGGCGGATCAGGGATTTGATGTCGAAGGAGTCGAAGACCATCGTCGAGGTGTCCTGGCAGGCTACAAACGACGCAGTATAACGGTGGCTGAACCGTTTCGCTCAGCCACCATCCATCGGATCAGCTTTCGATGGAGCCGCCCGCGAGCGCGCACAGCTGAATCGGGTCAAGAATGTGGATCTCCTTGCCCTCGGCTGCAATCAGCTCGTTCTGCTGGAATCGGGTGAACACCCGCGACACGGTTTCCACCGCCAGGCCCAGATAATTACCGATTTCATTACGCGACATGCTTAAACGAAACTGGTTGGCCGAGAAGCCGCGAGCGCGGAAGCGCGCCGACAAGTTGACCAGGAATGTAGCGATGCGCTCGTCGGCAGTTTTTTTCGACAACAGCAGCATCATTTGCTGATCGTCACGAATTTCCCGACTCATGACTCGCATCAATTGCCGGCGCAGTTGCGGCAACTGCAGTGCCAGTTCATCGAGGCGTTCGAAGGGGATTTCACACACCGAGGTGGTTTCCAGTGCCTGCGCCGACACTGGATGCTTTTCAGTGTCCATGCCGGACAAACCGACCAGTTCGCTCGGCAAATGGAAACCTGTGAGTTGTTCTTCTCCGCCATCGCTCAGGCCAAAGGTCTTCAGGGCGCCCGAGCGGACGGCATAAACGGCTTCGAAAACGTCGCCCTGGCGGAACAGGAATTCGCCTTTTTTCAGCGGGCGGCCACGCTTGACGATTTCGTCCAGCGCATCCATGTCTTCCAGATTCAGCGACAGCGGGAGGCAAAGCGGGGCGAGACTGCAATCCTTGCAATGGGCCTGGGTGTGAGCACGCAACTTGACTGGCTCAGACATTTCTTCAATCCTTGTGGGAAAAACACACATAAGACGTAAGGGTAACCCACGACAGCATATTCAGGCCAGCTTGCAACGATTTAGATCACCCGGGAAAACCGCTGGTGATTGTGTTGCTCCAGGTACGCGTCGAACACCATGCACACGGAGCGGACCAATAGCCGACCGGCGGGGAGCACGCTGATTTTTTCGTTATCGAGTGCGATCAGGCCATCAGTGGCCATGCTTTGCAGTTGCGGCCACTGCGCGCTGAAATAACCTCGAAAATCGATGTTGAACACTCGTTCAATCTCGGCGAATTCGAGGTGGAAGGTGCAGATCAATTGCTGAATCACCGCCCGTCGCAGGCGGTCATCCGCGTTGCACACCAGGCCGCGTTGGGTCGCCATTTGTGCCGAAGCCAAAGCGTTCTGGTAGTGATTCAGGTCGCTGCTGTTCTGACAGTACAGATCGCCGATCTGACTGATCGCGGAAACGCCCAGGCCGATCAGGTCGCAATGACCATGGGTGGTGTAGCCCTGGAAATTGCGTTGCAGCGTCGATTCTTCCTGGGCAATGGCCAGCTCATCGTCGGGCAGGGCGAAATGGTCCATGCCGATGTAGCGGTAGCCGGCGGCGGTCAGCTGATCGATGGTGCGCTGCAGAATGTCCAGTTTTTGCGCAGCGGTCGGCAGTTCGTGGCTGTGAATGCGCCGCTGCGGCATGAAGCGTTCCGGCAGGTGTGCGTAGTTGAACACAGACAAGCGGTCGGGTTGCAGGCTGATGACTTCCTCGACTGTGCGGGCGAAGTTGTCCGGAGTCTGCTTCGGCAGGCCGTAGATCAGATCGATGTTGATCGAGCGAAACTGCAGGGTTCGCGCAGCCTCGATCACCGCGCGGGTCTCTTCCAGGCTCTGCAGGCGGTTGACCGCGCGTTGCACTGCGGGATCCAGATCCTGCAGGCCGATGCTGACCCGGTTGAAACCCAGCTCCCGCAGCAGGCCCATGGTCGACCAGTCGGCTTCCCGTGGGTCGATCTCGATTCCGTAATCGCCTGAGTCGTCGTCCAGCAGGTTGAAACTCTTGCGCAGTCGAGACATCAGCTGACGCAGTTCATCGTGACTGAGAAAGGTAGGTGTGCCGCCGCCGAAGTGCAATTGTTCGACCTTTTGTGCCGGGTCGAGGTGGCAAGCGATCAGCTGGATTTCCTGTTCGAGGCGTTGCAGGTAGGGAAGGGCGCGGCCGCGATCCTTGGTGATGACTTTGTTGCATGCGCAGTAGTAGCAAATGTTCGCGCAGAACGGCACATGCACATACAACGACAGCGGCCGCTGGGCTTTGCGGCTTTCGCGCAGAGCGTGGAAAAGGTCGAAAGTGCCGACAAGGCTGTCGAACTGCACGGCCGTCGGATAGGAGGTATAGCGCGGTCCCGCCAGGTCGTAGCGGCGGATCAGATCGTTGTCCCAACGAATGGCGTCGAGCATCATGCGGGCGTTCCCCGGATAGGCTGGCAGTGTCAGCAAGTCTATGGGGTGGGGCGTTGAGGCGTGTTGATTTGTATCAAGTGAACACAGACCTGTAGCAGCTGCCGAAGGCTGCGTCCGGCGGCGAAGCCGTCGTAAACCCGGACACCTGGGTGTGTCAGGGGAGTTGCGTGGGCCTTGTTGGCGAGGACTTTGTCCTCGGACGCAGCCTTCGGCAGCTGCTACAGGGAAGGTTTGTAGTCGGACGCAGCCTTCGGCAGCTGCTACAGGGAAGGTTTGTAGTCGGACGCAGCCTTCGGCAGCTGCTACATGGAAGGTTTGTAGTCGGACGCAGCCTTCGGCAGCTGCTACAAGGGCGGTTGTGGAGTCGGACGCGGCTTCTACAGGTACACGCGCTTTCATGTAGCAGCTGCCGAAGGCTGCGATCTCTTCAATGGCCCATCAACCAATGCTGATGCGGGCCGGGCAGGGTCCAGAGGCCGAAGAGGATGACCAGCACGCCGCCGGTCATGCGCACGCTGCGTTTGCGCAACAACGCCGTGACGCGCTCGGCGGCCAGGCCGGTGGCGAGTAATACCGGCCAGGTACCCAGGCCGAAAGCCAGCATCAGCAGTGCGCTGTCGAGCGCATTGCCCTGGCTCGCGGCCCACAACAAAGTGCTGTACACCAGCCCGCACGGCAGCCAGCCCCACAAGGCGCCGAGCAGCAAGGCGCGCGGAAGGCTCGAGACCGGCAGCAGCCTGTTGGCAACCGGTTGAATGTACCGCCACAGCCCGCGACCCAGGCTTTCAATGCGAGTGAGGCCGCTCCACCATCCCGCCAGGTACAGGCCCATGGCGATCAGCAGCAGACCGGCAAGGACGCGCATGAACATCGCCGCCGGACTGTTTGCCACCGCCCATCCGGCCAGGCCGATCAGCAGTCCTGCCGTGGCGTAACTGAGGACTCTTCCGAAATTGTAGGCCAGCAGCAGACGAAACCGGCGGCTGCGTTGTTCTTTGGGGATCGCCAGCGTCAGCGCGCCCATCAACCCGCCGCACATGCCCAGGCAATGGCCGCCGCCAAGCAGCCCGAGGATTACCGCGGATACCAGCAGGGGCACCAAATCAAGCATGCGGTGGCGCCTTGTCGTCCGAATCCAGTGGCCGAGCACTGGCTTCATCGACGGCGGCCTGGTGATTCGGGTCCTGATCGTCGAACAAAATGCTGTGGGCCGGGCCGTCGAGGTCATCGTACTGACCACTGTCGACCGCCCAGAAGAAAATATAAATCGCGATGCCGACGATCAGCAGCGCCGCCGGGATCATCACGTAGAGAGCTGGCATGGGTGAACTCCATGCCCGCGCGGCTCAGGCCGGCAGCGGGCGGGTGTGCGC
>NZ_CABVGX010000039.1 GCF_902497625.1 Pseudomonas fluorescens | reverse complement strand
AGATGCTCGACTCGGCAAACACCGCGATGCCGATGGGCAAACCAATGCTCAGCAGACGCTTGATCACCGTCCATTGCGGCCAGTCGAAACGGCTGAACAGTTGACTCGACTGATACACCGGCGCCCAGCGTTCCCATCCCGCCATGCCCAGCGCCATCACCCACATGACAATGGCCGTCGCCCAGCCGCAACCGACGCCGCCCATGGCCGGCACGCCAAAATGGCCATAAATGAAAATGTAGTTAAGCGGAATATTCAGCGCCAGCCCGCACAGGCCAAGGACCATCGCCGGCCGCGTGCGCCCGAGCCCGTCACTGAAGCAGCGCAGTACATGATAAATCGCCACCGCCGGCAAGCCGCTGGCGATGCCGTGCAGGTATTGCATGCAGGGGCCGATCAGTTCGGGATCGACGTTCATGATGTGCAGAATCGGCTCGGCGCCAAGCAACATGGCGGTCGCCAGCACGCCCACGACCAGCGCCAGCCACAGGGCCTGGCGCACGATCGGACCAATCTCGCTGTGGGTGCCGGCACCGAAGCGCTGGGCGACTTTCGGCGTGGTCGCCAGCAGCGTGCCGGTCATCAATAGAAATACCGGCACCCAGATCGAGTTGCCCAGGGCCACCGCCGCCAGATCGCGCGGCCCGACTCGGCCGGCCATCACTGCGTCGACGAAACCCATCGCGGTCGTCGCCAGCTGCGCAACCATGATCGGTAGCGCCAGGCCGAGCAGGTTTTTCAGCTCCAGGCGAACCCGGGCAGGGCGGGTGAGGGGGGCGGCGTCAGAGCGTTCGGTCACGGAATTCAAGGGCAGAGCGTCCAGAAAAATTTATGCACAAAGGCGGCGCATTCTACGCCTTGACGCATCGGTCAGGAAAAGACCTGTGTTAGCGATTTGTAATCACCTTCGAACGTGTCTCGACCCCTGTGGCGAGGGGACTTGTCCCCGTCGGGCTGCGAAGCAGTCCCCTCCCATGCGAGCGACCCGGTTTCAATAGATACACCTGAGGGCTGCTTCGCAGCCCAACGGGGACAAGTCCCCTCGCCACAAGTGCGAGTAATGCCCCCAATGCCCCCAATGCCCGCTGGCCCACCACAGTCATCTGCGCCTACACTGCCGGTCCGCCAAAGGAGCCTGCCCATGCTGATAGTTGCCGACGAAAATATTCCGCTGCTCGATGCCTTCTTCGAAGGGTTCGGCGAAATTCGCCGGGTGCCGGGACGCTCGATCGACCGCGCGACCGTCGCCCAGGCCGACGTGCTGCTGGTGCGCTCGGTGACCAACGTGAACCGCGCTTTGCTCGAAGGCAGCAAGGTGGGCTTCGTCGGCACGTGCACCATTGGCACCGACCATCTGGACCTCGACTATTTTCAACAGGCCGGCATCACCTGGTCCAGCGCCCCCGGTTGCAATGCCCGCGGCGTGGTCGATTATGTACTGGGCAGTTTGCTCACTCTGGCTGAAATCGAGGGCGTGGACCTTGCCTCGCGCACGTATGGCGTCGTTGGCGCCGGTGAAGTGGGCGGTCGCTTGGTCAAGGTTCTGCAGGGGCTGGGCTGGAAGGTCCTGGTTTGCGATCCGCCACGTGAAGCCGCCGAAGGAGGCGATTATGTCAGCCTCGAGCAGATCATTGAGCAGTGCGACGTGGTCAGTCTGCATACGCCGCTGAAGAAACACGGCAGCGGTTCAACCTGGCACCTGTTTGATAAAAGTCGCTTGAATCGACTCAAATCCGGTACTTGGCTGATCAACGCCAGTCGAGGGCCGGTGGTTGATAACGCTGCACTGCGCCAGGTGTTGCTGGAGCGCGAGGATTTGCAAGCGGTGCTGGACGTCTGGGAAGGCGAGCCTGAGGTCGATGTGGCGCTGGCTGAGTTGTGCGTGCTGGCGACGCCGCACATTGCCGGTTACAGCCTGGATGGCAAGCAGCGCGGTACGGCGCAGGTTTATCGGGCGTACTGCGATTTTCTCGGGCAACCGGCATCGGTCAGTTTGAACGATCTGCTGCCGCAACCGTGGCTGTCGCAGGTGACTTTGCACGCAGGCACCGATCCTGCCTGGGCGCTGGCGATGTTGTGCCGAGGTGTGTACGACCCGCGCCGCGACGATGCGGATTTCCGCCGCAGTCTGGTGGGCAGCGTGACCGAACAGCGTGCGGCGTTCGACGTTCTGCGCAAACAGTACCCGTCGCGGCGGGAGATTGATGGGCTGCAGGTGCGGATTGAGGGGGAGTCGGCTGAGTTGCTGAAGATTGTGTCGGCATTGGGGGCTGCGGCTGTCTAGAAAACGTGTTGGCCCATTCGCGGGCAAGCCACGCTCCCACAAGATTAGCGTTGCCTGGAAGTGAGCACATGAGCTGTGCATGCGTGCGGCGATCCGGTTGCCCGTGACAGGGTGCGCAGCACCCTCAAATAACACTCACAAAAAACCCGGCAATCAGGCCGGGTCAGAAATACGGTGGCTACATCACTCTTGTTCGGCAGGCTTGACCAATCGCTTTTCCAGTTCGCTGCAGGCGTCCTGGATCATGCTTTCAGTGATCGGTACTTCGCGCCCCTGCTCATCAATAATCGAGCAACCCAGAGACTGGTCTGGCTGCGTGCGGATCACTTCAATCTTGTCGTTGCTGCTGTGTTGCAAGGACATGGCCTGTCTCCTCATCAGGTTGTGTACTTACTGTAAAACCGTCAGGTGACCGGGCTATGACATCTCCCTGCGATCTTTGCGCGACGGCCGGTACAGTCCACCAGAAATGCCGCTCGGTTGCCACCCGGATTTTAGACCGATAGCGTCTAGCACCTAGTCAATGCGGTCATAATTAACCTGACTCATTGTGATTTACAGAGTTCCACCCCATACAGTCCTCGAACTGACCCATCCATGCGATCCCGGAAAAACTTCATGCTCTCTGCCCGTTACCGTCGCGCGATCCGCTTGGCCAGTCGCTTCGTTCTGCCATACAAGTGGCACGCCGTGGGAGCCTTGCTCGCGCTGATCGTGACCGCCGGCATCACCTTGTCCATGGGGCAGGGGATCAAGTTGCTGGTGGATCAGGGGTTCATGACCCAGTCGCCGCACCTGCTCAACCAGTCCATCGGCGTGTTCATGCTTCTGGTGGTCGGTCTGGCGATGGGTACATTTGCGCGCTTCTATCTGGTCTCTTGGATCGGCGAGCGCGTGGTCGCCGACATCCGCCGTCAGGTTTTCAACCATTTGATCTACCTGCACCCGGGTTTCTACGAAGACAACCGCAGCTCCGAGATCCAGTCGCGATTGACCGCCGACACCACCTTGCTGCAATCGGTGATCGGTTCTTCGCTGTCGATGTTTCTGCGTAATTTTCTGATGGTTATCGGCGGCATTGTCTTGCTGTTCGTGACTAACCCCAAGCTCAGCAGCATCGTCGTGGTCGCCTTGCCGCTGGTGATCGCGCCGATCCTGATATTCGGGCGCCGGGTGCGCAGCCTCTCACGTCTGAGCCAGGACCGGATTGCCGACATCGGCAGTTATGTGTCCGAAACCCTCAGCCAGATCAAGACCGTGCAGGCCTACAACCATCAGCCTCAGGACCAGCAACGATTTGCCTCGACGGTAGAAGAAGCGTTCAACACCGCACGCAAACGGATCTTCCAGCGGGCCTGGCTGATCACGCTGGTGATTGTCCTGGTGCTCGGCGCGGTCGGCGTAATGCTGTGGGTCGGCGGCATGGACGTGATCGCCGGGCGAATTTCCGCAGGCGAGCTGGCGGCCTTCGTGTTCTACAGCCTGATTGTCGGCAGCGCGTTTGGCACGCTGAGCGAAGTGATCGGTGAATTGCAACGCGCTGCCGGCGCCGCTGAGCGCATCGCCGAATTGCTGCGCTCGGAAAATATCATTCAGCCGCCGACTAGCGGGCTGGTGACACTGCCCGAGCGCGTGAAGGGCGATCTGGTTCTGCAGGATGTGCGTTTTTCCTACCCTTCGCGACCGGAAAGTTACGCCGTTGATGGCTTGAATCTGACCATCAGGGCCGGTGAAACGCTTGCTCTGGTCGGTCCCTCGGGCGCCGGTAAATCGACAGTCTATGACTTGCTGCTGCGTTTTTACGATCCCGCAGACGGCCGCATTCTGCTCGATGGCGTACCCCTGACGCAGCTCGATCCGCTGGATTTGCGCCGTTGCTTTGCGCTGGTCTCGCAAACCCCGGCGCTGTTCTTCGGCAGCATCGAAGAAAACATCCGCTACGGCAATCCCACGGCAACACTCGAGCAGATCAAGGACGCCGCGAAAATCGCTTACGCCCACGATTTCATCGAGCAAATGCCCAACGGTTACCAGACCCACCTCGGCGACGCCGGCCTCGGTTTGTCCGGTGGCCAGCGCCAACGCCTGGCCATCGCCCGCGCGCTGCTGGTCGATGCGCCGATCCTGCTGCTCGACGAAGCCACCAGCGCCCTCGATGCGCAAAGCGAACACCTGATCCAGCAAGCGCTGCCCAGCCTGATGAAAAACCGCACCACTCTGGTCATCGCCCACCGCTTGGCCACGGTAAAAAACGCCGATCGCATCGTCGTGATGGACCAGGGCAAACTGGTGGCGGTCGGTACGCATCAGGAGTTGATTGCGAGCAATGCGTTGTATGCGCGACTGGCGGCTTTGCAGTTTAGTGATGGCAACACTGGCCATGAAGTTCTCACGTAGGAGCTGCCGAAGGCTGCGATCTTTCCTTTCCGCAACATCAGGAAAACGCATAGATCAATCAAAGCAAGTCGTTCAGCTAACCTTAGCTACTCGCATAATCAAGGAGGGCTATGAATGCCCGTTGCCGCACATGGATGTCGCCTACGCAAAGATCGCGTTTCCGAATCAGTCCGAATTTACTTGCTCACGGTTGTCACTGATCGTCGTCTTCCTGTCTTCGCCGATTGGCACGCAGGGCGATTATTGGTTGATCAACTACGCGAAGCCGACGAAAGCTCGTTGGTAACCTCAATGGCATGGGTCGTGATGCCGGATCACTTGCATTGGCTGATAGAGTTAAGAGGTGCACATTGTCTGAGCTAATGTGTCGCGTTAAATCCAGAAGCAGTCGCTCTGTAAATCTTCAACGCGGTATTCAGCAGCGCCTGTGGCAACGGGGGTACTACGATCGCGCGTTACGCCGGGATGAGGACATTAAGGATGCCGCGCGGTACATAGTCATGAACCCGTTGCGAGCCGGCTTGGCCAAACGACTCGGCGAATATCCGCTGTGGGATGCTATCTGGCTTTGAGGATCAAAAGATCGCAGCCTTCGGCAGCTCCTACAGTGGAATGACGTACAACCCGTAGCTGCCGAAGGCTCGGGCCGCGTTCGGAAGATCTTTTTGATCTAGTGGCCGCTCACTACTCGGGACTCTGGGGACCTAAGATTCTGACAGTAAGTCACTACTACGGCGGCGGATCAATCGGGCGAAGCGTCGCCTTTTGTCGAGTTCATGTTGCAGGCATTGAGTCTTGCGCTTGGGGAAGCGGCCGGATCTGAAATTATGACCGACCAAGTAAACGACCAAGTAACCGACCAAGTAAACAAATTGCTTCGCACCCTTCGCGGCAGCGCTCCACTCAAGGTGAGCGATCTGCTGGCAGCGCTCGGACTGGCGCACAAGGCGACGTTCAGGGCCAATTACCTCAATCCGGCACTAGCGGCCGGTCTGATTGAAATGACAAATCCTGAATCACCTAGAAGTCCGGTGCAGCGCTATCGACTGACTGCGTTGGGCGAAGCGGCCTCAGGAAGATAATTCGATCACCAAAAAAATGCCCGCATCAATCGATGCGGGCATTTTTGTCAGCGCCTGAAACCAGCCTCACTGATCATCGAAATACCGCTCATGCCAATCCACCAACGGCTGTGGCGAATTGAGCTTCTGGCCGTAGATCACCGAATACGACAACACGTTTTGCACGTACTGCCGGGTTTCGTCGAACGGAATGCTTTCCACCCAAACGTCGAAGCTCAAGTGATCCGCGCCGCGCAACCACTGGCGCACGCGGCCCGGGCCGGCGTTGTAAGCAGCGGAGGCGAGCACGCGATTGCCGTTGAACTGGCTGTGGACCTGGCTGAGGTAGGCCGCGCCGAGCTGGATGTTTTTGTCCGGATCGAACACCTGCTGGTGCGATGCCAATGGAATGCTGAACTTGCGTGCGGTTTCCTTGGCGGTCGCCGGCATCAATTGCATCAAGCCGCTGGCGCCGACGCCGGAGCGGGCATCGTCCATGAACGCACTTTCCTGACGAGTGATGGCGAACACCCAGCTCGAATGAAGACCACGCACCTTGGCTTCTCGCACCAAGGTGTCGCGGTGAGCCATCGGGAAGCGGATATCCAGGTCGTCCCAGTACTGCGCCTGGCTGATGGTGCGGATCGCCGGGAAGTACCATTTGAGGTCATAAGCCAGTTTTGCCTGAGCGACCATTTCGTCGCGGTTGAAGTGACGGCTGACGTGATACCACTCACGACGACCGTCGACGATCTGCCCGCGCGCATGGAATTCCAGAGCGCGACGTACGCCCGGCGTGTTGCGCACCTTGTTGATCAGGGCCTGACTCATCACTAACGGCCTGTTGTTCAACGAATAGGACGATTGCGAGCGGTCGGCTGCGAGAAATCCATAGAAATCGCGCTCCCGGGCCAGGTTCTTGTACAGGTTCTGCACTTCCGGATTTTGCGGTTGTGCCAGTTCCAGGCTGCGCGCCTGCCAGTATCGCCAGCGATTGGTGGTTGCCAGGTCAGGTGGCAGGCGTCGGGTCAGCTGATAGGCATCGTCCCAGCGCGCCAGGCGCAACAGCAAACGCAGGCGCCATTCCGACACCGTATTGTCGCGCAACTCCGGGTCGTATTTGGTCATGACTTCCAGCGCACGCCCGTCAAAACGCTTGGCCAGGGTCAGGCCGATTTCCCGGGCGATCGCGACTTTTTCATCTCGGGAAAAGTGCATGCTGCTGGCGTAGCCGTCGAGCAGGGCCATGGCCTTATCAGGGTCCTGGCGGGCCAGTCGGCGCAAGCCAAGGCTGACCACGTCGGACATCGGTTCGTCGGCGGGAATGAAGCGCGATGGCTGATTGAGCAGCTCGGGCTTTTGCGCCACGTCAATCAGCAAACGACCGCGCGGGGCGAGGCTGGTCAAACCGTTGACCAGGCTGTTTGCCAGCGGATAGTTGCGCGCCTGGGCAGCGAGCTTGGCGCGCTCCCAGCGTTTCTGTTCGGTCAACTGGCCTTCCGCAGCCCAGATGCCAAACAGCGCGTCGCATGCAGCAGGTTGGGATTTACCGGTCAGCCACAGCTTGTTGGCGCTGGCGTAACCTTCCGATTTCTGGTTATGCCCGATCTGATACTGCGCGTTCAGGCAGTCCAGTTCGGTGAAGTTGAGCTTGGGGTCGTAATACTTGACGAAGGTCGCCCAGTCGCCGCGCTCGGACAGCCAGCGCAGCCAGCGCAATTTCATCCAGTTGGCTTGCGGCAGGTCGCCATGCTCGGCGAGGAATTTCTCGATTTCGGCATTGCTCGCGCTTTTCAGGCGCGCGGTCAGTTCGTCATAGGCCAGATAAGGTTCCAGCGGATAATCGCTGAGCGCCTGGCTGTAGCGCATATACGGGCCGGTATCGCCCTTGGCCAACGCGCGCTTGGCTTCATCGTAATATTGGCGTTGGGTGGACAAGTCCACCGCCTGGGCGGTTTGAACGGCAGTGGCGGATAAAAGAAAACACGACAAAAGACTGAAAAGGCGACTGCGCATGAGACATCCGGGCAGAGAAATCATGACAAGTACCGGCATGGCCGACACTGAATAATCTGTAGCTTAGCCTTTTGCCAGCGACGGGCGAAAGCTTTGCGGCCGTGTCTGCACAAGTTCGCAACATTTCTAATGCAGAGTGCTGGTAAGTTGAAATTGCCGGCCTTCTGAAGCCTCAAGTCAGGTAGAATGCGCGCCCGGTTTTTGGAGAAGCTCATGACCCTGCTCAAATTCAGCGATGTGTCCCTTGCTTTCGGCTCTACGCCGTTGTTGGACAAGGTGTCCTGGCAGATCGCCCGTGGAGAGCGGGTGTGCATCATCGGCCGCAACGGCACTGGCAAGTCCAGCATGATGAAGCTTGTCAAGGGCGACCAGAAGCCCGATGACGGCTCCGTTTGGCGTGCCCCTGGCCTCAAGATTGGCGAATTGCCGCAAGAACTCCCGGTAGCCGACGAGCGGACCGTGTTCGACGTAGTGGCTGAAGGCCTGGACGGCGTCGGCGAACTGCTTGCGCAGTATCACCATCTGAGCCAGAACATCGTCACCGACGCCGACCTGGACAAGCTGATGCACGTCCAGCACGACCTCGAAGCCCGAGACGGCTGGCGCTTGCAGCAACTGGTAGACAGTACCCTGAGCCGCCTGCAGTTGCCGGCCGACAAGACGCTGTCCCAGTTATCCGGCGGCTGGCGTCGTCGCGTGCTGCTGGCCCAGGCCCTGGTTTCCGAACCGGACCTGCTGCTGCTCGACGAACCGACCAACCACCTGGACATCGGTGCCATCGCCTGGCTCGAAGAAGCGCTGAAGGATTTCCAGGGCGCCGTGCTGTTCATCACGCACGACCGTTCTTTCCTGCAGAACCTGGCGACCCGCATCCTCGAACTGGATCGCGGCGGCCTGATCGACTGGAACGGCGACTACGCCAGCTTCCTCGTGCACAAGGAAGCGTCGCTGGCCGCTGAAGAAACCGCCAACGCGCTGTTCGACAAGAAGCTGGCCCAGGAAGAAGTCTGGATCCGCCAGGGCATCAAGGCCCGTCGCACCCGTAACGAAGGTCGTGTCCGCGCATTGAAAGCATTGCGCGTCGAGCGTAGTGAGCGTCGCGAGCGCACCGGCAAGGCCAACATTCAGCTGGACACCGCCGACAAGTCCGGCAAACAGGTCATGGTCCTCGAGAACGTGAGCTTCGCGCATCCGGGTGGTCCGTTCCTGATCAAGGATTTCTCGATGGTCCTGACCCGCGGCGACCGTATCGGCCTGCTTGGCGCCAACGGTACCGGCAAGACCACGCTGCTCAAACTGATGCTCAACGGCCTGCAGCCGACCAGCGGCACCGTGGAGGAGGGCACGCGCATCGACGTGGCGTACTTCGACCAGTTGCGCCATCAACTGGATCTGGAAAAGACTGTGATCGATAACGTCGCCGAAGGCCGCGACTTCATCGATATCGACGGCCAGAGCCGCCACGTGCTCAGTTACCTCGGCGACTTCCTGTTCAGCCCGCAGCGTGCCCGCACGCCGGTCAAGGCGCTGTCCGGTGGCGAGCGTGCGCGTTTGCTGCTGGCGAAACTGTTCAGCAAGCCAGCCAACCTGCTGGTCCTCGACGAACCGACCAATGACCTGGATGTGGAAACACTGGAACTGCTCGAAGAGGTCTTGCTGACTTTCAACGGCACTGTGCTGATGGTCAGCCACGACCGGGCATTCCTCGACAACGTGGTCACCAGCACCCTGGTTTTCGAAGGCGAAGGCAAGGTTCGCGAGTACGTCGGTGGCTATCAGGACTGGATCCGTCAGGGCGGCTCGCCGCGCCTGCTGGGCGTGACCGAAAGCAAATCCGGCAAGGCCGACCTGACGTCTGCTGTCGTCACAGCCGATGCTGCGCCTGTTGCCGCTGCAGTCGAAGCACCGGCCGCGAAGAAGAAGCTCAGCTACAAATTGCAGCGCGAGCTGGAGATGTTGCCGGCGCAGATCGAAGCGATGGAACAGCAGATTGCTGCGGTCGAAGCGCAGATGGCTGATGGTGGTTTTTATCAGCGCCCGGCTGCAGAAACCGCTGCAGTGATCGCCCAACTGGAGCAATTGCAGGCAGAGCACGACGCGATGGTCGAACGTTGGGCCGAGCTGGATGCCTGATTGATCCGGCAATGAAAAAGCCCGGCGTTCAGCGATGAGCGCCGGGCTTTTTGTATGCCGACCTACAAGGCGCTGCAGATCCAGTGTGGGAGCGGGCTTGCTCGCGAAGGCGGCGAGTCAGGCAACTTGATTGTTGAATGCTATACCGCCTTCGCGAGCAAGCCCGCTCCCACATTAATCAGTTTTTGTTGGCCAGGCGTACCGCCAGCACATCGCAAGGCGCACCATGCAGCACGTCGTTGGCGGTTGAGCCCAGCAGCAACGCCAGACCATGGCGGCCATGGCTGCCGACCACGATCATGTCGCAGCCTTGCTCTTTGGCCAGGTGATGAATTTCCTGGCGGGGCTGGCCGTAGGTCAGGTGGCTGAACTCTTTCGAGAGTTCAGGGTACTTGATGATCAGCCGCTCGAGGCGCTCCTTGGCCTGATCGAATTGCTGTTGCTGCAACTGCGAAAGATCCATTGGCACGTCGCCACCGAAGGCCATGGCCATAGGTTCGACGATGTGCACCAGGGACAACTTCGCGCCGTTGCTCACCGACAGCTCGCGAGCGCGGTGGATTACAGGATCGCACTCTTCGGTTAGATCTACAGCGACCAGAATATGGTGGTAGGGCATGAGGTGCTCCTCCTGAGGATTGCAATGTGGGTAAGTATGGCTGGTTTCAAGCGCAATGATTTCAAGCTGATTCAAAGCGCACACGAAAAATCGGGAGTACAGATATGACGGTCTGGATAGTGGTGTCAATCCTGCTGGTGGTTTTGAGTCCATTGGCGTGGTTGCGTCCGTCCCGTGGACAGAGCGGACGCATGGCTTTGCGCATGGAAGCCCGACGCATCGGCTTGGCCATGCAATTGGCGCCGCAGGACTGGCCACACTGGCTCAGCCAGGAGCCGCCAAGCCCCTGCGCGCAGTATCATCGGCCACGCCGTGGCAATCAGCCGGCGTGCTGGAGTTACTGGCAGAAATCGCCGGGCGTCTGGGTCAATCAGTGGCAGGAAGTCTGCGAGGATCGGACGTTCCTGAATCATTTCGAAAAATTGCCGGCGAATGTTTACAAGGTCGAGGCGGACAAGCAGATGATCACCTTGTATTGGGGGGAGAAGGGCGAAGCGACGGTTTTGCAACAAATCGATGCCACCCTCAAAGCCCTCGCCTGAGCCCAAAACCCTGTAGCAGCTGCCGAGCTCCGCGAGGCTGCGTTCGACGAGCAGGTCGTCGTGAATTGAGCCCCGCAGTCGGGCAGGAACCTTCAGGCGCTTGATCATACGACTGCTGCGCAGCCGAACGCAGCCGAACGCAGCCTCGCAGGCTCGGCAGCTGCTACAGGGCTGGGCAGGCGCTCAGGCAATAAAAAGCCCGACATTCATCGTCGGGCGCGGGTGGCCAGGCAGGCCGGAAACTTCAATGGGCAAATCCTCGCTTGGCGTTTGCTGAACGTTGAATCTCTCGCCAAGTCCCAACAGCGTAGCGCCTCGTACAAATGCTGCCGCGAATTTAGGGCGAATTTTCTAACTATTAATCCTATGAATGGCCGCACATGCACTCGTGTGTTTTGAGTATGAGCGGTATGAAAGTGACCGCAAAGTCTAGTTTCAACCCTTGTTTTGGGCGATTGACAATTGTCTGGATTTCCCTGAAGGTGACGTACCCGAATCAAACGGGCGTATGAATTGAGCGTTTGCTTGTAAGAACGTTCCTACAGAATCCCGACTATCGCGTCGGCGGGTGTGCCGGGTGGATGGGCGTAGCATCGACGATAAGCGTCCCTGCCAAGCCCTCCGCCTGCGTCCGACGTGTACTGTTCAGCTTCCATATCGTGGAGATCAGTTGATGATTTACGAAGGTAAAGCCATCACGGTTAAAGCTCTTGAGAGTGGCATCGTCGAATTGCAATTCGACCTCAAGGGTGAGTCCGTCAACAAGTTCAACCGTCTAACCCTGAACGAGCTGCGTCAGGCGGTAGACACCATCAAGGCAGATGCTTCGATCAAGGGTGTGATCGTCAGCAGTGGCAAGGACGTGTTCATCGTCGGCGCCGACATCACCGAATTTGTGGAGAATTTCAAGCTGCCTGATGCCGAGCTGGTTGCTGGCAATCTGGAAGCCAACAGGATTTTCAGCGATTTCGAAGACTTGAACGTCCCGACTGTCGCCGCGATCAACGGCATCGCCCTCGGTGGTGGTCTGGAGATGTGCCTGGCAGCGGATTACCGCGTCATGTCGACCAAGGCTAAAATCGGCCTGCCGGAAGTCAAGCTGGGCATCTACCCGGGCTTCGGCGGTACCGTTCGTCTGCCGCGCCTGATCGGTGCCGACAATGCGATCGAGTGGATCGCCGCCGGCAAGGAAAACCGTCCTGAAGACGCGCTGAAAGTCGGCGCCGTCGATGCCGTGGTCGCGCCTGAGAAACTTCAGGAAGCCGCATTGGAGCTGATCAAGCGCGCCATCTCCGGCGAGTTTGACTACAAGGCCAAGCGTCAGCCGAAGCTGGAAAAGCTGAAGCTGAATGCAATCGAACAAATGATGGCCTTCGAAACCGCTAAAGGTTTCGTTGCAGGCCAGGCCGGCCCTAACTACCCGGCGCCGGTTGAAGCGATCAAGACAATCCAGAAAGCGGCGAACTTCGGTCGCGACAAAGCGCTGGAAGTCGAAGCCAACGGTTTCGTCAAACTGGCCAAGACCTCTGCCGCGCAGAGCTTGATCGGTCTGTTCCTGAACGATCAGGAACTGAAGAAAAAGGCCAAGGCCTACGACGAAATCGCCAGGGACGTGAAGCAGGCTGCCGTACTGGGCGCCGGCATCATGGGTGGCGGTATCGCTTATCAGTCGGCCTCCAAAGGCACGCCGATCCTGATGAAAGACATCAACGAGCACGGCATAGAGCAAGGTCTGGCTGAAGCCGCCAAGCTGCTGGTCGGTCGCGTTGACAAGGGTCGTATGACCGCTGCGAAAATGGCTGAAGTCCTTAACGGCATTCGCCCAACCCTGTCCTACGGTGATTTCGGTCACGTCGATCTGGTCGTTGAAGCGGTCGTCGAGAACCCGAAGGTCAAGCAGGCCGTTCTGGCCGAAGTCGAAGACAAGGTCAAAGAAGACACTATCCTCGCGTCCAACACCTCGACGATTTCCATCACCTTGCTGGCGAAAGCCCTCAAGCGTCCGGAAAACTTTGTCGGCATGCACTTCTTCAACCCGGTGCACATGATGCCGCTGGTGGAAGTGATCCGTGGCGAGAAGTCCAGTGAGCTGGCCGTTGCCACCACCGTTGCCTACGCCAAGAAAATGGGCAAGAACCCGATCGTCGTCAATGACTGCCCGGGCTTCCTGGTCAACCGCGTGCTGTTCCCGTACTTCGGCGGTTTCGCCAGGCTGGTCAGCGCGGGTGTCGACTTCGTCCGTATCGACAAAGTCATGGAAAAATTCGGCTGGCCAATGGGCCCGGCGTACCTGATGGACGTGGTCGGCATCGACACCGGTCACCACGGTCGTGACGTGATGGCTGAAGGTTTCCCGGATCGCATGAAGGACGACCGTCGTTCGGCGATCGACGTGCTCTACGAAGCCAAGCGCCTGGGCCAGAAGAATGGCAAGGGCTTCTACGCGTACGAGACCGACAAGAAGGGCAAGCAGAAAAAAGTCGCCGATCCGTCGGTACTGGAAGTGCTTAAACCGATCGTTTACGAGCAGCGCGACGTCACTGACGAAGACATCATCAACTGGATGATGATCCCGCTGTGCCTGGAAACCGTCCGTTGCCTGGAAGACGGCATTGTCGAGACCGCTGCCGAGGCCGACATGGGTCTGGTCTACGGTATTGGTTTCCCTCCATTCCGTGGCGGTGCGCTGCGCTACATCGATTCGATCGGTGTTGCCGAGTTCGTTGCCCTGGCTGACCAGTACGCTGATTTGGGCGCGCTGTACCACCCGACCGCGAAGCTGCGTGAAATGGCCAAGACTGGCCAACGGTTCTTCGGTTAAGCGTCCCAACTTTTGAGCGAGAGTGAAATTTTATGAGCTTGAATCCAAGAGACGTCGTGATTGTCGACTTCGGTCGTACTCCGATGGGCCGCTCCAAGGGCGGCATGCACCGCAACACCCGCGCCGAAGACATGTCGGCGCACCTGATCAGCAAATTGCTGGAACGCAACGTCAAGGTCGACCCTAACGAAGTCGAAGACGTGATCTGGGGTTGCGTGAACCAGACCCTGGAGCAGGGCTGGAACATCGCACGCATGGCCTCCCTGATGACACAGATCCCTCACACTGCCGCCGGCCAGACCGTTAGCCGTCTGTGTGGTTCGTCGATGAGTGCGCTGCACACTGCCGCGCAAGCGATCATGACCGGCAACGGTGACGTGTTCGTGGTGGGTGGCGTCGAGCACATGGGCCACGTGAGCATGATGCACGGTGTCGATCCGAACCCGCACATGTCGCTGTACGCGGCGAAAGCTTCGGGCATGATGGGCCTGACTGCGGAAATGCTCGGCAAAATGCACGGCATCACCCGCGAACAACAGGACGCTTTTGGCGTGCGCTCCCACCAGCTCGCCCACAAGGCGACTCTGGAAGGCAAGTTCAAAGACGAAATCATCCCGATGCAGGGTTATGACGAGAACGGTTTCCTGAAACTGTTCGACTACGACGAAACCATTCGTCCGGAAACCACCCTGGAAAGCCTGGCGGCGCTCAAGCCTGCTTTCAACCCCAAGGGCGGCACCGTGACAGCCGGTACTTCGTCGCAGATCACCGATGGTGCTTCGTGCATGATCGTGATGTCGGCGCAGCGGGCCCAGGACCTCGGTATCCAGCCGATGGCCGTGATTCGCTCAATGGCAGTGGCAGGTGTGGACCCGGCAATCATGGGCTATGGTCCAGTACCGGCCACGCAGAAAGCACTGAAGCGCGCGGGCCTGGGCATCAACGATATCGACTTCTTCGAGCTCAACGAAGCTTTCGCCGCGCAGGCCTTGCCCGTGCTGAAAGATTTGAAAGTGCTCGACAAGATGAACGAGAAGGTTAACCTGCACGGCGGCGCAATCGCTCTGGGTCACCCTTTCGGTTGCTCGGGTGCACGTATCTCCGGCACATTGCTGAACGTGATGAAGCAGAATGGCGGCACCTTCGGGGTAGCTACCATGTGCATTGGTCTCGGCCAAGGCATCTCCACCGTCTTCGAACGCGTCTAAGCGTTCCGCTGACGGAAGCCGGGGCCAAGTGCCCCGGTTTTTGTTTTTCTGGATTTATTTTGTTTTTATTTTTGAAAAAATTTGAGAGGGGGCCAAACCATGCCGATACAACCTGGGCTCTACCAACATTACAAAGGTCCGCAGTACCGCGTGTTCAGCATCGCGCAGCATTCCGAAACCGAAGAAGAAGTGGTCTTCTACCAAGCCCTGTATGGCGATTACGGCTTTTGGGTGCGTCCCCTGAGCATGTTCCTGGAGTCGGTTGAAGTTGACGGCGAACAGGTGCCGCGCTTTGCTTTGGTCCAGGCCGAACCGAGCCTTTTTTCCAAGCCATAAGCTGAGTGCGCGCTAAACCCTGCGCTTGACCTCACCTTGTAGCCACTATATATAGCGGTGCCGCGTCAGGCGCCAACCGCCTTTCACTTCTAGAATTCAGGAATTTTCTGATCCATGGGCAAATCGCTGGTCATTGTGGAATCCCCGGCTAAGGCCAAGACCATCAACAAGTATCTGGGCAACCAATACGTGGTGAAGTCGAGTATCGGCCATATCCGAGACCTGCCCACCAGCGGTTCGGCTAGCGCCAGCAAAGAGCCAGCTGCCAAGCGTGGCAAGGCCGCTGCGGGTGAAGGTCCGGTGCTTACGCCGAAAGAGAAAGCGCGCAAGCAGCTGGTCTCACGCATGGGCGTCGATCCCGATCACGGCTGGAAAGCCAAGTACGAGATCCTTCCGGGCAAGGAAAAGGTCATCGAAGAGCTGCGCCGGCTCGCCAAGGATGCTGACACCATCTATCTCGCAACCGACTTGGATCGCGAGGGGGAAGCCATTGCCTGGCACCTGCGCGAAGCCATCGGTGGTGACGACAGCCGCTACAAGCGCGTGGTGTTCAACGAGATCACCAAGAAAGCCATCCAGGAAGCGTTCTCCAAACCTGGCGAGCTGGATATCAACCGGGTCAACGCTCAACAGGCGCGCCGCTTCCTCGACCGCGTCGTGGGATACATGGTTTCGCCGCTGCTGTGGGCGAAGATTGCCCGTGGCCTGTCGGCCGGTCGCGTGCAATCGGTTGCCGTGAAGCTGGTGGTGGATCGTGAGCGCGAAATTCGCGCGTTCATTCCCGAAGAATACTGGGAAATTCACGCCGATCTGGGCACGGCCAAAGGCGCGACTGTGCGCTTCGACGTCGCCCGTGAAAAAGGCGAAGCCTTCAAGCCGCTGAACGAAGCTCAGGCCATGGCCGCGCTGGAAAAGCTCAAGGCTTCCAGCTACAGCATCGTCAAGCGTGAAGACAAGCCAACCAGCAGCAAGCCGTCGGCGCCCTTCATCACCTCCACCCTGCAACAGGCTGCGAGCAACCGCCTGGGCTTCGGGGTGAAGAAAACCATGATGATGGCCCAGCGTCTGTACGAAGCTGGCTACATCACCTACATGCGTACTGACTCGACCAATCTCTCGGCCGATGCCGTGACGATGGCGCGCACGTATATCGAAGGCGAATTCGGTAAGAAGTACCTGCCGGAAAATCCGAACGTCTACAGCAGCAAGGAAGGCGCGCAAGAGGCTCACGAAGCCATTCGCCCATCCGATGCCAACACCGAGCCAAGCAAGCTGACAGGCATGGAGCGAGATGCCGAGCGCCTTTACGAGCTGATCTGGCGCCAGTTCCTCGCCTGCCAGATGCTGCCGGCGCAATACCTGTCGACCACCGTTACCGTTGGCGCCGGCGATTTCGATTTGCGCGCCAAGGGCCGCATCCTCAAGTTCGACGGTTACACCCGTGTGATGCCGCAGATCGCCAAACCTGGCGACGATGACGTGCTGCCGGACATGGCACAGGGCGACGCGATGAAGCTGATCAAGCTTGATCCGACCCAGCACTTCACCAAGCCGCCGGCGCGTTACTCGGAAGCCAGCCTGGTCAAGGAAATGGAAAAACGCGGTATCGGTCGGCCTTCGACTTACGCTGCAATCATTTCGACCATCCAGGACCGCGGCTACGTGGCGCTGCACAACCGTCGTTTCTATTCCGAGAAGATGGGCGACATCGTCACCGAGCGTCTGTCCGAGAGTTTCTCCAATCTCATGGACTACGGCTTCACCGCCGGTATGGAAGAGAACCTTGATGACGTGGCTCAGGGCGAACGCGACTGGAAAAACGTGCTTGACGAATTCTACGGTGACTTCAAGAAAAAACTCGAAGTAGCCGAAAGTCCGGACAGCGGCATGCGTGCCAACCAGCCGGTGATGACTGATATCCCGTGCCTGACCTGTGGCCGTCCGATGCAGATTCGCACGGCCTCTACCGGTGTGTTCCTTGGTTGCTCGGGTTACAGCCTGCCGCCGAAAGAACGCTGCAAGGCTACGGTCAATCTGGTTCCGGGCGACGAAATCGCCGCAGACGATGAAGGCGAATCGGAATCGCTGGTGCTGCGCGGCAAACATCGCTGCCCGATCTGCAGCACGGCGATGGACGCTTACCTGCTGGACGAGAAACGCAAGCTGCACATCTGCGGTAATAACCCCGATTGTGCAGGTTACGAGATTGAAGAGGGCTCTTATCGCATCAAGGGCTACGAAGGTCCGAGCCTGGAATGCGACAAGTGCGGCAGCGAGATGCAGCTCAAGACCGGCCGTTTCGGCAAATTCTTTGGTTGCACCAATCCGACCTGCAAGAACACCCGCAAGCTGCTGAAAAGCGGTGATGCGGCGCCGCCGAAGATGGATCCGGTGAAGATGCCTGAACTCAAATGCGAGAAGGTCAACGACACCTACATCCTGCGCGACGGTGCTTCCGGGCTGTTCCTGGCCGCGAGTCAGTTCCCGAAAAACCGCGAGACGCGTGCTCCGTTGGTCATGGAAATTGTCCCGCACAAGGATGAGATCGATCCGAAGTATCACTTCCTCTTCGAAGCACCGAAGAAGGACCCGGATGGTTTGCCGGCGGTGATTCGTTACAGCCGCAAGACCAAAGAGCAGTACGTGCAGACTGAAGTCGACGGCAAGCCGACTGGCTGGAAAGCGTTCTACGACGGTGGGAAGTGGACGGTGGAAGACAAGCGTCCGGCGAAGGTCAAGGCATAAGCGGTTATCTGCTCGCTGAAGAGCTAGCGCGCTCGTGTTGAAAAGGCCGCATGAAACCGACAGGGTTTCATGCGGCCTTTTTGTTTTGCTTGCCGGAAGCGCAGGTGATCCACGACACTGACTGACTTGTGTGTCGTAATTATTCTGTTGTGGAGGCTGCCGTCATGGCCCACGAACTTTATACCCGTACCAATCAGAAAATCTATTTCGCTGGCCTTTCATTGGAGGCGCTTGCCCGGGCTGAAGAGGGGCGGGCGATGAATGCGCTGGCGCTGATCCAGGCCAACCGCGAATCGGCGTTATTTCATCTTTACGGTGCGCTGCTGGGGTTGTGCCATGAGATTGCTGGCTTCTATCGTTTGCCTCAAGCCGGTGCGCCGCGGGCAGAGATGCTGCTCACACGTGAAGTACTCGATGCCATCGCTATTCCTGAGATGGCCGAACTGGTGGAGTTGGCGCACAACCCGGAAACATGGCTGGCAAGGTTGCTAGGGTCTCACGCAGCGCTTTTCCAGCCACCGCGCGCACCCCATAAACCCAAGGGTGATGTGACGCAGCCGCTGATCCAGGCGGTGAATCTGGACGAAGCAGCATTGCCGCAAGAGCTGAGTCGGGACGAGTTGGAGAGCTGGCGTCAGAATCTGAAAAGCCTGGCAATTCGTTTCCGCGAAGGCCTTAGCGAGAGCTAAGGTGCGTAACCCCTGCGCAAAGCCGGAGCCTCTGTGAGTTCAGGGACGGGTGCTGGCAGAAATGTCGTTTCGGAAAGGCATCTGGTCAAGATCCCGAGCGGAGCCTGGCTGATGTCTATATAATCGCCGCCTTCCGTGGAGATCAGACCTTTATGCCAACGTCCTTTCTAGAAATTGTCGAGTTACCAGACGGCCGTATCGAGCTACGCAGAGCCGAGGACGAAGGTTCTCTGGTTACTTTGGATTTCTCTGAGGATGCCAAGGCCTTCTTGCAAGGTCAGCACGTGGAAGTCGCCAAGGCGATGTTGAGCGTCGGCGTTCAGATGGCGGGGCGTCTGGTTGAGGGTGATTTCACTACGGATGAAAGTTCTCGGGTTCTTCACTGAACCCGTTCGTCGTTCTGAATGGATACCCCTTCTGATCGGCCTCTCTATCCTTGGAGAAGCCCTGCGCATTTTTAACGCGCTGCCTGATTAACCTAACCGAATGTTCAGGCTTTGTGCGTCGCCGGTCCGGGCCGCGGTGATCAGTTGTTGCCGCGAAGTCGTGTTAAGCGGATTCAGCCAGCTGACAACGGTGTGACTACGACCCAGACGCAGGGCTTCGCAGGTTAGCTGCTGTGCGCTTTGGGCGCCACGTGGCTGCAGCAGCAGAATGCGTTCACGATTCAATCCGGCATCCCGAAGCCATGCTTGCGTGACACTGGCAGGTGGTGCGATCAACGTCAGCCACCGCGCATCCTGATCCTGACTTAGCTCCCTGAGCACAGGGGCCAGCAGGTTCAGGCAATTCCCGGCCGCACCTCGCAGCGACAATTCGCTGAAAACATCCGGTTCGGCGCTCCAGGGCGTCGTGACCACATCTTCCAGAATCGGCGCCATCGGCTGCACCATGAATGCCTCGAACAACGGCAGTTGGGCTTGCTGTGAGGTGTGTGGGAACTGCATAAAGCCTCCTTTAGCGGCGAATGACGCCAACGCTCAAGCCTTCGATCACCAGTTCCTGATCTTTCAGGTTTACTTCGATAGGGGCAAATTCAGGGTTTTCGGCCATCAACCAGACCTTGCTGCCGTCTCGCTTGAAGCGCTTGACGGTAACTTCGTCGCCGATCCGGGCCACCACGATCTGGCCATTGCGAGCCTCGCGAGTGGTGTGCACGGCCAGCAGGTCGCCATCAAAAATGCCTACGTCCTTCATGCTCATGCCATGCACGCGCAGCAGATAGTCAGCGCGCGGATGAAAGAAGGTCGGATTGATGTTGCAGGACTCTTCGATGTGCTGCTGGGCAAGGATCGGTGCGCCGGCAGCCACCCGGCCAATGATGGGCAGTGTGGAGTCGTCCGCTTTGGCTTCAAAGCCAGGGATGCGAATACCTCGAGAGGCACCGGGCGTCATCTCGATTGCGCCTTTACGGGCCAGGGCTTTCAGGTGTTCCTCAGCCGCGTTGGGCGACTTGAAGCCCAGTTCCTGAGCGATTTCCGCGCGGGTCGGCGGGTAGCCGTTATCTTCAAGGCAGCGTTTGATGAAGGCCAGAATCTCTGCTTGGCGTGGCGTCAGCTTTAGCATATTGATCGCTCTGTCTTTTTATACAGTGACTGGGATTATATACAGTGAAAGCATTCTGGCAATGCCCCATTTTTTGTCCGCCGCCAGACGGTCGATGGACGCCCCGATCAACACCCTGTTGATGTATGGTTAAATAGCTGACTGACCATTCCCAAAACGAACCGGCAGGCTTGACAAGGCTTGGGCTGAAACGTATGTTTCAAACAAGTGTTTGTCAGGCGGAGTAGCCATGGCCCAGTCGGAAACCGTTGAACGCATTCTTGATGCTGCTGAGCAATTGTTCGCGGAAAAAGGTTTCGCTGAAACCTCATTGCGTCTGATCACCAGCAAGGCCGGGGTCAACCTGGCGGCGGTGAATTACCATTTCGGCTCGAAAAAGGCGTTGATCCAGGCCGTGTTTTCACGGTTCCTCGGGCCCTTCTGTCTGAGCCTCGACAAGGAGCTCGAACGTCGTCAGGCCAAGCCTGACAACAAGCCGACCCTTGAAGAGCTGCTGGAGATTCTCGTCGAGCAAGCCCTCGTCGTGCAGCCTCGCAGTGGCAACGACCTGTCGATTTTCATGCGCTTGCTCGGTCTCGCCTTCAGCCAGAGCCAGGGCCATTTGCGTCGCTATCTCGAAGACATGTATGGCAAGGTGTTCCGCCGCTACATGATGCTCGTCAACGAAGCGGCGCCGCGCATTCCGCCGATCGAATTGTTCTGGCGCGTGCACTTCATGCTCGGTGCGGCGGCATTCAGCATGTCAGGCATCAAAGCGCTGCGCGCAATTGCCGAGACTGATTTTGGCGTCAATACGTCCATCGAGCAGGTAATGCGCCTGATGGTGCCGTTTCTTGCCGCCGGCATGCGTGCCGAGACCGGCGTGACCGACCCTGCCATGGCCACTGCGCAGCTGCGTCCACGCAGCAAATCGACACAGGTTGCTGCCAAGGTTTGACCTCTCACGGGTGGGCGGGGCAGCTGACATCCGCTAAGCTAGCCGCCCATGTCGACTCTCGTCTTGAATTCGCTCCGTATATAAACGCCACGCTGGCGGGCATGACCCGTCCTGGCAACCGCGTGCGAGCCGGATTCATCGTATTAAAGGAATTGCTATGACTGCTGGCCTGCAAGGCTCGTTGATGGTGGACGTCGCCGGTACCTGGCTGACGGCCGAAGATCGCCGATTGATGCGCCAGCCTGAAGTAGGCGGCCTGATCATTTTTGCGCGAAACATCGAGCACCCGCGCCAGGTTCGCGAGTTGAGCGCCGCGATTCGTGCCATCCGTCCCGATCTGCTGCTGGCGGTGGACCAGGAGGGCGGTCGTGTGCAACGCCTGCGCCAGGGATTTGTCCGGCTGCCGGCAATGCGCGCAATTGCCGACAACCCGGACGCGCAATACCTGGCTGAGCAGTGCGGCTGGATCATGGCTACCGAAGTGCTGGCGGTCGGTCTGGACCTGAGCTTCGCCCCGGTGCTGGATCTCGATTACCAGCGCAGCGCTGTCGTCGGCACCCGTTCCTTTGAAGGTGACCCGCAACGCGCGGCGTTGTTGGCCGGTGCCTTTATTCGTGGCATGAACAGCGCCGGCATGGCCGCCACCGGCAAGCACTTTCCCGGCCACGGCTGGGCCGAAGCGGACTCCCACGTGGCCATCCCCAACGATGAGCGCAGTCTTGAAGAAATCCGTGCCCGCGATCTGGTGCCGTTCGCCAGGCTGAGCAAGCAGCTGGCAGCGGTCATGCCTGCTCATGTGATTTACCCGCAAGTCGATTCCCAGCCTGCTGGTTTCTCCCGGCGTTGGTTGCAAGACATCCTGCGTGGCGAGTTGCAGTTTGACGGCGTGATCTTCAGTGACGACCTGTCGATGGCCGGTGCGCACGTAGCAGGCGACGCGGCCAGTCGCATAGAAGCCGCTTTGAGCGCCGGTTGCGACATGGGTCTGGTCTGCAATGATCGCGCTGCTGCCGAGCTGGCCCTCAGCGCTGCTCAACGCTTGCGTGTTCAACCGTCCTCGCGCATTGCTCGGATGCGCGGGCAGTCGTACGCGAATACCGAGTATCGCCAGAGCCCACGCTGGCTGACGGCCATCGGCGCGCTCAAAGAAGCTCAACTGATTGAATAAGGATTCATGGTTATGACCGTTTACGCGATTATCGGTGGCACCGGCCTGACGCAACTCGAAGGCCTGAGCATTCGTCAGTCACTGGCGGTCGACACCCCCTACGGCGCGCCTTCGGCTGAAGTGCAGGTCGGCGAATATGCCGGCAAGGAAGTGTTGTTTCTCGCCCGTCACGGTCACCCGCACCGTTTCCCCCCGCATCAGGTGAATTATCGCGCCAACCTCTGGGCGTTGAAGCAGGCCGGGGCTGAAGCCATTCTTGCCGTCAATGCCGTCGGCGGCATTCACGCGGCAATGGGTACCGGGCATTTTTGTGTACCGCATCAGTTGATCGACTACACCAGCGGCCGCGAACACACCTATTTCGCCAACGATCTGGAACACGTCACCCATATCGATTTCAGTTTTCCCTACAGCGAACCGCTGCGTCAGCAGTTGCTGGCCGCGCTGGCGGACGAGGGTGTCGCTTACAGCGATCAGGGCGTGTACGCCTGTACCCAGGGCCCACGTCTGGAAACGGTCGCGGAGATCGCCCGCCTGGAGCGCGATGGTTGTGACATCGTCGGTATGACCGGCATGCCCGAAGCAGCATTGGCCCGCGAACTGGAACTGGATTACGCCTGTCTGGCGCTGGTGGTCAATCCGGCGGCCGGGAAAACCACGGCTGTCATCACCATGGCTGAGATCGAGCAGGCACTGCAGGACGGCATGGGCAAGGTCAAATCGACATTGGCCCGAGTGCTTAAGGGTTGAGGCAGGCACTGTGATCCGATAGCAGTCGAGCCAGCGCTGTGAAACTCAGCGCTTCTCCAGCTTGTCCGGCAACGGCGCGAACAACGCTTCAATGTCGTCGCTCTGCAGTTTCCAGTCACCGGCGGTCCGCCCGTCCAGCACGCCTGCCGCCAGGTCGGATTTTTCCTTCTGCAGGTGCTGAATTTTCTCTTCCACCGTGCCGCGAGCAATCATCTTGTAGACGAACACCGGCTTCTCCTGCCCAATGCGGTAGGCCCGGTCTGTGGCCTGATTTTCCGTCGCCGGGTTCCACCACGGATCGTAATGAATCACTGTGTCCGCTTCGGTCAGGTTCAAACCGACACCACCGGCTTTCAGACTGATCAGAAAGATCTGACGTTTGCCGCTCTGGAAATCTTTCACCGGCGTGCGACGGTCGCGGGTTTGGCCGGTCAGTAACGCGTAGGCCACGCCCCGTTTGGTCAGCTCGATTTCGATCAGCGACAACATGGAGGTGAACTGCGAAAACAGCAGCACCCGTCGGCCTTCTTCGAACAATTCCTCGAGCATCTCCATCAGGCTGTCGAGCTTGCCCGAAGAACTGCCTCGCGCGGGCAACGCGGCGTCGTTGACCAGGCGCAGATCGCAGCACACCTGACGCAGTTTGAGCAGCGCTTCGAGAATGATGATCTGACTGCGCGCAACACCTTTTCGGGTAATCTCGTCGCGGACTTTCTGGTCCATCGCCAGGCGCATGGTTTCGTACACATCGCGCTGGGCTTCATTGAGCTCGACCCAATGGATGATCTCGGTTTTCGGCGGCAGCTCGGTGGCCACCTGTTCCTTGGTTCTGCGCAGCAGGAATGGCTTGATCCGGCCGTTGAGGTGCTCAAGCCTGACTTCGCTGCCACGCTTCTCAATCGGCACACGGTAATCGCGGTTGAAGCTTTTGACGTCGCCAAGCCAGCCCGGCAACAGAAAGTGGAACAGCGACCAGAGTTCACCCAAATGGTTTTCCAGCGGCGTGCCGCTCAGGCACAGGCGCTGGCGCGCATTCAGTTCACGGGCAGCCTGGGCAGCTTTGCTGTTCGGGTTCTTGATGTACTGCGCCTCGTCCAGCACCAGCACATGCAGCGGTTGCTCGGCCAGCAGATCAACGTCCTTGGGCAGCAGCGCATAAGTGGTCAGAATCAGGTCGTAGTCGGCGAGGTGCTCGAAATGCTTTTTGCGACTGGCGCCATACAACGCCAGTACTTTCAGTTGTGGCGCGAAGTGTGCGGCCTCGTCGAGCCAGTTCGGAATAAGGCTGGTGGGCATCACCACCATGCATGGCCGATCAAGTCGGCCGGCCTGTTTCTCGCTGAGAATGTGCGCCAGCGTTTGCAGGGTTTTCCCCAGGCCCATGTCGTCCGCAAGTATGCCGCCGACTTCCAGTTGCCGCAGCGACTGCATCCAGCTCAGGCCGTCCAGTTGATAGGGGCGCAGGGTCGCATTCAAACCCTCGGGGACGGTCGCGGTGTAATCGCGGATGTCGCGCAACCGCTGGGCAAACGTGCGGATCTGCTCGCCGCCTTCCCAAAGCAATGGCAGGCCTTCCAGCGGATTCAGGCGCGTTGCGTCCGCTTTGCTCAGGCGTAAGGTGACTTCACCGGGGTCTTGCAGATAGAACTCGCCAAGCGTTGCCAACACTGGCTTCAAGCGTCCGAGGGGCAGGGCGACCTGCAGCGGGCCGTGTTCGGAATTCGGCCGATTGGGAATGTTCACCAGAATCAGCTCGTCATCACGACGACGGGCGAGGCGTTCCGGGTTGAGGATTTCGGTGTGGGAACGCATCAGATTAAGCAGGATCGGCAACAGGCTCAGCCGCTCGCCATTGACGATGATCCCCAGTTCCAGATCGAACCAGTCGCGCTCCGGCGCCTGCTCGACCGTGGCGTACCAATCGTCGACGGCGGTCAGGTCGAAACCGAAATCCTCATCGATCTGCAGTTCCCAATTCTGCGCTCGCAACTTGGGCAATTCGTTGAGGGTGAAGGTTAGCCAGGCGCTGTCATTGACCATCTCATAGAGTTCGCCTGCGCTTTCCGGCAAGGCCTTGCTTTGCCGGGTGGCGATCTTGAAGCCGAGGATTCTTAACTGTTCCCTGTAGGCTTGTTCGACTTCCGGGTGGCGTTTGATCCGCAGTGTTTGTGTTTCCTGGCGAATCAGCACGTCAGTGTTTTTCTGTCCGCTGACGTATTCATCCAGATAATTGAAGGACAACGCGGCGCGATGCTGGATGTAGCGCTGCATCTTGCCGTTGCGCGGTTCGAAGGCGCTGAATTCGATGCTCGCCAGCCACAGTCGCGGGATTGGCTGAACGTTGTCCACCAGCACTTGCGGCGGTGCTTTCGGGCCGCGGTTTTCCAGCACCGCTTGCAGTTTTTCCAGCAGATCGGCGTCCTGTGCGGCGGCGGGATACGCCAGGGTTTCCTGGACTTTGAGCAGCACCGCTGCGCAGTGTTTGCAGTTGCTGCGCACCGGGCAAGTACAGGTTGCATCGACCATCAACAGAGTGGCTTTGGCTGACTCGCGCAAGCGAATGGTCTGACGGTAAACGTTACCACCCGAACCTTCACAGGCCGCAGTAATGGTCGCGTCACCTACCTCGACAATCCTGACGCGATTCTCCAGCGCGTAGCGGCGGCCACGCTCCAGACTTTGCTCCTTGAATCGGCTGACCCAGGAAGGTGCGAGGGGTTTGCTCAGGGTTGCAGGCATATGGACTTCAATCAGTCCGGAATTTCTTCAGGGACTGGGCGAGGTGGCGGTGCGGTCAGCGAGGTGATCTTGATCAGCAGACCCAAATGACCGTTGTCGAGAAAGTTGAGCTGGCCATTCCTGGTGTGGCTTTCCTGCTTCAGGCGTTCGCTGGCGGTGACCATGCCGTTGGCATCGATTTGATTGACCCAGAAATCTGCATCAACGTCGGTGAAGCGCCCCATCTTCAAACTCAGCGTGCCCTCGATCGGGAATTGGCCAAACTGCTCGGCGCCTTCGCTGATCGCGACCTTGCTGGCTTCTTCGCCGAGGTTCTGCTGCCAGGCTTTATGCAGCAATACCGTGTATTCCTTGCTCGCCGTGAGCTTTTCAACTTCCGGGTTGAGGCTTGGCGTGCGCAGGCTGTCGGCGCTGAGACGTTCGGCCCCGCCAGCCCAGTCTTCGGGCGCGGCTCGGCTGACAATGGCCGGCACGGCATTCTGGCGGACCAGAATCATTTCGACCTGATACAGATCGTCGGCGAATGCTGCTGGGGTGACCAGAGTCATCAGCAAAGTCAGCGTGTGAAACAGGCGCATGCGGCGTCCTTCAAGCAGTTTTCGGAATGAGGCGCTCGAACAGCGCCTCTACAGTATTAAAGCGCTCTTCCGGACGCTCCATCGGCACCTGGAATTTGAACATCGTTGCGCCTTCGAATTTGTAGCGTTTCGGCTGGCTCTGGATGAGTTTTATCAGCGTCAGCGGGTCCACCGGCGTTTGCGCAGCGAACTCTATTCGGCCGCCTTGCGGGCCGCCGTCGACTTTCTTGATGCCCAGTATCTCGGCCTGCAGCTTCAGTGCGGTGATGCGCATCAGGTTTTTGGTCGGCTCCGGCAGCAGGCCAAAACGGTCGATCATCTCGACTTGCAGGTCCTTGAGGCCTTCCTCGTCCGTGGCCGAAGCAATGCGTTTGTACAGGATCAGGCGGGCATGCACATCCGGCAGGTAATCCTCGGGGATCAATGCCGGAACGCGCAGATTGACTTCCGGTCCGCCACCCAATGGTTGATCGAGGTTAGGCTGCTCGCCTTTGCGGATCGACTTTACCGCACGCTCGAGCATTTCCATGTACAGCGTAAAACCGACCGCTTGAATTTGCCCGCTCTGGCCGTCGCCCAGCAACTCGCCGGCGCCACGGATTTCCAGGTCGTTGGTGGCGAGCACGAAGCCCGCGCCGAGGTCCTGAGTATTAGCAATCGCTTCGAGACGCTTTTCCGCATCGGCAGTGATTTGCTGGCGCGGTGGCGTCAGCAGGTAGGCGTAGGCCTGGTGATGGCTGCGACCGACCCGGCCGCGTAGCTGGTGCAGCTGCGCCAGGCCGAATTTATCGGCGCGCTCGATGATGATGGTGTTGGCGCTCGGCACGTCGATGCCGGTCTCGATGATGGTCGAGGCGATCAGCACGTTGAAGCGCTTGTGGTAGAAGTCGCTCATTACCTGTTCGAGTTCACGTTCACGCATCTGCCCGTGGCCGATGCCGATCCGCGCTTCCGGGACCAGTTCGGCGAGGTCGGCGGCGCATTTCTCGATGGTTTTCACGTCATTGTGCAGGTAATAGACCTGCCCGCCGCGCAGCAGCTCCCGCAGCAAGGCTTCCTTGACCGTGCTTTTGTTCTGCTCCATGACAAAAGTGCGCACCGACAGACGACGCGCCGGCGGGGTGGCGATGATCGACAGGTCGCGCATGCCCGACACCGCCATGTTCAGCGTGCGCGGAATCGGCGTGGCGGTCAGCGTCAGGATGTCGACTTCGCTGCGCAGGGCTTTGAGCTGTTCTTTCTGGCGGACGCCAAAACGGTGCTCTTCATCGATGATCACCAGACCGAGGTTTTTGATCTTGACGTCGTCCTGCAGCAACTTGTGCGTGCCGATGACGATGTCGATCTTGCCCTCGGCGAGGTTGGCGACGGCGGCATTCACTTCCTTGGTCGACTTGAAGCGACTCATCACTTCCACGGTCACCGGCCAGTCGGCGAAGCGGTCGCGGAAACTGTTGTAATGTTGTTGGGCGAGGAGGGTAGTCGGCACCAGAATCGCCACCTGGCGGCCACCATGCACGGCAATGAACGCCGCGCGCATGGCCACTTCGGTCTTGCCGAAACCGACGTCGCCGCAGACCAGTCTATCCATCGGTTTTGGTGCGAGCATGTCGGCACGCACGGCTTCGATGGTGGTTTGCTGGTCGGGGGTTTCTTCGAACGGGAAGCCGGCGCTGAACGTCGCGTAATCGGCCTTCGGATCGGCGAAGGCGTAACCTTCGCGGGCCGCGCGGCGCGCATAGATGTCGAGCAACTCGGCGGCGACATCGCGCACTTGTTCAGCGGCTTTGCGCTTGGCTTTTTGCCAGGTTTCGGAACCGAGGCGATGCAGCGGGGCCAGGGCGTCGTCGCTGCCGGTATAGCGGGCGATCAGGTGCAGGTTGGCGACCGGCACATACAGCTTGGCGTTTTCGGCGTATTCGAGGGTCAGGAACTCGGCGGCCTGGTCATCGATTTCCAGGATGGTCAGCCCGAGATAACGGCCGACACCATGATCGATGTGCACCACTGGCGCGCCTTCGCGCAGCTCGGTGAGGTTCTTGATCACCGCGTCGTTATTGGCGTCGGCGCGTTTTTCGCGGCGACGACGCTGCATCACGCGCTGCCCGAACAACGGGCTCTCGGCGACCAGCGCCAGGGCCGGATCGTCTAGCACCAAGCCTTCGTCGAGCGGCGCGATGGTAATTGCCAGGCGCTCTTTGCTGGCGACGAAATCCGGCCAGCTGTCGACAGTCTTTGGTCGCAACTTCAGGCGTTCGAGCAACTCCAGCAGCACTTCCCGCCGGCCTGCCGACTCGGCGGTGAACAGCACGCGGCCAGGAAATTCATCGAGGAAACCGGCCAGCGCCGCCAACGGCTGAGTTGCCTTGGCTTCGATGGCCAGGTCAGGCAACGCGCGAGCGGGGAAGCGCTCACGGCCGACTCCGGTTTCCACGTCCTGCTGACTGGCAACTACCCGAGGCCAGTTTTTCAGGCGCGCGAAGCAGTCTTCCACCGGCAGGAACAATTCGGCAGGTGGCAATAAAGGACGAGCCGGATCGACGCGGCGTTCTTCGTAACGATTGCGCACGTCGTTCCAGAAGTTTTCCGCCGCCTGTTCGATGCCCGGCAGGGAAAACACCTGGGTGTCCTGGGGCAGATAATCGAACAGCGTGGAGGTTTCATCGAAAAACAGCGGCAGGTAGTACTCGATACCGGCCGGGGTAATCCCGCTGCTCAGGTCCTGAAAGATCGGGCAACGCCGAAAGTCGACATCGAAGCGTTCCCGGAAGCGCGCCTTGAAGCGCGTGACCGCATCTTTCTGCAGTGGAAATTCACGCGCAGGCAACAGGCGAACGGTTTCCACTTTGTCGATGGAGCGCTGGTTTTCCGGATCGAACGTACGCAGCGTCTCGATTTCGTCGTCGAACAAGTCGATGCGATAGGGCAATTTGCTGCCCATCGGGAACAGGTCGATCAGCGAGCCGCGCACGGTGAATTCGCCGTGCTCGTACACGGTGTCAACGTAGCGGTAACCGCTGGCTTCAAGGCGAGTGCGCATGTGTTCGACATCGAGCTTCTGGCCGATGTCCAGCACCAGGCTGCTGCCGAGCAGGAATTTGGTTGGCGCGAGGCGATGCAGCGCTGTGGTAATCGGCACCACCAGCACACCATGACTCAATTCCGGCAGCCGGTATAAGGCGGCGATGCGCTGGGAAATGATGTCCTGGTGCGGCGAGAACAGATCGTAGGGCAGCGTTTCCCAGTCCGGGAAATGCAGCACCGGCAAATCCGGGGCGAAGAAGCTCAGCTCCTGCTCCAGCCGTTCGGCACTTTGGCTGTCGGCGGTCAGCAGCAAGGTAAAGCGCTTGGCAGCGCTGGCAGCCTCGGCGATGGCCAGGCTCAGGGCGGCACCAGGCAAATTGCCCCAGTGCTGTTTACCTGCCGCGGCAGGGAGTAGCGGTAGACGCAGAACGGGCACGGAAGGTTGAGCTCCAAGCGTTGCGACAAAGTCGGTAATTGTAACGGCCCAGGGTGCCGCCTGTCAGTTGCAGACTGTGTCTGATACGCACGTTAGATGAAATGTAGTGGTAAAGACAAAATCCTCCGGTTTTTTGTTCAAAAATGATGAATATGTAGTGGCAAATCCATCATGTGTTACGGAGGGTTACGGACACTATGGCCAGCGGTTCAAAAAATTGACTATCCCGCAGGCCCCGGGTTTACTGGGCTTGAGCGAAGCGTAAATTTTTTGAACAGAAAAATGTTACCGCTCGCGCGACAGGTGCGCATTGCTACGAGGAACACTCGGCGGCATAATGTAGCCCCTTTTTTCTGCCCCTACATGTGGAAGGTTCCCGTGACTCAGAAGCCCGACCAGTGTCTTGGTGAATGGATCGACCGTGAAGCACTCGCAGAAGCGATGATTCCGCTTATCGGTCAGCTGTACCGCAATAACAATGTGGTGAGCTCGATCTATGGCCGCAGCCTGATCAATCGTTCAGTCATCGCGATTCTCAAAGCTCACCGCTTTGCCCGTCACCGCCAGTCCGATGACAGCGAATTGTCCGTCCACGAAACATTCCCGCTGCTCAAGGCAATGAGCGAGCTCAAGCTCGGTGCTGCTTCGGTAGACCTGGGCAAGCTGGCCGTCAAGTTCAAGGCCCAGGCCAATGGCCGTAACGCCGAGCAGTTCGTTCGTGAAGAACTGGCTGACGTCGTTGGCCAGCAAAACGTCAACGCTCGCAAGGGCACCGACGTTGTCCTGTACGGTTTCGGTCGTATCGGCCGTCTGCTGGCACGTATCCTGATCGAGAAAACCGGTGGCGGCGACGGTCTGCGTCTGCGTGCCATCGTGGTCCGCAAGGGCGCTGAAAACGATCTGGTCAAGCGCGCAAGCCTGCTGCGCCGTGATTCGGTGCATGGCCCGTTCGATGGCACCATCACTATCGATGAAGCCAACAACACCATCACCGCCAACGGCAACCTGATTCAGGTGATCTACGCGAAAAATCCTACCGAAGTGGATTACACCCAGTACGGCATCAAAGATGCGCTGCTGGTGGACAACACCGGTGTTTGGCGTGATGCCGACGGTCTGGGCCAGCATCTGGCCTGCCCGGGCGTTGATCGCGTTGTGCTCACCGCGCCTGGCAAAGGCAAACTGAAGAACATCGTTCACGGTATCAACCACAACGAAATCACCGCTGACGACAAGATTGTGTCTGCAGCATCCTGCACCACCAACGCCATCGTGCCGGTGCTCAAGGCTGTCAACGACAAATTCGGTATCGTCAACGGTCACGTCGAAACAGTTCACTCGTACACCAACGACCAGAACCTGATCGACAACTTCCACAAAGGCGATCGCCGTGGCCGTAGCGCCGCGCTGAACATGGTCATCACCGAAACCGGTGCTGCCACTGCTGCGGCCAAGGCACTGCCTGAACTGGCCGGCAAGCTGACCGGTAACGCGATCCGCGTTCCGACGCCGAACGTGTCGATGGCCATTCTCAACCTGAACCTTGAGAAAGCCACCTCCCGCGAAGAGATCAACGAGTACCTGCGCCAGATGGCCATGCACTCCGATCTGCACAAGCAGATCGACTACGTCAATTCCCAGGAAGTGGTATCCACCGACTTCGTTGGCTCGCGCCACGCCGGTGTGGTGGATGCTGAAGCTACTATCTGCAACGATAACCGCGTTGTGCTGTACGTCTGGTACGACAACGAATTCGGTTACAGCTGCCAGGTGGTTCGCGTGATGGAAGACATGGCCGGTGTAAACCCGCCAGCGTTCCCGCGCTAAGCCTTAGCCGCACATAAAAACGCCCCGACTTTGGTCGGGGCGTTTTTGTTTGTGTGTCTGTTGGCTCTTTGTTGCCAGCACCGGCTTCATCGCTAGCAGGCTAGCTCCCACACTGGATCTGTGGCGTTCACAAGTCCCCTGTGGGAGCTAGCCTGCTAGCGATGGCGATCTATCAGGCACCGCCGACCACGGCTGCCTGCGCAGTCCGCAGTTGATGCCGATTGCCTTTGAACAACACCAACGTCGCAATCAACCCCAACACCGCCGCGCCACTGAGCCAGATCCCCGGCGCCGCCTTGTTGTCCAGCACGTGGATCAGGTACGTGCACGCCGCCGGTGTAAAACCGCCGAACGTTGCAGTCGCCAGGCTGTAGGCAAGGGAGAAACCGGTCGTGCGAACTTCCACCGGCATGATCTCGGTCAAGGCTACGACCATGGCGCCGTTGTACGAGCCATACAGGAACGACAACCACAACTCGACGATCAGCAGATGGCTGAAGCTCGGGTTCGCAACCAGCCATGACAGTGCTGGATAAGCCGTGAGGATCGCCAGAACCGTCGCCGTCACCAGCAGGGGTTTGCGTCCGATCCTGTCAGACACAGAGCCCATCACCGGCAGCCAGAAGAAATTTGACAGACCAATGCACACCGTCACCAGCAACGTATCCAGATCCGACAGATGCAGTTCGGCTTTGCCGAAGGTCGGGGTGTAGGCGGTGATCAGGTAGAACGACACAGTGGTCATCACCACCAGCGCCATGCCGGCGAGGACGATGCCGAAGTTCTGACCAATCGAGCGGACAATGTCTTGCAGGGTAGGGCGGTGCTTGCGCGCCTGGAATTCCGGGGTTTCTTCCAGCGAACGGCGGATCACGAAGATCACCGGCACGATCATGCAGCCGATCAGGAACGGCACGCGCCAGCCCCATTCACCCATTTCTTGTGGGCTGAGCCAATGGTTCAAGCCCATGCCGAGCAGGCCGGCGAAGACCACCGCGGCTTGCTGACTGGCGGATTGCCAACTGACGAAGAAGCCTTTGCGGCCTGGTGTGGAGATCTCGGCGAGGTACACCGACACACCGCCCAGTTCCACGCCCGCCGAGAAGCCTTGCAACAAACGACCGAACAATACGATCAGCGGCGCCGCGACACCCAGCGTCGCGTAACCCGGCACGCAGGCAATCAATAGTGTGCCGGCGGCCATCATTGCCAGTGTGATGATCAGGCCTTTGCGGCGGCCGTGACGGTCGATGTAAGCCCCTAGGAAAATCGCCCCCAGCGGACGCATCAGGAAGCCGGCCCCGAAAGTGGCCAAAGACAGCATCAGGGAAGCGAAAGCGCTGTCGGCAGGGAAGAAGGTTTTAGCAATGGCCGTGGCGTAAAAACCGTAGACCATGAAGTCGAACATCTCCAGGAAGTTTCCGCTGACGACGCGAAAAATTGCTTTGCCGTTGCTCGTATTGGAAAACATTTGCAGGTACTCACGCTGGTAAATCCTGTTTGAAAACGCTGCGCCTGTGGGGTGATCGGGTTTACGATTGCTTCGCAGTCGGACGGGGGCAAGAGCCCTCGCCATACAGGCTCGCTCCCACAGGTTTGGCGTCTGGCTGACGGGCGCTGGCAGACCTCGCTCTCATGCGCTCTGAGGCTCATAATGGCGGCCGCGGTTTTGGGGGGAGATGAAGATTTGTTAACTGGACGGTGGAGTGGACTTGTGGTGCTGGCCGGCATCTTGGCCGGTTGTGGCAACGGCGACAGCCTGGAACGCTTCGACGGTCCGACCATGGGCAGTCGTTATTCCATTCAATACGTAAGACATTCCTCCACACCCGGACCGCAAACGGTGCAGACCGAAGTAGAAAATATCCTCGCCGAAGTGGATCGACAATTCTCGACCTACCGCAGCGACTCGGACATCGAGCGTTTCAACGACCTGCCGGCCAACCGCTGTCAAACGATGCCCGCACCGGTCCTCGAATTGATCCGTGTCGGTGAACAACTGTCGCAGCAAAGCGCCGGTTCCTATGATCTGACGGTGGAGCCGCTGGTCAATCTCTGGGGCTTTGGGCCCCAGGCGCGCGGGGTCAAAGTTCCCACAGCCCGGGCGCTGGCCGACGTGCAGCGGCGCGTCGGTTACCGGCATCTGCGCATCGACGGTGATCAGCTGTGCAAGGACGCTGCGGTCGAAGTCGACTTCAACAGCATCGCTTCGGGTTACGCAGTCGACACCATCGCCGCACGGCTCCACGCCATGGGAATCGACAGCTACCTAGCCGAAGTCACCGGCGAACTCAAAGCTGCCGGTAAAAAGCCCGACGGCTCATCGTGGAAGGTTGCGCTCGAGGAGCCCCGTGACGATCAGCAAGTGGCGCAGCGCATCATCAACGTCGACGGCAACGGCGTGTCCACGTCCGGCGACTACCGCAACTACTTCGAGGTGGATGGCAGGCGTTATTCCCACACCCTTGACGCCCGTACCGGCGCACCGGTCCTGCACACGCTGGCGTCAGTCACGGTCATTCATCCTTCAGCGTTGATGGCCGATGGACTATCGACGCTGTTGCTGATTCTCGGTCCTGAAAGGGCGTGGGACTATGCCGAAACCCATGATATTGGTGCATTTTTTGTGCTGCGTGCCGATACAGGATTTGTGACTCGAACCAGCGCGGCTTTCGAGCGTCTCGTTGCGCGCAAAACCGAATGAATACAACGATTGGAGCATTGAATACTGGCGTTGTAGTGCAGGCAAAAGTAGCCTACGACGCGACCAAGGGTTAATGTGCCCGGCGTTGACGCTTCTATAGACTGTATCCGGGTTCTGCATTGGCCCCAAATTGTTCCTTCACGCCGCAGACCGGCGTGATTTAGCCGCAGGTGCCAAGGGCGCTCGCGGCCTGTTCTGAGGAGTACGCATGGCTGTCTACAACTACGACGTGGTGGTGTTGGGTTCCGGCCCCGCCGGAGAAGGCGCGGCAATGAACGCCGCCAAAGCGGGACGCAAGGTGGCCATGGTCGACAGCCGTCGCCAGGTCGGCGGCAACTGCACCCACCTGGGTACCATCCCGTCCAAGGCACTGCGTCACTCGGTCCGGCAGATCATGCAGTTCAATACCAACCCGATGTTCCGGGCCATTGGTGAGCCGCGCTGGTTCTCATTCCCGGACGTGTTGAAAAGCGCTGAAAAAGTGATTTCCAAGCAAGTCGCTTCCCGCACCGGTTACTACGCCCGTAATCGCGTCGACGTGTTTTTCGGTACCGGCAGTTTCGCCGACGAGCAAACCATTGAAGTGGTCTGCGCCAGCGGCGTGGTCGAAAAGCTTGTGGCCAAGCACATCATTATTGCCACGGGTTCGCGCCCGTATCGTCCGGCTGACATCGATTTTCACCACCCGCGTATCTACGATAGCGACACCATCCTCAGCCTTGGCCACACCCCGCGCAAACTGATTGTTTACGGCGCTGGCGTGATTGGTTGCGAGTACGCGTCGATCTTCAGTGGTCTGGGGGTATTGGTAGAACTGGTGGACAACCGTGGTCAGCTGTTGAGCTTCCTCGACTCGGAAATTTCCCAGGCGTTGAGTTATCACTTCAGCAACAACAACATCACTGTCCGCCATAACGAAGACTACGACCGCGTCGAAGGCGTCGACAACGGCGTGATCCTGCACCTCAAGTCCGGCAAGAAGATCAAGGCCGACGCGTTGCTCTGGTGCAATGGCCGTACTGGCAACACCGATCAGCTGGGGCTGGAAAACATTGGCGTCAAGGTCAACAGCCGTGGCCAGATCGAGGTTGACGAGAACTACCGCACCGGCGTCCAGAACATCTACGGTGCCGGTGACGTGATCGGGTGGCCCAGCCTGGCCAGTGCCGCGCACGATCAGGGCCGTTCGGCCGCTGGCAGCATCATCGACAACGGCAGCTGGCGATTCGTGAATGACGTGCCGACCGGCATTTACACCATTCCGGAGATCAGCTCGATCGGCAAGAACGAGCAGGAGCTGACTCAGGCCAAGGTGCCCTATGAGGTCGGCAAGGCGTTCTTCAAAGGCATGGCGCGAGCCCAGATTGCCGGCGAACCGCAGGGCATGCTGAAGATTCTGTTCCACCGCGAAACCCTGGAGGTGCTGGGCGTACACTGCTTCGGTTATCAGGCGTCGGAGATCGTGCACATCGGTCAGGCGATCATGAACCAACCGGGTGAGCTCAACACGTTGAAGTATTTCGTCAACACGACGTTCAACTACCCGACCATGGCCGAAGCCTATCGGGTAGCGGCGTACGATGGCCTCAACCGGCTTTTTTGAGCGGCTCCGGCCGGTGGCCTGAGCCGGCCGGGGAGACCGATTTCAGCAACTCTCGAGCGTGGCGCTGGCCAAACCGGGAAAGTCTGTAATCAGGCTGTCAACGCCGAAGTCGGCGAGTCTGCGCATCAGCGCGGGCTCGTTGACTGTCCACACCGACACATGCAACCCCTGACGCTGCGCCTTCTGCAGGCGTTCCGGCGTACACAGCGTCCAGTTCAACGCGAGAAATTCGCAGCCATAGCTTTGCGCGACTTTTAACGGGTCGAGCCAGGCGTATTCGGCCACCAGTCCGCGAGACACGTCTGGCACCAGATCCAGTGCGGCCTTCAACACCTCTCGTGAGCTCGAAGTGATGGTGATCTTGTCGAGCATGCCGAAATGTTGAGCCATTTCCCGAATTGCCAGCACGGTGGTCGCCGCGCGGGTGCGTGACGCGCTTTTGACTTCCAATTGCCAGTGCTCGAAGGCGCATTTTTCGAACAACTCTTCCAGCGTCGGAATCGGGCATGGCTTGATCCAGCCCGGGCCACCCTTGCGTGCGTCGTAGGTCACCAGGTCTTTGGCAGTGTGTTCGACAACTTTGCCACGGCGCTCTGTGGTGCGCTTGAGTGTCGGGTCATGAATGACCATCAACTCGTTGTCCTTGGACAAATGCAGGTCCAGTTCGCAACGGCGCACGCCGTGCTTGAGGCATTCCTGAAAGCTGGTCAGGGTGTTTTCCGGTGCTTCGCCCTTGGCGCCGCGATGGCCGTAGATGAGGGTCACGGTTCTTCCTTAATTTAAATGCCGGTGTCGTTTTGTTCGCGGGCCAGACGCCGTTCCTGTGCCTGCTTTTGCAAAATATAACGGGCGAGCAGCTGGCGCTGGGCGTCGGTGGGGCGCTGGAACTCGGTACCGATGTCATAGCCGTCGCCCTTGGCATCGCAATGGGTCACCCGTGCGCGTAACAACAGGCCGAGGGCTTGCGGCATCAATACCAGTTTCACCGATAGGTGCGCGCCCGTCGCGATCGGCGTCGGGTACTGAAATTCGATTCCGCCTTCAGAGATGATCACCGGTTGTGGCTCGCCGATTTGCCCCAGCACGGTGATGGCAATCACCTGGCTCAGCAGGTCTATGCGTTTGTTCTGCGATTTCAGGAAAGCGGCGATGCTGCGATCACGCTCACTGATCTGGCGCAGCAAGTGTTGCGACTCGAATTCACTCAGATGCAACTCACTGAGCAGGTTGAAGAGTGGAGAAGCATCCTGCAACACTTCCTGATCTGCAGCTTCGGGAACGGACAGGGGCCGAATTTCCAGTGCGATCGAATCCTCGATACGGTAGTATTCGCGGCGATCTTCTTCATCTAATGTCGACATGGCGAACCCATGGTAGCGGCGGTGGTCTGAGTGTAAAGCTGGTTATCGACCCCCGCCACAAGGACGTTCCTTTTCCCTCCGAACAAGCCCCGACATGTTCAGACCTCTCTTCGTATTTATTGGCACGCGTTATACCCGTGCAAAGCGTCGCAATCATTTTGTGTCATTCATTTCCCTGACCTCGATGATCGGGCTCGCCCTCGGCGTGGTCGTGATGATCGTCGTCCTGTCGGTCATGAACGGCTTCGACCATGAAATGCGCACCCGCGTGCTGGGCATGGTGCCCCACGCGACCATCGAGTCCGGTGAGCCGATCAGTGACTGGCCGAGCCTCGCTGCCAAGGTCAAACAGAACCCGCAGGTGACGGCGGTTGCCCCGTTCACGCAGATGCAGGGGCTGCTGACCAACAACGGCAAAGTCTCGAAAGTGTTGCTCAATGCCATCGACCCGGCACTGGAGCGGCAGGTCTCGATCATCGACAAGTTCATGCTGCAAGGCAAACTCGATGACCTCGCGCCCGGGAGCTTCGGTATTGTCATTGGTGACAAGGCGGCGGCGAAGCTCGGCGCAGCCATCGGCGACAAACTGACGTTCGTTGCGCCGGAAGTCACCGTGACCCCGGCCGGAATGTTCCCGCGCATGAAGCGCTTTACCGTGGTCGGCATTTTTCACGTCGGCGCCGGTGAAATTGACGGTTACCTGGGCGTCACTAACCTGCAGGACCTGGCGAAGCTGCATCGCTGGAAACCAGATCAGGTGCAGGGCATCCGCCTGAAATTCGACGACCTGTTCCAGGCGCCACGCACAGCCTGGACCATCGCCCAGCAGCTTGGCGAAGACCGTTATTACGCTCGCGACTGGACCCGCACCCACGGCAACCTGTATCAGGCGATCCGTATGGAAAAAGCCATGATCGGTTTGCTCTTGCTGCTGATCGTTGCGGTCGCTGCATTCAACATCATTTCCACGCTGGTGATGGTGGTGAATGACAAGAAAGGCGACATCGCGATTCTGCGCACCCTTGGCGCCACGCCGGGGACGATCATGGCGACGTTCATGGTTCAGGGCACGGTCATTGGCGTGGTCGGTACGCTGATCGGCGCAGTGGTCGGGATCTTCGCCGCGCTGAACGTCAGCGCCGCCATTTCCGCCCTCGAAGGTTTGATCGGCCACAAATTCCTCAACGCCGACGTGTACTTCATCGATTACCTGCCGTCGCAAGTGCAGAGCCAGGATGTATTGATGGTCTGCGGCGCCGCGTTGGTTCTGAGTTTCCTCGCCACCCTGTATCCAGCCTGGCGTGCCGCGCGCACCCAGCCTGCGGAGGCGCTACGTTATGAGTGAGTCAGGCATGAGTGATAAAGCAATCTTGAGCTGCCGTAACCTGGGCAAATCCTACGAGGAAGGCCCGGAGTCGGTGGAGGTCCTGGCCGGTCTGCAACTCGAGTTGCATCCAGGTGAGCGTGTCGCGATTGTCGGCACATCGGGCTCGGGCAAAAGTACTTTGCTGAACCTGCTGGGTGGCCTTGATACACCGTCGAAGGGCAGCGTCTGGCTGGCCGGCGAAGAACTGTCGGCACTCAACGAAAAAGCCCGTGGTCTGCTGCGTAACCGCTCGCTGGGTTTCGTTTACCAGTTTCACCATCTGCTGCCGGAATTCACCGCGCTGGAAAACGTCTGCATGCCGTTGTTGATCGGCAAGACACCGATCCCCGAAGCGCGTCAGCGTGCAACGGCATTGCTCGAGCGGGTAGGGCTGGGCCATCGCCTGGAACACAAACCTTCGGAATTGTCCGGTGGCGAACGTCAGCGTGTGGCCATCGCCCGGGCGCTGGTCAACAAGCCGGGTCTGGTGATGCTCGATGAGCCGACCGGCAACCTCGACTCCCACACCGCCCAGGGCATTCAGGATCTGATGCTCGAACTCAGCACCTCGATGCGCACCGCGTTCCTGGTGGTGACTCACGACATGAATCTGGCTCGTCAGATGGATCGAGTCCTGCACCTGCAGGAAGGCTGCCTCACTCCAATTGACTGACTGAAACCCGACGCACTGAGCAGTGCGTCGGGTCATTTATTTTTATACGGTGCCCCAGCGAATGTTCAGACCGTTATCGATATTCATCGGCACGCGCTATACCCGCGCCAAGCGCCGCAATCGCTTCGTTTCCTTCATCTCGATGACCTCGATGATCGGCCTCGCCCTGGGGGTGCTGGCGATGATCGTGGTGTTGTCGGTCATGAATGGTTTTCAGCGCGAAATGAGCTCGCGCATTCTCGGCATGGTGCCGCACGCGACCATCGTCGGCGTCAATCCGATCGACAACTGGCAGCCAGTGGCTGCTGCGGCCATGAAAAATCCGCAAGTGACGGCCGCCGTGCCGTTCACCGAGATGGAAGGCATGCTGTCCTACAAAGGCTCGATGCAGCCGATTCAGGTCAGCGGTGTCGATCCGGCGCTTGAAGGCAAGGTGTCGATTGTCGCCGAACACGTTGTTCAGGGTCGTCTGGATGCCTTGAAACCCGGCGAGTTCGGCGTGGTGATTGGCGAGATCACCGCGCGGCGTTTTCGCCTCAATGTCGGCGACAAGATCACCCTGATCGTGCCGGAAGTCAGCACCGCACCGGGCGGCATCACCCCGCGCATGCAACGGCTGAACGTGGTCGGCGTGTTCAAGGTCGGTGCTGAACTGGATGGTTCGATGGCGCTGATCCACGTCGCCGATGCCGCGCAGATGCAGCACTGGCAGCCAAATCAAGTGCAGAGCGTGCGTCTGGCGGTCAAGGATTTGTACGCAGCGCCGAAGGTCTCCAGCGATATTGCCGGCGGCTTGGGCGCAGCGTACCGGGCTGACGACTGGACTCACACCCAGGGCAGTCTGTTCAGTGCAATGAAAATGGAAAAAACCATGATCGGCCTGCTGTTGTTGATGATCGTCGCGGTGGCCGCGTTCAATATCATCGCGACCTTGATCATGGTCGTGAACGAGAAGGGCGCGGACATCGCGATCCTGCGCACCATCGGCGCTACCCCACGGCAGATCATGGCGATCTTCATGGTCCAGGGTACCGTCATCGGCATCGTCGGCACCCTGCTCGGCGGCGTGCTGGGCGTGATCGCCGCTCTCAACGTCAGTGAGCTGGTCGGCTGGGTAGAGCGCGTCAGCGGCCAGCACATCTTCAGTTCCGACGTATACTTCGTCAGTAACTTACCGTCTGAACTGCAGGCTGGGGATGTGGTGTTGATTTGCTCGGCGGGGTTTGTGCTGAGCTTTCTGGCGACGCTGTATCCAGCGTGGCGAGCGGCGAAGATCGAACCGGCAACGGCTCTGCGCTATTCGTAAGCCGTCTGGCCGCTGTCGCGAGCAAGCTTGCTCGCGACAGCGGCCCGCCAGCCACCCAGTCTCCAACTGAACACGCCCATCCCCATGGTCCTGGCCAAGGCTGCGGTCCTTTGATCTGCCTTGGCTCCATGCGGCGAAGCCGATACATCCACAGGGCTGCCGCGAGTCCAGCATCCCAAACCGCAAAAAACCCAGACCGCAGACAAACAAAAACGCCCGGCATAAACCGGGCGTCTTGTATTGACTTGATTAACGAGCGCGGTAAGTGATGCGCCCTTTGCTCAAGTCATAGGGCGTCAGCTCGACGCGCACTTTGTCGCCGGTAAGAATACGAATGTAGTTCTTGCGCATCTTGCCGGAGATATGCGCGGTTACGACGTGCCCATTTTCCAACTCCACACGAAACATGGTGTTGGGCAGGGTGTCGACGACAGTGCCTTCCATTTCGAAGCTGTCTTCTTTCGACATGCAGTAAAGCCCTCGGTGTCCAATGAATGGCCCGGTGCAACTGCGCCAGGCAAAAGCGGCGTGCATTGTGCCCGAAAAATGGGGTTTAAGCCAAGGGGTTCTAGTTCAGGATGACCCAACGCTGATTAATCAGCAGTTCTATGGGCCGATATTGCGTCTTGTAGCTCATCTTCTTGCAGTTCTTGATCCAGTAGCCCAGGTAGACCGCTTCCAGTTGCAGTCGCCGGGCTTCGGCGATTTGCCAGAGAATAGCGTAACGCCCCAGGCTCCGGCGTTCTTCCTCGGGCTCGTAAAAGGTGTACACGGCCGACATGCCATTGGGCAGCAAGTCCGTGACAGCCACAGCCAGCAACCGGCCTTCGAGGCGGAACTCGTAAAAGCGCGAAAAGGGCAGGTCACGCACCAGGAATGTCGAAAATTGATCGCGACTTGGCGGATACATATCGCCGTCAGCATGCCGCTGTTCGATATAGCGCTGGTAGAGATCGAAGTACTCTTCGCTGAATTTTGGCTTGGCCGGGCGCACCTGCAGATCGACGTTACGCTTGAGGATGCGTTTTTGCTGACGATTGGGAGTGAACTGCGCAACGGGAATCCGCGCCGGGACGCAGGCGTTGCAGTTTTGGCAATGTGGCCGGTAGAGATGATCGCCACTGCGCCGAAAGCCCATCTCCGACAGGTCTGCGTAGACATGCACGTCCATGGGCTGGCTAGGATCGAGGAACAGGGTGGTGGCCTGCTCTTCGGGCAGATAGCTGCAAGAGTGCGCCTGAGTGGCATAAAACTTCAAACGCGCCAACTCGGTCATGATCGACCCTCGGGATAAGCTTTTGTTAAGTGTAAGCCAAGCACGCCGAAGTCGCTCAGCAAACCCAGCTGGCGCCGTCGGGTTGATCCAGATGACGTGCCAGATAGCCGGCGAATTCCCTGCGCGGAATCGCCCGGGCGCCCAGGCTGTGCAGGTGATCTGTGGGCATCTGGCAATCGATCAGGACGAAACCGGCTTCTTTCAGGTGCCGCACCAGCACGGCAAAGCCGAATTTTGAGGCGTTGTCGGCGCGACTGAACATTGATTCGCCGAAAAACAGCTGCCCCATCGCCAGCCCGTAGAGCCCGCCGACCAGCCGCTCGCCATCCCAGACTTCGACTGAATGTGCGTAGCCGCGTTGGTGCAGTTCGAGGTAGGCGTCCTGCATGGCCTGCGTGATCCAGGTGCCGTCGGCGTATTCACGAGGCGCGGCGCACGCGCGTATGACTGCGGCGAAGTCCCGATCGAAGGTGACTTGGTAGCGCTGCTGGCGGAGCAATTTATTGAGACTGCGCGAGACATGCAATTCGTCGGGAAACAGGACCGTGCGCGGATCGGGTGACCACCAGAGAATAGGCTGACCCTCGGAGAACCATGGGAAGCAGCCGTGCCGGTAGGCTTGAATAAGACGATCGGCGCTGAGGTCGCCGCCCGCAGCGAGCAACCCGTTGGGATCACGCATGGCTTTATCCAGCGATGGGAAGCTCAGGGTGTTGCGTTGTAACCAAGTCAACATGGCATTCAGGCTTGCAGAAGGGGAGGGCGGGTGATGGGCAACGGCCCGTCGTCAGTGTGCAGTCAAACGCATGGATTGTCCTTCAGGATAATCGCAACATCACAGGATGCATTTGCAACTTGCCCGTGCCGGCAGGGTCGTAAGCGGGCTCGCTGGCAGAGTCCGGGCGCTGTCACGCGGCAGCGGCCGTGCATCGCCTGGTCTATAACAACATCGCATAAGCCTTTGTCACACAAGAGAATGCATGCTCAAATTGAAGCGCTGATTGCGGTTGATGGATTCGGGTATTCCCGTCTGCCGAAACATGGCATCGCGCGAGCAAACCCGTACAATGCAGGCTTGTTACAGAATAATCAGTACGCACTGTGTTTTTAAAAGCCTGGACGCAGTGTAAAAAGTATTCCGGCTTGCGTCGGTTTGCTGTTTACCTGCCTGGATTGGGCAGTTTATATAGTCAATCAACAGATGGACGCGCCACTGGCGCAGGAAAAGAAGCGTTTTGAAGAAATCCACCGCAGCACCCAAACCAGCCGTCGTGCCGCTCTGGCGCCAGCAATTGCACTACCGACTCAAGGAAGGTGCATTGATCGCCATCGGCGCCCTGTGCCTGTTTCTGATGATGGCCCTGTTGACTTATGGCAAGGACGATCCGGGCTGGAGCCATAACAGCAAGATCGACGACGTGCAGAATTTCGGCGGTCCGGCGGGTTCGTACAGCGCTGACATCCTGTTCATGGTGCTGGGTTACTTCGCGTACATCTTTCCGTTATTGCTGGCAGTCAAGGCGTATCAGATCTTTCGCCAGCGGCATCAGCCGTGGGAATGGAGCGGCTGGCTGTTTTCCTGGCGTCTGATCGGCCTTGTGTTCCTGGTCCTTTCCGGGGCTGCGCTGGCCCATATCCATTTTCATGCCGCCACCGGCTTGCCGGCCGGCGCGGGTGGTGCGCTCGGCGAGAGCCTGGGTGACCTGGCCCGCAACGCGCTCAATATCCAGGGCAGCACTTTGCTGCTCATCGCCCTGTTCCTGTTTGGTCTGACGGTGTTTACCGACCTGTCGTGGTTCAAGGTGATGGACGTCACCGGCAAAATCACCCTCGATTTGCTCGAACTGTTTCAGGGCGCGGCCAATCGCTGGTGGGCAGCCCGCGTCGAGCGCAAGCAACTGGTTGCGCAACTGCGTGAAGTCGATGATCGCGTGCATGATGTGGTCGCGCCAACGGTGACTGACAAGCGCGAGCAGGCCAAAGTCAAAGAGCGCCTGATCGAACGCGAACAGGCGCTGAGCAAGCATATGTCCGATCGCGAAAAGCAGGTGCCGCCGGTGATTGCCCCCGCGCCGCCGAAGCCGTCCGCACCGAGCAAACGTGTGGAAAAAGAGAAGCAGGCGCCGTTGTTTGTCGACAGCGCGGTGGAAGGCACCTTGCCACCGATCTCGATTCTCGATCCGGCGGAGAAGAAACAGCTCAACTACTCTCCGGAATCGCTGGCGGCTGTCGGGCATCTGCTGGAAATCAAGCTCAAGGAATTCGGCGTCGAAGTTGCGGTGGATTCGATTCACCCGGGCCCGGTGATTACCCGCTACGAAATTCAGCCAGCCGCGGGGGTCAAGGTCAGCCGTATTTCCAACCTGGCCAAAGACCTGGCGCGTTCGCTGGCCGTGACCAGCGTGCGGGTAGTGGAAGTGATTCCGGGCAAGACCACTGTCGGTATCGAGATTCCCAACGAAGACCGGCAGATCGTGCGCTTCTCCGAAGTGCTCTCGACCCCCGAGTACGACAATTTCAAATCGCCGGTGACCCTGGCGCTCGGTCATGACATCGGCGGCAAGCCGGTCATCACCGACCTGGCGAAGATGCCGCACTTGCTGGTGGCCGGTACGACCGGTTCCGGCAAGTCGGTGGGCGTGAACGCGATGATCCTGTCGATCCTGTTCAAGTCCGGGCCGGAAGACGCCAAGCTGATCATGATCGACCCGAAAATGCTTGAACTGTCGATCTACGAAGGCATTCCGCATTTGCTTTGCCCGGTCGTGACCGACATGAAAGACGCGGCCAACGCCCTGCGCTGGAGCGTGGCGGAGATGGAGCGTCGCTATAAACTGATGGCGAAGATGGGTGTGCGTAACCTTGCCGGCTTCAATGCCAAGATCAAGGAAGCCCAGGACGCCGGCGAACCGCTGACCGATCCTCTGTACAAACGCGAAAGCATTCACGACGAAGCGCCGCTGCTGACCAAGCTGCCGACCATCGTGGTGGTCGTTGACGAATTTGCCGACATGATGATGATCGTCGGCAAGAAGGTTGAAGAACTGATCGCCCGTATTGCGCAGAAGGCGCGTGCGGCCGGCATTCACTTGATTCTCGCCACCCAGCGACCGTCGGTGGACGTGATCACCGGTCTGATCAAGGCAAACATTCCGACGCGGATGGCGTTCCAGGTGTCGAGCAAGATCGATTCGCGGACCATCATCGATCAGGGTGGCGCCGAGCAGTTGCTCGGCCACGGTGACATGCTCTACATGCCGCCGGGCACCAGTCTGCCGATCCGCGTGCATGGCGCATTCGTGTCGGATGACGAAGTTCACCGTGTGGTGGAAGCCTGGAAGCTGCGCGGTGCGCCGGAATACAACGATGACATCCTTGCCGGTGTCGAAGAAGCCGGCAGCGGTTTCGAGAATGGCGGCAGCGGCGGTGGCGACGACGATGCGGAAACCGATGCGCTCTACGACGAAGCCGTGCAGTTCGTGCTGGAAAGCCGTCGTGCGTCCATCTCGGCAGTGCAGCGCAAGCTCAAAATCGGCTACAACCGCGCCGCGCGCATGATCGAAGCCATGGAAATGGCCGGGGTCGTGACCTCCATGAATACCAACGGCTCGCGTGAAGTCCTGGCACCTGGCCCGGTTCGCGACTGATCTGAAATTGAAGGGGTGGCGTCCTGTGACGCCACCCGCACTCCCACGAATGTTATGAGGACTCCCATGCGTCTTATCCGCATGCTGTTGCTGCCGGTACTGGCTTTGACCACGCTTTCGGCCCATGCCGATGACAAGGACGTGACGCGTCTGACTCAGCTGCTGGAAAAATCCCAGACCTTGTCCGCCCGCTTCTCGCAGCTGACCCTGGATGGCAGCGGCACTCAGTTGCAGGAAACCACCGGGGAGATGTCGCTGCAGCGTCCGGGGCTGTTCTACTGGCACACCGACGCGCCGGCCGAGCAGACCATGGTCTCCGATGGCAGGAAAGTGACGCTGTGGGATCCGGATCTCGAGCAAGCCACCATCAAGAACCTTGATCAGCGCTTGACGCAGACGCCGGCCTTGCTGCTCTCCGGCGACGTGTCGAAGATCAGCCAGAGTTTCGACATCAGTGCCAAGGAAGCCGGCGGCGTAATTGATTTCACCCTCAAGCCGAAAACCAAAGACACCCTGTTCGACAGCCTGCGTCTGTCGTTCCGCAACGGTCTGGTCAATGACATGCAGATGGTCGACAGCGTCGGTCAGCGTACCAACATCCTGTTTACCGGGGTGAAGGCCAACGAGCCGATCGCCGCGTCCAGATTCAAGTTCGATATCCCGAAGGGTGCGGACGTGATCCAGGAGTAACACGCAGAAGCCCATACGAGCGAGTTTTGTGGTGGGGGGCTCTTGTGGCGAGAGACTTTTGTGGCGAGGGGGCTTGCCCCCGCTCGGCTGCGAAGCAGTCGCAAAAACAGCGTTCGCGTATAACCGTTACGGCGCGGTTGCAGTTTTTGCGGCCGCTTCGCGACCTAACGGGGGCAAGCCCCCTCGCCACATTCAGATGCTCTTACCACTGATTTCGCCAGACATGAGTACTGCGCCCCAAGTGAGGTTTTAACAATACGTGATGGACCTGTTTCGCAGTGCCCCGATTGCTCAGCCACTGGCCGCGCGTTTGCGTGCGGCCAATCTGGACGAGTATGTCGGTCAGGAACACCTGCTCGCTCGCGGCAAGCCTCTGCGTGAGGCGCTGGAGCAGGGGGCTCTGCACTCGATGATTTTCTGGGGCCCGCCCGGTGTCGGTAAAACCACCCTGGCGCGTCTGCTGGCGGAAGTCTCCGACGCGCACTTCGAGACCGTTTCGGCGGTCCTGGCCGGGGTCAAGGAAATCCGCCAGGCCGTGGAAATCGCCAAGCAGCAGGCGGGGCAGTACGGCAAGCGCACCATCCTTTTCGTCGACGAGGTGCATCGCTTCAATAAATCGCAGCAGGATGCGTTCCTGCCATACGTCGAAGACGGCACGCTGATTTTCATCGGCGCCACCACTGAAAACCCCTCGTTCGAACTCAACAACGCCTTGCTCTCGCGTGCGCGTGTCTATGTGCTCAAAAGCCTCGACGAAGCGGCGCTGCGCAAATTGGTGCATCGCGCGCTTACTGAAGAGCGCGGCCTCGGCAAACGGCACCTGAGCCTCAGCGACGAAGGTTTTCAGATGCTGCTGTCAGCCGCCGATGGCGATGGCCGGCGCCTGCTCAATCTGCTCGAAAATGCTTCGGACCTGGCGGAAGATGACAGCGAGATCGGCATCGACTTGCTGCAGAGTCTGCTCGGCGACACCCGTCGGCGGTTCGACAAGGGCGGCGAAGCTTTCTACGATCAGATTTCCGCCCTGCACAAATCCGTACGCGGCTCCAACCCCGACGGCGCGCTGTACTGGTTCGCGCGGATGATCGACGGCGGTTGCGATCCGCTGTACCTGGCCCGGCGCGTGGTGCGCATGGCCAGCGAAGACATCGGCAACGCCGACCCGCGCGCCCTGAGCCTGTGTCTGGCGGCGTGGGACGTGCAGGAGCGCCTTGGCAGCCCTGAAGGCGAACTCGCCGTCGCGCAAGCCATCACCTACCTGGCCTGCGCGCCAAAGAGCAACGCGGTTTACATGGGTTTCAAAGCGGCAATGCGCAGCGCCACCGAACACGGTTCGCTGGAAGTGCCACTGCATCTGCGTAACGCGCCGACCAAACTGATGAAGCAATTGGGTTACGGCGACGAGTACCGCTACGCCCATGACGAACCGGACGCTTATGCGGCCGGCGAAGATTACTTTCCGGATGAGCTCGACCCTCAGCCGTTCTATCGGCCGGTGCCGCGCGGCCTCGAGTTGAAGATCGGCGAGAAGCTCAATCACCTCGCTCAACTCGACCGTCTCAGTCCCCGGCAGCGGAGAAAATAGTGCTCCCATTGATCGTTGCAGTTTCCATTGGCGGCGTCGCCGGTACGCTGTTGCGTTTTGCCACCGGCAACTGGATCAACGCGAATTGGCCGCGGCACTTCTATACCGCGACGCTGGCCGTTAATATCGTAGGCTGTTTGCTGATCGGCGTACTTTACGGTCTGTTTTTGCTTCGCCCGGAGGTGCCCATCGAGGTCCGTGCCGGGCTGATGGTCGGCTTCCTCGGGGGGCTGACGACTTTTTCATCCTTTTCACTGGATACGGTGCGCCTGCTGGAAAGCGGGCAGGTGCCGCTGGCCCTCGGCTATGCGGCCATCAGCGTATTCGGCGGGCTGCTTGCCACCTGGGCCGGCCTGTCACTGACCAAACTTTGATAACGAGAGACCGACATGCTCGATTCCAAACTGTTACGTAGCAACCTTCAGGACGTAGCGGACCGCCTCGCATCCCGTGGCTACACCCTGGATGTTGCGCGCATCGAAGCGCTGGAAGAACAGCGCAAGACCGTGCAGACGCGCACCGAAGCCCTGCAGGCTGAACGTAATGCGCGTTCCAAATCCATCGGTCAGGCCAAGCAGCGCGGCGAAGACATCGCGCCGCTGATGGCGGACGTCGAGCGCATGGCCAACGAATTAAGCGCCGGTAAAGTCGAGCTGGATGCGATCCAGACCGATCTGGATTCGATCCTGCTGGGCATTCCGAACCTGCCGCACGAATCCGTGCCGGTCGGCAAGGACGAAGACGACAATGTCGAAGTGCGCCGCTGGGGCACGCCGACCACGTTTGATTTCCCGGTTCAGGACCACGTCGCCCTGGGCGAGAAGTTCGGCTGGCTGGATTTTGAAACCGCGGCCAAGTTGTCCGGCGCACGTTTCGCCTTGTTGCGTGGCCCGATCGCACGTCTGCACCGCGCCCTGGCGCAGTTCATGATCAATCTGCATACCAGCGAACACGGCTACGAAGAGGCCTACACGCCTTATCTGGTGCAGGCACCGGCACTGCAAGGCACCGGCCAGTTGCCCAAGTTCGAAGAAGACCTGTTCAAGATCGCCCGCGAAGGTGAAGCGGACCTGTACCTGATCCCGACCGCTGAAGTGTCGCTGACCAATATCGTTGCCGGCGAAATCGTCGATTCGAAATTGCTGCCGATCAAATTCGTCGCGCACACCCCGTGCTTTCGCAGTGAAGCCGGCGCATCGGGTCGCGATACCCGCGGCATGATCCGGCAACATCAGTTCGACAAGGTCGAAATGGTCCAGATTGTCGAGCCATCGACGTCGATGGAGGCGCTGGAAGGCCTGACTGCCAACGCCGAGAAGGTTTTGCAATTGCTTGAATTGCCTTACCGGACACTGGCTTTGTGCACGGGTGACATGGGCTTCAGCGCGGTCAAGACCTACGACCTGGAGGTGTGGATCCCGAGCCAGGACAAGTACCGCGAGATTTCTTCCTGCTCCAACTGCGGCGACTTCCAGGCCCGGCGCATGCAGGCGCGTTTCCGCAACCCGGAAACCGGCAAACCGGAACTGGTGCACACCTTGAATGGCTCCGGCCTGGCGGTGGGCCGTACGCTGGTGGCGGTATTGGAAAACTACCAGCAGGCTGACGGCTCGATCCGTGTGCCGGACGTGTTGAAGCCGTACATGGGTGGCCTTGAGGTCATCGGCTAAATGGACTATCTGCCGCTGTTTCACAATCTGCGCGGCAGTCGTGTGTTGGTCGTCGGCGGGGGGGAGATTGCTTTGCGCAAATCCCGCCTGTTGGCCGAAGCCGGTGCGCTGCTGCGGGTCGTCGCACCTGAAATCGAACCGCAACTGCACGAACTTGTAGTCGGCAGCGGTGGCAATTGCCTGTTACGTGGTTACGTGGAGGCGGATCTGGACGGTTGCGGCCTGGTAATTGCTGCCACTGATGATGAGCCGTTGAATGCGCAGGTCTCCGCCGATGCTCATAGGCGCTGCGTGCCGGTCAACGTGGTCGATGCGCCTGCGCTGTGCAGCGTGATTTTCCCGGCGATCGTCGATCGTTCGCCGCTGATCATTGCCGTCTCCAGCGGCGGCGATGCACCGGTGCTGGCGCGCTTGATCCGGGCCAAACTGGAAACCTGGATTCCTTCGACCTACGGCCAACTGGCCGGTCTCGCTGCGCGCTTTCGCAGCCAGGTCAAAGGCCTGTTCCCGGATGTGCAGCAGCGTCGTGCGTTCTGGGAAGACGTTTTCCAGGGCCCGATTGCCGACCGTCAGCTGGCCGGGCAGGGCGGGGAAGCCGAGCGTCTGTTGCTGGCGAAAATTGCCGGTGAAGCGCCGCCGGCCACTGGCGAAGTCTATCTGGTGGGTGCCGGACCGGGTGATCCGGATTTGCTGACGTTCCGCGCCCTGCGTCTGATGCAGCAAGCCGATGTGGTGCTGTACGACCGTCTGGTCGCACCGGCCATTCTCGATCTGTGCCGGCGCGATGCCGAGCGGGTGTATGTCGGCAAACGTCGCGCCGATCATGCGGTGCCTCAGGATCAGATCAACCAGCAACTGGTCGATCTGGCCAAGGCTGGCAAACGCGTTGTACGGTTGAAAGGCGGCGATCCGTTCATTTTCGGCCGCGGCGGTGAAGAGATCGAAGAGTTGGCGGCGCACGGCATTCCGTTCCAGGTTGTGCCAGGGATCACGGCTGCCAGTGGTTGCGCCGCGTATGCCGGGATTCCGCTGACCCACCGCGATTACGCGCAGTCAGTACGCTTTGTCACCGGTCACTTGAAGGACGGTTCAACCGATTTGCCGTGGGCTGACCTGGTGTCGCCGGCGCAGACCCTGGTGTTTTACATGGGCCTGGTGGGTTTGCCGGTGATCTGCGAGCAGTTGATCAAACACGGGCGTTCAGCCGAGACGCCGGCGGCGCTGATTCAGCAGGGCACCACGGTCAATCAGCGGGTCTTTACTGGCACGCTGGCCGACCTTCCACGCATGGTGGCGGAGCATGAAGTGCATGCGCCGACACTGGTGATCGTCGGCGAAGTAGTGCAATTGCGCGCGAAACTGGCATGGTTCGAGGGCGCTCAGGCGCAGGTCTGAACACACAGGTGGCCCTTCGCGAGCAGGCTCGCTCCCACATGGGATTTGTGTCGTTCACAAACCCTGTGGGAGCGAGCCTGCCCGCGAAGAAGCCTTCAAAGCCAACGCAAAACTCAAATCGTTATTCAGGCTTACGCCAAATCCCTTTCCCATTCAACCGCGCCCGATCATGCGGCGCCGCAAAATCCTGCTCCGGCCCTTTCGGCACAATCCCTGTCGGATTAATCGTCTTGTGACTGCCGTAGTAATGATTCTTGATGTGGGTGAAGTCCACCGTCTCGGCAATCCCTGGCCACTGGTACATCTCGCGCAGCCAGTTCGACAGATTCGGGTAGTCGGCAATCCGCCGCAGGTTGCATTTGAAGTGGCCGTGATAAACCGCGTCAAAACGAATGAGGGTGGTGAACAGGCGGACGTCGGCTTCGGTCAGGTATTCGCCCGCCAGGTAACGCTTGGCATCCAACACCGCTTCCAGCCGATCAAGTTCGGTGAATACATCATCGAACGCCTCTTCATAGGCCTGCTGCGACGTCGCAAACCCGGCGCGATACACGCCGTTGTTGACCGCCGGGTAGATCTGCTCGTTCAACGCATCAATTTCATCACGCAGCGGCGCCGGGTACAGGTCCAGGTTGTTGCCGGTGAGCGCGTCGAACGCGGTGTTGAACATGCGGATGATTTCCGCGGATTCATTGCTGACGATTCGATTCTGCTGCTTATCCCAGAGCACTGGCACGGTGACACGGCCGGTGTAGTCAGCGGTGTCGGCAGTATAGCGCTGGTGCAGGAAGCTCAGATCATCCAGCTTGTCTCCACTGGATCCGTGGGATTGGTCGAACGTCCAGCCGTTTTCCAGCATCAAGTAGCTGACTACAGACACATCGATCAGGCTTTCGAGGCCTTTGAGTTTGCGCAGAATCAGCGTGCGATGCGCCCACGGACAGGCGAGTGATACATACAGGTGATAGCGGCCGGCCTCGGCGGCGAACCCGCCGACACCACTCGGGCCTGGCTTGCCGTCTGCGGTCACCCAATTGCGGCGCTGCGCTTGCTCACGCTGGAATGCACCGTCTTTGCTGCTTTCGTACCACTGGTCATGCCAGCGACCTTCAACTAACAAACCCATGTTCAGGACTCCTCAACCAATAAGCGTTGGAGAAGAGTCTATTCGCATAGGTTCGATAAAATAGTGCAAAGGTTGGGGGCTTATGATCGGTTAAATCGATTTGTCTCGTGCGTCCCAGTATTGCTGGGCGGTGGCGAATGCTTGCGCACGGGGTTGCCCGAGACCGCGCAGGGCTAGCGCCATGGTCGAAATCAGGGCCATTTGCGGATAGCTGTCCACCACATCGCCGCGCCATACGGCTTTCAAATGCTCGACGTCCAGCGAGGCCGGTTTAACGTGACGCTGGCTCGACATCTGCGGCCATTCCTCGTCCCAGCTTTCGCCGCCAGTGGTGCCGTAGAGGTGGCTGGCGGCATCCGGGTTGATTTCAATTTCGCCACCGTCACCCTTGACCACAATGGCAGTATCACCGAGCAAGCCGCTGGCATCGCGATGTACGGCCTGATAGCCGGGGTGGAAAATACTTTGCAGGCCACAGCGCGCGCCCAGCGGATTGAGAATCCGCGCCAGGGAATGGATCGGCGAACGCAGGCCCAGGGTATTGCGCAAATCGATCATGCGCTGCAACTGCGGCGCCCAGTCCACCAGCGGCATGAACGCCAGGCCGCCGTTGTCCAGCGCCGCGCCGGCCTGTTGCCAGTCGCGGCACAAGGGAATGTTCAAGTGTCCGAGCAGTTGCTCGCTGT
>NZ_CABVGX010000038.1 GCF_902497625.1 Pseudomonas fluorescens | reverse complement strand
TCGTTTTACTCGACAGCTCCTACAGGGATTGCGCGCTCTTCCTGTAGGAGTTGTCGAGTGAAACGAGGCTGCGATTTTTTTTTAGCTCAACTTGAATCCACCCATCTGCCGCGCCAGATCATCGGCCAAGCGCTGCAACATCTGACAATCCTCACGACAAGCCCTGACCTCTCCCGCCGTCGCCCGCGCCAGATCGGAAATCCCCTGGACGTTGCGGTTGATCTCTTCCGTGACCGCCGACTGTTCTTCCGTCGCAGTCGCCACCTGATGATTCATGTCGCTGATTCGCTCGACCTGCCCGGTGATCGCGGTCAGCGAGGCGCCGGTACGCTGGCTCGACTCCACGCCGGTACCCGTCGCCGCTTGCCCGGTGTGCATCGACGACACCGCATTCTCCGCGCCTTGCTTGAGGCTGCCGATCATCTGTTGAATCTCGTCGGTGGACGACTGCGTACGGCGTGCAAGCGTGCGCACTTCATCGGCGACCACGGCGAACCCGCGCCCCATGTCCCCGGCGCGTGCCGCTTCGATAGCGGCGTTCAATGCCAGAAGGTTGGTCTGCTCGGAAATCCCGCGGATCACCGCCAGGACTTGATCGATAGACGCCACCTGATTCGCCAACTCGCCCACCGCACTGGCGGCAAGGCCGATCTCGTCGGACATGCTTTCGATATGCCGGATCGAGCCGCTGACCACTTCGCGCGCCTGCATCGCTTCATCGCGGGCGGTTTGCGAAGCGAACGCCGCATTGCCGGCGTTCTGCGCGATTTCCTGCACGGTCAAGCCCATCTCATGAACAGCGGTGGCGACCATATCGGTCATTTCCTGCTGACGCCCGGAACGCTCGGCGGTGTTATCGACCACCTTCGCCACCTGGCTGACTGCTGTGCGCAAACGCTCGCTGGTGGTGAGCACTTCCCCGATCATTTCGCGCTGGCTGTCGAGGAATCGGTTGAAGCCGCGTGCGAGGTCTCCCAACTCATCGGCGCGACTGGAATCTAACCTGTGAGTCAAATCTCCACCACCGCTACCGATGTCTACCAGCGCCGCTGTTACCTGACGGATCGGCCGCACCAGGCCACGGGCCAGTACCACCACCAAGAGAAGACAAACCAGCGCCACTGCCAGGCCGATAAAGCTGCTCATCCACATCGCTTTACGGGCTTCGGCGTAGATCTGCGACTGCGGCACTTCGGCCACCAGGGTCCAGCCGAGGTCACGCAATGGAAGGCTCAACGCCAGAAAGTCTTCGCCATCGCGGATGAAGCTGCTGTTGGTGGCAACTTTTTGACCCATGACGGACTGCGCTGCCGACGCGCCAATTTGCTCTGCGAGCGTGCGTTTACCGCTGAATTGCGATTCCGGATGAACCTGGATCAGACCGTCGGAACGCACGAGATAGACCTTGCCACGCTCACCGAAACTGTAATTGTGGATCAGTTCCGACAGTTCTTTCATGCTCAGGCCCAGCCCGGCAACGCCTACGACCTTGCCCGCCTGTTCAACCTTGAAGTCGATGAAAAGCGCCAATTCTCCGGTGGCGGCATCGTTGTCTATATTAATCGTGCGCGGCTGATTGCTGTCGAGGAAGGTGTAAAACCAGGCGTCTTTGGGGTTGGTACGGCTGAGCGTCCGGTCCTGGCCTTTCTCTGTAAAGTAGTGGTTGGACGCCGCCCCGATGATCAGCGCGGTAAAAGCATTGTGCTCGGCGCGAATGCCTTCCAGGTATTTGACGAACGTCGCGGTCTGGGCACTGCTTTCGCCCTCGGCCAGCCAGTCGCGCACCATGCTATTGCTGGCGATGTCCTTGGCGGCGGTGAGCGGTTGAACGAGGATGCGCTCGATGTCGTTGCGCATCGCTTCGATGCTCGACGGAAGCGCCTGCTCGACCAGATAGCTCTGGGCAAGACGGTTGACCACGAGGGTATAAATGCCAACCACGATCAGAATGCTGACCAGTAGGGCAGTGCCCATACTGAGGATCAACTGCCATTGAATACTGCGTCGCCAGAACTGCATGGATCACCCCCAGAGAGTAAGAGGTGGAAACCCTGCAACAGCCGTGCCGATTGTATACAAAACAATCGGCAATCTTACTTTATGTTGTGCGCAAACCGATCAGGCCTGATTGATCGTCTTGGCGATCACTTCAACCGTGGCGCTGACTTGCTCTTGATAACGGTTGAGTTCCAGCTGGTGCTGCTTTTTCAATTCTATCTGCTGCGAACACAGGTTCATTGCGGCCAGTACCAGCAAACGGTCGCCGATCAGCGTCGGGTATTTGCGCTTGGTGTCGGCCAAAGCGGCTTTCAACATCATGGCGGCGTCCAGCAGGGTTTGCTCTTCCCCGGCCGGCGCCTTGATCGAATAGTCCTCCCCCAGAATAGAGACGACTTTTACCCCTGCGGCGCCGGCACTCATGTGTTGACCGGAGTGGCGCTGACGCGCTCAACCAGTGCCTGAATGCGTGCGGCAGTGGCGCCGTGTTTCTCTTCCTGCTCCATCAGGCTCAGTTGCAGGGTTTCGTTTTCATCCTTGGCCTGAGCCAATTCGGCGTTCAGGCTCTGATTGGTACCGAGCAAGGTCTGGTTCTGTTGCACCAGATCGCTGACCAGCTGTTCCAATTGGCTTAGGGATGCTTCCAACATATTGATTTTCCAGGGATTTCAAAGGGCGCGTACGATAAAGAAAAGTCACCGCAGATGCCAGGCTAATCAGGCGCAAAGCGTTGATTTTGCTGGCGGGTGACGGATTCCGCGAACTTTAAAGACTGTGATTGACCCATCTGGTTCCTGCACTTCGTCGCTCGATCATCAGCAGCGCACCTGTGCGACAAAAGCGCACAGAGCCTCAAGACTTCAGTCGCATGACCGATAAGTCACCCATACGTAAGTCTTCAGCGTCGCACGGATGCGCCCTCTTCGGTAAATACCATGTCCCTTCGTAATATGAACATCGCTCCACGGGCGTTCCTCGGCTTCGCCTTGATTGGGGGTCTGATGCTGGTCCTGGGCGTGTTTGCGCTCAACCAGATGAGCAAAATCCGCGGCGCAGGCGAAGACATCGCTTTGATGAGCGTGCCGAGCATCAAAAGTCTCGATGAATTCACCCAGTTGACGTTGCGTTTACGCGTACTGTCGTACCGCTTGCTGGTCAACCGCGAACCCGACGTGCAACAGAAAACCTTCGAACTGTTTGATATGCGTAACCAGCAGATCAGCGATGCTCAACGGGTGTACGAGCCGCTGATCAATGGCCCGCAGGAACGCGCGGCGTACGATCAATACGTGCAGTTGCTGGCGCAGTATCGCCAGCTCGAAGAGCAGATGAAGACGCTCTCGCGCAATGACCAGGTGGATGAATTGCGCAGCATGCTCAACAGCGAATTGCTGTCGAACTCCGAAGCGGTGAACACCGCGCTGGCCAAGCTGCTCGAAATCAATACACAGCAGATCAACGCCACCGACACCCGTGCGGGCGAGCAGTATTCGACCTCGCTGAATCTGGTGATCACCTTGTTGGTGATCGCTAGCGGCCTGACGCTACTGTTTGCCTGGCTGCTGACTAACAGTATCACCAAGCCGATCGCCAAGGCGTTGAGCGCTGCGGAAGAAATCGCCGAAGGCAATCTGACTCGCCCGATCACCGTGGATGGCGAAGATGAAGCCGGCCGCTTGTTGCTCGCCATGTCGAAGATGCAGGAAAAACTGCGCGATACGCTGCAACGGATCTCCGGCTCGGCCACGCAGCTGGCCTCCGCTGCTGAAGAACTCAACAGTGTCACCGATGAAAGCGCCCGTGGCCTGACTCAGCAGAACAACGAAATCGAGCAGGCTGCTACTGCCGTCAACGAAATGACCAGTGCGGTGGAAGAAGTCGCGCGTAATGCTGTTAGCACTTCCGAAGCTTCGAAGAATGCCACCACCTCCGCCGGTGATGGCCGCGACCTGGTTCAGGAAACCGTCACCGCCATCGAGCGCATGAGCGCCGATGTGCAGAGCACCGCCAGCCTGATCGGCGACCTGGCCAACGAGTCCCGTGATATCGGCAAGGTGCTGGACGTGATTCGTGGCTTGGCAGACCAAACCAATCTGCTCGCGTTGAACGCCGCGATCGAAGCCGCGCGTGCCGGTGAGGCGGGTCGCGGTTTTGCGGTCGTTGCCGATGAGGTGCGGGCATTGGCACACCGCACTCAGCAGTCGACCAGCGAGATCGAACGGATGATCGGCAGCATTCAGAGCGGCACCGAACACGCGGTGGATTCGATGCGCAACAGCACCGAGCGTGCCGAATCGACGCTGAATATCGCGCGCGGCGCAGGGATGTCGCTGGACACGATTAACAGTGCCATCGTCGAGATCAACGAGCGCAATCTGGTGATTGCCAGCGCAGCAGAAGAGCAAGCGCAGGTCGCGCGCGAAGTGGATCGCAATCTGGTTAACATTCGTGACCTGTCAGTGCAGTCAGCGACGGGCGCGAATCAGACCAGTGCTGCAAGTAACGAACTGTCGCGCCTGGCGCTGGACCTGAACAACATGGTTGGGCGATTCAGTCTCTGACAGCGCCTGTGTAGCAGCTGGCGCAGCCTGCGTCCGGCCCGGTATCAGTAACAGCACTCGGACGATTTATCTGAAAAATCCGCGACGCTGGTTGCAAGACTGCTGCGCAGTCGGACGCAGGCTGCGCCAGCTGCTACACGAATAGTCGTGTCACCGATTTGCTGCATAACCTTTTTGACAGCATCACATTTCAACAGGTTAGAATCGCTGGCACGCAGACTGCATGGTCAGTTCGTGCCCGCCCTTTCGGTTTTCTGGAGTAATGCCTTTGAATGCGACGACCATCAACAGCCTGTTCTTGATCGGCGCGTTGCTGGTGGGTGCGAGCATTCTGGTGAGCTCATTGTCCTCGCGCCTCGGCATCCCGATCCTGGTGATTATCCTGGCGGTGGGGATGGCCGCCGGCGTCGATGGCGGCGGGATCATTTTCGATAATTACCCCACGGCTTATCTGGTGGGCAATCTCGCCCTGGCGATCATCCTGCTCGACGGCGGCATGCGTACTCGGGTCTCGAGTTTCCGCGTGGCGTTATGGCCGGCACTGTCACTGGCCACGGTGGGGGTGTTGATCACCACCGGTCTGACCGGCATGGCAGCCGCCTGGCTGTTCGATTTGAACATGATGCAGGGCCTGTTGATTGGCGCCATCGTCGGCTCCACTGATGCGGCGGCGGTGTTCTCGCTGTTGGGCGGCAAGGGCCTGAACGAGCGGGTGTCCGCCAGCCTCGAAATCGAGTCCGGCAGTAATGACCCGATGGCGGTGTTCCTCACCGTTACCCTGATCGACATGCTCGCCAGCGGTGAAACCGGCTTGCACTGGAATTTGCTGGTACATCTGGTGCGCGAGTTCGGCATCGGTGGCGTGATCGGGTTGGGTGGTGGCTGGGTGATGCTGCAACTGGTCAACCGGATCAACCTCGCCACCGGCCTCTATCCAATCCTGTTGATCGCCGGCGGCCTTGTAGTCTTTGCGCTGACCAACGCCCTGCACGGCAGCGGTTTCCTTGCGGTCTACCTGTGCGGTCTGGTTATCGGCAATCGCCCGGTGCGCAGCCGCCACGGCATGCTGCACATGCTCGATGGCATGGCCTGGCTGGCGCAGATCGGCATGTTTCTGGTGCTGGGCTTGCTGGTCACGCCGCATGACTTGCTGCCGATCGCCCTGCCGGCCCTCGGCCTGGCGTTGTGGATGATTCTGTTCGCCCGCCCGCTGTCGGTGATGGTCGGCCTGCTGCCCTTCAAAGCGTTTCACGGTCGCGAAAAGGTGTTCATTGCGTGGGTCGGCCTGCGCGGCGCGGTCCCGATCATTCTGGCGGTGTTCCCGCTGATGGCCGGGCTGCCCAACGCTCAGCTGTATTTCAACCTGGCGTTCTTTATCGTGCTGGTCTCGTTGCTGGTCCAGGGCACCAGCCTGCCTTGGGTGGCGAAACTCCTGAAAGTGACCGTCCCCCCAGAGCCCGCACCGATTTCCCGAGCCGCACTAGAAGTACACGTCACCAGCGAGTGGGAGCTGTTTGTATATCGGCTCGGCGCCGAGAAATGGTGCATCGGTTCGCCACTGCGCGAACTGAAAATGCCGGAAGGCACCCGCATCGCAGCCCTGTTTCGGGGTCAACAACTGCTCCATCCGTCGGGTAGTACGGTGCTCGAAGTCGATGATTTACTATGTGTTATCGGCCATGAGCATAACCTTCCGGCCCTTGGAAAACTGTTCAGCCAGGCTCCGCAAAGGGGCCTGGATTTACGCTTTTTCGGCGACTTCGTACTCGAAGGAGACGCCCAGCTGGCTGCGGTTGCTGCCCTGTACGGGTTGAAGGTCGAAGGCATCGATGCGGACATGTCACTGGCACGCTTCATCGCCCAGAAAGTGGGCGGTGCGCCAGTAGTTGGTGACCAGGTGGAATGGAACAACACCATCTGGACCGTCGCGGTCATGGACGGGAACAAGATCGGCAAAGTGGGCGTCAGATTCCCCGAAGGAAGTCGCCCAGGCCCGGGCTTGTTCCTCTAAACTCCCCACTTCGCCTCGTTTCGATCGGTCACTATGTCAACCCTGCGCAACTTTTTCATCATGGCCCTGCTGGGCCTGAGCCTCTCTGTCGGCCCCCTGCAAGCGGCCGAACCGCCCACCAGCGAATCCGTGCAAGCGAGCCTCGACAAGATAGGCGATCGCAAGCTGCCGGAAGCCGATCAGAAAGCCCTGCAGAGCATTCTGCAAGGCACGCTGACCCAGCTCGCCAATAAGCGTGATTATGAGCAGAAACTGGTCGCGCTTAAACAGCAACTTGCCACTGCGCCGAAACAGAATATCGAAAACCAGCGCGAACTGACTCGCCTCAAGGCCACCAGCGAGTTGCCCGTGGCGCAGCGTTACGCCAAGGAGTCTATTCAGCAACTGGAGCAGATGCTGACCGAACGCTCGACTCAGCAAAGCGATGTGCAAAAGGCGCTGGCCGACGCGAACAGCCTGGTCATCACTGCGCAGACCCGCCCCGAGCGTGCTCAAGCGGAAATCTCCGCCAGCCAGACGCGGATTCAGCAGATCAATAACTTGCTCAAGGCCGGCAAAGAGAACGGCAAGACCCTGAGCGGCGAACAACGTGACCAACTCAACGCCGAGCTCGCGGCCCTCAATGCGTTGATACCCCTGCGTCGCCAGGAGCTGGCCGGCAACAGTCAGCTGCAGGATCTCGGCAACAGCCAGCATGACTTGCTTACGGAGAAATCCGATCGCCTGGACAAGGAAATCCAGGAACTGCAGACCCTGATCAACCAGAAGCGTCTGGCGCAATCTCAGGAAACAGTGACCCAACAGTCCATCGAAGCGCAAAAGTCCGGAGGCAGCGCATTGCTCGCGACGGAAAGCGCGGCGAACCTCAAGCTGTCCGATTATTTGCTGAAAAGCACTGACCGCCTCAACGAAGTCACCCAGCAAAACCTGCAGACCAAGCAACAACTGGACAACGTGACCCAGAGCGATTCAGCGCTGGATGAGCAAATCAACGTGCTCAAAGGCAGCCTGCTGCTCTCCAAGATTCTCTATAAGCAGAAGCAGGCCCTGCCGAAACTCACGGTTGATCGTGACCTGGCGGACCAGATCGCCGACATTCGCCTGTACCAATTCGAAGTGAGCCAGCAACGTGAACTGCTGAGCAACCCGGCGACCTACGTCGACAATCTGCTGGCCTCGCAGCCACCTGAGCAAGTCACGCCACAGTTGCGTAAAAGCCTGCTGGAGCTGGCGACAACCCGGGCCGACCTGCTGGAGCGGCTGAACCGTGAACTGAGCGCCGTGCTCAACGAATCGATTACGCTGCAACTCAACCAGAAGCAATTGCTGAGCACTGCGCAAAGCCTGCGCTCGACGCTGGATGAGCAAATGTTCTGGATTCCAAGCAACAAACCGCTTGATCCGGAATGGATGCGCGGCGTACCGGAACGACTGGAGCGCCAGGTCACCACACTGCCGTGGGCATCCAGCTTCAGCGAACTGACTGACGGTCTGACTCAACAGCCGCTACTGTTCCTGCCGCTGGCACTGCTGATCGGTGCATTGCTGTGGCGTCGCAAAAGCCTGTACGCGCGCCTGAGCAAAATCCATCAGGACATCGGTCACTTCAAGCGCGACAGCCAGTGGCACACGCCGCAGGCGATTCTGATCAATATTCTGCTGGCGATGCCGGTCTCGCTCGGCCTTGCTCTGTGCGGTCTTGCCCTGCAAATCGATGCTCGCGGGCAGAACGCCAACATGGGCGCGGCGCTGCTGCAGATGGCCCAGGCGTGGCTGGTGTTTTACACCGCCTATCGCATCCTGGCGCCGGGCGGCGTTGCCGAATTGCATTTCCGCTGGGAAAAACCTCAGGTCGAGTTCCTGCAGGGCTGGGTGCGCCGACTGGGGTTGGTGGTGATGGCATTGGTAGCCGTGGTCGCCGTTGCCGAGCTGCAACCGGCAGCCCTGGCCGACGATGTGCTGGGCATGCCTGTCGTATTGATCTGCTACGCCTTGATGGCCTGGTTGCTCAGCCGCCTCTTGATCAGCAGCCCGACGCATCAGAACGCATCGCTGTTCCGCAAAGCCCTCGGGGTCATGTTCACCGCGCTGCCGATCGCCTTGTTCGTCGCCGTCTGCTTCGGCTACTACTACACCGCGCTCAAACTGAGCGATAGATTGATCAACACCCTTTACCTGCTGATGTTCTGGCTGGTCATCGAAGCCGCGTTCGTGCGCTTCCTCAGCGTCGCGGCACGGCGCCTGGCCTATCAACGGGCACTGGCGAAACGTCAGGCGGCGAAAGAGGCTGGCGACGGCGATGTGGTGATTGAAGAGCCGACACTGGACATCGAAAAGGTCAACGAACAGTCCCTGCGCCTGATTCGCCTGGCCTTGCTGGGCGGCTTCATTGCCGGTCTGTACTGGGTCTGGTCCGATCTGATTTCAGTGTTCTCTTATCTCGATAACATCACCCTTTACGAATACACCAGCGGCACCGGCGCCAACATGAGCATGGTGCCGATCAGCATCGGCGACATGCTGGGGGCGGTGATCATCATCGGTATCACATTCGCTTTTGCCCGCAACCTGCCAGGCCTGCTGGAAGTCCTGGTACTGTCGAAGATGAATCTGGCCCAGGGCAGCGCCTACGCGACGACAACCTTGCTGTCCTATGTCATCGCCGGCGTCGGCTTCGTCTCGACCCTGTCGACCCTCGGTGTCAGCTGGGACAAGTTGCAGTGGCTGGTGGCAGCGCTTTCGGTCGGCCTGGGCTTCGGCATGCAGGAGATTTTCGCCAACTTCATCTCCGGCATCATGATCCTGTTCGAGCGTCCGGTGCGCATCGGCGACACAATCACCATCGGCAACCTGTCGGGCACGGTGAGCAAGATCCGCATCCGCGCCACGACCATCACCGACTTCGACCGCAAGGACATCATTGTCCCGAACAAGACGTTCATTACCGGGCAACTGATCAACTGGTCGCTGACCGACACCGTCACCCGGGTGACGCTCAAGCTCGGCGTGGATTACGGTTCGGACCTGGACCTGGTGAAAGAACTGCTGCTGAAAGCTGCCCGGGAAAACCCGCGGGTATTGAAGGAGCCGGAGCCGCTGGTGTATTTCCTCAACTTCGGCGAAAGCACCCTCGATCACGAACTGCGCATGCACGTGCGTGATCTCGGCGACCGCAACCCGGTGCTCGATGAGGTCAACCGCTTCATCAATCGCGAGTTCAAGAAGCAGCACATCAACATCTCGTTTCGACAGATGGAGGTTTATCTGAAGAACATGCAAGGCCAGGAATACAAAATGGTGCCCATTGAATCGGAGAAGAAAACCATCGCACCGGTGACTGACGCCGAGCCGCTGCAAGCGCCGCCAGCCACCAAGCTCGACTAACTGGCATATCCCCAGCAGAATGCTCAGACATTCTGCTGGAGATGGCCCTTGAAAGCCCTCGACGAACTGACCTTCGATAACCGCTTCGCCCGCCTCGGCGATGCGTTTTCCGCGCATGTGCTGCCCGAGCCGATCGATAACCCGCGTCTGGTCGTGGCCAGCCCCGCGGCCATGACGCTGCTCGATCTCGACCCGGCCGTGGCTCAAAGCACAGAATTTGCCGAGCTGTTCGGCGGCCACAAGTTGTGGGCAGACGCCGAGCCGAGAGCGATGGTCTATTCCGGCCATCAGTTCGGTTCTTACAATCCGCAACTGGGCGATGGTCGCGGCCTGTTGCTGGGCGAGGTCTATAACGAAGCCGGCGAGCATTGGGACCTGCACCTCAAAGGCGCAGGCCAGACGCCATTTTCGCGGATGGGCGATGGACGTGCCGTGTTGCGTTCGTCGATCCGTGAGTTTCTTGCCTCTGAAGCGCTGCACGCACTGAACATCCCGACCACTCGAGCACTCTGCGTGATCGGCTCCGACACGCCGGTGTGGCGGGAAAAACAGGAGCGTGCGGCAATGGTCCTGCGGGTGGCGCCGAGCCATGTGCGCTTCGGCCATTTCGAATACTTGTACTACACCAAACGCCCCGAACAGCAGAAAGAACTCGGTGACCACGTGCTGGCCGCGCATTTTCCGGAATGCCTCGAACAGCCCGAACCCTACCTGGCCATGTTCCGCGAAATCGTCGAGCGCAATGCCGAACTGATCGCCAAATGGCAGGCCTATGGGTTTTGCCACGGCGTGATGAACACCGACAATATGTCGATCCTTGGCATTACGTTCGATTTCGGCCCGTTCGCCTTCCTTGATGATTTCGATGCGCAGTTCATCTGCAACCATTCCGATGATCAGGGTCGCTATTCCTTTAGCAATCAGGTGCCAATCGGCCAGTGGAACCTTAGTGCTCTTGCTCAGGCGCTGACGCCGTTCATCAGTGTCGAAGCCCTGCGCGAAACCCTTGGCCTGTACCTGCCGTTGTTCCAGGCCCATTACCTGGACCTGATGCGCCGCCGCCTGGGACTGACCACCGCCGAGGACGATGATCAGACGTTGCTGGAAAGTTTGTTGCAACTGATGCAGAACAGCGGCGTCGATTACAGCCTGTTTTTCCGCCGCCTCGGCGATGAATCACCGAAACAGGCCATCGCTCGCCTGCGCGATGATTTTGTAGACATCAAAGGGTTTGATGCCTGGGGCGAGCAGTATGTCGCCCGGGTTTCCCGTGATGGCGAGCTTGATCAGCCGCAGCGCCGCCAGCGGATGCACGCGGTCAATCCGTTGTACATTCTGCGCAACTATCTGGCGCAGAAAGCGATTGATGCGGCAGAGAGCGGCGACTATTCCGAAGTCCGTCGCCTGCATGCCGTGCTGAGCAATCCGTTTGAGGAGCAGCCGGGGATGGAGAGCTACGCCGAGCGGCCGCCAGAGTGGGGCAAGCATCTGGAGATCAGTTGTTCTTCGTGATGCTCGTCAGATAAAGGTTTCCACAGAAACTTCATCTACTTCTCCCATGGACCGAATTCATGACCGACCCACTGCACATCCCCTGCCCCCACTGCAACGGCCTCAATCGCATCCCCGCCGACCGCCTCGGTGACCACCCGAAATGTGGACGCTGCAAGGCCGAAGTCCTCCTGAACAGACCCTTTGAGCTCAAGCAAAGCGACTACGCCAGCCAGATCAAGGGCGATCTCCCACTGCTGGTCGACGTATGGGCGGAGTGGTGTGGGCCGTGCAAATCTTTTGCGCCGGTGTTCGAGCAGGCTGCCGCGCAGTTGGCGGGTAAATGTCGGCTGGCGAAACTGGACAGTGAGGCGAATCAGCAGCTGTCGGCGCAACTGGGCATTCGCTCGATTCCGAGCCTGATTTTGTTCAGGAACGGTCGGGAGGTGGCGCGCCAGAGTGGAGCATTACCGTCGCCGCAATTGATGAGCTGGTTGCGCAGCCAGGGGATTTAGGCAGATCCACTAGCCAATGTGGGCGCGGGCCTGCTCGCGAAGGCTGCGAGTCAGGCCACAACAATGCTGACTGTCCCGGCCTCTTCGCGAGCAGGCTAGCTCCCACAAGGGTTTCGGGTTACGAGGAGGAATCAGGCGTTTTCCAGCAGGTTATGCAACTCCACAAACTGCTGAGTCAGCTTGTGCCGCGGGTCCAGATGGATCAGCGGCGTATTCGCCTGGTGTGATTCGCGCATGCGCACCGAGCTGCCCAGATAAACCGGCAACACCGGCAAGCCCTCGGCAATCAGCTCGTCAAGGATTTGCTGAGGCAGGCTGGCGCGGGCCTGGAATTGGTTGACCACAATCCCTTCCACTTCCAGCCCCTCGTTATGGTCTTCCTTCAACTCCTCGATTTCGGCCAGCAAGCCATACAACGCCTGGCGCGAGAAACTGTCGCAATCGAAGGGGATCAGTACGCGATCAGCGGCAATCAGCGCCGACACCGCATAAAAATTCAACGCTGGTGGGGTATCGAGGTAGATCCGGTCGTAATCCTCGTCCAGCTCTTCCAGCAACTTGCGCAGCTTGTTGATCTTGTGTTTCGCCTCAAGCTTGGGCTGCAAATCGGCGAGTTCGGCGGTCGCGGTGATGACGTGCAGGTTATCGAACGGGGTTTCGTAGATATCGACTTTGTTTTTCTTTGAGAAGGGACCGGAAGACAGGGTTTGCTTGAAGAAATCAGCAATGCCCATGGGGATGTCGTTGCCGGTCAGCCCTGTCAGATATTGAGTGGAATTAGCCTGGGCATCGAGATCCACCAATAAGGTGCGAAAGCCCTCGCTGGCGCTGACCGCCGCCAGATTGCAGGCAATACTGGATTTACCCACGCCACCTTTCTGATTGAACACCACACGCCGCATGTCAAAACCTCCGTGTATCAAAGAATGCCCGAGTGTAGTAGTCCGAAGCGCTGCTTAGCTACCTCGTCGGTATTCGGACTACAGAGTTATCGACAATCTCACTTCACTCAGCTGAAAACTCAACGCGCACTTGGGGACCGGAGCTGACAGATTTCCCCATGAAGATATGGATAATGGCCAAACGACAGCTCAGCACCGACCAACCGGCCTGTTTTGTTGAGCAAAATGTAACCAACATTTGCTACACGCCCGCTGCACCGGGATAATGCGCGCCACTCGGCGCTTGGCGTCACGTCAGCAGAATCGCGGCTTTGCGACTCACTGCGTCAGGAAAAGCCCGCAGGGGCGGGATGAATGCCTTGATCAACTTCAACATCGCCCAATGGCGCGCTTGGGCCCCTGGGCTCGAAAGCGTGGACGATTGGCAGACCTGGAGCCGACAGCCGGTCGTGCTTCAGGGCAGAGATGCCGCCCCTGACGTTGCGTTTCTACCTGCCATGCAGCGACGGCGGCTCAGTCGCTTGGCGCGAATGGCGTTCAGTGTTGGCTGGCCTCTGGCCGATGGTCGCCACGATCTGCCGTTGGTCTATATTTCCCGTCACGGCGAAACCCCGCGCACCTTCGAAATTCTCAGCGATCTCGCCGCCGATGAGCCGCTATCACCCACTCAGTTCAGTCTGTCAGTGCACAATGCCGTTATCGGTTTGTGGTCGATCATGCGTGGCGAGACCAGCGAAATGACGGCACTCGCCGCGGCCGGTGACGGGCTTGAACACGGCATGCTAGAGGCCGCCGCTCTGCTCAACGAAGGCGCTCCCGCGGTCCTGTTGATAGTGGCCGAGGAGCAGCCGCCTGAAGCCTATTCGGCCTGGATCGATGACGTACCGTTCCCTTATGCGGTGGCGTTCTTGCTCACCTCCGGAAACGACTGGCAGTTGTCCCTCAGCAGTACATCTGCCGACGTGCCCACCGCTAACTGGCCCCATGCCCTGAATCTCTTGCGTACTCTGCTCGGCCAGCAGACCACCTGCCAACATGCCTGGAAAAAGCGCGTATGGACCTGGCAACGCAACCCGTAAACGGAAAAAACCGCGACGCCTATTACTGGCGCTTGCTGGCCACTGCCGCTAGTTTCGCCCTGTTCGGGTTGGGCGGGCTGTGCCTGCGCCTGGTGATTTTCCCGTTGCTGGGTTGCTTTCCCGGGGATGCCCAGACCCACCGGCTACGTGCAAGACGGACGGTCAGCCGCTGCTTCTGGTTTTTTGTTCAATTCATGGCCCGCACCGGCGTACTGACTTACGACTTTCACGGCGCGGAAAAACTGGGCAGGCCCGGACAGATGATCATCGCCAATCATCCGTCTCTTATCGACGTGGTCTTCCTAATCGGTCTGGTACGCCATGCCAACTGTGTGGTCAAGCAAAGCCTCTGGGAAAACCCCTTTACCCGTGGCCCGCTGCGCTGCACCGAATACATCAGCAACGACGGCAGTATGGATATGCTCGACGCCGCGGCTGACGCGCTGAAAAGTGGCCAGACGCTGATCATTTTTCCCGAGGGCACTCGTACCCAGCCAGGCGAGCCGCCGGCCTTTCATCGGGGCGGCGCTGCGATTGCGGTGCGCGGTGCGAAAATCCTCACCCCGGTGATCATCAAGGTCAGCCCCACCACATTGACCAAGGCCGAACCGTGGTATCGGATCCCGAAACGCCGCGTGCACTTCAGTTTTCGTGTCGGGGCCGATATAGACCCACAGGCCTTCGCCGCGCTGGCCCCTGCGCCGCAAGCCTCGCGCAAGCTCAATGATTACCTGCATTCCTACTTTACTAAGGAGCTCGCCGAAGATGAGCGATCTACACACTCTTAGCCTCAAGCACGAAATCAAAGAACTGATCATCGAAGCTCTGGGACTTGAAGACATCAGCGCCAGCGACATTGGCGATGACCAGACCTTGTTCGGCGATGGCTTGGGGCTGGACTCCGTCGACGCTCTGGAACTCGGCCTGGCGATTCAAAAAAAATACGGCATCAAAATTGATGCCGACGCCAAAGACACTCGCAATCACTTCAGCAACGTGGCGAGCCTTGCGGCATTTGTCACTGCAAAACAGGCAGCTTGAGACCGGACCATGCAAACTCGTGACGACATTTTCAATACCTTGCGCGATGCCCTGGTCGAACTCTTCGAGCTGGAGCCGGAACGTGTGAGTCTTGATTCCGACCTGTATCAGGACCTGGAAATCGACAGTATCGACGCGGTCGACCTGATCGATCACATCAAGCGTCAGACCGGCAAGAAAATTGCTGCCGAAGAATTCAAATCCGTACGCACGGTCAGCGACGTGGTCGAGGCGGTTTACCGTCTGGTTCAACCGGCCGCATGAGCCGAATGATCGGCCTCGGCCTGCTGCTGGCGGGCCTGCTGTACCCCTTCGCGGTGTATTTCGGCATGGAACATTTCGCGCCGTGGCAGTTCGGCCTGCTGCTGGGCAGCCTGTGGCTGGCGCGTGCGATGTTCGGAGGGCGGCGCCCGGGCAGCTTGTGGATGGCAATCTGCGCCATCGTGTTTTGCGTGCTGCTGGCAGTGTTCGACAGCCCGCTGTTGCTGCGCTGGTATCCGGTACTGATCAGTGCATTCATGCTCGGCCTGTTCGGTTTGAGCCTTAAATATGGCCCGCCAATGATCGAGCGTCTCGCGCGCCTGCGCGAACCTCGCTTGCCACATAAAGCGATTATTTATACCCGCCAGGTAACGCTCGTCTGGTGTGTATTTTTTCTTTTTAACGGCCTGCTCGCCGCCGCCCTTACCCTTTGGGCGCCGCTGAGTTGGTGGATGTTGTATACCGGCCTGATTTCCTACGGATTGATGGGCCTGCTGTTTGCCATTGAATGGCTGATACGACAACGGGTACGAGGCCACCCATGAACTGGATAAAACTTGAGCAACTGCTGCTCAAGGCTCAACCGGAGCGGGCCGTGACGGCCGACCCGGAGTTGAATCACGCCCAGCTGTGCGCCAGGGCCTTGAGCCTGGCCGCCGGTCTGCAGGCCCAAGGTGTGCAACGTATTGCCGTGCACCTCGAAGACGCCGCCGACCTGGCGATTGCCTTGCTGGGTGCCTGGCGCGCAGGCGTCAGCGTGCTGCTGCCTGCCGACTTGCAGGCTCACACGCGTCAGCGCTGGTCGGATGAAGTGGAAGTGTGGCTGACCGATCAGGCTGATGACGCGCATGTGAGGGATTTCCTGCATCCGCCATTGCCGGCCGCCGCACTCGATCTGGATCGCTGCGCCCTGAGCCTGTGCACTTCCGGCTCCAGCGGCGAACCCAAGCGCATCGACAAAACCCTGCGCCAACTGGCCAACGAGGTCGAAGCGCTGCAGCTGCTGTGGGGCGCCGGTCTCGGCAACGCCTGCATCATCGGCAGTGTTGCGACCCAGCACATCTACGGTCTGCTGTTTCGGGTGCTGTGGCCGCTATGCGCCGGGCGGGCGTTCGTGCGCAAGCAACTGGCGTTCCCGGAAGATCTGCAGCGCGCCAGCCGCGAATATCCGGCATTCGCCTGGGTCGCCAGCCCGGCGCTACTCAAGCGCATGGGCGACAACCTCGACTGGCCGGCGTTGAGCGCAGTCAGCCGAGTATTTTCCTCCGGCGGTGCGTTACCGGCCGAGGCGGCACACCGTCTTCAGCAGCGTTTGCAGCAGTGGCCGACGGAAATCCTCGGCAGTTCTGAAACCGGCGGCATTGCCTGGCGCGAGGGCGACGACCTGTGGCAACCCTTCGCAGGCGTTGAATTGAGCCAGGACAATGACGGCGCGTTGCTGATCGCCTCACCCTATTTACCGTCCGGCCACGTCGAGCACACAGCGGATGCCGCGCGCATAGAAGCGGACGGCCGCTTCCAGTTGCTGGGCAGGCTCGACCGAATCGTCAAACTGGAAGAAAAACGCATCTCACTGCCGATGCTGGAACAGGCGCTGGCGGACCATGAATGGGTCGCCGAGGCGCGTCTGGGCGTGGTGCAGGAGAACCGAGCCTCGCTCGGCGCGTTGCTGGTGCTGAGCGAGTCGGGCCTGCATGCACTGCGCAATCAGGGCCGACGCACCCTCACCGGGCAACTGCGCCAACATTTGCGCCAGCATTGTGAAGCTCTCGCCTTGCCGCGACGCTGGCGCCTGCTGCGGCAATTACCGCTCAACGCCCAAGGCAAACTGCCTCAGGCGGAGGTCGACGCTTTGCTGCTGGCGCCACGCCCGCGAACGCCGGAAGTGCTGCAGCAGGTTGAAGCCGAGGGCGAATGGAATTTGCAGATCGCCGTGCCGCCAGACCTGGCGTACTTCAGCGGTCACTTCCCGCAGGCGCCGGTATTGCCCGGTGTGGTCCAGGTAGACTGGGCGCTGAGTCTGGCTCAGCGACTGATGGTGCTACCTGAGCGGTTCGCCGGCATGGAAGTTTTGAAATTCCAGCAACTGGTGCGCCCCGGCGATGAAATCCAGTTGCACCTGCGCTTCGACACCGGTCGCAGCAAACTGTATTTCTCCTACCGCAACGAAACGGCCACCTGTTCCAGCGGACGAATTTTGCTGGAGAACGCCCGTGGTTAGGTCCAGCACCCCTGTAGCAGCTGCCGAAGGCTGCGTCCGAGCGCGAAGCGGTCGTCGTTCGCCGCTCGTCGTACTTCGAAATAATCGGTGCGTTGTTGAAGCGAGCGCTGCTCACTCCGCCGCAGGCTTCGCCAGCTGCTACATGGGCGGGGTGAAACTTTATGCATAAGCCCTGCGCCATCGTTCCGGTGTACAACCACGAAAGGGCTATCACCAGCGTTGTAGAGGCGCTGATCGCCTGCAGCCTGCCGTGCATTCTGGTAGACGACGCCAGTGATCAGGCCTGCGAGCAGGTGCTGGATCAGTTGGCCGGGCGCGAGAGCGTTTACCTGATCCGGCTTGCCGCCAATCAGGGCAAGGGCGGCGCCGTGATGACCGGCCTGCGCGAAGCTTCGCGCCTGGGCTTCACTCATGCCTTGCAGGTCGACGCCGACGGTCAGCACGATTTGCAGGATGTTGCCCTCTTCATCGAACAGTCCCTCACGCACCCGGAGTCTGTCATCTGCGGCTATCCGCAATACGATGCCAGCGTGCCTAAAGGCCGTTTGTACGCACGATACCTGACCCACGTAATGGTCTGGATCAATACCTTGTCGCTGCAGATCCGCGATTCCATGTGTGGCTTCCGCGTTTACCCTCTGCCACCCACGCTCGCACTGATCGACAGCGCGAAAATCGGCAAACGCATGGATTTCGATTCCGACATTCTGGTCCGTCTGGCGTGGCGCAATCAGCCAATGCGGTGGCTGCCAACCAAAGTTCACTACCCGCTGGACGGCGTATCGCATTTCCGCATGTTCCACGACAACGTGCTGATTTCCAGCATGCACACGCGCCTGTTCTTCGCCATGTTGCTGCGGGCACCGTTGATCCTCTGGCGGCGGTGGCGAGCATGAGTGGAGATACCGATAAAAAGCACTGGGCAGACCGCCAGGAGCGCGGCAGTTTCTGGCTGATGAAATTCACTGCGACCGCTGCCAGGCTACTTGGGCGCAGGTTGCTGAGCCCGCTGCTGTACGGCATCGTCCTTTACTTTTTCCTGTTTGGCCGCAGTGCCCGCCACAGCGCCTGGCAATACCAGCATCGGCTGGCCGACTGGAGCGGTCGCATGGAAGTGCGCCCGACCCACTGGCGCGTGTTCGGCCAGTTCATGGCGTTCGCCGATTCCATGCTCGACAAACTCGACGTATGGAACGGCAAACTGAGCATCAAGCAGATCGAAATCATCGATCCGGCGCTGCTGCGCAACCAGCTGCGCGGCAGTCGCGGACAATTGCTCGTAGGTGCACATTTGGGCAACCTCGAAGTCTGCCGCGCCCTGGCCGAGATTGGCGAACAAGTCACGATGAACGTGCTGGTGCACACCAAGCATGCCGAGCAGTTCAACCGCCTGCTGGGCGAGGCCGGCGCAACCAATCTGCGCCTGATCCAGGTCAGCGAACTCGACCCGGTGATCATGTTGCAACTGCATGAACGCCTGGAACGTGGCGAGTGGCTGGCGATTGCCGGCGACCGTGTGCCGCTGCATGGCGGGCGCAGCGTGACGGTGGACTTTCTCGGTCATCCGGCCGCATTCCCACAAGGTCCATGGTTGCTGGCAGGACTGCTGAAGTGCCCGGTCAATCTGCTGCTCTGCCTGAAAAAACCGACCGGCGAGTATCGCCTGACCCTGGAGCCATTCGCCGACGCTGTGGTGTGGAAGCGTAGCGACCGCGAGCAGGTCATTCATCAGTGGACCTCCCGCTATGCCGAACGCTTGGGCCACTATTGCCTCGAAGCGCCTCAACAATGGTTTAACTTTTACCCTTTCTGGAAGACCGATGACGACGCCAACGCTTGAGCCGGTAACCTTCGGCGAACTCCCTTTGCGCATCGAAGACGTGCTGGCGGCAGCAAATCGTCAGGCGCCAACGCACTTGCAAGACGACGCCGCGTATCGCGAACGCATCGCCAAGGGCGCACGCTTTCTCGACTCCCTTCTGGACAAGGAAGGCGTGATCTATGGCGTGACCACCGGCTATGGCGATTCCTGCGTGGTCGCTGTTCCGCTGCACCACGTCGAAGCATTGCCGCGGCATCTCTACACGTTCCACGGCTGTGGCCTGGGCAGATTGCTTGATGCTCAGGCGACTCGCGCGGTGCTTGCTGCGCGTTTGCAGTCGTTGTGCCACGGTGTGTCAGGGGTGCGAGTCGAGCTGCTGGAACGGCTTCAGGGATTTCTGCACCACGACATCCTGCCGCTGATCCCGGAAGAAGGTTCGGTGGGCGCCAGCGGGGATCTGACGCCACTGTCGTACGTCGCCGCCACCCTGTCCGGTGAACGCGAAGTGATGTTCCGTGGCGAGCGCCGGCAAGCGGCCGACGTCCATCGCGAACTGGGCTGGTCGCCGCTGGTGCTGCGCCCCAAAGAAGCGCTGGCGTTGATGAACGGCACTGCAGTGATGACCGGTCTGGCCTGCCTCGCCTTCGCCCGCGCCGATTACCTGCTGCAACTGGCCACACGCATCACCGCGCTGAACGTGGTCGCGCTGCAAGGCAATCCCGAGCATTTCGACGAGCGCCTGTTTGCCGCCAAACCTCATCCGGGCCAGATGCAAGTCGCCGCGTGGTTGCGCAAGGATCTGGCCATCGACGCGCCGACCGCGCCGTTGCATCGCCTGCAGGACCGTTATTCCCTGCGTTGTGCGCCGCACGTGCTCGGCGTGCTGGCTGACAGCCTGAGCTGGCTGCGTTCGTTCATCGAGATCGAACTCAACAGCGCCAACGACAACCCGATCATCGACGCCGAGGCCGAACGCGTGCTGCACGGCGGGCACTTCTATGGCGGCCACATCGCCTTTGCCATGGACAGCCTGAAGAACCTTGTGGCCAACGTCGCTGACTTGCTCGATCGGCAACTCGCCTTGCTGGTGGACGAGCGTTACAACCACGGCTTGCCGAGCAACCTGTCTGGCGCCAGCGCTGAACGTGCGATGCTCAATCACGGCTTCAAGGCGGTGCAGATCGGCACCAGCGCCTGGACCGCCGAAGCCCTGAAAAACACCATGCCGGCCAGCGTGTTCTCGCGCTCCACCGAATGTCACAACCAGGACAAAGTAAGCATGGGCACCATCGCCGCCCGTGATGCGATCCGGGTGCTGGAACTGACCGAACAGGTCGCCGCCGCCACCCTGCTCGCCGCCAATCAGGGCGTGTGGCTGCGCAGCAAGGCCGAGGATGCGCGCCCATTGCCGCCAGCGCTCGCCGCCATGCACGAAGCACTGGCCAGGGACTTCCCGCCGGTCATTGAAGACCGCGCACTGGAAGGCGAATTGCGCCTGTGCCTGCAACGTATCGCCGAACAACACTGGAGGCTGCATGCGTAGCAAAGGAGTGCTTCACGTCGATACGGAAATCCTCGTGCCGTTTTTCGACGTCGACACCATGCACGTCGTGTGGCACGGCCACTACGTCAAATATCTGGAAGTTGCCCGCTGCGCGCTGCTGGACCGGATCGGCCACAACTACACCGCGATGGTCGAGTCGGGTTACGCCTGGCCGGTCATCGACCTGCAACTGCGCTATGTGCGCGGCGCCGTATTCGGCCAGAAGCTGAACGTGCGCGCAAATCTCGTGGAGTGGGAGAACCGTCTGAAGATCAACTACCTGATCAGCGACCTGCAAACCGGCGAGCGCTTGACCCGTGCCTGCACCGTGCAGGTGGCGGTCGAAATGAGCAGCCGGGAAATGCAATTGGCCTCGCCGAAGGTCTTCACCGATGCTGTTGAAAGGATTCTGCGATGAACCTGCTAAAAATCGTCTGTAGCAGCTGGCGCAGCCTGCGTCGGCCAACCCACGCTCGGGCGCAGCAGTCGCCTTGCGCTTCATCCGATAAACCGCGGATGCAGGTTTTACGACGGCTTCGCCGCCGGACGCAGCCTCGCGGGCTCGGCAGCTGCTACATGTTCGTCATGGCGATAGGGTTTTCGTCACTGGCACAGGCGTTCGACCTGCAACAGCTCAGCGACCAGCTGGCGAAACCCGAGGTGATCCACGGTAACTTCACTCAGGAAAAATACCTGCGCGCGCTGCCCAACCCACTGACCAGCAAGGGCACGTTTGTGCTGTCGAAACAGCATGGCCTGCTGTGGCTGCTGAAAACGCCTTTGCAGCAGGATTACCGCATCAACGCCAAAGGCATCGCCCGCCGTGACGCCAATGGCTGGCAGATGTTGCCGGGCAAAAGTGCCGGGGCTGAGCAGAACCGCTTGTTCCTGTCCGTGCTGCAAGGCGACAGCAGCGGTTTGCAGCGCGATTTCGAGCTGTCGTTGAATGGCAGCGCACAGGACTGGAAGCTCACGCTGATCCCGCGGTCGCTGCTGCTCAAGCAGGTGTTCAATCAGATCAACATCGCCGGCGGCGACCTTGTGCACAGCATCGAACTGCTCGAAACCCAAGGCGACAGCACAATGCTGCGCATGCAGGACAGCACCAGCGCGCAACCGCTGAGCGATACGGAGAAGCATGATTTTGCCGAGTGAACGGATGCTCCCACGGCTGTTTTTGATCCTGCTGCTGGCGGTGCTTGCGCTCGCCGGTTGGCAATGGCGTGACGGCGCTCCGTTGTCGGCCAACCTGATGGACCTGGCGCCCGGTACTGCGCCGGATCCGCTGGAACTGCGTGCCGAGCAACGCATGCAGGAACCGCTGAACCGCGAAATGCTGGCGCTGGTCGGGCATGCCGATCGCCAGCAGGCGGTCGCCATGGCGCAGCAACTCGGCGAGCAGTGGCAGGCCAGTGGCGTGTTCGAAAAGGTCCAGTGGAACCTGCAAGCGGACTTGCCGGCGCTGCGTACGCAACTGCTGCAAGGGCGGCTGGCGATGCTGGCGGCAGAGGATCGCCGACAGCTCATCGAGCATCCCGACACGTTCATTCAGCAACGGGTGCAATCGTTGTTCGACCCGTTCAGCGGCTTCAGTCTGGTGCCCGGCCAGGACGACTGGCTAGGCCTGACCGGGCGCATTCAGAACAGCCAGCCGCAACACGGTTCGGTGCAGCTGGACATCGGCAGCGGCGCCTTGATCGCCGACGCTGAAGGCAAAAGCTGGGTGCTGCTGCGCGCAACGACCACTGGCGACGCGTTCGACATGAACCTGCCGCTGCGCGTGGCCGATCTGCTCGAAAAAGCCCGCGCGGACGCTGCGAAGTCAAACGTGCAAGTGCTGGCTGCCAGCGGTTTGCTCTACGCAGCCGCCGGTCAGCGACAGGCCTCCCGCGAGATGACCTGGGTCGGCGGCGGCGCCACGGTCGGTATTCTGTTGCTGCTGTTGCTGGCGTTCCGACGCTGGCGGGTATTGCTGGCATTTGTGCCGGTGCTGGTCGGCATGTTGTTCGGCGCCGTCGCTTGCGTGGCGCTGTTTGGCCACATGCACGTGATGACCCTGGTGCTGGGTTCGAGCCTGATCGGTGTCGCCGTCGATTACCCGCTGCACTACCTGTCCAAGAGCTGGAGCCTGAAACCCTGGCACAGCTGGCCGGCGTTGCGCCTGACGTTGCCCGGCCTGACGCTGAGCCTGATCACCAGTTGCATCGGTTACCTGGCGCTGGCCTGGACGCCTTTCCCGGCGCTGACGCAAATTGCCGTGTTCTCAGCCGCCGGGCTAATCGGCGCTTACCTGTCAGCGGTGTGCTTGCTGCCGGCGTTGCTCAAGGGCGCGGACCTGCGTCCGGCGCAGTGGCCGCTGCAGATATCGGAATGTCTGCTGGGCATTCGCGAGGCCCTGCTCAAGCGCATCAGCACGCCCGCTTTGTTGGCGCTGCTGATCGCTTTCTGCGTCGCGGGCGTGCTGCAACTCGAGAGCAAAAACGACATTCGCCAATGGGTTGGCGCACCGCAGCAATTGACTGACGATGCGCAAACCATCGCACGCATCACCGGCTATCAACCCACCAGCCAGTTTTTCCTGGTGCGAGCGGCTGATGAGCAGCAGTTGCTCGAACGCTTGAGTGCCTTGAGCGAGCGGCTGGATCAGTTGGTCAACCTGGAAAAGCTGCAGGGCTACCTGTCACTGGATCAATTGGTCAGTCAGCCAAGCGAACAGCTCGCAGTGCGCGAAGCACTGAAAAAGCTGCCGCAGTTCTGGCAACCGCTGCTCGACCTCGGAGTGCCGGCCGCTGCACTGCAAACCGAATTGGCGACGTTGCAAGCGCTACCTGCTGAAGACATCAACGGCGCATTGATCGGCCCCTTGGCAGAACCCTATCGCGCATTGTGGCTGGGCGCGAATGAGGACGGCGTGGCGGCGATGGTCAGTCTGCAGGGCCTCAATAATCCGGCGCTGCTGCGGGTGCAGGCGCTGGATCTGCCGGGCGTGGAGCTGGTGGATCGCCTGGGTGAATTGAACGCAGTGTTCGCCCAAACGCAGATCAGCGCCGCCGAACTCAAACTGGCTTCGTGCGTGTTGATCGTACTGGTGCTGATCCTGCCATTCGGCTGGGGCGGCGCCCTGCGAATCGTTACCCTGCCACTGCTGGCGGCCCTGTGCAGTCTCGCCAGCCTCGGCTGGCTGGGACAGCCGCTGACGTTGTTCAGCCTGTTCGGCCTGCTGCTGGTGACGGCGATCAGCGTCGATTACGCAATTCTCATGCGCGAGCAGGTCGGCGGCGCCGCTGTGAGCCTGCTGGGCACCTTGCTCGCGGCACTGACCACGTGGCTGTCGTTCGGTCTGCTGGCGGTGTCGAGCACGCCGGCGGTAAGCAGCTTCGGTCTGTCGGTGAGCCTCGGGCTGGCCTTCAGCTTCATGCTGGCGCCGTGGGCTGGCCGTCAGGTGCATGCCGCCACTGTCGTGGAGCCAGCCGCATGATGGTCATCCTGTTCTGGGCGATGGCATTGGCGCTGTTCGCCGTCGCCACTCGCGTCGGTCGACATTTCGGCCTGATTCCGATCGTCAGCCAGTTGCTGCTGGCGACACTCGGATTACCGCTGCTGATGTACTTCTGGATCGAACCCCAATGGCAACTAAGCGGCGCGGCACTGGTCGCGCCGATCTGGCTGAACAGCCTCTACAGCCTGAGTTTCGCTTTGCTGCTGGGTTACATTCTCAGCGACGTGATCGATCTGCGCCTGGATCGCCAGAGCCTGAAAATTGCCTTGCCGAGTTTCTGCGTGCCCTTCGCTTGCGGTCTGGCGACGGCGATCTGGCTGCTGCCGCCGCAACCCTGGCTCAGTTCGCTGGCGGTCGGTTTACTGTTCGCCATTACGGCGATTCCGGTGCTGTACCTGTACTTGCTGCATATCGGCTATCCGGCCGCCGCCACCCGGCGTCTGGTGCAGACTGCAATCGTCATCGACCTGACGTGCTGGACGCTGTTCGCCATCGCCCAGGGAAGCCTGCACCTGAGCAGTCTGCTGTTGCCATTGGCCTGCGCGTGCGTGCCTTTGCTGCTGCGCGTGATCGGCATGCGTCAGCCTCGGCTGTATAGCGGGGTTTTCTTCACGCTGCTGGTGGTGGCCGAGCATTACAAACTCAATGCGCTGATCGTCGGCATCGGTTACCTGCTGTGCATGGCAGCGCTGAAAATACCGCTGGTGCTACCGATCCCGGCGGTCTGGATGAACCGTTTGCAGAGCTGGGTGGCAATCCCACTGATCCTCACGTTCGGCGTCGTCCAGATCAACGTTCACAGCGCCATGGTCAGCCTGAGCGTGGTGCAATTGGCAGCCTTGTTGCTGCTGCCGATTGCCAGCAAATTGCTCGGCAACTGGCTGGGCCTCGGCTGGGCCGGCGCCTCATTTGCGGGTGCCAGTCGCTGGCGCGAAAGTGTGCTGCTGAATATTCGCGGCTTGAGCGAGATCGTTTTCCTCAACCTGCTGCTGCAACAGCAACTCATCAGCGCGCCGCTGTATTTTGCGCTGATGCTGATGGGCCTGATCGCCACACTGCTACCGGCATTGGCCGGCATGCACCGTATTCCTTTGAAAACTGCCTTACCGGCAAGGAGCCCCCATGCCAACCGTTGAAATGGAACGTCGTCAGGTAGTCGTCATTGGTGCCGGGCCTTCCGGCGCTATTGCCGCGGCGCTGCTCAAACGCAAGGGGCACGATGTGCTGGTGATCGAGCGCCAGCATTTCCCGCGATTTTCCATTGGCGAAAGTCTGCTCTCGCACTGCCTGGATTTCGTCGAGGAAGCGGGCATGCTCGAAGCGGTCAACGCCGCCGGTTTCCAGCTGAAAACCGGCGCTGCGTTTGCCTGGGGCGAGCAGTACAGCGCGTTCGATTTCGGCGACACGTTCAGCAACGGCAAGCCGACCACATTCCAGGTCCTGCGTGCCGACTTCGACAAACTCCTGGCCGATCAGGCGGCGCTGCAAGGTGTGGAAATCCGCTACGGCGAAGCGATCGTCAACGTCGACATCCAACAGGCAAAACCACGGCTCGGCGTGCGGCGTGAGGATGGCAGCGAGTACAGCATCGAAGCGAATTTCATGCTGGACGCCAGCGGTTACGGCCGGGTCCTGCCGCGTTTGCTCGACCTTGAAGCACCGTCGAACTTTCCGGTGCGCCAGGCAGTTTTTACCCACGTCGAAGATCACATCGACCACCCGGCATTTGACCGCACGAAAATCCTCGTTACCACCCACCCAACCAAACGCGACGTGTGGTTCTGGACCATCCCGTTCAGCGACGGCCGTTGCTCGGTGGGCGTGGTCGCAGCAGCGCAACACTTCGAAGGTCGTAGCGATAACCTGGACGACTGCCTGCGGGGTTTCATTGCCGAAACGCCGAGCTTGTCCGGCGTACTGGAGAATGCGGTGTGGGATACCTCGGCGCGCACCATCGGCGGCTACTCGGCCAACGTCAAGACCCTGCACGGTCGGGGATTTGCGCTGCTCGGCAACGCGGCGGAATTTCTCGACCCGGTGTTCTCCTCCGGGGTGACCATCGCCATGCGTTCGGCGAGCATGGCCGCCGGCGTGTTGCACCGTCAGTTGCAAGGCGAAAGCGTCGACTGGCAGACCGAGTTCGCCGACCCACTGAAGCGCGGTGTCGACACGTTCCGCTGCTACGTGGAAGGCTGGTACGCCGGGACGTTTCAGGACGTGATTTATCACGCGGGTGGCTCAGCTGAAATTCGCCGCATGATCAGCTCGATTCTGGCCGGGTATGCCTGGGATGAACGCAATCCGTTTGTCAGCGAAGCCAAGCGACGGCTGCGCATGCTCTCGGAAATATGCGCGAGTGACGCTTCGTGAATTACCTCAGCGAACACTACGTCGAAGAAACCCGGTTCGGTTTCTGGTTCCTGCGCAGCTACACGTGGCAGCACCATGTACTGCGCGTGGCAATCAATGATTTGCGCAGCCTGTTCAGCGAACCTTTGCCTTCGCATCCAGTGTTGCTGGATGCCGGTTGCGGTCAAGGCAAGTCGTTCCAGTACCTGCACCAGACTTTCGCGCCGCAGCGCCTGATCGGCGTCGATGCCGACCCGCACAGCCTGGCGCTGAGCAGCGAAGAAGCCGTCCGCCAAGGCATGGACGTCGAACTGATCGGCAGTGACTGCGCGACGCTTGCCGTGCCAGACGCGAGCGTGGATTTGCTGTTCTGCCATCAGACGTTCCATCATCTGGTGGAGCAGGACAAAGCGCTCGCCGAGTTCTACCGTGTGCTCAAGCCGGGCGGTTATCTGCTGTTCGCCGAGTCCACCGAGGCCTACATCGATACGTGGGTCATCCGCTGGTTGTTCCGTCATCCGATGCATGTGCAAAAGAGCGCCGCCGGCTACCTTGAAATGCTTCGCCGCGAGGGTTTCGAGTTCGAGGCGCAGAATGTGTCGTATCCGTACTTGTGGTGGAGCCGCGCCAAGGACTTCGGGCTGCTTGAACGTTTGCGTCTGCGCCGGCCAAAGCCGTTCGGCGAACGGGAAGAAACCCTGGTTAATGTGGTCGCGCGCAAGCCGCTGGAAGGTGCAGTTTGATTTTCGGTGTAATTCAATCCTGTGGGAGCGGGCTTGCTCGCGAAAGCGCAGTGTCAGTCGACAACTTTATTGAATGTAAGACTGCTTTCGCGAGCAAGCCCGCTCCCACAGGGATAGTGGATATTCTGAGGTTTCTATTGCTGGGCGGCATGATGCTGCTCAGCGCCTGCGCCAACAATGCGCCGTTGCCCGAACAAGCGCCCAACCTGACGTTGCCGCAGCAGTTGCACATCCAGCGCATCGAGGCTGAACAACGCCAGGACTGGGTACTGGTGATTGCGCGTGAGGGGCCGGGAATTCGCTGGTCGATGATGGACCTTCTGGGCATTCCGCAGGCGCGGCAGAAACTGATCGATGGCGAATGGCAGGCCGATGGTTTGCTGCCACCCAATCCTGAAGCCCGGGCGCTGTTCGCGGCAATACTGTTCGCGCTGACGCCCAAGGATGAATTGCGCGGCAAATATCCTGCTGCATGGCAGCACGGCGCGCAGCGTTCTCTGCCCGAGCACTGGGAGGTGCGCTACTCGCAACCGGCGAGTTTTCAATTGAATCTACCCAAAGGTCCACAGTACCTAGTCTCGCCCCTGAGTGGTGAAATACCATGACCGCCTACCTCAACGCCCTTGGCGTGATTTGCGCGCTGGGTCGCGGCAAGGATGAAGTCGCACGCAACCTGCTTGGCGGTGACTGCTCCGGCCTGCGCGACGAAACCGGCTGGGTGCCGGAACGCTCACTGCCGGTAGCCGCCGTACGTGGCGAACTGGTCACTATCCCGACGGAGCTGGCCAACCAAAGCAGCCGCAACAATCGATTGCTGCTGGAAGCGGCGCTGCAGATTCGCGCGGACATAGACCTGGCGATCCAGACTTACGGACGTGACCGCATCGGCGTGATCCTCGGCACCAGCACGTCGGGAATCGACGAAGCCAGCCGTGGGCTCGCTCATTACATCCGCGAGCAGCAGTTCCCGGCCGATTACGACTATCAGCAACAGGAACTCGGCGCGCCGGCGAACTTTCTCGCAGACTGGTTGCAGCTGAGCGGTCCGGCTTACGTGATTTCCACGGCGTGCACCTCCAGTGCTCGGGCATTGATGAGCGCTCAGCGCCTGTTGGATCTGAACTTGTGCGATGCGGTGCTGTGCGGTGGTGTGGACAGTTTATGCAAGCTCACACTCAATGGGTTCTCGGCGCTGGAAGCGGTGTCGGAACAACGCTGCAACCCGTTCTCAGTGAACCGTAACGGCATTAATATCGGCGAAGCCGCGGTGTTGTTCCTGATGACCAGGCGCGCAGGCGCCGGCTCACCTATCGCCCTGCTGGGCAGCGGCGCCAGCTCCGACGCTCATCACATCTCCGCCCCGGAGCCGACCGGCCGTGGAGCGCTGCAAGCAATGCGCAAAGCCTTGAGCCGCGCCGGCCTGCAACCCGGGCAGATTGATTACCTGAACCTGCATGGCACTGCCACTCAGCACAACGACGCCATGGAAAGCCTGGCGGTGACGACGCTGTTCCCGTCCGGCGTGCCATGTTCGTCGAGCAAACCGATGACCGGTCATACCCTCGGCGCAGCCGGTGCGCTGGAAGCGGCTTTCTGCTGGCTGAGCCTGAGCGCTGCCAACACTGAGCATGCTCTGCCGCCGCATATTTGGGACGGCCAGCCCGATCCCGACCTGCCACCGTTGAAATGGGTGACCCCGGCCGATCGCCTGACGTCCATTGCACCTCGCTACCTGATGAGCAATTCATTCGCTTTCGGTGGCAACAACGTCAGCCTGATTATCGGAGACGCCCCATGATTGACTGGCCGCTCGCCGAACTGTTGCCCCATGCGGGCGACATGATCCTCATCGAGCAGATCCTGTCGTTCGACGAAGAGCAGATTCACACCCGCCTGACGGTCAGGCCCGGAGGCCTGTTCAACCGGCCCGACGGCAGCCTGCCGGCCTGGGTCGGCATCGAACTGATGGCGCAGAGTGTGGCCGCGTACGCAGGCTGCCATGCACGCCAGCGCAGCGATCCGTTGGCGTTAGGATTTCTGTTGGGCACACGTAAATTCGAATGCAACGTCGAGCATTTCCCACTGGGCACCGAACTGACCGTTCATGGCATTCGCTCACTGGAAGATGACAACGGCATGGGCGTGTTCGAATGCCATATCAATGCACCCGGCATTCACGCGACCGCGCGTCTGAACGTGTATCGACCGCCACAGCCTGCCCACTATCTTGATGAATCCATAGGAGTCCGGTCATGACTGAATTTGTACTGGTCACCGGTTCAAGCCGTGGCATCGGCCGCGCCATCGCTTTGCGTCTGGCCCAGGCCGGGCATGACATCGTCCTGCACTGCCGCAGCGGTCTCGCGGATGCCATCGCCGTGCAAAGTGAAATCCAGGCACTTGGGCGCCAAGCGCGGGTCCTGCAATTCGACGTGGCCGACCGTGCCAGCTGCAAAGCCATTCTCGAAGCGGATGTCGAAGCTCACGGCGCCTATTACGGCGTCGTGCTCAATGCCGGCCTGACCCGCGACGGTGCTTTTCCGGCGCTGAGCGAGGATGATTGGGACGTCGTGATGCGCACCAACCTCGACGGTTTCTATAACGTGTTGCACCCGGTGATGATGCCGATGATCCGGCGTCGCGCTCCCGGACGGATCGTCTGCATCACCTCGGTCTCCGGGCTGATCGGCAACCGCGGACAGGTCAACTACAGCGCTTCCAAGGCCGGTCTGATTGGCGCGGCAAAAGCGTTGGCGATCGAACTGGGCAAACGCAAGATTACCGTCAATTGTGTCGCTCCCGGCCTGATCGACACAGCGATGCTAGATGAAAACGTGCCGGTGGAAGAATTGATGAAAATGATCCCCGCACAACGCATGGGCACCCCGGAAGAGGTGGCCGGTGCAGTCAATTTCCTGATGTCGGCGGAAGCGTCGTACATCACCCGGCAGGTTCTGGCCGTCAACGGAGGCCTTTGCTGATGAAGCGCGTCGTCGTCACTGGCATGGCCGGCATCACTTCACTGGGTAGCGATTGGGAAACCATCGCCGGCCATTTCGCAGCCAACCGCAGCGGCATTCGGCGAATGGACGAGTGGGATCGTTTTACCGAACTCAACACGCGACTGGCCGGGCCGATCGATGATTTCAAGGTTCCAGGCCACTGGACTCGCAAGCAACTGCGCAGCATGGGCCGAGTCTCGCGCCTGGCCGTGGGTGCAGCCGAGCGGGCGCTGGCCGACGCCGGATTGCTCGGCAACGAATTGATCAAGGACGGCCGCATGGGCGTAGCGTGCGGCTCATCCACAGGCAGCACCGACGAGATCAAGGCGTTCGGCAACATGCTGCTCAACTCGGTAGCTGAGGGCCTGAACGCCAACTCCTACGTGCGGATGATGCCTCACACCACCGCTGCGAATATCAGCATATTCTTCGGCCTCACCGGTCGGCTCATACCGACGTCCAGCGCCTGCACCAGTGGCAGCCAGGGCATCGGTTACGCGTACGAGTCGATCAAGTTCGGCCGCTTGCCGCTCATGCTCGCGGGCGGTGCTGAAGAACTGTGCCCCACCGAAGCCATGGTCTTCGACGCGCTCTACGCCACCAGCCTGAAGAACGATGCCCCGCAGACCTCGCCACGCCCTTACGACAGCGGTCGCGACGGTCTGGTAATTGGCGAGGGTGGCGGCATGCTGGTGCTTGAAGAACTCGAGCACGCATTGGCGCGTGGCGCGCATATCCATGCCGAACTGGTGGGTTTCGGCAGCAATGCCGACGGTCAGCACACGACACGACCGGAACAGGTGACCATGCGCCGGGCAATGGAACTGGCGTTGGAAGATGCCGGTTTGCAGCCATCGGATGTCGGCTACGTGAACGGTCATGGCACCGCGACCGAACAGGGCGACATCGCTGAAACACTGGCCACCAGTGCGTTGTTCGGCGAGCACATGCCGATCAGTTCGCAGAAGAGTTTCCTCGGCCACACGCTGGGCGCGTGCGGTGCGCTGGAATCCTGGTTCAGCATCGAAATGATGAACCGCGACCAGTACGTACACACCTTCAATCTCGATGAGGTCGATCCGCACTGCGGAAAGCTTGATTACTTGCGCGGCGAGTTTCGCCAGATGAGCAATCAGTACGTCATGAACAACAACTTTGCTTTCGGCGGCGTCAACACTTCGCTGATCTTCCGTCGCTGGTCGTAACTCAACACTCACAAGGTCAAGGAGACCTCATGCAACTCAAGAAAATTGCTACCGCCGCCGCTCTGCTTATCTGCACGCTCCCTGCCGTCAGCCAGGCGCGTGACACCGCGGTGTACCTGCCGCTGGACAAAGCTGTTGCCGAAGCCACCCGGGCCGGCAAAATCGACGGCAGCGTGAAGTTCTACCTCGCTGGTAACACACCGGCCGGCCAAGTCACCGTCGTCAGCCCGGGCGCGGTCACCAACAAGAAAACCAATGCCTTCAACAAGTCCGACGAAGTTGCCTGCGAATGGGTTGCGCAATCGGCCATCATCAGCCTGCACCAAGCCGCGAAAAACGCCGGCGCTAACGCAGTGACCAACATCGTCAGCTTCTACAAGAGCAACGAGCGCAAGGACGCCAAAAACTACGAGTGCCACGCCGGCGCGATCATGGCGGGCGTTGCGTTGAAAGGGGATCTGGCCAAGGTTCAGTAAGCCCGTAGTTCGCGAGCGCTATCGCTCGCTGCAACGACGGCATCCTGTAGCAGCCGGCGCAGCCTGCGTCCACCCGCAGCAACGCCCCGACCTGTAGCAGCTGGCGCAGCCTGCGTCTGGCTGCCCCAGCTGTTCAGCGGTCGTTAACCAGTACATCGCAGTCAAACGACGCGGCGCATCAGCCTTATGCGGCTGCAGCGCAAACGGACGCAACCGGACGCAGGCTGCGCCAGCTGCTACAGGGGCGATGTGGTTTCAAGGTAATGGTTTCACTTGCTCGGACAGCAGTCCCCGGTCACCCTTCCAACGGCTCAACCCTCCTCGTCAACAACTCCACAAACGCCCTCGCCATCGGCGACTTCTGATCCTTGCGCTGCACCAGCCACACCGCCGACACCGCTGCAGGGTCCAGCAAAGGTCGATAGACCACGCCGTCAATGCGCATCCGCTGATACGACGCCGGCAACACCGATACGCCAAGCCCCGCCGCGACCAGGCCGATGATGGTCATCGCTTCCCCCGCTTCCTGGGCGAAATGCGGGCTGAATCCCGCGTCCCGCGCCAGGCTCAGCAATTGCGCATACAGACCGCTGCCGTAACTGCGCGGGAAAAACACGAAAGGCTCGAGCGCCAAGGCTGACAGGAATAATCCTTCCTCGCTCGAAGCGACCAACGGGTGCTTGGAGCTGAGCACAGCAACCAAGGGCTCACGCATCAGCTCCACCACACTGAGCGAGTCCGGCAATCCCAGCGGCCGCATGATCCCCACTTCTATCGACTCATCGACCAGCGCATCGGCCACTTGGGTGCTGCTCATTTCGCGCAAATGCAGGTGCACGGCAGGGAAGCGTTGGCGGAACGCGAAGATCGCCTGTGGAATGGTCGAGTTGAACGGAGCCGAAGAGGTAAAGCCAATCTTCAATTCGCCCAGTTCGCCCAGCTGCGCGCGCCTTGCTACGTCGGCTGCCTTGTCGACCTGCGCCAACACCAGCCGTGCTTCTTCCAGAAACAGTCGACCGGCCTCGCTCAACTCGACCCGACGATTGGTTCGTTCAAACAACCGCGCGCCCACCTCCTGCTCAAGCGCCTGAATCTGCTGGCTCAGGGGCGGCTGAGAGATGCCCAGCGCCTGAGCGGCGCGGCCGAAGTGCAACTCTTCGGCGACAGCGATGAAGTAGCGCAGGTGACGCAATTCCATGAAACCCTCATTAGGTCGCAAAACCTCTCAAACAGGTCGAACAATATATTGGATTGAATCATTGGGCGGCTATATGCTTTTTCCATTGCCTGACCGGCTGCGCCCCTCCGAGGTCTGACGTGAAAACTGCTGTCGCTCCACTCGCCCATGAAGTCCCGCCCGCCGCGCTGGATGATGCCGTGGCCGAGCTCAAGGAAATCTATATTGAGAAAGGCACGCCGATGTTCATGCGCACAGTGCTGGCGCTGTTCTGCGGTGGTTTTGCGACGTTTGCGCTGCTCTATTGCGTACAGCCGATGATGCCGTTGCTCTCCAGCGAGTATTCCATCAATGCGGCGCAGAGCAGCCTGATTTTGTCAGTCGCGACCGGCATGCTGGCTTTTGGTCTGCTGATCACCGGCCCGATCTCGGACCGGGTCGGACGCAAACCGGTCATGGTCGCGGCGCTGTTTGCTGCAGCCTTGTGCACGCTTTCCAGTTCGATGATGCCGAGCTGGCACGGCGTGCTGCTGATGCGTGCGTTGATTGGTTTGTCGTTGAGTGGCCTGGCGGCGGTCGCCATGACGTACCTGAGCGAAGAAATCCACCCGCAACACATCGGCCTGGCGATGGGCCTGTACATTGCCGGCAATGCCATTGGCGGCATGAGCGGGCGCTTGATTACCGGCGTCTTGATCGACTTTGTCACGTGGCACACGGCGATGCTGGTGATTGGCGCACTGGCGCTGATCGCTGCAGCGGTGTTCTGGAAGATCCTCCCGGAATCGCGCAATTTCCGTGCGCGCTCTCTGCATCCACGCAGCCTGCTCGACGGCTTCACCCAGCACTTTCGTGACGCCGGCCTGCCGCTGTTGTTTCTCGAAGCCTTCGTGCTGATGGGCGCCTTCGTCACGCTGTTCAACTACATCGGCTATCGCCTGCTGGCTGCGCCCTACAACATGGACCAAGCCTACGTCGGACTGCTGTCGGTGGTGTATCTGTCGGGCATTTACAGCTCGGCGAAAATCGGTGCGCTGGCGGACCGCCTCGGCCGCCGCAAGGTTCTCTGGGCGACCATCGCTTTGATGCTCGCCGGCCTTGCCCTGACCCTGTTCACACCGCTGGTACTGGTGATCACCGGCATGTTGATCTTCACTTTCGGCTTCTTCGGCGCGCACTCGGTGGCGAGCAGCTGGATCGGCCGCCGCGCCCTTAAAGCCAAAGGACAGGCCTCTTCGTTGTACCTGTTCAGCTATTACGCCGGCTCCAGCATCGCCGGTACCGCGGGCGGGGTGTTCTGGCACCTGGGCGGGTGGAACGGGATCGGTCTGTTCATCGGCGCGTTGCTGGTGGTGGCATTGCTGATTGCGTTGAAACTGGCGAAGTTGCCGTTGCTGCCGGGAAGCGCCTCGGCTACTTAAGCACCACCCGGGCCTCAAGAACTGAATCACGCTTTTCCAAGGTCAGCGCCTGCAAGGTTGCGCCGTCATGCTCGACACGGTCGAGCCAGTGCAGCAGCGCCTTCGCATCGCCGCTGAGGGCGAGGCGCAACACTTCGTGATCGGTTTCCATCTGAGCCAGATCGAGACCCGCCGCTGCGGCACTTTCGCTGATTTGCAGTGAAAGGGGCTGCGAGACGACAGCGCTGCCCCCTTGCGGTTGCACCTTTTGCAGTTGGACTGCCAGCATTCGTTGCTGTTGATAATGGCGTTCGGCAGTGTCAATGCGCTGGCGGGTAGGCTGCCAGATCAGGCTGAATGCCAGCACCAACAGAAGGAACAAACTCAACGCCTGGAGCAATTGTTGTTCGCGCCTGGAAATCCGATGCCATGCGGCTTTCATGTTCCATCCTCCAGAGTCAGTGTTGCCTGCACCCGATCACTTTGTTTGCTTGCGCTGTCGAGTCTGATTGGCATGCCTTGCTGCCGTCCGCGTTCGCGTAACTGTTCAAGCTCGGCAAAGCTATTCGCGGTCAGCTGGATTTTCCAGCCGTCAGCGACGCGATAATCAATTCGCCGCACCTCGACCTGACTGGCACCGACGACTTGTTCAATCAGTTTCACCAGGTCGGCCATCCGCGTGTTTTGCGGTTGCGCGCGCTGGCTCTGGAGCACTTTGAGCTGCATCGCGACATCGACGGTGCGCTGCTGCTCGGGAAACAGCGCCTTGAACCGCTGCACGTTTTGTTCCGAAAGCTGTCGGGTTTGGCTGGAGAGAAAGCCGATTCGCGCTTCACTGGCGCCCCAGGTCAAGAGCAACACTGCCAGCAAGCTCAAGCCGGCCAAACGCCAGGGCAGACATTTGCCACGCACAATGAAGTCACCTTGCAGGAGGTTGATTGCCCCGCCGTTTGGCTCTGTCAGCGATCGCTCGATGACCTGCGCCGCCTGATGCTCGTCAAACCAAAGTGCATCGATGGGCAGGGCTGGTTTGAGCAGTTTCATGTCGTCGTGCGATAACGCCATGCGCGCGCCCAGCGTCCCTCCGACCACCCAGCGATCAAACCACCAGACGCCGATTGGTTGATCCGCCGACAACACATCGGCATCGGCGAACACCGAGCGTGCTTCGATGCCCGAATCGGTCAGCAGCGCCAGGATTCTTCCCAATCGATCGCGATTGATCACCATCACCGGATAGCGTCCTTCGCTGTCGCGAGCCCCGGCACTCAGGTGCAACCGCTCAAGAGCGTCGCTCAATTGATCTTCCACCGCATAGGCGATGGCTTGCGCACCCGGTTGGCGCCTCGACGGCCAAGGATCGCTGCGGACCCAACTGCACAGCTCCATTGGCAACAACACATTGATCGGCCGACCGTTCAGTGCCTGTGCCACTTGATCCAACGGCAGCAACTGCTGCAGACCGGTGGCCGAGTAAATGCAGCAGGGCCAGTCGGTCGAAGACTGGCCAAGACCCTCAGGGGTGAAATAAAGCCAGGTATTCATCGCAGCATCTCATGGGCGCCGGGGGGAAGAAGGCGTCGTTGTACAATGGTCATCCGACCGGTTTTCTTATCACGCTCGATATCAGTGGCCAGACGCAAGGCGCGCAGCCCTTGGGACACCTGCACGGTGATGCGGAACCAACGGCTACCGGTGCCTAACCCATGGGTGGTCAGGCCCGAACCGGAGAGCATTGGATCGCTGCTGAAGGCCTGGACACTTTTCCACGCCTGTGTCGAGCGCTGGCGAACGAGCGCGTCCGCCATTGCACGTTCTATGCCCTCCAGCGCCTGCAAAACCTGCGCTGGCGCTGTGTTGATGTTCAGTGCCGCCTCGGCGGGCAGCAGCGCCACCCAAGGTTCAAGCTGGCGCAGAAATTGTCCGTCGACGCCCGGGAGCAGCCGCAGTTGACTCAGTTCCTGCAAAACACCCACTTGGCTTATTTCCACCTGCTCAAGCCCAAGGAGTGCCAACAAGCGTGCCCAGCGATCAAGTGTGACCTGACTGACTTTCCCCTGACTGAGCAGCGAATTGAGATTGAAGCGCCCTGCGAGGTCTTCGATTTCGATGTGAATCTGCGCGTCGTCCACCTCGAAAACGGGGGCCAGTCGCGCCCAGTCCTGAGTCAGGTCGACGGTTTGTTGCGAGGCTGGCAGGGCGTCCTGCAGCAGCGACAACGCCAAGGTTTCGCCGGCCGTTGCAAGCTGACGCAGATGCAGATGCTGCAACTGTTGCCCGGTGCTTTGCAGCATCAATCGATGGTTGCGCAGCAAGCCGCCGGTAATCAGTAACGCCAGGCTCATTACCAGCAACACACTGATGAGGGCGATGCCGTGTTGGCGCCCGTTCATCGCAGAGCGCCTGGTAACAGCAGCACACGGCGCAACGACTCGAAACGCCCAACCGATAATTGCAGCTCCACCGCCATTGCCGTTCCTTCGGCGTCACCGGCCGGCCAGTCGGTGCGCCAGCCGGATCGAGCATCAAATAGCCGCCAGCTCAGGCCGCGAACATCGTCGAGCAGCTTTTGCCGCTGAGGTGAGCCGAGCTCGCCGCGGCTTTCCCGCCATAGCGCGCCGTTTTCGAGTCGGTAGGCCAGCGTTTGCCGTTCACTACGCATTTGGTCCAGCGGGTTGCGCCAGTTGCTGCGCTGCATTTGCAGCAAACCCTGGGTCAGTTCAGAGCCCTGCCGGGTGACGTGAAGCATATCCCTCTCAATGACGGCGACGGCGCGTTGCACGCGTTTGAATTCGCGCTCATGCGCGCCAATGCCCTGCTGCACGCGCACCACACCATCGAACAACCCCCAACTGGCAAGCCCGAGCACAGCGAAAATCGCCATGGCGATGACGAGCTCCAGCAAGGTGAAACCATTCTGCTTAATTATCACGATTGGCAACCCAGCCGCTGGCGCGATGCACTGGCTGCTCGCGTCCGGCAAGGCCGACTTCGATGTCGACCCGAAGCAGTCGCGGGTCGCCGGTCGCGCTGATGCGTTGTTGCAGCGACCAGTTTCGTCGGTCCATCGGTATCACCTGTCGGGATTGCCCAACGACCCATCCGGATTGCAGCTGCAGCTCATTGAGCTGGTTGTCCGCCAGCCATGCGGCGAACAGACGGTCCTGGATTTCAGCGGTGTGTCTCACAACGTATTGACTGGCAGACAGCACGGCCGCCGCCAGAGTCGAAAAAATCGCCAGCGCGACCATGATCTCCAGCAGCGTGAACCCGCGCACGCGCCTGCGCCCCAGCGGGCTAGCCATCGATCACGGTCTCACCAATGCCGTCACTGGAGAGGGTCAGCCAGGTCGTGTTCTCACTGGAAAAGGTCAGTGAAAAAGCGCTGGTTTCATCGCTGCTGAGCATCAATAAGTGCGGCGCTCCTTCGTCCGCACCCAGGTTCACGAATTGACCATCGAGCTCGAGGTGCAGCCGCAGGTTTTCCGGCCATCGATAAAACGGCGACATCGGTTTCCAGGTTTGAACTTCGAGCTTCAGCGCGCGATAGCCGTCGACGCTCAGACGCAAGCCGTACTGCTGGCCATCAAGTACTGCCTGCTCGCGCAATTGTCCAATAATGCCGGCAAGAACTTGCGCTTGCTCTCGCGCTTGCCGCCCCGGATTCTGGCCGGTGGCCAAGCCCACCATGCCCACTAACATGCCTATCACCACCATCACGATCATCAATTCCAGCAAAGTAAACCCCCGACAGCGATGCCCCATCAGTCATTTGCCCAGTTGCCGATATCGGCCGCATGTCCCTCGCCACCGGCCACGCCGTCGGCGCCCAAAGAGTACAGATCGTAGGTGCCATCAGTTGATCGCACACCCGGGTTGAGGAACTGATAAGGCGTGCCCCAAGGGTCGACCGGCAGGCTCTTCAGGTAACCCTGTGGGTTCCAGTTGCGCGCTGCGGGCATTCCGGAAGGCCGTTTACTCAAGGCTTCCAGCCCTTGCTGCGTCGAGGGGTAGTTGAAGTTATCGAGGCGATACATTTCCAGCGCCGTGGCAATTGCCTGGATGTCGATCCCGGCCGCAGTGACTTTGGCCTGATCGGGTCGGCTCATGAATTGCGGAACCACGATGGCGCCCAGTACACCGATGATGACCACCACCACCATGATTTCGATCAGGGTAAAACCGCGCTGTGCGCCCGGCGTGTTGCGCAGAGATTTCATTGTTCAATTCACCAACTGATTGAGGCTGAGAATCGGTAGCAGAATGGCCATGACGATCAGCAGCACCACGCCGCCCATCAGCACCAGCATGGCCGGTTCGAATAGACTGACGACCAGCGCGATGCGCGCCGCCAGACTGCTTTCCTGTTGTTCGGCGGCGCGCACCAGCATCTGGTCGAGCTCACCGGCGCGTTCGCCGCTGGCAATCATGTGCAGCATCATCGGCGGGATGTCACCGCTGAGCTCCAGACCTCTGGTCAAGGTTCCGCCTTCGCGAACGGAGCGCGCGACGTCGACCATGCGGGCGCGGATCGTCAGATTGCCGATCACTGCGGCGGCGATCTCCAGAGCATCCACAAGAGGCACCGCACTTTTGCCGAGGATCGCCAGCGTGCTGGCAAACCGCGCCGCTTCCATCGCTCGCAGCACGTCGCCTGCGATCGGGATCTGCAATGCCAGACGATGCCAGCGCTGCCGCCACATTGACTGGCGCAGAGTCCAGCGCCAGAGACCGATCAGCGTCAGCAGCATGCCCATCATCAGCAGCCCATTGTTACGCAAGGCGTTACTGGAACCGATCAGCGCCTGTGTCAGCCACGGTAGCGGCTGACCGCTGTCGACGAAAATCTTCACCACGTCCGGCACCACATAGCCGAGCAGAAAGCCGACTATCGCAACACTGGCCAGCATCAGAATCAGCGGGTACACCAACGCCATCTGGATTTTCTGTCGCGACGCCTGGCGTGCCTGGGTATAGGCCGCCAATTGCTCCAGTACCTGGCCCAAATGCCCGGAACGCTCCCCCGCTGCGACAGTGGCGCAAAACAATTCGGGGAACGCTTTGGGAAACTGCCCCAGTGCCATCGAGAGAGCATGCCCCTCCATCACCCGACTCCTGACCGCCGACAATAAACCGGCAACTTTGCGCCTGGCGCTCTGCTTTGCCACCGCCTCCAACGCTTCTTCAAGGGGCAAACCGGCCTGAACAAGGGTGGACAGCTGCAACGTCAGCAGCGCCAGATCCGCCGCACTCAAACGACCACCTCGACGCTGTGATCCCGGACCGGCAGCCGGTGCAGCCTCATTCAGCTCGCGCAGCCACAGGCCCCGCTCACGCATCAGTTGACGGGCATGACGAGAGCTGTCGGCTTCCAGCTGCCCTTTGCAACGTCGGCCGTGAGCGTCGTCAGCGCGATAATCGAAGGTCGGCATTGCCTAGTCCTCCTGACTCACGCGCAGCAGTTCGTCGAGGCTGGTTACGCCATCGAGCACGCGCATACGACCGTCCTGAAACAGGCTGCGGGAAAACTTGCGCGTTTCTTCGAGCAAGGCTTGCTCACTCGCGCCCTGATGGATCAATGCCGAAACCCCTGGCGTGACGCTGATCAGCTCATAGATGCCAATACGTCCGCGATAACCGTGCTGACATTGCTCACAACCCACCGCTCTGAACAGACGTGGCGGCGACGAAGCGGTCAACCCCAGGCGTTGACACTGCGACGCGTCGGCGGGGTACGAGACCTTGCAGAGAGGGCACAACCGGCGCAGTAGTCGCTGCGCCAGAATGCCGACCAGCGATGACGCCAGCAGGTAAGCATCGACGCCCATGTCGACTAACCGGGTTACCGCCCCAATCGCGCTGTTGGTATGCAAGGTCGATAACACCAGATGCCCGGTCAACGACGCCTGAACGGCAATCTCGGCGGTTTCACGATCACGAATTTCACCGACCATCACCACGTCCGGATCCTGCCGCAGAATCGCCCTCAAACCTCGGGCAAAGGTCATGTCCACTTTCGGATTGACCGGCATCTGACCGACACCCGGCAGGTGATATTCGACAGGGTCCTCGACCGTCAGGATGTTGCGCGTCTGATCATTCAGACTGCTCAACGCGGCATACAGACTGGTGGTCTTGCCGGAACCTGTCGGACCGGTCACCAGGAGGATGCCGTGAGGTTTGCCGAGCAGCTGGCGCAACACGGTAAGGGTGTCTTCGGGCATGCCAAGCCGTGCCAACTCGAGACGTCCCGCCTGCTTGTCGAGGAGCCGCAGCACGACCCGCTCGCCGTGCGCAGACGGCAATGTGGAGACCCGCACATCGACCTCATGCCCGGCCAGCCGCAGCGCCATTCGACCATCCTGAGGCACACGTTTTTCCGCAATATCCAGGCGCGCCATGACTTTGATGCGCGACACCAGCAAGGTCGCGAGCTCACGCCGCGGCCGCAGCATTTCGCGCAGTTGCCCATCAACCCGCATGCGCACCGAGAGGTACTGCTCGAAAGTTTCCAGGTGCACGTCCGACGCCTGTTCGCGCACCGCTTCGCTGAGCAAGGCGTTGATCAGGCGGATGATCGGCGCATCACCTTGCTGCTCCAGCAGGTCGGCGGTCTGTGGCACTTGATCAACCAGACTGAGCAAATCCAGTTCGTCATCCAGCCCTTGAGCAACCTGCTCCGCTGCACTCTGACCCTCTCGATAAATACTGGCCAGACGGCCGGCAAATTCGTCCGCCGCGAGCACCCTCAGCGGCAGATTGCGGCCGCATGCCCTGCGCGCCTCAGTGACGGCGGTCAGCGGGGTATCGGCGCGTAGAGCAAGGATCGGCCCAGGCTCTGCGTTTTCGAGCAATACGCCAAACCGTCGGGCGAAGCCGAACGGCAATGGCGCAAAAATGGCACTCGACTCGCTCATGGGGCCTCAGGCGCCTGCTTGCGCAAATCGAACACCGGCGAATCGCTTATCGGCTCGAACAAGTGCCGCGACTCAGCAGGCAGCAGGAGCGAGTTATTGCCCTGCGCGCCGGGCTGGCTCAACTCACGGAGGGCGTTGTATCGCTGCTGGCTGATATCGGCCAGATCGTCTTTGCTGCGCACGATGGTCGGCCGCAGAAACACCATCAAATTGCTTTTGGTCTGGGTGTCACGGGTCCAGCGAAACAGCGCGCCCAGGTAGGGAATGTCGCGCAGCAGCGGCACGCCGCTCTGTTGAGTGCGCACACTGTCACGGATCAAACCACCGATCACGATGATCTCGCCATCGTCGGCGAGGATGGTGCTTTTGAGTGCGCGTTTATTGGTAATAAGGTCGGAAGAATCAATACCCGAAACCGAGGGCGCGATGTCCGACACTTCCTGCTCCACTTCCAGGCGTAGCGTTGAACCTTCGTTGATGTAAGGCTTGATCTTCAGGCTGATGCCAACGTCCTTGCGCTCGACGGTAGTAAACGGATTCTCCGCGCCGTTGCTACTGGTGGTGTAGGAGCCGGTCTTGAACGGGACGTTCTGGCCTACGATGATTTCTGCTTCCTGATTGTCCAGCGTCAGCAAGCTCGGTGTGGACAGCAGATTGCTGCGCGTGTTGCTGGCCAGCGCCGAAATCAATGCACCGAAGCGGTCGCTGCCCAACTGCAGGATCGCGCCTTCCGGGGCGGATTTCTTCTCGTCGAAGGTCAGGCCGCCAATGATCGGAATATCAGTGCCGGGGAAGTTGATGAAGCCTGTTGCACTGCCTGTTTTCAAGCCCCACTGGACGCCCACGGCCTCAGCGATGTCGCCGGAAATCTCGACGATGGCAGCATGAATCAACACCTGGGCTCGCGGCTGGTCCAACTGGCGCACGATGGTTTCAATGGTGCGAATCTGTGCAGGCTCGGCAAGCAGCACCAGGGCATTCTGACTTTCGTCAGCCTTGATCATGAACGTCGCACCGGGAGAATTATCCTTGGCACCCACATTGGCAGATGCCTGCTTTCTGCCCTGCCCCATCGCTTCGAGCACCTCGGCCAACTGCTTGGCATCGCTGTGGCGCAAACGAATGACGCGGGCATTATCGAGGTTCGCGGTCGCCGGGCTATCCAGACCACGAGCAAGCTCGAGCAGGCGCTGCCGAACGGCGGGTGGCCCAATCAAAATGAGCCGATTGGTGCGGCTGTCGGCAAGCACCTGAATCGCCGTATCGGCGTTGCGCTTGCCCAACGAAGATTCGATGATGGTGGCTACGTCCAAGGCTTGGGCGTGACGTAACTGCACCACGGCATGCAGGTTGTTCTGGCCGGAATCGAGTTGACGAACGACCTTCGCGATACGACCCACATTGGCCGCTGTATCGGTGACCACCAGCGCGTTCGCCGAAACGGACGGGCCGACGTAGCCGTTGACCGAGACCAGCGGCCGCACCAGACCGGCGATGTCCGATGCGCTGCTGGTGTCGAGTTCGATGACCTGAGTGATGAATTGCGACGGCGTGGCCTTGGTCGTCATGCCCTGGCCGGCGCGGCTCTTGGCTTCGGAGACCGGCGTAATCAGGATTCGGTCGCCTTCATCGATGACCGTGAAGTTGTGGGCATCCAGCACCGAATAGAACAACCGTCGAACGCCTTCGCGGTCGAGCGCTTTTTGAGACATGACGGTGATGCGTCCGCTAACCCTCGGATCGAGCACCACCGTCGTGCCAAGGATGGTCGAGAACTCTTCGACGATATCGCGCAGTTCGGCGTTGTTCATCGCCAGCTGCCACCTTTCTTCCTCGGCCCGAAGCTGGCCAGGAACGCTCGCCAGAATAAAAACACCAAATAAAATAAGGGAGCGCAGCATCTGCGCGCCAGTGAAGCTGTTCATGGGAATGATCACTCTGACTGCCCGGAAACTGGACGTAGAAAACGCGTGGAAATAGCGGGCGCCAGTGACTGCTTCGGCACTTGGAACGCACGCAGGAAACTCGCGCTGGATGGCACCAGTGCCAATACTTCTTCGCGCCCCTTGTTCCACAGCACAACCTGGGTCACCTCGACGCGACGCAGAACACTGCCGCCCGGCAACCGCTCACCGACCTCGTACATGCGCGGGCCTTGCGCGTCCGCCAAGAGCGCTTTGGACAAGCCGTTGCTGTGGATGAAACTGGCGTGCAAAGTCAGCGGCTCCGCGCTGGGCAATGGCGACACTGCGGTCGTGAGGCCGAGCACCGAAGCGATCGCTGCGGTGTTCAAAGGCTCTCTCACCAACGACGGCGCAATCGCAGAGATAACCGGGGGCGGGCCAGTAAATTCGTCGCGAAAGCGCCATTCCTGCCACGCCAAAAACGCCAGATAGGCGATCGGCACCATCAACAGACTTGTGCTGCTCACACGAGGCAACATCACTGCAATCGCCTGCGGCAGACGTTTCGCCCGAAACTCACTCAAGCTGTCCACCACGCCGATATCTGCACCAGGACATGCGGCGCAGCAGCCGATGCCCGCAGGCCTCGTGAACGATCACCGCGCCGACATGCAGCACGACAAGCAGCGAAAGGACCACACAGGCGCCGATGTGGAGTGTGACGAACGAGCCAATCAGCTCAGGGTCGCTCAATGGTTGAGGAATGCTGATCCAGCCAAACACATTGATTGGTCGATCCATCATCATCGCGCCAGTCACCAGCACGATACTGACGATAAAGTAGATCAATGCATGCGCCAGGAACACAAGTTTCCCCATCAACCCTAATGCACTCACACCCGTTTGACGGACATGAGTGATAAAAATAAACAGACGCCAGACGAAGAACGGGATGAACACGGTCGTCAGCGAGACATTGATGAAAGCAACCGATTGCTTGATGCGCGCGAGCAGCTCAAAACTGGCCACGGAAAAGCCGGACACCAGGGTCCAGATGATTACAGCTGCCGACAGCCAATGCAGCCATACGCGCAGGGTGGAGTAACCCGAAGTCTTCATTCGCAACTCTGCAATTCAACAGAAAATGAACTTCGGGCGATCCTTGATGAACCGCCCGGAGTATTACGACTTACTTAGAGTTTGTTCCACGCCATGTGCCAATGCGCACCGACGCCGGGTTCAAAACCGTTTGCGGTGGGTGTGTACTGCTTGCAGTAGCCGGACTCGGGGAACGGCTTGCACTCGAAGACTTCATTGGTCTTCGGCTGCAATACTTTGGTACCAGCGGTGTACTCACTGACGCCTTCCGGGAACACGAACTCATAGTCTGCACCTGCACCCTCACCGGTGAGGATGGTTGGCTGGGTGTCCTGGCGAGTAGTGCGCCCGTCGAGGGTGGTGCCAACCAGTGTCAGGGTATGTTTTCCGGGGTTGCTGCGAACATCCATGATCAACCTGGCAGGTCCGTCGACTTGAGCAGAGGTCGTTCCGACCAGTTTGTTGCTCTCATCGAACAAGGTCGCTTCCACGTTCATCTTGCGATTGGTGACCAAGCCGAAATCGACTTTGACCTGACCCTTGTCCAGAACGTATTCAGCTTGCTGAGAAGCGATCTGCATGCGGGCTGCGGTATCTTCCTGCATGTTCAGCTGCACTTCGTAGCGGGTAATGCCGCTGTCTTTTTGCGCATACAGGTTGTTGTTGCCTTTCACCGGTTCAATGTTGCCGTCTTCATCTCGCATACCGGCGCGAACAAGGGTTTGCGTTTCGTTGATTTTTTCGGCCAGCTTGAAAGACCAGTTGTTGGCCAGGCCCTGCTCGGCGTTGTCGATGGAGATTTCGACGCTGTACGGCGGGCTTTCACCGGCGGCGCTGAAGGCCCGTGCCTTGACCTTGTCACCGACCAGTAGCGCCGTCGAAGGTGTGATGCCCCCCACTGGGGACCAGCCACCGGGCAGTGAAGCTTCCGCAAGAATATTGACATCGGCAGGGTTGTAGAACGCCGCGTCGGTGTCACCGACTGTCCAGACAGCCAGGATCACATGGTGGCCGGATTTGTCGTCAGGGATGGTGCACGTGTGTTTCGTGCCAGAGACCGGCAACTGGTGGTTACCATCAATGGTGCAAAACGGCGTGCTTTCAAAGGATGAGCGTTTCAGCGATTCGTTGGGGTTCCAGCCGCTGCGGGTAATGAAATATTCGTGTTTGGTGGCTGGATGAGCCGCGGTGTACTGCCACTGGAAGTCAATGTTGCGGTCCTTGATCTCGGTCAACTGCCAACGGACAGCGGACTGGGCGTCCATGGCCGAGAAACTCGGATTGCCACCACTGGCGATCTTGCCATCGATCGGCCCCTGCAACGGACGACCACCGACGCCTGCGGGGAAGCCCTTGAAGGTTTCGCCGACACTTTGCGGTTCGTATTGAGCGTTACCGCAATTAGTGTTCACGCCTTTCTGGCAGAGTAATGCCCGCGAAGGCGGCACGTCCAGATAGCCGTGAGCAGAGACAGTTTGCGAGCCGAGCATTGCCGATAACAGGATCACTGAAGAAGTGCAGGCGGTTATTGCACTTTTCTTCTTAAAATTATTCATGACTTATTCCAGACTGCTTATCGAAGTTGAGGCGCCTGGGGCGCCAATTATCGCGATATAGCCGGGTACAGAGTGCGCCGAGCTACGGGCCGGAACGTTACGGAAATACTTGCAACAGCGATGTAGGATTAATCTCGACATGCGACGGGAAATGTCGCGCTTTAGGGCAGGAGAGTGGGGAAATTTCGCGGGCAGGCGTCTTGATCTCCAGGTCTTTTTTGCGCACATGAAAAAGCCTGTCCGGCGCAGGTCCGGACAGGCTTCAGATATTGCCGAATCTGTTACTCGTGGTACTGCGCCGACAGCTCATGCACCGCGCGCAGGAAAGCGCCGGCATGTTCCGGATCCACTTCCGGCGTGATGCCATGGCCGAGGTTGAACACGTGACCACTACCCTTGCCATAGCTGGCGAGGATGCGGCCAACTTCGGTGCGAATGGCTTCTGGCTGGGCGTACAGCACGGTCGGGTCCATGTTGCCTTGCAGAGCGACTCTGTTGCCAACACGCTGGCGGGCTTCGCCAATGTCGCAGGTCCAGTCCAGACCCAGGGCGTCGGCGCCAGCGTCGGCGATGCTTTCCAGCCACAGGCCGCCGTTCTTGGTGAACAGGATGACCGGCACTTTGCGTCCTTCTTGCTCGCGGATCAGGCCGCTGACAATTTTGCGCATGTAGGCCAGGGAGAATTCCTGGTACGCCGCGGCCGAGAGGTTGCCGCCCCAAGTGTCGAAGATCTGCACCGCTTGCGCGCCGGCCATGATCTGGCCATTGAGGTAGCTGGTGACCGACTGCGCGAGTTTATCCAGCAGCAGGTGCATGGCTTGCGGGTTGTCGTAAAGCATGGCTTTGGTCTTGCGGAAGTCTTTCGACGAGCCGCCTTCAACCATGTAGGTAGCCAGAGTCCATGGGCTGCCGGAGAAGCCGATCAGCGGCACACGACCGTTCAGTTCGCGGCGGATGGTGCTGACCGCGTCCATCACATAACCCAGGTCTTTGTGCGGATCAGGAATCGGCAGGGCTTCGATATCGGCCATCGTACTGACGACTTTCTTGAAGCGTGGACCTTCACCGGTTTCGAAGTACAGGCCTTGGCCCATAGCGTCGGGAATGGTCAGGATGTCCGAGAAAAGGATCGCCGCGTCCAGCTGCGGATAGCGGTCAAGCGGCTGCATCGTGACTTCGCACGCGAACTCCGGGTTCATGCACAGGCTCATGAAATCGCCGGCCTTGGCGCGGCTGGCGCGGTATTCCGGCAGGTAGCGACCGGCCTGACGCATCATCCACACGGGGGTGACGTCTACGGGTTGCTTGAGCAGGGCACGAAGGAAACGGTCGTTCTTCAGGGCAGTCATGTCGGCATCCGGTAAAAAAGTGCGGGCATTTTCTCAGAGCGTGACGCAAAAGGCACGGCAAGAGCCGTGCCTTTTGTCTATCGGGTCAATTTGTCGCGGTGGAATGCGCTAGTTAGCAACACGCTGAAACCAATGTGGGAGCGAGCCTGCTCGCGAAGAGGGCTTCACATTCAACATCTCTGTTGACTGATCCACCGCTATCGCGAGCAGGCTCGCTCCCACAATTGATCGCATTGCAGTTCTGGAAAGCGATCAGACGCCCAGGTAATCCAGGATCCCTTCAGCCGCGTTACGGCCTTCGAAGATCGCTGTTACTACCAGATCAGAACCGCGAACCATGTCGCCACCGGCGAAGATCTTCGGGTTGCTGGTCTGATGCTTGTACTGACCTTGCTCAGGCGCAACAACGCGGCCCTGGCTGTCGGTCTGGATCACGAACTGCTCGAACCATGAAGCAGGGCTCGGACGGAAACCGAAAGCGATGACCACGGCGTCGGCCGGAATGATCTCTTCGGAGCCCGGGATTGGCTCGGGGCTGCGACGGCCACGGGCGTCCGGCTCGCCGAGTCGGGTCTCGACCACTTTCACACCTTCGACGTGGTCTTCACCAACAATGGCAATCGGCTGACGGTTATAGAGGAATCTCACGCCTTCTTCCTTGGCGTTCTTCACCTCTTTGCGCGAACCCGGCATGTTCGCTTCGTCGCGACGATAGGCACAGGTCACCGACTTGGCGCCCTGACGAATCGAAGTGCGGTTGCAGTCCATCGCCGTGTCGCCGCCGCCCAGTACCACTACCCTTTTGCCTTTCATGTCGACGAAATCTTCCGGCGACTTTTCAAAGCCCAGGTTGCGGTTGACGTTGGCGATCAGGAAGTCCAGCGCATCGTGCACGCCCGGCAGGTCCTCTCCGGCAAAGCCGCCCTTCATATAGGTGTAGGTGCCCATGCCCATGAACACCGCATCGTATTCGGCGAGCAATTGCTCGATGGTCACGTCCTTGCCCACCTCGGTGTTCAAGCGGAACTCGATGCCCATGCCGGTGAAGACTTCGCGACGATTACTCAGCACGGTCTTTTCCAGCTTGAACTCGGGGATGCCGAACGTCAGCAGACCACCGATTTCCGGGTTTTTGTCGAACACCACCGGGGTCACGCCGCCGCGCACCAGCACGTCAGCACAACCGAGGCCTGCAGGGCCGGCACCGATGATCGCAACTCGCTTGCCGGTCGGTACGACTTTGGACATGTCCGGGCGCCAGCCCATGGCGAACGCCGTGTCGGTGATGTACTTCTCCACCGAACCGATGGTCACCGCGCCGAATCCGTCATTGAGGGTGCAGGCACCTTCACACAGACGATCCTGCGGGCACACCCGGCCACAGACTTCCGGCAAGGTGTTGGTTTGGTGCGACAGCTCGGCGGCCTGGAGAATGTTGCCCTCGGCCACCAGCTTCAGCCAGTTCGGAATGAAGTTGTGCACCGGACACTTCCATTCGCAATACGGGTTACCGCAACCCAGGCAGCGGTGGGCCTGATCGGCCGAATGCTGGGGTTTGAAGGGTTCGTAGATTTCCACGAACTCTTTCTTGCGTTGATGCAACAGTTTCTTCTTCGGATCTTTGCGCCCGACATCGATGAATTGGAAGTCGTTGCTGAGACGTTCGGCCATCTTCAAAACCTCTTACACGACAGCTAAAAGCTACAAGCTTCAAGCTTCAAGAAAATCACATTAGTCCGGCACACCGCGCACTGCTTCGAGCTTGCCGCTCGAAGCTTGCCGCTTGCCGCTGCGTCGTTTATTGCGGACTCGCACGAGTACTGGAGAGCAAAGTTTTCAAGCTCGCCGCCTTAGGTTTGACAAGCCAGAAACGACGCAGATAGTCATCGAGGTTTTCGGCGAGTTCACGACCCCACTCGCTATCGGTTTCCGCGACGTACTCGTTCAGCACGTGTTGCAGGTGGCTGCGATAGGCTTCCATCGCCTCGCCGCTGATCCGCTGGATTTCCACCAGTTCGTGGTTGACCCGGTCAACGAAGGTGTTGTCCTGATCGAGCACGTAGGCAAAACCGCCGGTCATGCCTGAGCCGAAGTTGTAACCGGTCTTGCCCAACACACAGACAAAACCACCGGTCATGTATTCGCAGCAGTGATCGCCAGTGCCTTCCACCACGGTGTGGGCACCGGAGTTACGCACCGCGAAACGCTCGCCTGCAGTACCCGCCGCGAACAGCTTGCCCCCGGTGGCGCCATACAGACAGGTGTTGCCGATGATGGCACTGTCTTGAGTCTTGTAAATGCTGCCCTTCGGCGGAACGATGACCAGTTTGCCACCGGTCATGCCTTTGCCGACATAGTCGTTGGCGTCGCCTTCCAGATACATGTGCAGACCGCCTGCGTTCCACACGCCGAAGCTCTGACCGGCCGTGCCTTGGAAGCGGAACGTGATCGGCGCTTTGGCCATGCCCTGGTTGCCATGCTTGCGGGCGATTTCGCCGGAAATCCGCGCACCGATCGAACGGTCGCAGTTGCAGATATCCAAAGCGAACTCGGCGCCGCTCATGTCATTGATCGCCGACGTGGCGAGGCCGACCATTTTTTCGGCCAGCAAACCTTTGTCGAACGGCGGGTTGCGCTCAACCTGGCAGAACTGAGGTTTGTCTGCCGGAATGTGGTCGCTGCCCAGCAACGGCGTCAGGTCGAGGTGATTCTGCTTGGCGGTCTGGCCTTCGAGAATTTCCAGCAGATCGGTACGCCCAATCAGCTCTTCGAGGGAACGCACGCCCAGTTTCGCCAGCCACTCACGGGTTTCTTCGGCGACGTAGGTGAAGAAATTCACCACCATGTCGACGGTGCCGATGTAGTGATCCTTGCGCAGCTTCTCGTTCTGAGTTGCGACGCCGGTTGCACAGTTGTTCAGGTGACAGATGCGCAGATATTTGCAGCCCAGCGCGATCATTGGCGCGGTACCGAAGCCGAAGCTTTCGGCGCCGAGGATCGCGGCCTTGATCACGTCGAGGCCGGTTTTCAGACCGCCGTCAGTCTGCACCCGGACCTTGCCGCGCAGGTCGTTGCCGCGCAGGGTCTGGTGGGTTTCGGCGAGGCCGAGCTCCCACGGAGCGCCTGCGTATTTGATCGAGGTCAGCGGCGATGCGCCGGTGCCGCCGTCATAGCCGGAGATGGTGATCAAGTCTGCGTAAGCCTTGGCAACACCGGCCGCGATAGTGCCGACGCCTGCTTCAGCGACCAGTTTCACTGAGACCAGCGCCTGCGGATTGACTTGTTTCAAGTCGAAAATCAGCTGCGACAAGTCTTCGATAGAATAAATGTCATGATGCGGCGGCGGAGAAATCAAGGTCACCCCCGGCACTGCGTAGCGCAGCTTGGCGATAAGACCGTTGACCTTGCCACCCGGCAGTTGACCGCCCTCGCCAGGCTTGGCACCTTGAGCGACTTTGATCTGCAGCACTTCAGCGTTGACCAGGTATTCCGGGGTCACACCAAAACGGCCAGTCGCGACCTGCTTGATTTTCGAGCTCTTGATGGTGCCGTAACGCGCCGGGTCTTCGCCGCCTTCGCCGGAGTTGGAGCGCGCACCGAGGCGGTTCATGGCTTCGGCCAGGGCTTCGTGAGCCTCAGGCGACAAGGCGCCCAACGAGATACCGGCGGAGTCGAAGCGCTTGAGCACCGATTCCAGCGGTTCGATCTCGCTGATGTCCAGCGGCGTGTCCAGGGTTTTGACCTTGAACAGGTCGCGGATCATCGACACCGGACGGTTGTCCACCAGCGCCGTGTATTCCTTGAACTTGCCGTAATCGCCCTGCTGCACTGCGGCTTGCAAAGTGTTGACCACGTCCGGGTTGTAGGCGTGATATTCGCCACCGTGGACGAACTTCAGCAGACCGCCCTGCTGGATCGGCTTGCGCGGGCTCCAGGCTTCGCTGGCGAGGGCTTTCTGCTCAGCTTCGAGGTCGACGAAACGCGCGCCCTTGATGCGGCTCGGCACGCCACGGAAGCTCAGGTCGCAGACTTCTTCGGACAGGCCGATGGCTTCGAACAGCTGCGCACCCCGGTACGAAGCAATGGTCGAGATACCCATCTTCGAGAGAATTTTCAGCAGGCCCTTGGTGATGCCTTTGCGGTAGTTCTTGAACACTTCATAGAGGTCGCCCAACACTTCACCGGTACGGATCAGGTCGCCCAACACTTCGTACGCCAGGAACGGATAGACCGCCGAGGCGCCGAAACCGATCAACACGGCGAAATGATGCGGGTCGCGAGCAGTCGCAGTTTCCACGAGGATGTTGGAGTCGCAACGCAGGCCTTTTTCAGTCAGACGGTGATGCACCGCGCCGGTGGCCAGGGAAGCGTGAATCGGCAACTTGCCCGGGGCAATATGACGGTCACTCAAGACGATCTGGGTACGACCGGCGCGAACGGCTTCTTCAGCCTGGTCGGCGACATTGCGCACCGCAGCTTCGAGGCCGACGCTCTCGTCATAGTTGAGGTCGATCACCTGGCGTTCAAAGCCCGGGCGATCAAGGTTCATCAGCGAGCGCCACTTGGCCGGGGAAATGACCGGCGAGCTGAGGATCACGCGCGAAGCGTGTTCCGGCGACTCCTGGAAAATGTTGCGCTCGGCACCGAGGCAGATTTCCAGCGACATCACGATCGCTTCACGCAGCGGGTCGATCGGCGGGTTGGTGACCTGCGCAAACTGCTGGCGGAAATAGTCATACGGCGTACGCACGCGCTGGGACAGCACAGCCATCGGCGTATCGTCGCCCATGGAGCCGACCGCTTCGTAGCCTTGCTCACCGAGCGGACGCAGCACCTGATCACGCTCTTCGAACGTGACCTGATACATCTTCATGTACTGCTTGAGCTGGTCGACATCATAGAAAGCCGAACCGTGGTCGTTGTCTTCCATGGTCGCCTGAATGCGCAGGGCGTTCTTGCGCAGCCATTGCTTGTACGGATGACGGGACTTCAAGCGATTGTCGATCGCGTCGGTGTCGAGGATCTGCCCGGTTTCGGTGTCCACGGCAAAGATCTGACCCGGACCGACGCGGCCCTTGGCGATCACATCTTCAGGCTGGTAATTCCAGACACCAATTTCCGAGGCCAGGGTGATGAAACCGTTCTTGGTGGTCACCCAGCGAGCCGGACGCAGACCGTTACGGTCGAGCAGGCACACTGCGTAACGACCGTCGGTCATGACCACGCCGGCCGGGCCGTCCCACGGCTCCATGTGCATCGAGTTGTATTCATAGAACGCACGCAGGTCCGGGTCCATGGTTTCGACGTTCTGCCACGCCGGCGGAATGATCATCCGCACGCCACGGAACAGGTCGATGCCACCGGTGACCATCAGCTCGAGCATGTTGTCCATGCTGGAGGAATCGGAACCGACGCGGTTGACCAGCGGGCCGAGTTCTTCCAGGTCCATCAGATCGTTGGTGAACTTGGTCCGACGGGCCTGCGCCCAGTTGCGGTTACCGGTGATGGTGTTGATTTCGCCGTTGTGGGCGAGGAAGCGGAATGGCTGTGCCAGCGGCCATTTCGGCAGGGTGTTGGTGGAGAAGCGCTGGTGGAACACGCAAATCGAAGTCTGCAGGCGCTGATCGCTGAGGTCTGGATAGAAGGCGGTCAGATCCGCCGGCATCATCAGGCCTTTATAAATGATCGTCTTGTGGGAAAAGCTGCAGATGTAGTGATCGACGTCGGCGGCGTTGGCCACTGACGAGCGACGACGGGCGCTGAACAGCTTGATCGCCATGTCCTGATCGCTGAAGCCTTCACCACCGATGAACACTTGTTCGATCTGCGGCAGGCGCTCAAGAGCCAGGCGACCGAGGACGCTGGTATCGATCGGCACTTTGCGCCAGCCAACCAGCGTCAAACCTTCGGCCAGCAGTTCGCGGTTCATGTTCTCGCGGGCAGCCTCGGCCTTCACCGGGTCCTGATTGAAGAACACCATGCCCACGGCATATTGCTTGGGCAGTGCTGCGCCGAAGGTTTCCTGGGCAATGGCTCGCAGGAACACATCCGGCTTTTGAATCAGCAAGCCGCAACCGTCACCGGTCTTGCCGTCGGCGTTGATCCCACCGCGGTGGGTCATGCAGGTCAGGGCCTCGATGGCCGTTTGCAAAAGGGTATGACTGGGCTCGCCCTGCATGTGGGCTATCAGGCCGAAACCGCAGTTATCCTTGAATTCATCTGGTTGGTACAGACCTGCTTTCATAGACACTTTCTCACCAGGCTGCCTCTTCTCGAGGCAAATTTCTTCTCAATTCAACCACTTGCGATCCGCGCCGAACGTGCGCCGGCTTGGCGGGGGCAAAAGGGTGGTCATTGTACACAGCGACACAGACGCTCACAAATTTGACGACGAACTGTCGCAAATCTATGTCGCATTTGTGAAAGGTTTAAAGCGATCTGCTGTGCTAGTCAAAACATTTTTAATTCTGACCGCAACGACTCAAAGACTACTGTAACGCAGACACCACAACGCACGCGGCTCGGGAGCCGCATGCATTGCAGAACTTTTGAGGTGCTTGGAGAGGCGGCCTGGGTAAGGCCACCGAATCTTCAGCGAGTTGTTGCCAGTTCCTGTTGGACGCTGGCGACAGTGCGAGGCCAAGGTTTACCAGCCTGGACCTTCGCTGGCAAGGCTTTGATGGCGCTGAGGGCTGCATCGCGGCTACCGAAGCTGCCGTAAGTGATGACGTAAAGCGGTTTACCGTTAAGCACTTTCTTGAAATAGCGGTACTCGCCGCCTTGCTCTTTGACAAAGTTTTGCGCGGACGCTTCCGAGCTGGTGCCGAGGATCTGCACCACGTAGTTGCTCGTCGGCTGACCGGCGTACCAGGTGCCACCGGCAGCCTTGGCCACAGTGATCGGCTTTTCGGCAGGTTTGGCTGCAGCGGCGGGTGCCGGAGCGGGCTTGGCGGCAGGCGTTGGAGCCGGCGCTGGCTTGGCC
>NZ_CABVGX010000037.1 GCF_902497625.1 Pseudomonas fluorescens | reverse complement strand
TGCCGAAGGCTGCGTCCCCTGTAGCAGAAACCGCGCTCCCTGTAGCAGCTGCCGAAGGCTGCGTCCCCTATAGCAGGAACCGCGCTCCCTGTAGCAGCTGCCGAAGGCTGCGTCCGACTGCGAAGCAGGCGTAAATAATGGCTGCGCAGTATCTGAGCCAGTCCCAGTCTGGGGCTTAAGCGACTGCTTCGCAGTCGGACGCAGCCTTCGGCAGCTGCTACGGGTCACGCGGCCTTTGGCAGCTGCTATACGGACATGGGGCGCGGCTCATTAGCAACTACACAACGCGTTATCCAGCACTGCAATCAAATCGAGCGGATGATCGATCACGGCATCCGCGCCCCAGTGTTTCGGGTTGTCATCCGGGTGAATGTAGCCGTACGTCACGGCACAGGTTTTTGTGCCGGCATCACGGCCGGACTCGATGTCGCGCAAATCATCGCCGATAAACAGCACACTGGCCGGGTCCAGATCCAGCAGCTTGCACGCCAGCGTCAGCGGTTCCGGGTCCGGCTTGCTGTTGGTCACATGGTCCGGGCAGATCAATACTTTCGAGCGTTCAGCCAGGCCCAGTTGCTGCATGATCGGCTCGGCGAAGCGCACCGGTTTGTTGGTGACCACGCCCCAGATCAGATTGGCTTTCTCGATTTTCTCCAGTACTTCGGCCATGCCATCGAATAGATGGCTGTGCACCGCGCAACCCTTGAGATAGCGGTCGAGAAACTCCTGACGCAATTCCTCGAAACCCGGCGATTCCGGGTCCATGGAAAAGGTCGCGGCGACCATCGCTCGCGCACCACCGGAAATTTCATCGCGAATGTACTGCGGGTTGATTGGCGGCAAGCCACGGTCGGCGAGCATCGCCTGAGAAATCGCGATGAAGTCAGGCGCGGTGTCGAGCAGCGTGCCGTCCATGTCGAAAAGAACCGCTCTGAGACGCATCGCCTTATTCCTCGCGCAGGGTCTGGATCATGTAATTGACGTCCACGTCCGACGCCAGTTTGTAGTGTTTGGTCAGCGGGTTGTACGTCAGGCCAATGATGTCCTTGACGGTCAGGCCAGCCATGCGGCTCCAGGCACCCAGCTCGGAAGGGCGGATGAATTTCTTGAAGTCATGAGTGCCGCGCGGCAGCAGCTTCATGATGTATTCAGCGCCGACGATGGCGAACAGGTAAGCCTTCGGGTTGCGGTTGATGGTGGAGAAGAACACCTGGCCGCCCGGTTTGACCATTTTGTAGCAGGCGCGAATCACCGAGGACGGATCCGGCACGTGCTCGAGCATTTCCAGGCACGTCACTACATCGAACTGCTCGGGCATTTCCTCTGCCAGTGCTTCGGCGGTGATCTGCCGGTATTCAACGGTCACCCCCGATTCCAGCTGATGCAACTGGGCGACCGCCAGCGGCGCTTCGCCCATGTCGATGCCCATCACCGTCGCGCCGCGTTGCGCCATGGCTTCGCTGAGGATGCCGCCACCGCAACCGACGTCGAGGACCTTCTTGCCGGCCAGGTTGACGCGCTCGTCAATCCAGTTGACCCGCAGCGGGTTGATGTCGTGCAGCGGTTTGAATTCGCTTTCGCGGTCCCACCAGCGATGGGCCAGCGCTTCGAATTTGGCGATCTCGGCGTAGTCGACGTTGCTCATGTTCAATCCTCTAAAACCTGAAAAATCCTGTTGCCCCGGGGTTGGCTCCGGGGGGCTTACAATTCGTTCCGACCGCTGATGCGCTGGCCCCAGGCCTTGGCGGTGGCGGCCAGTTGCTGTTCATCCATGCGCGTCAGGCGGCGGTCGTCGAGCAACTGCTTGCCAGCGACCCACAGGTGTTTCACGCAGTCGCGACCGGTAGCATATATAAGCTGCGACACCGGATCGTAGACCGGTTGTTGCGCCAGCCCGGACAGGTCGAACGCAACCATGTCTGCCGCTTTGCCGATTTCCAGCGAACCCGCATCAGCCTCGATACCCAGCGCGCGGGCGCCGTTCAGCGTGGCCATGCGCAATGCGCGGTGAGCGTCCAGCGCCGTGGCCGAGCCGGCGACCGCTTTTGCCAGCAACGCAGCGGTGCGGGTTTCGCCCAGCAGATCCAGGTCATTATTACTGGCCGCGCCGTCAGTGCCGATAGCGACATTGACACCCGCCTGCCACAAACGCTCGACCGGGCAGAAACCGCTGGCCAGCTTCAGGTTCGACTCGGGACAATGAATCACATTGGTGTTGCTTTCTACCAGCATCGCCAGGTCTTCTTCGCTGATCTGGGTCATGTGCACAGCCTGAAAGCGCGGGCCCAGCAGTCCCAGCCGCTCGAGGCGGGCCAGTGGTCGTTCGCCGGTCTGCTCGACCGCTTGCTGCACCTCGAATGCAGTTTCGTGCACGTGCATGTGAATAGAAGCGTCCAGTTCCTCGGCGATCACCCGGATCTTCTCGAGGTTTTCATCGCCCACGGTGTAAGGCGCGTGCGGGCCGAACGTCACTTTGATGCGTTCGTGGTGCTTGAGGTCGGTGAACAGTTCTACGCCCTGACGAATGGCTTCGTCCGCCGAGCTGGCGCCCGGGATGGGGAAGTCGAGAACAGGAATCGCGATCTGCGCGCGGATGCCGCTGTTGTGCACGCGCTCACTGGCCACCTTGGGGAAGAAATACATGTCGGAAAAGCAGGTGATGCCGCCCTTGATCTGCTCGGCAATGGCCAGGTCGGTGCCGTCACGCACGAAGGCTTCATCGACCCATTTGGCTTCCGCCGGCCAGATGTGGTTTTCCAGCCAGGTCATCAGCGGCAAATCATCGGCGAGGCCGCGGAACAGCGTCATGGCTGCATGGCCATGGGCATTGATCAGGCCGGGGCTGAGCAGCACGTCCGGCAATTCGCGGATTTCGCTTGCTTCAAGCTTCAGTGCGGCAGAACGTGGGCCGATGAAGACAATGCGCCCGTCGCGAATGCCCACGCCGTGTTCCTTGAGGACGACACCTGCAGGTTCCACGGGTACCAGCCAGGTCGGCAGCAATAACAGGTCGAGAGCAGGGGCAGGGTTTGGCATCGAGAGTCGGTTCCAGAGCTTTTGTGAAGAGGGCGAAGTATACCCGAGCGTCTTCGCGGGGGGCTCGCTATAATCGGCGGCTTTGTTACTGAATACGGGGTGTGGGATGCGCGATCGACTGTTGGCTGCGGAGAAGGTAAAGGCCATCGATTGGCGTGAGGGCGCCCTGTATCTGCTGGACCAACGTATTTTGCCGTTCGAAGAAACCTGGATCGCCTACACCAGCGCGGCAGGCGTTGCCGAGGCCATTCGCTCGATGGTCGTGCGTGGCGCGCCGGCGATTGGCATCAGTGCGGCTTACGGTGTGGTGCTGGCTGCCCGGGCCCGCTTCGCCGAGGGTGGCGATTGGCATGCGGCGCTGGAAGAAGACTTCGCGCTGCTGGCGGACTCGCGGCCGACGGCGGTGAATCTGTTCTGGGCGCTCGCTCGCATGCGTGATCGGCTGGACCGTCTGAAAAATCACGCCGATCCGCTGGCCGTGCTGGAGGCCGAGGCCATCGCTATCCATGACAGTGACCGCGAAGCCAACCTGACCATGGCGCAGCTCGGTGTTGACCTGATCCGCAAGCATCAGGGTAACGCGCAGACCATTCTGACTCACTGCAACACCGGTGCACTCGCCACCGGCGGCTTCGGCACGGCGCTGGGGGTGATTCGCGGTGCCTTTATCGAAGGCATGGTCGAGCGGGTTTACGCCGATGAAACCCGTCCGTGGCTGCAAGGTTCGCGACTGACCGCGTGGGAACTGGCCAACGAAGGCATTCCCGTAACGCTTAACGCCGACTCCGCCGCTGCGCACATCATGAAGACCAAAGGCATCACCTGGGTCATCGTCGGCGCCGACCGCATCACCGCCAATGGCGACGTGGCGAACAAGATCGGCACCTATCAACTGGCAGTCAACGCCATGCATCACGGCGTGCGCTTCATGGTGGTGGCGCCGAGTTCGACCATCGACATGAACCTTGCCAGCGGTGACGACATCCCGATCGAAGAGCGCGACGGCCGCGAGTTGCTGGAAGTCGGCGGCAAACGGGTCGGCGCGGATGTCGATGCGTTCAACCCGGTGTTCGATGTAACGCCAGCGGATCTGATCGATGTGATCGTCACCGAGAAAGGCATCGTCGAGCGGCCGGATACCGCGAAGATGGCACAGTTGATGTGTCGCAAGCGGTTGCATTGATGGTCTTCAGCGCCTGATAAATCGCCTTCGCGAGCAGGCTCGCTCCCACATTTGACCGAGTCAAACGCATATTTTGCACACGACACGGCCCCAATGTGGGAGCGAGCCTGCTCGCGAAGGGGCCCTGAAACCATAAATACCTATCATCTGACCCCAAAATCTGTATCAAACACAGCTCTAAGCCCCTCTGATCCCCTATCAGCCCCTCACCACTCAACTAACTACACTCCATGCGCATCTGGGGGATAGGTGCGTGGCGGCTCTTGTGATAACATTCGGCGGTTTCCAGGGTAGCTCGATGTGGCTGCCTTTACTGCGCAGATCCGTGGCATAAATCGTTGATTTGTCGTAAGTCGTTGCATGGCACTCAGCCTGCAGCGGCGAGCTTCGTTCGTCCCATATGGATGTGACGAAGTTTCACCAGAAAAAGGAATCAGGCTTCTCATGGGCGAACTGGCCAAAGAAATCCTCCCGGTCAATATCGAAGACGAGCTGAAGCAGTCCTACCTCGACTACGCAATGAGCGTAATTGTCGGGCGGGCACTGCCGGATGCGCGCGATGGCTTGAAGCCCGTGCACCGGCGTGTGCTGTTCGCGATGAGCGAGCTGGGCAACGACTTCAACAAGCCGTACAAGAAATCTGCCCGTGTTGTCGGTGACGTGATCGGTAAGTATCACCCGCACGGTGATACCGCTGTTTACGACACCATCGTTCGGATGGCGCAGCCATTCTCGCTGCGCTACCTGCTGGTAGACGGTCAGGGTAACTTCGGTTCGGTTGACGGCGACAACGCCGCCGCCATGCGATACACCGAAGTGCGCATGACCAAGCTGGCGCACGAGCTGCTGGCTGACCTGCATAAAGAAACCGTGGACTGGGTGCCGAACTACGACGGCACCGAAATGATCCCTGCGGTCATGCCGACCCGTATTCCCAACCTGCTGGTCAACGGCTCCAGCGGTATCGCCGTGGGCATGGCGACCAACATCCCGCCACACAACCTCGGTGAAGTCATCGACGGTTGCCTGGCGCTCATCGACAACCCCGAGTTGACCATCGATGAGCTGATGCAATACATCCCCGGTCCGGACTTCCCGACCGCCGCGATCATCAACGGTCGCGCCGGCATCATCGAAGCCTACCGCACCGGTCGCGGGCGCATTTACATGCGTGCCCGCTCGACCATCGAAGACATCGACAAGGTCGGTGGCCGTCAACAGATCGTCATCACCGAACTTCCTTACCAGCTGAACAAGGCCCGTCTGATCGAGAAGATCGCCGAGCTGGTCAAAGAGAAGAAGCTGGAAGGCATCACCGAACTGCGCGACGAGTCGGACAAGGACGGTATGCGCGTCGTGATCGAACTGCGTCGTGGCGAAGTGCCTGAGGTGATCCTCAACAACCTCTACGCCCAGACCCAGCTGCAAGCGGTGTTCGGCATCAACATCGTCGCGCTGATCGACGGCCGTCCGCGGATCCTCAACCTCAAGGACCTGCTGGAAGCCTTCGTGCGCCACCGTCGCGAAGTCGTTACCCGCCGTACCGTGTTCGAACTGCGTAAAGCCCGCGAACGTGGTCACATTCTGGAAGGTCAAGCGGTTGCCCTGTCGAACATCGACCCGGTCATCGCCCTGATCAAGGCGTCGCCAACGCCTTCGGAAGCCAAGGAAGCGCTGATCAAGACCGCGTGGGAATCTTCCGCCGTGGTCGCGATGGTCGAGCGCGCCGGTGCCGATTCGTGCCGTCCCGAGACCCTGGACCCGCAATACGGTCTGCGCGAAGGCAAGTACTTCCTGTCGCCGGAACAGGCGCAGGCCATTCTCGAGCTGCGCCTGCACCGTCTGACCGGTCTGGAACACGAGAAGCTGCTGGCCGAGTATCAAGAGATTCTCAACCAGATCGGCGAGTTGATCCGCATCCTCAGCAGCGCCACGCGCCTGATGGAAGTGATTCGCGAAGAACTGGAAGTGATCCGCGCCGAATACGGCGATGTGCGTCGCACCGAGATTCTCGATGCCCGTCTCGACCTGACCCTGGGCGACATGATCCCGGAAGAAGAGCGCGTCGTGACCATTTCCCACGGTGGCTACGCCAAGACCCAGCCACTGGCTGCGTATCAGGCTCAGCGTCGTGGTGGCAAAGGCAAATCGGCTACCGGCGTCAAGGACGAGGACTACATCGCGCACCTGCTGGTCGCCAACAGCCACACCACGCTGCTGCTGTTCTCCAGCAAAGGCAAGGTGTACTGGCTGAAAACCTACGAAATTCCGGAAGCGTCCCGCGCTGCCCGTGGTCGTCCGCTGGTCAACCTGCTGCCGCTCGACAGTGATGAATACATCACCACCATGCTGCCGGTCGAGGAATACACCGAAGGCCACTTCATCTTCATGGCCACCGCCAAAGGCACCGTGAAGAAGACCCCGCTGGAATCCTTCAGCCGTCAGCGTAGCGTCGGTCTGATCGCGCTGGAGCTGGACGAAGGTGACGTACTGATTTCCGCGTCCATCACCGATGGCAGCCGCGAAGTCATGTTGTTCTCCGATGGCGGTAAAGTGACGCGCTTCAAGGAAACCGACGTTCGTGCCATGGGCCGTACCGCTCGCGGTGTGCGCGGCATGCGTCTGCCGGAAGGGCAGAAGCTGATTTCCATGCTGATCCCCGAAGAAGGCAGCGAGATCCTCACTGCTTCGGCCCGTGGTTACGGCAAGCGTACGGCGATCTCCGAGTTCCCTGAGTACAAGCGTGGCGGTCAGGGCGTCATCGCCATGGTCAGCAACGATCGCAACGGCCGTCTGGTCGGCGCGGTGCAGGTGCTCGACGGCGAGGAGATCATGCTGATTTCCGACCAGGGCACACTGGTGCGTACCCGTGTTGACGAGGTTTCCAGCCTGGGTCGAAACACCCAGGGCGTGACCCTGATCAAACTGGCCAGTGACGAAACGCTGGTCGGTCTGGAACGGGTTCAGGAGCCGTCGGAAGTCGAGGGCGAAGAGCTCGAAGGCGAGGAGGGCGAAGAAGGTGCAGTGTTCGACGGTGAGGTCGTGATCGACGACGCAGTCGAAGACCAGCAACTCGACGCCGCCGCAGACGAAGAACCGCAAGAGTAAGCGGACACACAGGGGGCGGATGAGAATTCGCCCCCTTGTTGTTTGTCCGGTATGAAATATCGACACCCATGGAGATCCGTGTGGGTGCCGGGCTTTTGTGGCGAGGGGGCTTGCCCCCGTTCGATTGCGCAGCAATCGCAAACCTGTCACCACGTCCTCTTGCGAGATGGCGGTGGCTGGTTTAGGGGGCGCTTCGCACTCCAACGGGGGTAAACCCCCTCGCCACAGGAAGCCCGCTCCCGCATTGGATCGGTGTCGACTGATATGTGATCCACCAAATCAGAGCGAGATTGGATGTGAGCAAGAGAGCCTATAACTTCTGTGCCGGTCCTGCGGCGCTTCCCGAAGCTGTCCTGAAGCGCGCTCAGGGTGAACTCCTCGATTGGCACGGCAAAGGCCTGTCGGTCATGGAAATGAGCCATCGCAGCGACGAGTTCGTGTCCATTGCGACCAAGGCCGAGCAGGATCTGCGTGATCTGCTCAATATCCCTTCGAACTACAAAGTGCTGTTCCTGCAAGGTGGCGCCAGCCAGCAATTTGCGCAGATTCCGCTGAACCTGTTGCCGGAAAGCGGCAGCGCCGATTACATCGATACCGGTATCTGGTCACAGAAAGCCATCGAAGAAGCCTCGCGTTACGGCCACGTCAACGTCGCCGCCACTGCCAAGCCTTACGACTATTTCGCCATCCCCGGGCAGAACGAATGGAACCTGTCGAAAGACGCGGCCTACGTTCACTACGCGCCGAACGAAACCATCGGCGGCCTGGAATTCCAGTGGATTCCGGAAACCGGTGACGTCCCGCTGGTCGCCGACATGTCCTCGGACATTCTTTCGCGTCCGGTCGACATCTCGCGTTTCGGCATGATCTACGCCGGCGCACAGAAAAACATCGGGCCGAGCGGTCTGGTGGTCAACATCATCCGCGAAGACTTGCTCGGCAAGGCCCGCTCCCTGTGCCCGACCATGCTCAACTACAAGGTTGCGGCCGATAACGGCTCCATGTACAACACCCCGCCGACGCTGGCCTGGTACTTGTCCGGTCTGGTGTTCGAGTGGCTCAAAGAGCAGGGCGGCGTCGAAGCCATCGGCAAACTCAATGAACAGAAGCAGCGCACACTGTACAGCTTCATCGATGCAAGCGGCCTCTACAGCAACCCGATCAACCCGTCCGACCGTTCGTGGATGAACGTGCCGTTCCGCCTCGCGGACGACCGTCTCGACAAACCGTTCCTCGCCGGCGCCGACGAGCGTGGCCTGTTGAACCTCAAGGGTCACCGCTCCGTAGGCGGCATGCGCGCCTCCATCTATAACGCCGTCGACATCGGCGCGGTCAACGCGCTGGTTTCGTACATGGCAGAGTTCGAGAAGGAACACGGCTAATGTCTGAGCAAGAACTCAAGGCCCTGCGCGTTCGCATTGATGCGCTGGACACCAAAGTCCTCGAGCTGATCAGTGAGCGTGCGCGCTGCGCCCAGGAAGTGGCGCGGGTAAAAATGGCCTCGCTGGCCGAAGGCGAAGTGCCGGTGTTCTATCGTCCCGAGCGCGAAGCTCAGGTACTCAAGCGCGTGATGGAGCGCAATCAGGGGCCGCTGGGCAACGAAGAGATGGCGCGGCTGTTCCGCGAAATCATGTCCTCGTGCCTCGCCCTCGAGCAGCCGCTGAAAGTGGCCTATCTCGGCCCTGAAGGCACGTTCACCCAGGCGGCGGCCATGAAACACTTCGGCCACGCAGTCATCAGCAAGCCGATGGCGGCGATCGACGAAGTGTTCCGCGAAGTGGCCGCCGGTGCGGTGAATTTCGGCGTCGTGCCGGTGGAAAACTCCACCGAAGGCGCGGTCAACCACACGCTGGACAGCTTCCTCGAACACGACATGGTCATCTGTGGCGAAGTCGAGCTGCGCATTCACCACCACTTGCTGGTTGGCGAAAACACCAAGACCGACAGCATCAGCCGCATCTATTCCCACGCGCAGTCGCTGGCCCAGTGCCGCAAGTGGCTTGACGCACACTACCCGAATGTCGAGCGCGTGGCGGTATCGAGCAACGCCGAAGCGGCCAAGCGGGTCAAGGGGGAGTGGAATTCGGCGGCGATTGCCGGTGATATGGCGGCTGGCCTGTACGGGCTGACCCGTCTTGCCGAAAAGATTGAAGATCGCCCGGACAACTCCACGCGCTTTTTGATGATCGGCAGCCAGGAAGTGCCACCGACCGGCGACGACAAGACCTCGATCATCGTCTCCATGAGCAACAAGCCCGGCGCCCTGCACGAATTGCTCGTGCCGTTCCACGACAACGGCATCGACCTGACGCGCATCGAGACTCGTCCGTCGCGCAGCGGTAAATGGACCTACGTGTTCTTTATCGATTTCGTCGGTCACCACCGCGATCCGTTGATCAAAGGTGTGCTGGAAAAGATCAGTCAGGAAGCAGTAGCACTCAAAGTGCTGGGTTCCTACCCGAAAGCAGTCCTCTAAGGGGTAGCAAATGAGTGGCGACTTCCTCGCTCTGGCACAGCCGGGCGTGCAACAACTTTCGCCTTACGTTCCGGGCAAACCCGTGGACGAACTGGCGCGCGAACTGGACCTCGATCCGGCGAGCATCGTCAAGCTGGCGAGCAACGAAAACCCGCTGGGCGCCAGTCCAAAAGCCCTGGCCGCGATTCGTGATGAACTGGCTGAGTTGACCCGTTACCCCGACGGCAACGGTTTTGCACTGAAGACCTTGCTGGCCGATCAGTGCCGCGTCGAACTCAATCAGGTGACGCTGGGCAACGGCTCCAACGACATTCTCGAGCTGGTCGCGCGCGCCTATCTGGCGCCGGGCCTCAACGCGGTGTTCAGCGAGCACGCCTTCGCGGTCTATCCGATCGTCACCCAAGCCGTCGGTGCTACCGCAAAAGTGATCCCGGCCAAAGACTGGGGCCACGACATGTCGGCCATGCTTGCCGCGATCGATGCCGACACCCGTGTGGTGTTCATCGCCAACCCGAACAACCCGACCGGCACCTGGTTCGGCGCCGAAGCGCTGGACGAATTCCTGCAGGACGTTCCGGCCCACGTGCTGGTCGTGCTGGACGAGGCCTACATCGAATACGCCGAAGGCAGCGACTTGCCGGACGGTCTGGATTACCTGGCGGCGTACCCGAACCTGCTGGTTTCGCGCACGTTCTCCAAGGCTTACGGTCTGGCGGCATTGCGCGTCGGTTATGGCCTGTCGACTGCTGTCGTGGCCGATGTGCTCAACCGCGTGCGTCAGCCGTTCAACGTCAACAGCCTGGCCCTCGCCGCTGCGTGCGCCGCACTGCAAGACACCGATTACCTGGCACAAAGCCGTCGCCTCAACGAAGCCGGCATGCAGCAGCTGCAAGCGGGTTTCCGCGAGCTGGGCCTGAGCTGGATTCCGTCCAAGGGCAACTTCATCTGCGTCGATCTCGGCCAGGTGGCAGCGCCGGTGTTCCAGGGCTTGCTCCGTGAAGGCGTGATCGTGCGTCCGGTGGCCAATTACGGCATGCCGAACCATTTGCGCATCACCATCGGCTTGCCTTCGGAAAACACGCGTTTCCTTGAGGCGCTGACCAAGGTTCTGGCCCGTGGTTGATGTCACTGCATTGCAACCTGCTGCACCTATGATCGGTCGCCTGGTGGTGGTCGGTCTGGGCTTGATTGGCGGTTCGTTCGCCAAGGGTTTGCGCGAGAGTGGCCTGTGCCGCGAAGTGGTCGGGGTCGACCTTGATCCACAGTCGCGCAAACTGGCGGTGGAGCTGGGCGTGGTGGATCGCTGCGAAGAAGACCTGGCTGTTGCGTGCCAGGGCGCCGACGTGATCCAGCTCGCCGTGCCGATTCTGGCCATGGAAAAAATGCTCGCCCGGTTGGCAGCGATGGATCTGGGCTCGGTGATTCTGACCGATGTCGGCAGTGCCAAAGGCAACGTGGTGCGCGCCGCGACTGAAGCCTTTGGTGGCATGCCGCCGCGTTTTGTCCCGGGCCATCCGATTGCCGGTTCCGAGCAGAGCGGGGTGGAAGCCTCCAACGCCGAGCTGTTCCGTCGCCACAAAGTCATTTTGACGCCGCTGGACCAGACCGATCCGGCCGCGCTTGCGGTGGTCGACCGTCTGTGGCGCGAATTGGGCGCCGACGTCGAGCACATGCAGGTCGAGCGTCACGACGAAGTGCTGGCGGCGACGAGCCATTTACCGCACCTGTTGGCGTTCGGTTTGGTCGATTCATTGGCCAAGCGCAATGAAAACCTTGAGATCTTCCGTTACGCTGCCGGCGGTTTCCGTGATTTCACAAGAATCGCGGGAAGTGACCCGGTCATGTGGCACGACATCTTCCTCGCCAACCGCGAAGCTGTCCTGCGCACACTCGATACATTTCGCAGCGACCTCGACGCCTTGCGCGACGCGGTCGATGCAGGGGATGGGCACCAATTGCTGGGCGTGTTTACACGCGCCCGGGTTGCCCGCGAACATTTCAGTAAAATCCTGGCCCGCCGGGCTTATGTGGACGCTATGAACTCCAACGACCTGATTTTCCTGGCACAACCTGGTGGCCGCCTGACTGGGCGGATTCGTGTACCGGGCGACAAATCGATTTCCCACCGTTCGATCATGCTCGGTTCGCTTGCCGAAGGCGTCACCGAAGTCGAAGGCTTCCTCGAGGGCGAAGATGCCCTGGCGACCTTGCAAGCCTTCCGTGACATGGGCGTCGTGATCGAAGGTCCGCACCACGGTCGCGTGACCATTCACGGCGTCGGCCTGCATGGCTTGAAGCCGGCGCCGGGCCCGATCTACCTGGGCAACTCCGGCACCTCGATGCGTCTGCTTTCCGGCCTGTTGGCGGCGCAGAACTTCGACAGCACCCTGACCGGCGACGCCTCGCTGTCCAAGCGCCCAATGAACCGCGTAGCCAATCCGCTGCGTGAGATGGGCGCCGTGATCGAGACCGCTGCCGAAGGTCGTCCGCCGATGGTCATCCGTGGCGGCAACAAGCTCAAAGGCCTGACCTACACCATGCCGATGGCCAGTGCCCAGGTTAAATCCTGCCTGTTGCTGGCCGGTCTGTACGCCGACGGCAAAACCACCGTCACCGAGCCAGCACCGACTCGCGATCACACCGAGCGCATGCTGCGTGGCTTCGGCTACCCGGTCAGCGTCGACGGCGCGACGGCGTCGGTCGAGTCCGGGCACAAGCTCACTGCCACCCACATTGAAGTGCCGGGCGATATCTCGTCTTCGGCGTTCTTCCTGGTGGCGGCGTCGATTGCCGAAGGTTCCGAGCTGGTGCTTGAGCACGTCGGCATTAACCCGACGCGCACCGGCGTCATCGACATCCTGCGTCTGATGGGCGCCGACATCACCCTGGAAAACCAGCGTGAAGTCGGTGGCGAACCGGTAGCGGATCTGCGCGTACGTGCAGCTAAACTCAAGGGCATCGAGATTCCCGAAGCGCTGGTGCCACTGGCCATCGACGAATTCCCGGTGCTGTTCGTCGCCGCTGCCTGTGCCGAAGGGCGCACCGTGTTGCGCGGCGCCGAAGAGCTGCGCGTCAAGGAATCGGACCGCATTCAGGTCATGGCCGATGGCTTGCTGGCCCTGGGCGTCAAATGCGAGCCGACCCCGGACGGCATCATCATCGACGGCGGCCTGATCGGCGGCGGCGAAGTGCATGGACACGGCGATCACCGCATTGCCATGGCCTTCAGTGTTGCTTCGCTGCGCGCCACGGCGCCGATCCGCATCCATGACTGCGCCAACGTCGCAACGTCGTTCCCGAACTTCCTCGCGCTGTGCGCCCAAGTCGGCATTCGTGTGGCACAAGAGGCTCAATCGTGAAAAATATCGCACCGGTCATCACCATTGATGGGCCAAGCGGCTCTGGCAAAGGCACGGTCGCCGGCATTCTGGCCAAACGTCTGGGCTGGAACCTGCTCGATTCCGGTGCGCTTTATCGCTTGCTGGCGTTCGCCGCCCACAACCACGGCGTCGACCTGACCAACGAAGAGCTGCTCAAGCAACTTGCCGCTCATCTGGATGTGCAGTTCATCGCGGCGACCGACGGTCAGCTGCAACGCATCATTCTCGAAGGCGACGAGGTCAGCGACGTGATCCGCACCGAGAGCGTCGGCTCGGGTGCGTCGCAGGTCGCCGCACTGCCGGCGGTCCGCGAAGCCTTGCTCCAGAGGCAGCGCGCCTTTCAGGAGATGCCGGGTCTGGTCGCTGATGGGCGCGACATGGGCACTGTAGTTTTCCCGGATGCGCCGCTGAAAATCTTCCTGACTGCCAGTGCCGAGGAGCGTGCGCGCCGTCGTTACTTGCAGTTGAAGGGCAAAGTCGATGGTGTTAGTCTGTCGAGTCTGCTAGATGAGATACGTGCACGCGATGAGCGTGACACCCAGCGAGCGGTAGCCCCGCTCAAGCCGGCGGCTGACGCCATTCAGCTGGATTCCACGGAATTATCCATCGATCAGGTGTTGCAACGCATCATGAGCGAGATCGCACTCCGCGATATCGCCGGGTGACCAAGAAGCGTTTCAGGGGACCAGTCATAGTCCTGCGGTGCTTCTTTAAATGAACGTAACCCACGTCGTCTGGGATGTGGAGATGGGCGTATTCTTCGCCCTTATACTCAGGAATTAAAATGAGCGAAAGCTTTGCGGAACTCTTTGAAGAAAGCCTAAAAACCCTGAACCTTCAGGCAGGCTCCATCATCACCGGTGTTATCGTTGATATCGATTACCAAGCACGTTGGGTAACCGTTCACGCTGGCCTGAAGTCTGAAGCACTCATCCCGCTTGAGCAGTTCTACAACGACGCTGGCGATCTGACTATCAATGTCGGTGACGAAGTTCACGTTGCTCTGGACTCGGTTGAAGACGGCTTTGGTGAAACCAAGCTGTCCCGTGAAAAAGCCAAGCGCGCCGAGTGCTGGATTGTTCTGGAAGCAGCCTTCGCAGCCGAAGAAGTGGTCAAGGGCGTTATCAACGGTAAGGTTAAAGGCGGCTTCACAGTCGACGTTAACGGCATCCGTGCGTTCCTGCCAGGTTCTCTGGTTGACGTCCGTCCAGTGCGCGACACCACGCACCTGGAAGGCAAAGAGCTGGAATTCAAGGTCATCAAGCTGGATCAGAAGCGCAACAACGTTGTCGTTTCCCGTCGCAGCGTCCTCGAAGCCGAGAACTCCGCCGAGCGTGAAGCTCTGCTGGAATCCCTGCAGGAAGGCCAACAAGTCAAAGGTATCGTCAAGAACCTCACCGATTACGGCGCATTCGTCGATCTGGGTGGCGTCGATGGCCTGCTGCACATTACCGACATGGCTTGGAAGCGTATCAAGCATCCATCGGAAATCGTCAACGTTGGCGACGAGATCGATGTCAAGGTTCTGAAATACGATCGCGAACGCAACCGTGTTTCTCTGGGCCTCAAGCAACTGGGCGAAGATCCATGGGTTGCTATCAAAGCCCGTTACCCAGAAAGCACTCGCGTTACCGCTCGTGTAACCAACCTGACCGACTACGGCTGCTTCGCTGAGCTGGAAGAAGGCGTTGAAGGCCTGGTACACGTTTCCGAAATGGACTGGACCAACAAGAACATCCACCCTTCGAAAGTCGTACAAGTCGGCGACGAAGTGGAAGTTATGGTTCTGGACATCGACGAAGAGCGTCGTCGTATCTCCCTCGGCATCAAGCAGTGCAAATCTAACCCATGGGAAGATTTCTCTGGCCAGTTCAACAAGGGCGATAAAATCTCCGGCACCATCAAGTCGATCACCGATTTCGGTATCTTCATTGGTCTGGACGGCGGCATCGACGGTCTGGTTCACCTGTCCGACATCTCCTGGAACGAAGTGGGCGAAGAAGCCGTTCGCCGCTTCAAGAAGGGCGACGAGCTTGACACCGTTATCCTGTCGGTTGACCCAGAGCGCGAGCGCATCTCCCTGGGTATCAAGCAACTGGAAAGCGATCCGTTCTCCGAGTACGTTCAAGAGAACGACAAAGGCGCAATCGTTAAAGGCACTGTGAAAGAAGTTGACGCTAAAGGCGCCATCATCACTCTGGCCGACGATATCGAAGCGACTCTGAAAGCCTCCGAAATCAGCCGTGACCGCGTTGAAGACGCGCGCAACGTTCTGAAAGAAGGCCAGGAAGTAGAAGCCAAGATCATCAGCGTTGACCGCAAGAGCCGCGTAATCCAGCTCTCCATCAAGTCGAAAGACGATGCTGAAGAGAAAGAAGCAATCCAGAGCCTGCGCGACAAGCCAGCTTCGGACACTGCTGCTCCTGGTCCTACCACTCTGGGCGACCTGTTGCGTGCACAAATGGAAAAACAGAACTAAGTTCTGTCAGACCATAAAAAGGGCGACTTCGGTCGCCCTTTTTCATGCCCGCAATTCCACCCCCTGTAGGAGCTGGCGCAGCCTGCGATCTTTTGATCTTAATCGTTGATCGTCAAATCCGCCGATCCCCCATTCAACTCCAGTCCTCACAACCACCCCAAACACTGAACCATCCCCCCAAAAAAACGGTCCCTTTCTTTAACAGGATCAAATGCTTATTTGCAGCTACTCTATAGCCTGAAACAAACGCCAGTCGGGCAGAGCGTCCGATAAGGAAGTGAATGAACAAGCTCATTGTCATATTGGCTTTACTGACATTGGCAGGCTGCTCCACAAACGCCAAAACTCACTCAGTGCGCGGGGTGAGCGGCATCGAAATTGACTGCTCCGGCCTGGGCTCAAACTGGGAAAAGTGCCAAAAGCGCGCAGCCAAGGAGTGCAAAGGCGCAGGCTACAAAGTAGTAACGCGATCCGATGACGCCAAGGATGAAGACCAATACCCATTCGGCTTCAATCCCGCAGGCCTGGTAACCCGAACCATGTTGGTGATTTGCAAATAAATCGGGCAAAGAAACGGTGGAGCAATGCCCCGTAGTCGGGCAGCGCACTGCTGGCGGTAGCGTGGAGAAAGTCGGACTGTTCAAATTCATCCGGTCATGCTAAAACCTTGGTAGCGATTTTCCTAGCTGCTTGAAAAAGAAGGGAAAAATATGACGAAGTCGGAGTTGATCGAACGAATTGTCACCCATCAAGGGCTGCTCTCATCCAAGGATGTGGAGCTGGCCATCAAGACCATGCTTGAACAAATGTCTCAGTGCCTGGCCACCGGTGATCGGATTGAGATTCGGGGGTTTGGGAGTTTTTCGTTACACTATCGCGCGCCGCGGGTTGGGCGGAATCCTAAGACTGGGCAGTCGGTGAGCCTTGACGGGAAGTTTGTGCCTCATTTCAAGCCGGGGAAGGAGTTGCGGGATCGGGTGAATGAGGAAGAGGAAGAGGGGCTTGTGTAGGGCCTCCCCAGAGCAAGGAACCGTAAATGCGTAATGTTCAACGAGTGCTGCTTGCTGTTTTATGCCTGCTTATTGTTTTGGCAATCCTAGCTTTCGTCCTAGAGAACCAACAGCCGGTGTCTTTGGTGTTCCTAGGTTGGACGGGGCCCGAATTGAGGATTTCACTCGTCGTAGTGATTGCTATGTTAGCCGGCATGGTGCTTGGTCCGACTCTTGGCTGGCTTATAAGGCGCCTACCGAGAGCACCTCGTAAACGTCTAGCTTGAAAACGCCCGATTAGCTGCGCGTCGATGGTATACAGCCCGCGCATATCCATTAGTAAAACGCTCATTAAACTGTAAAATGCAGCGTTTGTCCGATGGTCGAAATACTTGGGCGGGCGGAGTACTTCGTTAGCAGGATCGACCATTGCGGACTCTGGCATTTATGGATTTGGCAGCGTTAGTAGCTCTGTCAGTTACTCAAAGGTGTGCATTAGAGTGAAAATTCTTGTAACCGGCGGAGCCGGCTTTATCGGCTCGGCTGTAATCCGACATATCATTTCCGATTCGACTGATTCTGTCGTGAACGTCGATAAACTTACCTACGCGGGCAACCTTGAATCATTAATAGAAGTGTGCGACAACACCCGCTACGCATTTGAGCATGTTGACATTTGTGATCGTGAAGAAGTTGATCGTGTTTTTCGAGAGCATCAGCCCGACGCGATCATGCACCTGGCTGCCGAGTCTCATGTAGATCGCTCGATTTCGGGGCCTTCGGAATTCATCCAGACCAACATCATCGGTACCTATACTTTACTTGAAGCGGCTCGCCATTATTGGAAAGCTCTGAGCGACGAGCGTAAGGCAACATTCCGGTTCCATCATGTGTCTACAGATGAAGTTTATGGTGACCTAGAGGGGCCAGATGATCTTTTCACAGAAACCACGCCTTATCAGCCAAGCTCTCCCTATTCCGCAAGTAAAGCCAGTTCCGATCACCTAGTCCGAGCATGGGGTCGTACCTATGGACTGCCATTCTTGATCACCAACTGTTCAAATAACTACGGTCCGTACCACTTTCCTGAAAAACTAATTCCGCTGATCATTCTTAATGCGCTTGAAGGTAAGTCACTGCCAGTCTACGGACAGGGTAATCAAGTCCGAGATTGGCTGTATGTCGAGGACCATGCTCGCGCCTTATTCCAAGTTATTAGCTCAGGTGAGATCGGTGAGACCTACAACGTTGGCGGTCACAACGAGAAGCAAAATATTGAGGTTGTACGGACTCTCTGCGGACTGCTAGATGAAATGCGTCCGGACTCTCCTTATTGCCCGCACGCTGGTTTAATCACCTATGTGCAGGATCGACCAGGGCACGATCAACGCTACGCTATTGATGCGGGCAAGATTCAAAGCAAATTGGGCTGGGTGCCTGAAGAAACTTTTGAAAGCGGAATCAGGAAAACAGTTGAGTGGTATCTCACGAATACAGAGTGGATAGCTCATGTGAAGAGTGGTAGCTATCAAAAATGGCTTGATGAGAATTACTCTGCTCGGTCAAGTAAGTGATTGTGTCAATGCTGAAAATTATCTTCATGGATGATTTTAGCATCGCGAGCCGCATTAAAGAAAACCATCGTACTTATGTAAGAGAATTCACAGTTTCAAGGTTCTAGAAATTTTGATCAATGATCTATTGGGCCTGTCTTCTCTGAGATAGACAGGATAGTTACTTCAGAGGGCTAATTTAGTATGCAGAATTATTCAGATATATCCTCTAATGGCAATGAGGTCGATCTGAGGATATTGATGATCGCTCTCTGGCAACAGCGATTGCTCATTCTCGGCGCTATGATTGCAGTAATGGTCGTGGGGGCGGCATTTGCTTTTTTGAGCAGTCCTATCTATGCGGCGAAAGTCGTTGTTGTGCCTCCTACGCAAAATGATATTGCAAACTACAATTATGGCCGAACTGCAGAAAACCATTTGGCCCCTTTTTCGGTAAAGGATGTCTATGGTGTTTTCATGCGGAACTTGCAGGCGGATTCACTTCGTCGAGAGTTTTTTAATACTGTCTATCTTCCGGCTTTATCGGAAGAAGAGCGCTCGAAATCTATAGAGAATCTGTACGAAGATTACTCGAAGGCCTTAACGGTTTCTCCTGCCGCTAAGGATAATCCTGATCGTTATCTAGTCGCGGCCAAAGATGGGAGCGCTGAACAAGCTGCAATGTTAATCGGCAAGTTTATCGCGCGCGCGAGTGAACTTGCGAAGAATGAGATGGTAAAAAATATTTCAAGTGAGGCTGATGTTCTCGCTCGGAATCTCCAGCAGCAGATCATATTGTTCCGTGAAGTGGGACAGCGTGAGCGCCAGGATTCAGTCGCCAAATTGCAAGAAGCACTCGTTGTCGCGGAAGCTATTGGCTTGGAGAGACCGCCGATTGTTACGGGAGACGCAGCTGTTAAATTTGCCGGCAGCTTGGACGAGCAGCCGTTGTATATGCGCGGATCTATCGCGCTGAGAGCTGAAATCAATAATCTTGATACCCGGAAGTCAGATGACCCATTCATCAATAAACTCAGAACCTTACAAACAAAATCAAGATTTTATACGGAGCTAGAATCGAATATTAGAAATGTTCAAGTGTTTAGGATGGACGGTGAAATTATTCTTCCGGAAAACCCGGTCTATCCTAAAAAGACTATAATTATAGTTTTGGCCGCTGTACTAGGCCTAATAATAGGCATGGTGATTGCTTTTTTACGAATATTTTTACGTAAAAATCATAGCGTTGGAATGAGCGAGTTAACGAGATAGGGGGAGATACCTTTTGTCTCATTAAATTTAATTAAATTGCAAAAGTCAGACTTTGTCAGGGGATAATACATGAAAGGGATTATTTTGGCGGGTGGCTCCGGAACACGCCTCTATCCAATTACAAAGGGTGTATCTAAACAGCTGCTTCCGATTTACGATAAACCTATGATCTTCTATCCCCTTTCAGTGCTAATGCTGGCGGGGATTAGAGATATATTGATCATAACTACCGCTGAAGACGTTAATGGATTTAAGCGACTACTAGGTGATGGAAGTAACATCGGTGTCAACCTGAGTTATGCAATTCAAGATAAACCAGAAGGACTAGCTCAAGCATTCATTATAGGCGAAGAATTTATTGGTAATGACCAGGTATGTCTCGTACTTGGCGATAACATTTTTTACGGACAAGGTTTCACTCCACTGCTCCGCGCAGCCGTCAATCGCACAAAGGGGGCTACAGTCTTCGGTTATCAAGTCAAGGATCCAGAACGATTTGGTGTGGTGGAATTCGGTGAAAACCGATGTGCTATCTCTATTGAAGAAAAACCAGTTGAGCCAAAATCCAACTTTGCAGTGACGGGCCTCTATTTTTACGATAATGAAGTAGTTAATATCGCCAAGCAGGTTAAACCCTCTTCCCGGGGAGAACTTGAGATTACTAGTATCAATCAAGCTTATTTAGAGCGTGGCAATTTACACGTTGAGCTATTAGGGCGCGGGTTTGCCTGGCTGGATACCGGAACTCACGAAAGCCTATTGGAAGCCTCGCATTTCGTGGAGACAATCGAAAAACGTCAGGGGTATAAGATTGCGTGTTTGGAAGAGATTGCTTTTAACAACGGTTGGCTAACAGCAGAGCAGCTAGTTAACATAGGATCTGAGTTGAGCAAAAATAGCTACGGGCAATATCTGTTAAGCATCGCGCGGGAGTCCAAGATATCCCTTTGAATACACAATCTTGAGTTATTGTGCAGTCAGTTTGCCTTTGATGACATCAACTTGCCGTCCCCGGTCGTGCACAATTACTCAAGATTCACTAAAACCATGCTCTAATCGGAATTTACAATCATACCTGCAGTCATTTGTCCGGCGTATGATCTAGATAATGCGATGGCTGAGTCTGAGTGATTAATCGAATACCCCGAAACAACGTTTAACCAGTCCGTTAATGCGAATTGGGCTTATAAAATAAAGAAGCTGCACACAGAATTCTGTGTCAAGGCCCGGCCTAAAAATACTCACTAATTTCTTACTGTTAAATGGTAATAAAGATCTAAATATAACCAGTAAAGTGTTCCACGCCATACTTTAGGGATATAGCTATAAATGAACGAACCCAAAAATTACTTTGTACACTCACATGGTCTTTGTGAGTCGTCTAATATAGGAAAAGGCTCACGTATATGGGCTTTCACACATATTTTACCACTTGCCAAGATAGGCGAGGATTGTAACGTGTGCGATCACGTTTTCATCGAAAATGATGTTGTCATCGGTGATCGAGTCACTATCAAATGTGGCGTGCAAGTGTGGGACGGAATTACCATATCTGATGATGTCTTCATCGGGCCCAATGTAACTTTCACTAACGATCGGTTTCCAAGAAGTAAAATATACCCGGAAAAATTTGATAGAACTGTGATCTGCAAGGGTGCCTCACTTGGCGCCAACTGCACGATACTTCCCGGGATCACAATTGGGGAAAATGCGATGATCGGAGCTGGTGCGGTAGTAACTCGTTCAATACCACCTAACGTAACAGTGGTCGGTAACCCAGCGAAAATTCTTGAACCCGCTAAACGCAACAAGTAATTTTTGCATGCTTCTCGGCTTAGGGATTTTACATCCCCGGTAGTACAACCGGGGCTGTTTGTTGATTACCTGGAGACCATAAGCATCAGCTCGTAGGAACGGGAAGTGGAACAATAAGATCCGGATTTTTCGAATTGTTATTTTCAAGTCTTTCTAAAACCCGCTCGTGTGAACTCAGTTCATCGCTTTTGGGATTTCTCATTGCCCGTAAGAAGTTCAACGTTTTCGTTTTTGCCCGCATCTCGAAACGAGTGAATAAGAAATAGCTCAGCCCAATGCTTGAAGCCGCATAAATTACGATAAAGAAAATCTCACTGGTTGGGCCCGTCATATCAAACACGCTCAACCTTAAGAGCTCGCCGTGGCGGATGACTAACTGATGGATCAGGTAAAGCGCGAAACTTGCCTCTCCAAGCGTCACCAGAGCTTTGTTCGATAATCCCCGAGCGAGGCAGCCGTTCTGGTAACTGAACGCCAAAACTGTAAGGCCCATGGGGATCATGTAATAAGTATCATATTTGTAGTTTTGATCTACATATTTTCCGAAGTAGAACGCTACTGCCAGTAATATAAGGGATGAAAACTGAAGCGCTGTAGCCAACATCACATCAGGCTTATTGTATTTATCGAAGATTCTGAACAAAATTAATCCAAGAATAAAGTCCGGGACTCTTAAGCCTGGTGCTATATACATAATATAGTGGATGGGGGTCGATCCGGCGTCTCTGTCAGTGCAGTACTTTAGGGCTAATATAAAAAGAGCTATAAAGATAATATGTGTTGTTTTCATCCTTATAAAGACTGGAAACAGTAGATAGAAAAACATTTCTACTGAAAGGCTCCAAGACGGTGCGTTGAATGAAAAATAGGTTTCTTGTGAGTAAGAGAACGATTGCGTAAGCGATGCGTTTAAAAGAAACGTGTCGATGGCGTTGCTAAGCGGCGTCATTTTCAGACTAACCATCACTGAAATAGGCACTGCCAATAGAAGGGTTAGTATATGGAGCGGGTAAATCCGTGCGATGCGCGCAGACATGAAGTCGATAAAGTCGATTTTGTTCGCCTTGGATTTCTGGTCATAAGAGTATGAAAGAATAAAACCAGAAAGAATAAAGAAAAACGTAACCCCTATGTAACCCTCATAAAAGAATCTGACATAAAGCCATCGAATGGTGTCAGATTCGCTACTCGCCGCAAATCCAAGATGACTAAACAACACCATTATGGCGGCTATGAACCTGAGAGACGTCAAAGCATGGAGAGGGGGACTCATGTTCATCCTTTGTTCTTGTTTATGGGCCTAATTGGTATATGCTGTTGCGCGCTCGGATTCTATACGAATGCAGCGTAAATGTCGCACTACCGTGCGATTTGCCGACCGACGTGATCTAATTCGCAGTGGACAGCTGGGTTCCGCCGTAGTGCAGTTTTTCGCCCGCGAGATGAGTAGCTTCCCACCGCGTGTGATTGCATGGTGGGTGGGCTCGCTTGGCTTTGTTCGAATCGGGCTCTACGCATTACTAAAGCAGTATGTAGTTCTTAGCTCGGGGGTGTTCGCAGTCTTTTAAGCTACGAATTTTCCGTAAGCGCCTCTGTCTTATGAAAAAATGATAGTGTTACTCTAATCTACCTCGCCCGTTTTCAGGGCTTTCTGCCATCTATAGGGGTGTCTGTATTGCTAACCTTGGTCATTCCCGTTTATCGAAATGAAGGATCAATTCCGCAGTTACTCTCGGCGATTGACCAACTTAACGCACATTTACAGAATGATCTCGAGGTCGTTTTTGTAGTGGACGGCAGCCCGGACAACTGTTATGACATTTTAAGGCGCGATCTGCCGAACACAGCTTGTCGGTCCCAGCTGGTTCTACTGTCGCGAAACTTCGGATCCTTTATGGCCATTCGTACCGGCTTGCAACTTGGCTTAGGCGAACGATTTGCTGTAATGGCGGCTGATCTTCAAGAACCGCCCGAATTAGTTCTGGAAATGAACGCGCTTTTGATGACCCAGAACATGGACGTCGTCGTTGGGGTTCGCGAAGGACGAGACGATCCAGTACTGAGCCAGCTGGCCTCAAAAATTTTCTGGGGATTGTACCGGCGCTATGTAGTGCCTGAAATACCTTTAGGCGGCGTAGACATGTTCGCCTGCAACAAGAGTTTTCGCGACACTTTGCTGACGCTCGAGGAGCGGCACAGCTCGCTGATTGCACAAATTTTTTGGCTAGGATTTCGACGGACTTCGGTAAAATATTTGCGAAAAAAACGAGAGCATGGCTTGTCCGCGTGGACATTGCGCAAAAAAATAAATTACATGATGGATAGTGTATTTGCATTTACTGATCTGCCAATCCGCCTGTTAATACGCGTAGGCGGGGCAGGTTCGGTACTGGCGTTGTTCTTTGGCGTGATCGTAATTGCGGCTAAACTTGGCGGTGAAATCCTCGTGCCTGGTTATGCCGTAACCATGCTAATGATCACCCTGCTGGGTAGTTTAAATCTAATGGGCTTGGGAGTAGTAGGGTCATACGCATGGCGTACTTACGAAAATACGAAAAGCAGACCACACGCGATCCCCATGCGAGTTGAGAAGTTTGGAGCTCAGCGTGAGTGAATGTGATACACCAAACACGATGGTGATCGGAATCCTGCAGTTTAAGGTAAACGAAAACCTAAACGGTGTCTCGCTGAGTGATTTTCAGCCCACGGGCAGCGAGGATTACTTGGTTCGTATAAGTGCGCATGCGGAAAATTCTGGTGCTTAAATCATTAGCTGGGCCGGGTATGTTTGGGCGTTTTATTTTATCTGGCGCCTTTAACACGTCAGTCACATATTTGCTTTATCTTTTCCTGTTGCACTGCTTCTCCTACCAGATAAGTTACACGATTTCTTATACGTTAGGTGTGGTGTTGGCGTATTACTTAAATAGGGCATTGGTGTTTAAAAGTCATCGTGGTTTGCGATCCATTCTCTTGTTTCCGCTCATCTATATCGTGCAATATATGTTGACAGGTAGCCTGCTATGGATCCTCGTTGACCAGTTGCGCATCAGCGAGCGGTTAGCCTTGCTCGTGGGTATCGTACTGATGGTGCCCGTGAACTATCTACTTTCAAAAAAAATATTCAGTCGCAACATTTGATCGCTTGGAGCTATAACTTGAATAAGGTTTCTTTATTTTGTGGGTTGATCGTTGCAGGTCTGCTTCTGCTAGTGCATCTAATAGTTGGTTTTGTGCCAGTTGGCGACGGAGCAGGGTGGGACGGGCAGCTGTATCTTCAATATATTCACACACTGGGTCAAGGAGATCCTATACTTAATGACCCTTATCGGACTATTCGTATGTCGGGTTTTCTTCCTCTCATACTAGCCTCGTCAATAGGTGCGCCTACGGCGGGCCTAATTTGGATTCAGCTATTCCTAAATGTGGTCATGCTTTCAACAGGTGCTGCATTGCTCCACGACACGATGTTACGGCTTAACGTTAAACAAATGGTTGCCACAATAGCCGTTGCAGTACTTACCTGTAGCTGGGTATTTTTGTGCATGCCTATGTTTTATCCGGTCCTCAGCGATAACGTTGCGTTAGCGATGGTTTGCATCTGTCTATGGTGCTGGGTTTGTTCATATAGGTGGGCCGTATATGCCTTCTGCGCATATTTTACTTGGGTAATGCCAGGCCTATTTTTAATCCCATTCATACTTTCCGCGCTTCCCCATGAACACCCTTTAAAGCCCGAGAGCAACCATGCAAATTCTAAGCTTTCACTGTGGTTATTTGCACTGGTCGCAATGCCAACGTCCGCTATCTTGTTAGTCAAAATTTATAGCGTTCCTTTATCATCCGTGATTGCTCATGGAGCCAGCGAGATAGGTACCACAGCCAGCGCTGATATGTTCCTGCTGTCGGTCACCGCGATGCTGATCTCCCTGCTGTTGATAATTTGGCTGGGAGTCAAATTATTATTGGATCCGTCGACTTGGCGCTCGATTAGTTTCAGAGGACTTATAGCGGGAGGTTTGTCTGTTGCAGTGTCTGCGGTTTTAATGACGACGTGCGTCGATTGGAATGGAGGGTTCAAAGGGCCCCCGTTAATCGATTATATGTTTTTCCAGTCGCTGGCCGCTCCTTTTAAGCCGATCATTGCGCACTTCATCAGTTTTGGACCTGTTATATTGCTCGCGATATCTGCTTGCTTAGCTTGGGCGTTCGGTCGCGATTGCTCTATTCCCAAGGCGCTGATTATTATCTGCTTTGCATTTCTCCCATTACTGGCCTATGGATCAGAAACTCGCCAGTGGATCGGTGTACTGCCAATCGCGGTGGTTATTTTTGCGGTTGCGGATTTTGCGTGGCTAACACGAGTATGGTGCTTAGCAATTTCGGCTGTGGTATTTGCGCCCTCCTTGTGGATGAAGGATTACATAGGAATTGCTGCAAAAAATGGAATGAGTTTTCAAAGCTACCAATGGCAGTTCTATTTTGGTCGACATGGGCCTTGGATGTCGATGACCGTTTACCAAATCAGCCTAATCATGGCGTTGGGTTTTATCGCTGTGGTAATACTGTTGCAGAGGCGTGCGAAGAAGCAGGTTGCTGCATCTCTTCCTATACTGAAATAATCCTCGCAGGCAATACGCTAGTCTCCCGCGCGTTGCCTTCACTCGTTATTAATGAATTCTAAGGCCATGAATGCCGATACGTAATTACCACAACTTTTAAAGTTACAACTTCATCGTGGCTTGGTCGCCAATGGCGACATGGTACGTCGAGGAATAGCGGAAGCAAAGGCTACAAGTGTTGAGATTCAAACGACGCTTAATATTACGGCTAATTTGGGAAGCTTTCGCCTACGTGAGACTTCCAGGTCATTTAGATAGCATAAATTCTGACTCAGGCGCTACAAGCTAATACGCAGACATTATCTAGAAGCAGCTTTATGTACGCCACAAGTGCTCGAACCTTTAAGCTTCTATTTATATTCAATAGAAGAGGCGAAATCGACGACCCTCAAATTTTATTGCTCAAGGGGTGTGCGCCTATTTGAGTTCACGCTAGGTATTTGGGACAGTAAGGGTGCTGTGGAGTTGGTCTTGATTGCCGCCTCTCGCCGCAAAGCTTAGCTTCGCTGATATTAATTCACAAACGAGCGACGCCTAGGCAATTTATTAATTACCAGCTGTCCGGTGAATAAACCTAGTTTTTCGATAGTAATGTGAAAGACATAACAAATGAGAAACAGAAGCGTAGCTATAAATAGTTTTGAAGTCAGTCCCGACAATCCCATGTTCGATACCGGAGTTTCAAGGTAACCCCACAGCCAATTATGGAAGAGGTAAACGGAGAATGTCAGGTCCGAGGCCACTCTTAGAACACGCCCGTCGCGAAGTGTCGGACCGTAGTGATGTGCAATGAGAAATAAACCCGTCGCGATGATGGCGTAATTACTTTCCTTCCAGAACGGCTGGATTGCGGAGATTTTTATTAGGAACATTAAGCCTAATATAGATGCGACCGTCGCGCATATTGTGTTGCTGGTACGTTTATGATGGCTTAAATAGATCAATGACCCTATAAAAAGAAAAACTGTGTAGGTGTTAACATATCCCGCGTTCCAGCGGCCTACTCCAGGGAATGCTGGAATCAGGTATAGAAAAGTGGACAGGGCTAAATATACGAAAGGTAGTGATCTTTGGTTTCTAAAAAGCCCAGTAATTTTAAATATTGCCATTGCACTATAAAAGAGTATTTCAATGCGAAGTGTCCATTCGACTCCGGCCAGTGAATTTGGAACATCAAAAAAATCTCCGATCAATAACAATCTAGGTAGCATTACTGCGAGAGGTGGGACTGGAGTGGCCTGAAAATACCACGCCATAAATGTTTCAACCGTAACTGCAAAAACGTAAAGCGGATAAATGCGAAAAAACCGTTTGACGACAAAGTCGAGGGTCGTCTCTTTTTGTAAAACGTGGGTGATGATGTAGCCCGAAGTAAGAAAAAAAACCACGACGCCAGCAGCGCCGCCAGCGCATAATGGTAATATCGCTTCAAACAAGTATCGAATAGTAATATGAAGTTCCGTGTTGCTGATTGCGCCTTCAATATCAGCCGCAAATTTGTGCCCACATAGAACGCTTACAAATGCGAAAACTCTCATATAGTCAAGAAAGATTAAGCGGCTGGTACTGATCGCTGACATTGGTTGTTCCAAGTTAAATGTATTAAGCTCAAGCGTTTTGGAAAGATGCTAGCTAACAGGTAATACAAACGAAAAATAATAGTCACATTCAGGCTTAGTTTACCCGCGGCATCAGCTAGCTAACCTTGCACCGCTTTTAGCAAGGTAAGCGTGGCGTCAATAAAAATTGTCATCCGGCGGCGCCAATATTGCTGATTTCGTCGTCACGCAATATTTGTCTTGAACTTCAACTTTAGTGGGTAACGATTCTGAGTGATCTTCAAGCTATGTATGGGTACCTAGCGCAAATTTTTTTATTTCCTCACGTCTGAGACATATGAATACCGTAATGGCATAAAACATGACTCCTCCATAGGGTTGCACGTGTAGAGGGCCTGCGAAAATCATGTTCACCAACAATAACAAATACACGAAGAGTGATACTTTCAGAACTTTGAGAGGGAAACCGTAAGGACTGCAATATCTTTTTAATTTTTTAAGCCTAAACAGTACAAAAAAGACCATCGCGGAAAAGGCAAGGAGGTTCAGTATCCCGCCGATGAATAGTAGATCGAATACTCCGTTGTGAGCCATAGGATATTCTGGGAAGCCTAAGGTCCCAGATCCGCCAACCATTCCAACCCCATAAATCATTCCCTCTAGGCCGTGCAGATTATAGAGCTGTGATGGGAGAAGCCACATTCTATCGAGTATGCTCTGTGAAAATGACACATCTGAGGCGCCCGATCCTTCTTTCAACCTTAGTATATTATCGACTGTTGCGACTACATAACTGACGTCAAGATAGTAAAATGTAAATACGGCTATCGGTAAGATAAACACCACAAAACCAATGATTTTTAGCTTGTTTATAACAGCGCCACTCAAAAACAAGAAAATGAGGAATAGTGCAATGTTCACTATCGCGGCTTTCTGGAGTGTACAGAGCATTGCAATTAGCACGGTGAAAAGTGAGAATAGCCGAATAAACTTATTTTCAAATATGAAGTAAATAATAGGAAGTGCTAGGCCCGCGAAAATTCCATACGCTGTGAGACTTCCTGCGAGTGATGAAAATCGGACCAAACCCTCACGCTCGGATGCGTCTGGGAACCAAGATATTGGTCCAAACACAATCTGATAAAATATCGAAAATCCTCCTAGCACAATGAATGCTGAATATAGTTTTAATAAGTATAAAAATACCGCTATGTTTGAAATAGCATAAATGCATAAAAAGACAAACGGTATTATGTACAGGTAACGGCCAAATGAGACCATATAACTTTCATTCGGGTACCACAGAAAAGAATAAAATATAGGCAAAAAATAGATCAATATAAATATAATGAGCGCGCAACATCCAGTGCTATCAACCTTTATCTTTTTTGATAGATAAAATAGACAGCATGTTGCTGATATTACCAGTGGGATAACTGCGTAGAGTTCAGTTATATTTCGTAGCATATGTAGCAGGTATGCCGCTGCTGCAACGGTCACCAAGATGTAATCTTTGGTTAGCCTTTGATCCTGCCCGTTATGCAATGTATTATCCATGTTACTAGCATCCGAAATTAATTGTGTAGTCTAAAGCAGCTCATTTATGCTAATTCAAAAAAAACGTTGCATCTTACGTGCTGACTGTGCAGATAAACTCCTCCGATCTTAACAATTGTATCGGAAGCAGGCGCGAAGATGTGCTATAGGCCTCTCTAGCATGTCGAACTGTTACTGAAACCTCTCGCGTTATCAGTACACGTCAACTTCGTTTTGGTACTGTTAGCAATAAAATTAGCAAAACAGAACCTCAAACAATCTTCTTCAAGGAGTGCTTGATGGATCTAAAGAGCATTCCTGAAAAGGGTAAACTTCCAATTAAGTCTATCACTGTGGCCATGCTACCGCCTGCGTTCCGATAGATTTCGATGTATTTATGTAGCGCCTCTTTGTTGCCAACCATTATCGCGTTATAAATGATGCCCAATAGAAATCGCTTTCTACCCTTGCTACTTGCCTTAAGTACCTCTGGGTCACTGCCATATTTCTGCTCAACAAGATCTAAGGTCTGCAAGAAATTGTCCGCGTATGAGAATACTTTACGGCCAATATTATTGTCGTGTTTCCGATAGATGGAAAGCACTTCGTCCAATCGTACCACTTCCCCTTTGGAGCATATTTCAATAAACAACAGCCAATCACAGGCCGTTGAAATTTTTTCGTTAAAGCCGCCTTCTGGTAGCGCGCTCCTAGCCAACATTGGCACGGGGCCTGGTATTTGCGCACCATAGTTTGAAATCATCTGATGAAAATTTTGTACCAGATCTTTGCTCCGGTTGCCGACGGTTTCTGTAATTATCCCGTTTCTTAATATATGGCAAGGATGATAACAAAAGACAAGTTTTGGATTCGATTCAAAAGCTCTAACTTGCGTACTTATTTTGTTCGGATAGAGGATGTCATCCCCGCCCATGAAAGCTACCAGTTCGCCCGAGCAGTTATCCAGCGCGATATTAGAATTTTTTAAAATTCCCTGATTTATTGGGTTAAGTATTAGTTTAATTTTCTCAGGGTTTTTTGTTTTAAAATCTCTAAGAATCTCAGCCGTTCCATCAGTCGATCCATCATCTGAGATTACTATTTCAAAATTGCTGTAATCCTGGTTTAGGCACGACAATACCGCCTCTTCAATGAGGGCTGCCTGATTGTAAGAGATCATAAAGATACTAACTTTTGGAAGTCGATTACTCATATTTAAACCCATTTACAATATTAAATTTGGTTAGGAGTGCTTTTAAGATAACGCTTAACATAATATGCCATCACTAGCCAGTAAAGTGCGTAATTAACTGCATGCGCTACAGCTACCCCTTCAAGACCAATCTGATTTGTTAGCGCCCAAGTTAATACGACAAAACTACCCGCAAAAACAAGTTCAGTTACGATAAATAGTTTGTACATCGCTTTACCAAGCATAAGGTACGCTAAAATCCAGCTTCCGATTTTTAGAGTATCCCCTAGCATCTGCCAAGCGAACAGTTCGCGCATTGGTGCAAAGTCAGTTGTAAAAAGTAACGATATAATGACGTCTCTGAATACATAAATTATAAGGCCGCCAAGCGCTGCTACAGGCAAGACGATTTTATATCCTTGAGTAATCTCTTTTTGTATATCTTTGGCGTCCTTAAGTTCGGCCAGCCGAGGCAGATAATAAACGCTGAGCGTGGTTGTTATTAACATCAGATAGGCCGCGCTAAGGCGCCAGATAGCTTCCCAATACCCTGCCTCAGCCCAACCGAGAGTTTCACCAATGTGGTTGCGCACTAATATGTGGCTAACTGGGACGCACACAGCGGACGTGAGAGCCATGGCTGTATATTTGCTGAGATTGATGGCAGTTTGCTTATCGGGGGCGCCAATCAGATAACTAAATCTAAACCAAGAAGCTCTATAGCACAGTGCCAGCGTCACAAAAAAACTGATCGACTGGTATATTGCTAGCGCAACCAGTGAGCCGTAGAGCCCGAATTTTATTGCCATTGCGGTTGTTACGAGCAGTGCGAAAACACTACCTGCAATATTAGCGACCACGTATCTAGCAATTTCTTTTTTGCCGTTAAGTATTGCAAGCAGCAGCGTGTTGAATGTGAACAGTACTAATGTAGCAGCAAACCACAAGAATACACCGCCATAACTTGCGTCTTTAAGAAACCAGCTCGCTAAGGACTGATTAAAAAAAGCAATTGCCAACCCAGTCAGCACTGAGCCAATGAGTGCGATAGTACCTGCAGTCCTCCATACAAGGCGCTGCTTTAGCTCGTCATCGAAATGCTCGGCGGTGTATCTAGTTACGCCGGTATTAATGGCACCGCTCGCAAATGTAGTGATCATCTGAACGGCGTTTTGAAACTGGCCTATTGCGGCGTAGCCTGACGGACCGACATAAATAGCCAAGATCTTATTGATGCCGAGTAGCGTCAGCATTTTGATGATGACTGCTATGCCATTGAGCAGACTGGTTTTAATTAGGGTCATACCCAGCCGGCCTATACGACAAAGCTATTGCAAGCATCGATGACCTGTTTTGCTTCAGCCACTGATAGCGCAGGTCCGATGGGCAGGCTCAATACTTGTTGATGAATGCTTTCTGTCACAGGAAAACGAAGCGTGTTCCATTGTGGGTACGCCTGTTGCTGGTGAGGTGGTATAGGGTAATGAATAAGAGTTTGTATATCGTTGCTGGCAAGATGCGCTTGAAGGGCGTCGCGCTGGCTGCAGCGCACTACAAAGAGATGCCAAACGTGGTTAGGAAAATCAACCGGGGAGGTATCCGTAGCGACAGGGAGTATTATTGCTGGATTTTTAATACCGTTAACATACATTTTAGCTATCAAACGGCGATGAACAGTCTGTTGGTCCAACGCTTTGAGCTTGACACTGAGCATCGCTGCTTGGATCTCATCAAGTCGACTGTTCACTCCTTGATATAAATTTTTGTACTTTTCGTGAGATCCGTAATTACGAAGCGCTCGCAGTGTTTGCGCCAACTGATCGTCGTTGGTTGTGATCGCTCCTGCGTCCCCCAGAGCGCCCAGATTTTTACCTGGATAGAAGCTAAAACCGGATGCATCGCCCCAGTTTCCGGCTTTACGAGAGTCCATGCTTGCGCCGTGCGCTTGAGCTGAGTCCTCTAATACAAGCAAGTCATGCTTTCGTGCGATTTCAAGCAGCGCAGGCATGTCTGCTAGTTGCCCATAAAGATGGACCGGCAGAATAGCGCGTGTTTTAGAAGTAATAGCTGCCTGAACGTTGCCGGGGCAAATATTAAAACTATTTTGCTCTGGCTCTACTAATACTGGAACGAGCCTATTCTCAGTAATTGCAAGAATGCTGGCAATATAAGTGTTGGCCGGGACAATAACTTCGTCGCCGTCTTTCAGTTTTCCCATGTGCTTCCAAGCGCGGAGTGTCAATATCAATGCGTCTAGGCCGTTAGCCACGCCGACGCAATGTTTGCTTCCACAATAACTCGCAAACTCGCTCTCAAAACGAGCTAGCTCATTGCCAGCAATGTACCACCCCGAGTCAATAACTCTGGTGCAAGCTTCAATCAACTCGTCACGCGTGATCGCATTCATTGATTTCAGGTCTAGAAAGGAGATCATTTTTTCAACTCTTGGAAGTCTAATTAATTGTATTTTGTACTAATATAGAGACCTGTGTCTCAACTGTTCAGTGCGGCGACACAACATTATTACCAGGGTAGGGCCAGCCGCAGTATGGCTTTATAGTTTGCTAAAGTAATATAGGACCTCTCCAACTCAAACCCCCAACTTAAATTTGTCATAATTACGGATGTAATCATCTTCGTCGTAATGTTCACTTGCCAAAACGAGCATTACGCAATCTTCGCTAAACTCGTGCATCTCATGCCACACCTGAGCATCAATGAGTACCCCCTTAGTCGGAGCATCCAGCCAAACGTCCTGACGGTTGGCACCGTCGTCTAAGACCATTCGGCACTTGCCTTTCACACACACAGCCAATTGCTGGAGTTTTTTGTGCGCGTGGAAACCTCGGGATACGCCTTGGGAAGTGCCAAAAATGTAGTACGCGCGTTTGATGTCAAAGGGCACCGTTTTGCTACCTTCCATGACAACGAGCGAGCCGCGGTCATCCCCAAGCAGTGGAAAATTTACACATTGCACCAAGCTCATTTTGTCTCCTTAGCAAAACAGAATTTTGACCTTTATTTTCTCACAGCGAGTTGCGATTTGCCCTGAATTTTAAGCTCATTGCGGGCATCTCTGCTATCTGTGATTGTCCATAACGTGCGACGCAGGGGCAGAAACATGTTGTTTGAGGAAAAAACCCTGTTCGCTAGCGCGCTGGTGACCGCTGATTCTACCGGGTCTCAGTGACGCTCACAGCATTGCTATTTGCGCAGATGATTTAGAGGCTAGAGGGCTTGGCTGGAGTCCAAAAAGATTCACAGTCATAAGGCAGTTTCAAGCCAGCAGAAACAGACGTGGCGTCGGCGCCAGCCGAACGATCGCTTTGACCTTCTGGTCAGGGCTGAACTAGGTGGTAGCTGTGAGTTAAAGTCCTGTCAGGGCGTCGCTGTGCCGTTATTTTGGCGCGTTCCTCGCTGCATCGCGGGTCCGATGGGTAGGTGTTTCTAGCAGAGACATCGCGGCGTTTGAGCCGAGATTTTTCTTAATAACGGTCAAAAGTGGCAGAGTCATTCGCAGCCGCTTTCACACTGGGCTTATTAAGTCTGTACGAGCTACATAGGTGCTGGCGCAGAGCATGCCTCGCTGCGCTCTTATGGGGGGAAGGCGTAGCTGAGTAGATTTTTGAATATCCCCAAAAAAACGACGGTTATCCTTGATCGAACCGCATTAGGCGTACGGGAGGTCCAATGGCCCGACTTGAGCTTGCCGATTCGGCATTCGAGTCTGGTGACGCAAGGATTAGGTCGTGCTGTTTTCAATGAGCGCACGCTTGCCGTGGCCCGCCATTAGCGCTAAGCAGGTGCTTGATGCAATGGGATACGAACTTTCGATTGACGTGCCTCTCTGGCTCAATCACCTCTGCTTGGGGCATGACCATTTGTCGCGCTAATGTTTCACACTAGGTCGAACTGGTGAGGAAATCGTTGGAAAGTGGCAGATTTGGGTGGTGCCTTTTGACGGGATCAAGCTTATGAATTGCTGAAACGCGGCCGAATGGTGCAAAATTGATCACATCTGGTCGAGCCATTGGCGACACCTAGGTTGCCGAGCGCCTAGCATGGCTTTACGTTAAATTATTTTTCTTTTTTGGGAAGGGCTGCGTGGGACATTTTACTAATAAAGTGCTGTTAATTAGTGGCGGTACGGGTTCTTTTGGAAATGCGGTGTTGAAGCGATTCCTTGATAGTGAAATCGCTGAAATCCGCATTTTTAGCCGTGATGAAAAGAAGCAGGACGATATGCGGAAGCGCTATTCCAGTCCAAAGCTCAAGTTTTACATCGGCGATGTAAGAGATTATCAAAGTATTTTGACCGCTACCCGCGGTGTGGACTACATCTTCCACGCAGCAGCACTTAAGCAAGTACCCTCCTGCGAATTCCATCCGATGGAGGCTGTCAAGACTAACGTCATTGGTACCGACAACGTTCTCGAGGCCGCGATCCATAACGGCGTAAAGCGCGTTGTCTGCCTGAGTACAGATAAAGCTGTTTACCCGATCAATGCGATGGGTATTTCGAAGGCGATGATGGAAAAGGTCATGGTCGCCAAATCCCGAAACGTTGATGAGCGCAAGACGGTGATCTGCGGTACTCGCTACGGAAACGTAATGGCGTCGAGAGGCTCCGTAATACCTTTGTTCATTGAGCAGATACGCGAAGGGAAGCCGCTGTCCATTACCGATCCGAACATGACTCGCTTCATGATGACCCTCGCGGACGCAGTGGATTTGGTGCTGTATGCGTTCGAACACGGTAATAATGGTGATCTTTTTGTCCAAAAGGCGCCTGCCGCCACGGTTGAGACCCTGGCACGAGCGCTGACCGCGATGGTCGGTAAGCCAGAGCACCCAATTCAGATCATCGGCACTCGTCATGGCGAAAAACTTTATGAAGCGCTGTTAAGTCGCGAGGAAATGGCCTGCGCAGAAGATATGGGGCAGTACTTCCGCGTCCCACCGGACTTGCGTGACTTGAATTACAGCAAGTTTGTAGAGCAGGGCGAAGAGAAAATTTCCCATACGGAAGATTATAACTCCCACAACACTGATCGCCTGGATGTTGAAGGTATGCAGCGCTTACTTCTCAAGCTGGATTTTATGAAAGCGATCCAACGTGGTGAGCATGCGGTGCCTGAGGAGTAAGGCATGAAAGTATTGATCACTGGTGCTAATGGCTTCATTGGCAGGAACCTTGTTGCTCATTTAAAAGAAAGAAAAGATGTTGAGATAATAAAATTTTCTCACGAGGATGACATAGCTACTCTGGATGTATATGCCAAAGAAGTGGATTTTATTTTCCACTTGGCGGGGGTCAATCGTCCTCAAAATGTAGAAGAGTTCAAGACCGGCAACACAGATTTGACCAAAGCCTTATGTGCCGCAATAGCTATAAGCGGTCGAAACGTTCCAATTGTTTACACATCTTCCATTCAGGCTGAACTCGATAATGCTTATGGCTCTAGCAAACGCAGTGCCGAGGAGGCCCTCAATGCACTCTCAGCAGAACATGGAGTCGACGTGTATGTCTTCCGATTGCCCAATGTTTTTGGCAAGTGGGCACGTCCGAACTACAACTCAGCTGTCGCTACATTCTGCTACAACATAGTGCACGACCTACCTATCAGTATAAATGACGCTAATGCAAAAATTTCACTAGTTTATATTGATGATGTTGTAGCTAGCTTTGTTGAAGTTATGGATGGCAAGCGCTCGGTCAATACTTCGGCTGTTGTAGAGCCTAATTATTCGATTTCCGTCGGCGAATTGTCGGCAGTGCTGTACGCATTCAAGGAAAGCAGGGAGTCGATGATCACCGAGCGAGTAGGTACCGGCCTCGTTCGGGCACTGTACTCTACCTATCTTAGCTATGTGCCCCCTCATGCGTTCACCTACAAGCTTCCTAAGCATGAGGATAATCGCGGCGTATTCGTAGAGATGCTCAAAACCAGGGACTCGGGCCAGTTTTCGTATTTTACTGCGCATCCGGGTATCACTCGAGGTGGCCATTACCATCACTCGAAGACAGAAAAGTTTCTCGTCATCAAGGGCAAGGCCTGCTTTCGCTTTCGTCAGATCGTAACGGGTGAATTTTATGAGTTGTTCACGGATGGCGCCACACCAGAGGTTGTAGAAACCGTGCCCGGCTGGAGCCATGACATCACCAATGTTGGTGACGAGGAAATGGTCGTCATGTTGTGGGCGAACGAAATTTTCGATCGAGAGCTTCCGGACACTTACACGATGGCTGTGGGCAGCCAGGCCTAATCGCATAAGGAATGAGCATTACCATGAAAAAGTTGAAGATTGTCACAGTCGTAGGCACTCGCCCCGAGATCATTCGTTTGTCGCGGGTTATCGCAGCGCTCGATAAGTATTGCGAGCACGTACTGGTCCACACCGGGCAGAACTACGACTACGAGCTGAACGAGATTTTTTTCCAGGATCTTGGCATTCGCAAACCGGATCACTTTCTAAACGCGGCTGGTAGCAGTGGCGCGGAAACGATCGGAAATGTGATCATCGCGGTGGATCGCGTACTTGCCTCAGTTCAACCCGAGGCCCTTCTGGTACTGGGCGACACCAACAGCTGCATGGCGGTCATTCCTGCCAAGCGCCGTAAAATTCCGACCTTTCACATGGAAGCGGGCAATCGCTGCTTCGATATGCGTGTTCCTGAAGAAATCAATCGTCGGATTGTGGACCATACTGCTGACATCAACCTCACGTACAGCACCATTGCGCGCGATTATTTGCTCAAGGAAGGGCTTTCACCTGACATGGTGATCAAAACAGGCAGCCCCATGTTCGAAGTCTTGACCCATTATCGTGATGGCATCGAATCTTCAGATGTGTTGACGCGCCTGGGACTAGAAGCAGGCAAATTTTTTGTGGTGAGCGCCCACCGGGAAGAGAATATCGACTCGGACAAAAATCTGCTGAAGTTGGTCGATGTTCTCAATACTGTAGCAACCGCTTTTGGCTTCCCGGTTATCGTTTCTACTCATCCACGTACGCAAAAGCGTGTCGATGCCATGGGTATTGTTTTTCACGAAAATGTGAAGCTGCTTAAGCCCTTGGGCTTCAAAGACTACAATAAACTGCAGTTAGCATCGAAGGCAGTGCTTTCCGACAGTGGCACCATTAATGAGGAGTCTTCAATACTCAACTTTCCTGCGCTGAACATTCGTGAGGCTCACGAACGTCCAGAAGGAATGGAAGAAGCCGCAGTAATGATGGTGGGCCTCGAAGTAGAGCGAGTATTGCAAGGACTGATGATCTTGGATTCGCAAGCGTCTGGTGCAGAGCGTACATTGCGTCTGGTTGCCGATTACAGTATGCCTAATGTGTCTGAAAAAGTAGCCCGGATCGTTCATAGCTATACAGACTATGTAAATCGGATCGTCTGGAAACGCTACTAATTCGAGTTGTGATCATGCCTGAGAGAAAGTTAAGGATCCTTGTGGTAACGCAATATTTTTGGCCCGAAAATATGCGTATCAATGATTTGGTTCGTGATTTCACCGACAAGGGACACTCGGTCACGGTTCTAACTGGCCTGCCTAATTACCCAGAAGGCGAAGTATTCGAGGAGTTCAAAGCAGCGCCAGATCATTTTGATCATTATCATGGTGCCCAAGTTGTGCGGGTGCCCATGCTTCCTCGGCACAAACGCAGTTTGAATTTGATACTGAATTATCTGAGTTTTTTTACCAGCGCAACTGTTGTTGGTGCTTGCAAGCTTCGTGGCGAGCAATTTGACGCGATTTTCGTATACGCGGTATCACCAATAATGGCCGCAATTCCGGCGTTGCTGATCGGCCGCTTGAAAAAAGCGCCGGTGTTTGTCTGGGTTCTTGATCTCTGGCCCGAGACGCTTAGGGCGGTAGGCGTTTTAAAGAATCCGGCACTGTTATCGGTAGTCGGCAAGATGGTCTCATGGATTTATAATCGCACTGACTATCTCCTAGTGCAATCGCACGGTTTTTTCGAAAACGTCAAAAACTATTGCACGAAAGAGATTGCGCCGGAGCGAATTGTTTATTTCCCGAGTTGGGCTGAAGATGATTTTTCCGGGGCTACGCCCGCTGACTCCACTTTGCTGGCGCGTGACAGTTCAGTATTCACAGTTGTCTTCGCAGGTAATCTCGGAGAAGCCCAAGATTTTCCGGCAGTGTTGGATGCCGCCGAAGCACTCGTTGGCGTCGTGGATGTGCGCTGGGTAATTGTTGGTGATGGACGTATGAGCGACTGGCTGGGCCAGCAAGTCATTTCCCGCGGGCTTACGAACGTGTTGCTGCTGGGAAGACATCCCCTGGATGAGATGCCGGCTCTGTTTGCTTGTGCGGACGCGCTGCTGGTTTCGCTGAAAACCAACGACGTGTTTGAGAAAACAATACCGGGCAAGGTGCAGGCCTACCTTGCATCCGGCAGGCCTCTGCTGGGCATGATCAATGGAGAGGCAGCGAGAGTGATCGAGGAGTCAGGCGCGGGTCTCAACTGCTCCTCCGGTGATGCAAAAGGTTTGGCGGACATAACGTTGGCTTTGGCCAGAACCGACTCTGAAGGTTTAAGAGCAATGGGTGAGTCCGGTCGCCAATACTATTTGAGCAACTACTCGAAACCTCTACTTTTAGCCCGACTTGAACAACTATTTCGAACCGCTACCTTGAGGAAGTCCAGTCACTCATGAATTATTCTATTTTGTTGACTGGTGCGACGGGCTTCGTGGGTGGTGCGGTTCTCAAGCGCCTGCAAAAAGACAAACAGCACTCCGTTGTTGCTGTTGTTCGCGGTGAATCCCAACTCGATGCGCAAGACGTTCCCACGGTGCGCATCAATAGTTTTGATGGCGAGACCCAGTGGCAAGGCCAGATCTCCTCGACTGACGTAATAATCCATTCTGCGGCCCGGGTACATGTCATGAATGACGCCGAGGTTGACCCTCTAGCAGCATTTCGGAAGGTCAACGTTGAAGGCACTTTGAACCTCGCGCGCCAAGCGGAAGCCGCAGGTGCAAGACGTTTTATCTTCATTAGTTCAATCAAGGTGAACGGGGAGGGGACCGCTCCAGGTACCGCTTACACTGGCGATGACGAACCCGCGCCTGCAGATCCATATGGCGTTTCAAAAATGGAAGCGGAGCAAGCGCTTCGTCAATTAGCCAAAGAAACGGCGATGGAGATCGTCATCATCCGTCCGGTTCTGGTGTACGGGCCTGGGGTCAAAGCGAATTTTCTCAGCATGATGCGCTGGTTGGATAAGGGCGTTCCACTGCCTTTCGGTGCGATCCACAATAATCGCAGTCTTGTTGCACTGGATAATTTGGTTGACCTGGTCATCACCTGTATCGGTCACCCTGCTGCCGCCAATCAGACCTTCTTGGTAAGCGATGGGGAAGATTTGTCCACCACCGCGTTGCTGAGCAGGATGGCCTGCGCGCTTCACAAGCCTGCTCGCCTCATTCCGGTGCCCAGTTGGATACTGGAGCGCGGAGCGCTGTTATTGGGCAAAAAGGCTCTCTCCCAACGGCTATGCGGGTCGCTACAAGTGGATATTAAAAAAACGCGCACACTCTTAGGCTGGGAACCCCCAGTTAGCGTGGATGAAGCGTTGGCAGCCACCGCATTACATTTTCGGGAAAATCAATAACAATGATTTATCTGTGGCTAGTAGCAGCTGTTGCGGTGCTTTCCTTGGTTTTGACGGCAGTGTTACGCCGTTATGCGATAAGCCGTAGCATTATCGATATTCCCAATGCGCGTAGCTCTCACTCCATCCCGACTCCGCGCGGCGGGGGCGTGGCGATCGTGATTGCCTTCCTCATCGCTCTCCCCATTCTCGGATTCTCCGGTTTGGTTCCATGGCTCCATTTGATTGGTATAGGCGGGGCGGGAGCTTTAGTAGCCGTAGTCGGGTTTATGGATGATCACGGTCACATAGCTGCCCGCTGGCGATTGCTTGGCCATTTCAGTGCTGCGCTGTGGGCATTATTCTGGATAGGGGGATTTCCGCCGCTCGTGGTCTTCGGGCTAAGCTTGGATCTGCACTGGTTTGGCCACATTCTTGCTGCCGTCTATTTGGTCTGGTTACTGAATCTCTATAATTTCATGGACGGGATAGACGGCATTGCCAGTGTAGAGGCGCTGTGCGTCTGCCTTAGCGCCTGTTTACTGTACTGGATTACTGGTGTGCCAGCGCTGATCTGGGGGCCGCTGATTCTGGCAATGGCGGTTCTAGGTTTCCTCTACTGGAATTTCCCGCCAGCACGCATTTTCATGGGGGATGCGGGAAGCGGGTTCCTCGGCGTTGCCTTGGGCGTACTCTCTCTGCAGGCTGCCTGGCAATCATCACAGCTATTTTGGGGCTGGTTGATTCTTTTGGGCGCGTTCATCGTCGATGCGACATTCACTCTGCTACGTCGGTTGATCCGGGGTGATAAGGTGTATGAAGCCCATCGCAGCCACGCCTACCAGTTCGCCTCTCGGCAGTTTGGCAAGCATTTGCCCGTCACGCTGGCCGTCGCCGCTATCAATTTGTTCTGGCTGCTGCCTATCGCTTATTGTGTGGCTGTTTGGGGGCTTGATGGCGCTCTCGGACTCGTAGTTGCATATGTGCCGTTGATCATACTCGCGGTGAAATTCCATGCTGGGCAACTCGAGCGCGCCGTTTCTACTTCAGGCAGTTGAGGTGTGATTGGCGATTTAGCAGGTGTCTGTGCTGTTCGAGTAGGTACAATGACCAAGTCAAATCCAGTTTAGGAGCGGGGAAGGTGTTTGAAGGATTAATGGACAGATTACGAGCTTTTTTGCTGGGGTTGCCGCGCCGCCAAAAACGGTTGATTCAAGTTTCGACTGACATTGTTCTGGTCTGGATTGCTTTGTGGCTGGCCTTTCTGGTCCGGCTCGGCATCGATGACATGGTCAATCCGCTCCTCGCGCACACATGGTTGTTTATCAGTGCTCCAATTGTCGCGATTCCGTTATTCGTACGCTTTGGCATGTATCGTGCTGTCATGCGCTATTTTGGCAATGACGCGCTGATTGCCATCATCAAGGCTGTCAGCTTGTCTTCGCTGATACTTGGCGTCATCGTCTACTGGTACAGCAACCACCAGAACATCGTCCCCCGTTCGATTATCTTCAACTACTGGTGGCTGAGCCTCATTATGGTTGGTGGTCTGCGACTGGCCATGCGGCAGTATTTCCTGGGTGATTGGTTCGCGGCGGCCCAGCACGTACCGTTCACGAACCGCGATGACGGACTGCCGAGGGTTGCTATCTTCGGGGCCGGGGCAGCCGGCAACCAGCTTGTCGCTGCGCTCCGCATGGGACGAATTATGCGTCCGGTTGCTTTTATCGACGACGATAACAGTATTGCCGGCCGAATTATCTCCGGGCTCCAGGTATACAAGCCGAAGCACATTCAGCAGATGATTGACCAAACGGGAGCGCAAGAGATATTGCTGGCGATTCCCTCCGCTACCCGCGGTCGTCGTCGTGAAATACTCGGCTTTCTGGAAGGCTATCCGCTCCATGTCCGAAGCGTTCCAGGCTTCATGGATCTTGCAAGTGGCCGAGTCAAAGTCGATGACATCCAAGAGGTCGATATCGCTGACCTGTTGGGTCGCGATGCTGTACCGGCACAAGCCGACTTGCTAGAGCATTGCATTCAGAGCCAATCCGTCATGGTCACGGGGGCGGGTGGATCCATCGGCTCGGAATTGTGTAGGCAGATTCTCACTCTGCATCCGACCACGCTCATATTGTTTGAACACAGCGAGTTCAACCTGTATTCAATCCTCTCGGAATTGGAGCAGCGCGTCGTCCGCGAGTCCCTGTCGGTTCGGCTCTTGCCGATTCTTGGGTCGGTGCGTAACCCAGAGAAGTTGCTGGACGTAATGAAAACTTGGCGTGTAGATACCGTCTATCACGCTGCGGCCTACAAGCATGTGCCCATGGTCGAACACAACATCGCAGAGGGTGTGCTGAACAATGTGATTGGCACGCTCAACACTGCGCAAGCAGCGCTGAAAGCAAATGTTTCTAACTTTGTTTTGATCTCTACGGACAAGGCCGTTCGCCCAACCAACGTCATGGGGAGCACCAAACGGCTCGCTGAGATGACACTTCAGGCGCTCAGTCGCGAGCTCGCTCCCGTATTATTCGGCGATAAAACCAACGTTGCCCACGTGAACAAAACACGCTTTACCATGGTGCGTTTCGGCAACGTATTGGGTTCTTCTGGCTCAGTGATCCCGTTGTTCCACAAGCAAATCAAGTCTGGTGGGCCACTGACCGTTACCCATCCGAAGATTACCCGCTATTTCATGACCATACCCGAGGCCGCGCAGTTGGTGATTCAAGCGGGCTCGATGGGGCAAGGGGGCGATGTGTTCGTGCTCGACATGGGCGAGCCCGTGAAGATCGTCGAGCTTGCCGAAAAAATGATCCACCTCTCCGGATTAAGCGTCAGATCTGAAAAGAATCTACATGGAGATATTTCAATTGAGTTCACCGGTCTGCGCCCTGGCGAGAAGCTCTATGAAGAATTACTCATCGGCGACAACGTGGCAGTCACCCGGCATCCAATGATCATGAGTGCCAATGAAGACCTGCTCGCATGGGATGTCCTCAAAGGGAAACTCAAGGAATTGTTGAGCGCCGTTGATCAGGATGATTACGCGCGTGTTCGCCAGCTACTGCGCGAGACAGTCAGTGGGTACTCTCCCGATGGTGAGATTGTTGACTGGATTTACCAGCAGCGCCGACTGGAGCCCTGAGTACTTCACATCCAGCAATAGACACACTTTTGACAGGCTCCACACATCACCTAAATTTGAGAGGCAGCTTCGGAAAAGCTGCTTTCTCAACATGTGATGGAGCTTCAACTATGCGAACAACCCTGTTCAACTCTCTGATTTTCGCAGCGCTGTCCAGCTTTACGGGCTTTGCTTACTCCGCGCCTGCGACTACGCCGGCTGGCGCGGTATCTAGCGCTCAATCCATGGTGGCTTCGACGCCTGGTGCCAAGGTCGACCTTAACGGCGCTGATTCGGAAACCATACAACGCGAACTGGCGGGAGTGGGGGAAGCGAAGGCTAAGGCCATTGTCGCGTATCGCGACATTAACGGGCCTTTTGCGTCAGTAGACGAGCTACTGGAAGTCAAAGGAATCGGCAAAGCCATCCTTGACAGGAATCGCGGGAAGCTCGAAGCGAACTGAGGGGAGAATGGAATGAAAGGCCGCCCGTTTGGCCTTTCATTCCCGAGCTGTGTTAAAGAATGCTCAAGCGGGTCGAACCATTCTGCGAATTAGCGCCAGAGCAACGCCAAGAGTGAAGCCCAACAGTAGACCTAAACCGACTATCAGCGCCTTCTTCGGCTTTACCGGCGATTGTGGCTCGGAAGCTGGCTTATCGATGCGCACTAGCTGAAACTGGTCCAAATCTATATTGAGATTTTTTAGCCGCGTAAGGTTTCCTTGGCTTTCCGCAAATCCTTTAAGAAATAGTTCTTTATTCTCACGCGCATTCAAGGCATCAACTTCACGATTGGAGTTGAGCATGCTCAGTTCTTTTTGAATGTCATCAATCCGGGGCTCAGTAAAGTCGTCCGAGCGACGGGAAAGCAGTGTTGACCGTTCCGCTTCTAGCGCCAACTGCCCCATGAAATAGAGTGGGATTTGGCGGTTGTTGACTTCGGTACGAATCGAATTCCCTTCACGGGCATTCCCGGAATCACCCAGAGAGGAGGGTGTTGAAGGCTTCGTGATACCGAGTTGTTTGGCAATGCTGATAGCTTCGTCAAGCTCTTTGACGCGGTTCTGTTTACGAGTTTGCAGTTGCTGTCGCAACGCTTTCAATTCGTCCTGGAGGTTCTGTTTCTTGATTCTGTCTTTCTCTAGAAGGCCTGCGATGCTAGAGCTGGTATTCGCTTCATAAGCAGCTTCCGAGGATTTTAACTCTTTCTCGATCTTGTCGACCCTGTTAACGATCAATGTCTTCAAGTTGGATTCGATTCGGTTTTTTTCTCCTTCAACCACAAAAGATGTGAAATCTTTAACGATGCCTACACCGTCTACACCTTGTGGATAGCGTAGGGTTAGATTAATGGCCGGCGATAGACTTCCACTTTTGATTGGATCGATTTGCGCGAGCGAGAAAGCATTTCTGTTGAATGATTCTACCGCTTGTTCGATAGACTGGCCCGCGCCGCGTATAGGATCCAGATACTGTGGATAGGCTGTGAAAAATCTCACCCGAACGTCGTAGGATTCCATAGCGGAACCGACACGCTTCAATGCATCCTGAGGCGAGAGATTATAAAGGCCAGATTCGTTAAGCTGGTCTAGAACTGTAATACCAACTGGTTTTATTGTAGTGCTAACTTCGTATTCCGGGGTGACAAAAGTTGCGTACGTGGCGGCAGCAGCAAATCCGATCCCAGTAAACAGTAGAACAATGGCTCGCTGCTTCCAAATGCTTTTTACAATCTCCGTTATTTCAATTTCTTCGAGTTTGTTGTTGTACAGTACGGTTGCTGGAGTATTCATTGCGCGCTCAAAATCAATGACTTTGCCTCCAATAAATATTGGAAGTTTTGGCCTTACGGTAAGAAAAGTGTAGATGGTTACCATTTCATTTTTGCGCATTGGTAGCAAAATCGCAAGCGCGGAAAGGGCTGAAACAGTTGAAATAGACGCTTCCTAGCGAAAAATTCCTTTGAGCTGCTGATACCCGTATTCCCTTAAACATCATCATCCAGTAAATAATCTTACCGAAAATGACTTAATGGCTACGCTTATCGCATAAAGGTTTCGGTGTACGTGATCCGGTAGCCTCGACCCCGTTGTATGCGTTGTTACGGCCGAACAGACCTGCCCTTGAGACCGTTCGTCAGAAATGAAAAATTATGACTGTCATATTAACACAAAATTACGCCTATAATATTTCCGCACATCTTTTTCACCTATACCGGTTAACTCATAGGGCCACCTAAATGAACTCCCACCAACCCCAAGGCACAGCGCTTATCACCGGCGCATCCTCCGGCATCGGCGCAATCTACGCCCAACGCCTGGCCGCACGCGGTTTCGACCTTCTCCTCGTAGCCCGCGACGAACCCCGCCTGCAGACCGCAGCCACCAAACTCCGGGCAGATCACAACATCCAGGTCGAAGTCTTAAAAGCCGACCTCACCCAAAAAGACGACGTACTCAAACTCGAACAACGCCTGCGCAGCGACTCCAGCATCACGCTCTTACTCAACAACGCCGGTGTCGCCGCCGACGGTCTGCTGGCCAACGCAGATCTAGACCAGCTCGACCGTCTGATCCAACTCAACGTCACCACCGTCACGCGCCTGGCCTCGGCAGCCGCCGCAAGTTTTGCCAAGGCAGGGAGGGGCACGATTATCAACATTGGCTCGGTAGTGGCGCTTTTTCCGGAGCGTTTCAACGCCACCTACAGCGCCAGTAAGGCGTATGTTCTGAGTCTGACTCAGTCGCTGAATGCGGAATTGAACGGTACCGGCGTGAAGGTGCAGGCGGTGTTGCCGGGTGTGACGCGCACTGAGATCTGGGAGCGGTCGGGCGTTGATGCGACGCAGATCCCGGCGGACATGGTGATGGACGTGGATGAGATGGTTGATGCCTCACTGGCCGGTCTGGACCAGGGTGAACTGATCACCATTCCGTCGCTGCCCGATGCTGCAGATTGGGATGCATTTGTCGCGGCACGTTTTGTGATGGCGCCGAACCTGTCCAAAAGCAAAGCCGCCTCGCGTTACAAGTGAGGTGTTCTCCATTGGCTTGAGGGTATTGCGGTATGAGTGATCGTCGTGTGGTTGTAACAGGAATGGGCCTGGTTTCTCCGCTGGGTAGCGGAGTCGAGGCGGTGTGGGCGCGGTTGTTGGCCGGGCAGTCTGGCTTGCGCAAACTGCCGGATGAGGTCGTGGCGGATTTGCCGGCCAAGGTTGGCGGTACGGTGCCAACGATCGCGGAAGATGCCGAGGCTGGATTTGATCCGGACCTGGCGACGCCGCCTAAAGAGCAGAAAAAAATGGACCGCTTCATCATGTTCGCCATGGAGGCGGCGCGTCAGGCGCTGGCGCAGGCCGGCTGGCAACCACAAGACGATGAAGGCCAACAACGCACGGCGACCATCATCGGTTCTGGCGTCGGCGGTTTTGGCGCGATTGCCGATGCGGTGCGCACTACCGACAGCCGTGGCCCGCGACGGTTATCGCCGTTCACCATCCCTTCGTTTTTGGTGAATCTGGCGGCGGGGCATGTATCGATCCAGCACGGTTTCAGAGGTCCGTTGGGCGCCCCGGTGACGGCGTGCGCGGCGGGTGTTCAGGCGATTGGCGATGCGGCGCGGTTGATTCGTTGCGGCGAGGCGGACATTGCGGTGTGCGGCGGGGCGGAGGCGGCAATTGATCGCGTCAGTCTGGCCGGTTTTGCCGCGGCGCGTGCGTTGTCCAGTGGCTTCAACGACACGCCGGAGCGCGCTTCGCGACCGTTTGATCGTGATCGTGACGGTTTTGTGATGGGCGAGGGCGCCGGGCTTCTGGTGATTGAGTCTCTGGAGCATGCATTGGCCCGCGGCGCGCAACCGTTGGCGGAACTGGTGGGTTATGGCACCAGCGCCGATGCTTATCATCTGACAGCGGGGCCGGAAGACGGCAGTGGCGCGCGTCGGGCGATGTCGCTGGCGTTGGCTCAGGCGGGCGTTTTACCGGCGCAGGTTCAGCATCTGAACGCGCATGCGACGTCGACGCCGGTTGGCGATTTGGGCGAGCTGGCGGCGATCAAGGCGTTGTTTGGTGCGGAGAAGAAAATCGCGGTGACGTCGACCAAATCGGCCACGGGCCATTTGCTTGGTGCAGCGGGCGGGCTGGAGGCGATCTTTACGCTGTTGGCGATTCGTGACCAGATTGTACCGGCAACGCTGAATCTGGATAACCCGGACCCGGCGGCGGATGGGGTGGACATTGTGCAAGGGCAGGCGCGGCCGATGGCGATCGAGTATGCACTGTCCAATGGCTTCGGTTTTGGCGGGGTGAATGCCAGCGTGTTGTTCAAGCGTTGGGCGGGTTAGTACGAGTCTGAATGTTCCTCCCCCCCTGCAAATACCTCGACGGGTGCGGTGATAGCTTTTTGCCGCACTACCCTCTAAAGTTTCCCTCCAGGCTGCCGTTATCTGCATAACCGTCACGGCTACAGCGTCATTTCTGCCATCAAGGATCGAGGCTTCGCGCTAACGCATTTGTGCCCCTGTTTCTCTCGGAAGGGACGGCGTGCGCGAAGATGCTCGACGACACACCGCAAGGGAACGCTATGCACACCAGCTCCAATGATCTGATAGTCCATATTGATGATCAGGTCGAAGAGATGATTCGACAGATCAACGCTGCTCCCAATGCGCAGCAGCAGGCGCAATTTGTCGACGCTTTTCAAAGCATGATGATCGACCAGTTGATGGGGCCGTTCGGTTTGACTCGGGCGATGTTCGCGGACCGTGACGGTGGCGATATCACCACGTTGCACAACTTCGATAAGGGTGTGGTCGCCAACGATGCCGATGGCGCCCGCCACACAGCGTGGCAGCAAGCCAATCAATCGACCTTCAACCGAGATGATTATGACAAGGCGCTCGACCGCCAGCATGACGACATGCGCAGCGCCGATGGCAAGTTCTACGACGGCTATAAAGTTGATGCTGAGTTTCCGGAAGGTCCGCGCATTTCCGCTCGAGACCACGTCGTCAGCGCCAGTAGCATCGAGCGTTCCGCCAAAGGACATCTCGGGCAGACTCGCGAGGAGCGCGTAGACACGGCGACGTTGGACGACAACGTCGTGCTGACCGGTTTCAATATGAACTCCTCGAAGGGGGAGAAAGACTTGCTGAAGTGGGCGGCCGAGCCCAGCACCAAAGATCCTAGCAAGACTAACGCTCAATACTACGAAGTCGATCCCGACACGTTGATCGAAAGACACCGCACGGCAACGCGTGCGGTCGACAGTACGCAGAACAAGGCTGTGTTCTACAAGCAAGCCGGTGAGTTCATGGTCGAAGGTGCGAAAACATCGTCCAAACTGATTGCCAGACAAATACTCGGCTTACTGCTCAAAGACCTGATCACTGACCTAGTTGACGATGTGCGTTATCTGGTTCGCGAAGGATTCAACGGCGCAAAGTCGTTGATGGAATTGGTTAAAGATCGCATCCACGCCACATTCGAACGGGTTAAAAAGAAGTGGTCCGAATATCTCAAAGAAGGTCTCAGCGCAGGTTTGAGCGGGTTCATTTCGACCTTGGTAACGTTGGTCATCAACTCTTTCATCACCACCGCCAAGAATCTGGTTCGCATCATTCGTGAGGTCGTTCTCTCGCTCGTTCGCGCTGCCAAGTTGATCATGTTTCCTCCGCAAGGCACGCCTGCGGGCGAGATCGCGCTTGAGGTCATGAAGATATTTGGCGCATCGGTTGCCCTGTGCGTCGGCCTGGCGCTGGAGGAAGTGATTCAGAAGGCTTTGGAGGCCATCCCGGTGTTCTTGCCCTTTGCTGCGACGCTTGCCCCGGTTATCACGGGCATCCTGACCGGCACTCTCACGCTCTTCACGGTCATGGCGTTTGATCGTATGCGTGACTCGATCAGTTTCCAGAACAAGCAGGTCGCGGATATTCATCGTGGTCAGACGGTGGGGCTGTTGAAAATCAAGCAATCGGTACTGTTGCTCGATAACGCCTACCAGAACATGACCGTGACCGCCGAAGTACTGCGCGTGCAGTTCTCCGATAGCTGGAACGAAGTGCAGGAAAAGAAAGCCGTGACCGACGTTCAGGTCAAGGATTACCGCGACGCGGTTAACAAACTCGATGATTTGATGGAGCTGTTTTCATGAGTACCAAGGAACTGATCACCCAGACCAACATGACGCCCACGACCATTGCGTCGGATCTGCTCAATGTCATCAAAGACATTGAGCGCAGCATTGAGGATTCGAATAGCAATATTGAGCGCGTAGAGGGGCGGGGAGCGCTCAAGAGCATTTTCAGCAGTTCCAAGAGCGATCTGGTAGATATCTCCAAATCCCAGAACAAAATCAATGAGCTCATGCTGGGGCTAATTCAGGAAATCATCACGCTTAACACGATGAGCTATTCCTTTCTCGCGGCGGTCATCAGTGAGCTTGAGACCAGTGCTAGAAACGGTTGGCTAGACTCCGAAGGCCGTACTCAGGAACTGAGCGCAACGGGTAAGGCGTTTGCCGACAGGGCTCATGGCATTTTCTGCAAGATTGCCGAAGGGTCGAAGTCGACTCAGACTCGCATCGATCTCAACAAACAGGATATTGACAGTCTCAAGCTGGAGTTTTCCGCCAAGGCTGAAGTCGTCCAGCAAAGCCGTAACGATATCGCCAGTATCAAAACAGTATTGAACCACAAGGCTGAGATCGTCGCGCGGCAGGGTAAGGACATCGGCCAGATTCATTCGGTGCTGGAGACCAAGACCGAGCGACTTGCGTCCATCGACAAATTGCTGGAGACCAAGACCGAACGTCTGGCTTCCATCGACAAGTTGTTGCAGAGCAAGTCCGAGCGTCTGGCATCGATCGACGAGCGGCTGCAGGAAAAGGCGATTACGGATCAAAACCAGAATCAGGCGATTCAGGAAATTCTGGCAACCTTGCAAATGACCCAGCAACTGGACTTGCAGCGTGTCGCGGAGCTCAAGGAATTCAAGCAAGCCTCAGGGACTCAACTTGCCCAGTTGCAGGAACAGGCGGCGTTGAGTGCGAGCCAATACTCTAAACTCGTGCGTACGGTGGCAGTTGTTGCTGGCATCGCCGTGATATCCAGTGTTGCGCTGAGTTTGAACATCGCCGGGATCATCTGACTGGACTGGCCGCGCGCTGAGGCGCGCTCTCTGACGACAGTGCCGACGCGCGGGCGTGTCAGCACTGTCGTATCACTCGTACAGCCACGGCTTTAATTCATCCAGATTCTTGACCACGATCTGCTGTGCAGCCGGTTTTGGGTCAAGTTTTTTCGGATCGATTTGAAATCTTTGCAGCACATACCCCATCAGCGCCCTGCGGGTGGGAATTATCAGTGCGCCATTCTTCATGCCGTAGTCCGCTTCAATAATCTCTTTCTGTTCTGGTCTGAGACGCGAGTCGGGTTCGATGATCACCGACACTTCAGTATTCCAGTCGATATCGTCCACGATGAGATTAGGGGATTGGCCGAGCAACTCCGGAACGCCGCGCAGGCGACTCAGGACGAAATCGCGGTATTGGCCGTTCTTCTCGCAGTACGCCCGAACGTGCCACCGCATCCCGGTATAAATCAGCGTGTGCGGCGCGATTAGCCTAATCTCCGTGATGGGATTTGCCAGCGAGACGTACTCCACCTCCAGCCTCAAACCATCCCGGCAAGCCTTGAGCAGCGGGCGCAGGATTTCCGGACGGATCGTCCTGTCGGGCACTTCCAGTACCAGTGTGTGCGCATAAGCCAGCGCTAATCCTTCGACGTGTTCGGCGCGGGAGTGAGTTTGATTCAGCAGGTGCAGGTAAGCGTTCGCGCTGTCATCAATAAAGCGAGGCTTGAACTTGGGGCTGGGTACATAGCCCTTGATCTGCTTGTCATATGTAAGGTTTTCGGGCGCATGGTCGTTGATGTAAGCGTTGATGTCCTTCGACGCCTGCTGCCGGCTGATGCCGAAGCTCTGGATCAAGTGGCCCGTTGTCAGCCGGCCTTCCCACCAGGCTACTGTCTCTATTAAGCGGTAGCGAAGTGCCAGATCCCACCTGACTGTGGTGATGTCTTGATCGCGTTTCATGCCATTTCCATATGAGTGATTTGTTTACCTGTGCAAGTATACATTCTATACGTGTCGTAAAAGACTACATATTCTTCGGCTGTCTTCGGGGCCACCCGAACCTACGTAAAGGATATGGAAATGACGATGACGGATGCGATTTCGGCAATAGCTCTATTGGTATTGAGCGCGATTGCTTTGGTGCTGCTGTTTCAATACTTGAGGTTGCGGGAAATTTGGGAAATGGCGGTTGCTTGCAGGATCACAACGCGTTGGGCGCGGATTTGGGAGCAGGAAAACAAAGAACTACGTTCGGCGCTCCGAGCTGAAAAAGCACACGTTGAACAGCTGGAAAGAAAGTTGGTGTTGTTACAGGCACTGGTGCCGGCTTGATGAGCAACAATTGCACATGCCCCAAAACATCACTGATTTTCAGCTCTGCTGCTTTTTGAGGAAGTCACGCGCAACGTCGAGAATCTTCTGAGCCAGCACGGGATTCTTGACGCTGCGTGACAGCGTCAGCGCACCAATCAATGTCGACATGATGACGAGTGCACGTTCGCTGATATCGTCGCCTTTGAGCGTGCCTTCCACTTGTTCCAGCCTGGTGTTGAGCACGGCATCGCTGGTCGGGCTTTGTTGCCCACGCAGGCCAAGCTCCTCTCCGCAACAATGCTCCATTTTAACCAATGAAAATTGCATGGTGATTGTACTTTTACTTCTAAAAAACTACGCAGATACGTCGATGCTGATCTGGGGCAATGATTGCGGGTGGCACGAATAGTGGTTACCTGTTCGGACAGCGTTCGCTGTGTAACAGCGTTTACCCGTCACTGATCAAGGATCTTGTGCCATGTACAAAGACTATCCGGCGGCCTATCAAGTCAGCAAAGGCTCTGCGTTGCAGGTGGACAAGGCTTTTTATGAAAGGATTCGCGACAATAAAGAAGATCGTACGCTGATCGAGCAGTTCGAAGTTCCGATCCGTACGGGCCGCGCCTGGAAGGTTCCGGCCGGGCATGTGTTTCGCGTGACCACACCGGTTGGCCCTCAGGTTGGTGATTTCAACGTATGGAATGCCAACGATCCGCGGGAACGGTTATGGGCGGCGCGCACCCGGCAGTTGCAGGGCGCGCATGTGAGCACTCATGACCGGCTGTGGTCGAATCTGCCTTTCCTGCGGCCGCTGGTAACGATTACCGATGACAGCCTGGCGAGTTACGGCATCGATGAGCATGGCGGACGGTTGCACGATTTGCTCGGCACTCGCTGTGACCCGTATGTGAACAAGATGCTCACCGGTGAAGATTTTCATCATCACTGTCACTCGAACCTGACGCGCGCGGTATTGCCGCATGGTCTGACTGAGTTTGATGTGCATGATGTTTTGAATATCTTCCAATGCACTGGTTTGAATCATGACGACATGTATTTCATGAAGGCGTGTCCGGCGAAGAAGGGCGATTACCTGGAGTTTTTTGCCGAGATTGATCTGTTGTGTGCGCTTTCGACGTGCCCGGGAGGGGATTTGTCGCTGGCGATGTGGGGGCCGGAGGCGCAGGACCCGCTAAGCGTTTGTCGTCCGCTGGGGGTGGAGATTTATCGGTTGGAGGATTCATTGCTGGAGGGCTGGAGCCAGCCGGAGCGTGCGGCGTATGCCGGGATGCATGGGTTGAAGATTGAGAAGGCGGATTGGGAAAAATAACCACAACGTCAGCTGCGCGCAGGAACATGTAGCAGCTGGCGCAGCCTGCGTCCGGCTGCGTAGCAGTCGTAGAAAGTTAGCTCCCGCGGTTTGTCAGATAAACAGTGTTCGCTGGGTTTACGACTGCTGCGCAGCCGGACGCAGGCTGCGCCAGCTGCTACAAGTTGATCGTTTACGACTGCTTTGCAGCCGGACGCAGGCTTCGCCAGCTGCTACAAGTTGATTGGTTACGACTGCTTTGCAGCCGGACGCAGGCTGCGCCAGCTGCTACAAGTTGATTGGTTACGACTGCTGCGCAGCCGGACGCAGGCTTCGCCAGCTGCTACAAATTAATCGTTGCGGGTGCTTCAGCGGTCCTGGGCGTCCTTGGCATCCGCTTGCGCATTGCGTTCAGCAACCCGTTTGCGTTGCTCATCGGTCAGATCGACCTTGTTGGCGGTGTCGCGCAACATCATCAGACCACCCACTATCGAACCGATTGCAACAACCAAAATTAACCAGGCATACCAGGGCATAGGGCTCTCCTTGAGGGCAGGCCGGCTGGCGCAATTCGCCAGCCGATCGTGCATATCACTTATGAGCGATTGATGGTCGCAGTGGTTCCATTCTATGCCTGGCCGCTTCGGACGCGGCGGTGTTTTTATAAACCGGTCAGCATCGCATCAGCCGGCGCATCTGCACGCAGTTGTGCGGTCAGCATGAAATACACAAAACCCACCGCCATGAAGCCGAGAAAGATCAGCCCGATCAGCGTGTTGAACCATGCCATCGCCACCAGGCAGACCGTCGCCAGCACCAGCGCGATGATGGGCACCAGGGGGTAGCAAGGCGCGCGGAAGGTGCGCTCCAGGTTCGGCTCGGTTTTGCGCAGCTTGAACAGGCTGAGCATGCTCATGATGTACATCACGATGGCACCGAATACGGCCATGGTGATCATCGCCGCCGTCAGCGTCATGCCGCCAAGATTGATCAGACCGTCGCTATAGATCGCCGCGATGCCGATCACGCCGCCCGCGAGGATTGCGCGATGTGGCGTCTGGAAACGCGACAGTTTGGCCAGTGATGCCGGCAAGTAACCGGCGCGGGCAAGCGCGAAGAACTGTCGCGAGTAGCCGAGAATGATCCCGTGGAAACTCGCTACCAGCCCGAACAGGCCGATCCACACCAGCATGTGCAACCAGCCGGAGTTTTCCCCGACCACGGTTTTCATCGCTTGCGGCAGCGGATCGTTAATGTTCGACAGCGTGCGCCAGTCACCGACGCCACCGGCAAAGAACATCACGCCCATCGCCAGCACCACCAGGGTCAGAATGCCGCTGATGTAAGCCTTGGGGATTGTGCGTTTCGGATCTTTGGCTTCCTCGGCCGCCATGGCCGCGCCTTCGATGGCGAGGAAAAACCAGATCGCGAACGGAATCGCCGCAAACATTCCGGCAATCGCCGGGGCGCCAAACTCGTTGGAACCGGCCCAGCCGTTCAGGGCGAAGTTGCTGAAGCTGAACGCTGGCGCAACGACGCCCATGAACACCAGCAATTCAGCGACGGCGAGCACGCAGACCACCAGTTCGAACGTCGCTGCGAGCTTGACCCCGAGGATGTTCAAACCCATGAACACGATGTACGCGCCGACCGCTGCATGTTTGGGATCGAGTGCAGGAAATTGCACGTTCAGGTAGGCACCGATTGCGAGGGCAATGGCGGGCGGGGCGAAGACGAATTCGATCAGCGTCGCGAGGCCGGCGATCAGGCCGCCTTTCTCGCCGAAGGCGCGCCGGCTGTAGGCAAACGGCCCGCCGGCATGGGGAATCGCAGTGGTCAGCTCGGTGAAACTGAAGATGAAGCAGGTGTACATCGTTGCGACCATGAACGACGTGACCAGAAAACCGAGTGTACCGGCCACCCCCCAGCCATAGCTCCAGCCAAAGTATTCACCGGAAATCACCAGCCCGACCGCAATGCCCCACAGGTGCAACGTGCCCAGCGTGGGTTTGAGTTGTGTGTTCATGCGTTTGCTCCCTGAACGGTTGGAAAGCTCGGGGAAGGGCGCGTGCAGTGGGCGTGCCAGTGTGCTGGAGGAGGTCGTAAAGCGCTGGAAGGGGTCGTATCGGGGATGATTTGTGTGGGATGAGGAGATTTTGTGCGTCAGTTGAGGGCAGTGTTGGCCGTGATGCCGCCTTCGCGAGCAAGCCCGCTCCCACAGGGAATGCGCGGCCTTAACACCACCGATCCCTATGGGAGCCGGGCTTGCCCGCGATGGCGGTGGTTCAGTCAGCACGGATTTTGGCTGGCATGGCCCTATCGCGAGCAGGCTCACTCCTACAAAACGCGCAGGTTCTGACACCACCAATCCCTGTGGGAGCCGGGCTTGCCCGCGATGGCGGTGGTTCAGTCAGCACGGATGGTGGCAGGCACGGCCCTATCGCGGGCAAGCCCGGCTCCTACAGGATCAGTGGTGTTTCAATGATTGGCTACAGATTGAACTCGACGTCTACTTTTGTTCGGTCAGACACTCACGCAACGCGGTTTGCCAGTCCGGCTGACGTACCCCCCAATCCCGCACTAACCGACCGCAATCCAGACACGAATTCAGCGGCCGAGCAGCAGGCGTCGGGTAGTCGCTGGACGGAATCGGCAGCAACTGCGCACAGGGTTTCCCCTGCTCACGTAACGCCTCGCCAATCGCCTGGGCAAAACCGAACCATGAAGTCTGGCCCTGAGCCGTCATGTGATAGGTGCCCCAGGAGGACGAGCCCGATTGCCAGCGTTCGATCAGCGCCAAAGTGTTCTCGGCAATCGTACCCGCCCAGGTTGGCGCGCCGATCTGATCCGCAACAACCCGCAACTCAGGCTTCTCCTGCAGCAACCGCTGCATCGTCAGCAGAAAATTGCGCCCATGGGTCGAGTAAACCCAGCTGGTGCGCAGGATCAAATGCTTGCCCCGTACATCGGTGATGGCCCGTTCGCCCGCGAGTTTGCTTGCACCATAAACCCCTAGCGGATTAGGCAGATCGTCTTCGGTGTACGCGCCCACCTTGGTGCCATCAAACACATAATCGGTGGAGTAATGAATCAGCGGAATGTCCAGCGCCAGCGCTTCTTCGGCGAAAATACCGGGCGCCGTGGCGTTGATGGCAAAGGCTGCGTCCGCTTCGCTTTCCGCAAGATCTACGGCGGTGTAAGCCGCCGCGTTGATGATCAGATCGGGGCGAATCGTGCGCACCTGCTGGCGAATCTGCTCGGGTTGCAGCAGATCGAGCTGCTCGCGGCCGGGCACGATCACTTCGCCGATGCTGCCCAGTCGGCGCTGCAATTCGCGGGAGACCTGGCCGTGCTGGCCGCTGATCAAAATTCTCATACGCTCAGGTTTTCCGCTTTAGGAGTGTCATCCGCGCACAGAAGGATCATTGGTCTTCGCCCGCCAGCTTCGCGAGGTATTGACCGTATCCCGTCTTGCCAAAGTAGCGCGCGCGCTCCAGCAATTGCCCGCGGTTGATCCATTTGTTTTCGTAAGCGATTTCTTCGAGGCAGGCGACTTTCAGGCCTTGCCGATGCTCGATGGTCTGCACGTATTGCGAGGCTTCGAGCAGGCTGTCGTGGGTGCCGGTGTCGAGCCAGGCGAAGCCGCGGCCGAAGCGTTCAACCTGCAGATCGCCGCGTTCGAGGTAGGCATTGTTGACGTCGGTGATCTCCAGCTCGCCGCGCGGCGAAGGCTTGACCGCTTTGGCGATCTTGATCACGTCGTTGTCGTAGAAATACAGGCCGGTAACGGCGTAGCTGGATTTCGGCGTTTTCGGTTTTTCTTCGATGGAGAGGGCGCGGCCATCGCTGTCGAAGTCGATCACGCCGAAGCGCTCGGGGTCTTTGACCCAATAGCCGAACACGGTCGCGCCGGACGCGCGTTTCGCCGCACTTTGCAGCTGCTCGCCGAAGTGCTGGCCATGGAAGATGTTATCGCCAAGGATCAGGCACACCGGGTCATTGCCGATGAATGCTTCGCCGATCAGAAACGCTTGGGCCAGGCCATCCGGGGTCGGCTGTTCGGCGTAGCTGAAGCTCACGCCGAACTGGCTGCCATCGCCCAGCAGATTGCGGTATTGCGGCAGATCCTGTGGTGTCGAGATCACCAGAATGTCTTTGATGCCGGCCAGCATCAGCACCGAGATCGGGTAGTAGATCATCGGTTTGTCGTACACCGGCAGCAGCTGTTTCGACACGCCGAGCGTGATTGGATGCAGACGCGTGCCCGAACCGCCCGCCAGAACTATTCCCTTGATCATGCGAGCAACTCCTTTGGATTGATGGCGCCCAGTCGTTCGCCCTGATAGCTGCCGTCCTGAACCCGACGGCACCATTGCAGATTGTCGAGGTACCACTGCACGGTTTTACGCAGGCCGGTTTCGAAGGTTTCTTGCGGCACCCAGCCGAGTTCGCGTTCGATCTTGCTGGCATCGATGGCGTAGCGCAGGTCGTGGCCCGGGCGGTCCTGGACGAAGGTGATCAGGTCGGCGTAGTGCGCGATGCCTGCAGGTTTCTGCGGCGCCAGTTCTTCGAGCAGCGCGCAGATGCCGCGTACCACGTCGATGTTGGTTTGTTCGTTGTGACCGCCGATGTTGTAGGTTTCGGCAATCTGGCCTTCGGTGACGACTTTCAACAGGGCGCGGGCGTGGTCTTCGACGAACAGCCAGTCGCGCACTTGCAGGCCGTTGCCATAGACCGGCAGCGGTTTGCCTGCCAAGGCGTTGAGGATGACCAGCGGAATCAGCTTCTCAGGGAAGTGAAACGGGCCGTAGTTGTTCGAGCAGTTGGTCAGCAGCACCGGCAAGCCGTAGGTGCGGTGCCAGGCGCGTACCAGGTGGTCGGACGCGGCTTTGCTGGCGGAGTAGGGCGAACTTGGCGCGTAAGGCGTGGTTTCGGTGAACAGGTCATCGACGCCGTGCAGGTCGCCGTAGACTTCATCGGTGGAGATGTGGTGGAAACGGAACGCGCTTTTTTCCGGCTCGGCGAGGGTCTGCCAGTAGCCTCGGGCGGCTTCGAGCAGGCTGTAGGTACCGACGATATTGGTCTGGATGAAATCCGACGGACCGTCGATGGAACGGTCGACGTGGGATTCAGCCGCCAGGTGCATGATCGCGTGTGGCTGGAACCGCGCGAGCACGGCGCTGACAGTCGCCTGATCGATGATGTCGGCCTGGACGAATTCATAGCGCGTGTCGTTGGCAATGCTGGTCAACGATTCAAGATTGCCGGCGTAGGTCAGCTTGTCCAGGTTCAGCACTTCATGGCTGGTGTGTTGGATCAGCTCGCGGATGAGCGCAGAGCCAATGAAACCGGCACCGCCGGTGATGAGGATACGCATGTTGGCCAGCCTTTTTCGGAAGTCGATAACGCAAATGGGCATAGCTTGTCGGCAGCGGCGGGGGAGTGCAATAGAAGTGTTGATCCGATTTGGAATTTGTCGAGCTGCAAGAGTAGTCAGAAGCGGATACTTTCACTGGCAAAAATCTAATCACCTGAGACAAAGCCATCGCTGGCAGGCCAGCTCCCACAGTGGATCGCCGTCATTGAACTGAACGCGTTCCCCTGTGGGAGCGTGGCTTGCACGCGATGAGGCCGTGTCAGGCGATATGTACATCAGCTGACCCACCGCCATCGCCGGCAGGCCAGCTCCCACAGTGGACCGAGTACATTCGGGCGGATCAGGCTGAATCGAAGACCGCATCGCGAGCAGGCTCGCTCCCACAGTGGATCGCCGTCATTGAACTGACCGCGTTCCCCTGTGGGAGCGTGGCTTGCCCGCGATGAGGCCGTGTCAGGCGATATGTACATCAGCTGACCCACCGCCATCGCCGCCAGGCTCGCTCCCACAGTTGAAATTCGCCCGCCCAGACACCGCAACACTCTTTACACATTCTTTATACCCCGCCCACCCCCTCGATCTCGCGCCTTTACACCCTCCCTCCCGACAATACCTCCACACGCGGCAATACGCCGTAACACGGAGATTGACCCATGAGCATTCTGGACGGGGTGTCGCTGATGCTGGCAGCGGGGCTGTTCATTTATCTGTTGGTGGCGCTGTTGCGCGCGGACCGGAACTAGGGGCGGCTAATGCACAGTTATGACTATTGGCTGATTCTGGCCTTCTTCGGTTTGGTATTGATTCCGGCTCCCTTTCTTGGACGGTTCTACTACAAGGTGATGGAAGGCCAGCGCACTTGGCTGTCACCGGTGCTCGGACCGGTCGAGCGCGGTTGTTATCGCGTCGCCGGTGTCGATCCGCAGAGCGAACAGAGCTGGCAGAAATACGCCCTGGCGTTGCTCGCCTTCAACCTCGCCGGTTTTGTGTTGTTGTTCGCGATCCTGCTGTTGCAGAACTACCTGCCGCTCAACCCGCAGAACCTGCCGGGCCAGGAGTGGACGCAAGCGTTCAACACCGCCGTCAGCTTCATGACCAACACCAACTGGCAGTCGTACAGCGGCGAAGCCACGCTCAGCTACCTCAGCCAAATGGTCGGCCTGACCGTGCAGAACTTCGTCAGCGCCGCCACCGGCCTGGCCGTGCTGGTCGCGCTGTGTCGCGGCATCGGGCGCAAATCCAGCCGCACCCTCGGCAACTTCTGGGTCGACATGACCCGCGCCACACTCTACGGATTGTTGCCGCTGTGCCTGTTGCTGGCGCTGTACCTCGTCTGGCAGGGCGTGCCGCAAACTTTCGCGCAGTATGTGAATGCCGTGACGATGCAAGGTGTCGATCAGGTGATCCCGCTAGGCCCGGCTGCCAGCCAGATTGCGATCAAGCAACTGGGCACCAACGGTGGCGGTTTCTTCGGCGTCAACTCGGCGCACCCGTTCGAGAACCCGACTGCCTGGAGCAATCTGTTCGAGATGGCTTCGATCATTCTGATCCCGGCCGCGCTGGTGTTCACTTTTGGTCATTACGTCAAAGACCTGCGTCAGAGCCGCGCGATCATCGCCTGCATGCTCGCGCTGTTCCTGATCGGCGGCGCCACTTCGTTGTGGGCCGAATATCAACCGAACCCGACCCTGAACAACGCCGCCGTCGAACAGACCGCGCCGCTGGAAGGCAAGGAAGTGCGCTTCGGCACCACGGCCACCGTGCTCTGGTCGGTGACTACCACCGCTGCATCGAACGGCTCGGTCAACGCCATGCACGACAGCCTTAATCCGCTGAGCGGCATGGTGGCGATGGTCAACATGATGGTTGGCGAAGTGATCTTCGGCGGCGTCGGCGCGGGGCTCTACGGCATGTTGCTCAATGTGCTGATCGCGGTGTTCCTCGCCGGCTTGATGATCGGCCGCACCCCGGAATACCTCGGCAAGAAACTCCAGGCCAGGGAAGTGCAGTTGCTCGTGGTGACGCTGCTGGTGATGCCCATGGGCGTATTGGTATTCGGCGCAATTGCCGCCAGCCTGCCGGGCCCGGTGGCATCGGTGAGCAACCCCGGCGCGCACGGTTTCAGTCAGTTGCTGTACGCCTACACCTCGGCCAGCGCCAACAACGGCTCGGCGTTCGGCGGCTTCGGTGCCAACACCGCGTTTCACAACCTGATGCTCGGGTTCGGCATGTTGCTCGGCCGTTTCGGCTACATCCTGCCGGTGCTGGCGCTGGCCGGCAGCCTGGCGATGAAGAAAGCCGCGCCGATCAGCCCGAACAGTTTCCCCACCCATGGCCCGTTGTTCGTGACGTTGCTGACCGTGACCATTTTGCTGGTGGGCGGTTTGACCTTCCTGCCGGCACTGGCGCTCGGTCCGATTGCTGAACATTTGAGCCTGGGTTTCTGAGCCTGATGCCAATCAGTCAGACAAAACCCGCGCTCTGTAGCAGC
>NZ_CABVGX010000036.1 GCF_902497625.1 Pseudomonas fluorescens | reverse complement strand
GATCTGGTCTGGCTGCGCGCCGCCCGTGCTCACGCCGCCTGGCGAGGAGCCCGGGCAATTGCCGAGGATGACATTGACGCGGTAGCCGAATTCGCCTTGCGCCATCGCCGGCGCGAACAGTCGCCGCCTGCGCCGCAACAAGGTCAGGCACCTTCGGCACAACCCTCGAATCCGCAAGAAGGCCAGGGCCAGTGGGGTGAGCTGCCCGCTCAGGCATTGCCCACCGGCGCCCGCCGTGAAGTTCCGAGCTGGCCAAAAAAGCCCTAGGCATTCGCCTCCGCTCCGACGCGGGGGCGAATGCCAGACCCCGCGCCGGACACCTCGACCAAGGCAAACAGGGCCAGCGTCACATGGCACGCAATGGCTCGATCAACTGGTCCGCAACCTTGCTCAACGGCCGCCCGCGTCAGCGCGCTGATGTGCAGTTCGCAATGCGCACGCGTTCGCCGCGTGAACTGTGGCTGGTGATTGTCGATGCCTCGGCGTCAACCCGTCGGCATCAAGCCTTGAGCGATGCCAAGGGTTTGCTCGCGCAACTGTTCGACGATGCCTATCGCCAGCGCGCTCGTCTGGCGTTGCTGACAGCCAGCGGGCACACGCCGACCTGGCAGGTAGAGGGGCTGAAAGCTTCGGCCGGATTGCGTCAATGGCTGGATGGTTTGGGCGCCGGCGGGGGCACGCCGTTGCTCGCGGCGCTGGATCAGGCGCAGCGATGGCTGAGCGTGCGCCGCAAGCGTTTACCCGCCGAGCAGCAGCGTTTGTTGTTGGTCACAGATGGCCGGATAAAGGAATGGACGGGGTTGCCGATGCTGGACTGTCCGGGGCTGCTGATTGATATCGAACGCGGGCCGATCAGGTTGGGGCGGGCGAAGCAGTTGGCGATGGCGCTGGGGGCCGATTATTGCCATATCGATCAGCTCACGTCGGGCTGAACGCCGCGCCGGTCTCGAGCAAGCCCACTTCAGCACAGAGCGCAAAGCTCACCACGGGTTACTCTCGGCCCGCTCACTGATCGTTCCCACGCTCCGCGTGGTAATGCATCCGGCGACGCTCTGCGTCACGATTGTGCATGGCTGCAGTCCAGCGTTCACTCCGGAACGCGGAGCGTCCCTGGCGGCATCCCCACGCGGAGCGAGGGAACAATCATCAATTTGGAATGCGGACAAACCCAAGAGCCAGGTCGGCTTTCAGGCCGCCTCGGCGGGCTGTGGCGGTTAGCGCCCCGTCGGGAGGCTGAGTGGAGGTTCTGCGCAGTGGGCAACCCGGCATGGATGCCGGGTTAGGCGCGCACGGCCAAGGATGGCCGATCGCGCCGGGCCCACGGAGCAGGACCGGAGCGAAGGCATGGCGAGCTTTAGCGAGCCACCGGACGTCAGGGGCAAGAGCCCTTGGTTACTTGGGGCTCTTCCAAGTGACTCGCCGTAAGGGCGAAACCAATGGCAGCCATCACCGCAGAAACGGATATGTACACCCGCAAAACCTGATCGCCCAAGACATCGCCATCGCCGGCAGGCCAGCTCCTACAGCCGATTGAGTACACCCTCAAAAATCCTGCAAAATCCGAGACCGCCATCGCGAGCAAGCTTTGCTCCCACAACATGTCGGTCCCTGGAATCGAGCAAGCTTTGCTCCCACGCCATGTCAGCCCCCTGAAGGTGGGAGCCAGCCTGCTGGCGATGGCGCCAGAGCGATCCCCGCACATCAGCGAAACAAATTAGTCCGCGCCAGCTCGATCACCTCATCGCCACGCCCGCTCATCACCGCTTTGAGCATGTACAAACTGAACCCCTTGGCCTGTTCAAGCTTGATCGTCGGCGGCATCGCCAATTCCTGCGTAGCCGTCACGACATCAACCAGTACCGGCCCGTCATGCGCAAGTGCACGGCGCAATGCCGCTTCCAGGTCCTCCGATTCTTCAACACGAATCCCCAAAACACCCATCGCGTTGGCCATCGCTGCGAAGTCCGGATTGTGCAGATCGGTGCCCGTGTCGAGCATGCCGCTGGCTTTCATTTCCATCGCAACGAAACCGAGCGAGGCATTGTCGTAGATGATGATTTTCACCGGCAGCTTCAACTGCGCCAACGAAATGAAATCCCCCATCAGCATGCTGAAGCCGCCGTCACCGGACAGCGAAATCACCTGCCGGTCCGGGAACGCTGCTTGCGCACCGATCGCTTGCGGCATCGCGTTGGCCATCGAGCCGTGGTTGAACGAGCCGAGCAAGCGGCGTTTGCCGTTCATCTTCAGATAGCGCGCGGCCCACACCGTCGGGGTGCCGACGTCGGCAGTGAAAATCGCGTCGTCATCGGCCAGCTCGCTGAGCAGGCGCGTGAGGTATTGCGGATGAATCGGCCGGCCGGGCGCGGAGGGCTGCGCCAGATCGTCCAGGCCTTTACGCGCCTTTTCATAATGCTTGAGCGACGACTCGAGGAAGCTCCGATCAGCGCGATACGGCAAACGCGGCAGCAAAGCGGCGAGGGTTTCGCTGACGTCGGCGGCGATCCCCAGGTCCAGCGTGGTACGGCGGCCTAGCGCCTGCGGATCGTGGTCGATCTGAATGATGGTCGCGTCGGTGGGGTAGAACTGCCGATAAGGGAAGTCCGTGCCAAGCAGCACCAGCGTGTCGCAGTTGAGCATCGCATGATAACCGGAGCTGAACCCGATCAACCCGGTCATGCCGACGTCGAACGGGTTGTCCCATTCCACGTGTTCCTTGCCGCGCAATGCATGCACAACCGGCGCGCCAAGGGCATCGGCCAACGCGACGACCTGGTCATGGGCGCCAGCGCAACCGGCGCCGCACATCAGCGTCACGGCTTTGCTCTGGCTCAGCAGTTCAACCAGGTGATCGAGGTCAGTCGGGGCGGGCAGGGTGCGCGGTTTAGACAGCATGGGCCAGGGCTTGAGGTTGTTTTCGACTTCCTGCAGCGCGACGTCACCCGGTATCACCACCACTGCCACGCCACGATTGAGGATCGCGCTGCGCATGGCGCGATGCAGCACCTGCGGCATCTGCGCGGGGTTGCTCACCAGTTCGACGAAATGGCTGCATTCCTTGAACAATTCCTGCGGGTGGGTTTCCTGAAAATAATTCAGGCCGACTTCCGACGACGGAATCTGCGCGGCGATGGCCAACACCGGAACGTGGTTGCGGTGGCAGTCGAACAGTCCGTTGATCAAATGCAGATTGCCCGGCCCACAACTGCCGGCACACACCGCCAGCTCACCAGTCACGGCAGCGTCGGCACCGGCCGCGAAAGCCGCGACTTCCTCGTGGCGCACGTGCATCCATTCAATACTGTCCATGCTGCGCAGCGCTTCGGTGAGGCCGTTGAGACTGTCACCGGTGAGCCCCCAGATGCGCTTTACGCCGGCCTGTTCCAGGGTGGTTGCCAGTTGCTGGGCTAAGGTGATTTTCGCCATGGGGTGCTCCCGCTTAATGAGTGTCCTTGGGTACAAGGGACAGCGGCATGGCGTCCATGACTCCCGGCGATTTGACCGGGATCGGTTTGCGCATCAACGTGCCGACCACCAGCGCGCCCGCTAGAGACAGCAGACCCGCGACCCACAGCAACACGCTGAATCCACCGACGAAGGCCTGGCGGGCCAAAGACTCAATCAACGGACGCGCCGCTTCGGGCACCAGGTTCACGGCCGCCGTCATGTCACCGGCGACCACCCGTGATGCAATTTCCTGCGTGTGTCCAAGCCATTGCCCACCCTGCGCCGAGAAGCTGGCACGCAGCAGTTGCTCGGTATGACTCGCCAGCAAAGCGCCGTAGACGCCGATGGCGAGGACGATCGCACTGAAACGCATGGTGGTGCTCATGCCCGAGGCCATGCCCGTGCGCTCGCGCGGCACGCAGGCCATGATGTTTTTTTGCGTGTCGCCATTGAGCAGGCCGGCACCGGCGCCCGTGACCGCAATCGCCACTGCGAAGACCAGGTAGCCGCCACTGCTCACCGCCCAGGCGCTGAGCAGGTTGCCGCTGCCGACCAGCGTCAGGCCTATCGCCATAATGGTCGCGGGTGGGCATCGTCGAGCCAGACGAACGCCGATGCGCGGGAAAATCAGCATGGTGATGGCGAACGGCAGCATGCCCAGACCTGAGGCGATAGCTGAAAAACCCAGGCCGTTTTGCAGGTAAAACGGCAGCAGCGTCATCATCACTTGGGCGCAGCCGGCATAAACAAACATCCCCAGCAGCGCGCCGATAAAACGCGGGTGCTTGAACAAGTCCAGGTCGACCATCGGCCGTTGCTGGAGCCGTTCAATGATTACAAAAAGCCCGAGCAATACGGCGCCGCCGAGCAATCGAGCATAAGTCAACGGGTTGTTCCAGCCGATGCGGTTGGCTTCGATCAATCCCCAGATCAGGCACAACAGACTGGCACTGAACGCCAGGCTGCCCCACGGATCGAGCCGTGCGGATTGCTCGTCACGGGATTCCGGGATGGCGCGCCAGACCATCGCCATCAAAAACAACCCGACAGGCAGATTAAGGTAGAAAATCCAGCGCCAGCCGATGTATTCGGTGATCACACCGCCAAGGGTCGGCGCGGCGGTCATCGCTACGCCCATGCACGCGCCCCAGAACGCCCAGGCTTTGGCGCGCTCGACTTCGTCGTGAAAAGTGTGGCCGATGGAAGCGAGCGCCGAGGTCAGCAGCAACGCCGCGCCGACGCCCTTGATAGCCCGGGCGATGTCGAGGAACAACGCGTTGGGTGTGGCGCCACAGCCGATGGAGGCGAGAATGAAGATGCCGAGTCCGCACAGAAGGGTTTTTTGCCGGCCGAAGCGGTCAGCAATGCTTCCAGCGGGCAACAGCAGTGCCGCGAACGCCAGCATGTAGGCACTCACGACCCATTCGATGTCAGCAAAATCGGCCCCCAGATCACGAGCGATCGTCGGCAAGGTGACGGCGACGATGTTGGTGTCGAGGACGATCAGCGAACACACGCCAGACGCTGTCAGCAGGGTCAGACGCGGACTGATCCGGTTCATGAGACGATTGCCTGTCGGGCAATACTGGCAAGATCAAGATGTTTGACGGGCATGACCGGGGCTCTCTACTGTAGTGAAAGATGAGCTTAGCCCGACGGCTGAGGCTCATTATTAGCCACGGATCGGCACTTCATTACCTTTGAGCTAATGCACCGATGGATATTCGCCACTTTCGCTACTTTCTGGCCGTTGCCCGTCAAGGCAACTTCACCCGTGCCGCCGAGCAACTCGGTATCGCGCCACCGACCCTGACGCGGCAGATTCAGGACATGGAAAGCGAACTCGGCACGCGGCTGTTCGTGCGTCAGACCCGAGAAGTCAGCCTGACCGAAGCGGGCGCTGCGCTGGTGATCGAGGCTGAAGCCACCGTTCGCCAGTTCGAGTCGGCGCAACGCAATGCGCAACGTGCAGGACGCGGCGACATTGGCCACATCGAATTGGGCTACGTCGCCTCGGCGGTTTACTCTGGACTTTTGCAAAAGCAGGTGCAGGCGTTCAGCCGCGAATGCCCGGACGTCAGCCTGAACGTGCGTGAAAACCCCATGCTCAGTTTGCCGACGTTGGTGCTGGAGGGCCGTTTTGATATCGGTTACGTGCGCTCGCCCATGAACCTGCCCGATGGGCTCGATGCGATTCGCCTGGACGCGGAAGGGTTTGTCCTCGCGTTGTCCGCGCAGTCATGGCTATGCCGTTTGCCAGACATCAATCCCGAGCATTTGCAGGGTGAGATGTTCATCCTCCCGGAGCAGATCAGCGGCACCCTGCAGGTGGCTGCCGAGGGTGGATTCTCGCCCAGGCTCGGCCCTCAACCAGGTGGACTGGTGGCGGTGCTGGCCCTGGTGTCACTGGGACAGGGCGTGGCGGTGGTGCCGGAATCGGTGGTCGGGCATGTGGGGTTGCCGGGTGTGGTGTACCGGCCAATCAAGGGGTGTGAAGCGAGTTCATGGTTGTCGCTGGTCTATCGGCGGTTTGAAAAGTCGGCGGCGGTGGTGCGGTATGTCGAGCGGGTGCGGCAGGTGTCTTGAAGTTTCGTCGGGCAACGCGGAGCAAGCTGCCGGTGAACGGACCTCGGACGGTGGTGTGGCATTCGCGAGCAAGCTTTGCTTCTACCGTTTTGTATCAGGTGTGACTGGGTTTATACAGATTTTGTAATGAATTCCTGCTGTAGGAAAAGTCGCTGCTGAATGTATTCTTCAAGGCCTTTTTCCTTTCTGGATTTGCATGAACGCCCTCCTGGAACCTCCCGGTTTCTCTTTGTTCCCGCACAAACGCGCTGCCTCACCGCACACGAAACACCCGGTCTTGCGCTTTCCGAATCGTTCTGCCATTGCAACTCCACGGCCTTTGAGCCGCGCCTTGCCGTGCCCGGCATTCTGAATTCACTGAAGAGATCGAGATATTTTTATGGAATGGATTGCTGATCCCACCGCGTGGCTGGGCTTGCTGACATTGATCGTGCTGGAGCTGGTGCTCGGCATCGATAACCTGGTGTTCATCGCGATTCTTGCGGACAAGCTGCCACCCGAGCAGCGTGACCGGGCGCGTTTGATCGGCCTGTCGCTGGCGCTGCTGATGCGCCTGGGCCTGCTGGCCAGTATTTCCTGGCTGGTGACGTTGACTCAGCCGCTGTTCGAGGTGTTCGACAAGAGCTTCTCCGGACGAGACCTGATCATGTTGTTCGGCGGAGTGTTCCTGTTGTTCAAGGCCACCATGGAACTGCATGAGCGGCTTGAAGGGCATGTCGGCGAACGCTCGTCCAACACCACCTACGCGTTGTTCTGGCCGATCGTTGCGCAGATCGTCGTGCTCGACGCGGTGTTCTCGCTCGATGCGGTGATTACCGCCGTGGGCATGGTCGATGAACTGGCGATCATGATGATCGCGGTGATCATTTCCATTGGTCTGATGATCGTTGCCAGTAAGCCGCTGACCCGCTTCGTCAATGCGCACCCGACGGTGATCATGCTGTGCCTGGGCTTTTTGATGATGATCGGCTTCGCGCTGACCGCCGAGGGTTTGGGCTTCCACATTCCGAAAGGTTACTTGTACGCGGCCATCGGCTTCTCGATCCTGATCGAGGTCTTCAACCAGATTGCCCGGGCGCGGCGCAAGAAGTCAGCGCAAGGCTTGCGCCCGATGCGCGAACGGACCGCCCACGCCGTGTTGCGTTTACTGGGCGGTCGCAAAGTGGCGGCGGAAGAAGTCGGCGAAGAAATTGCCGACTTGCTGGACAACGGTGAAACGCCGAGCGAAGAGCTGTTCGACCGTCGCGAGCGAGTCATGATCAGCGGCGTTCTGCAACTGGCCGAGCGTCCGATCCGCACACTGATGACCGTGCGCGCCGACGTCGATCTCATCGACCTCGCTGACGATGCCGAGACCATTCGTACGCGGCTTATGCATTCGTCCTACTCGCGGTTGCCATTGATTCGCAACGGTGCTGTGGATGAGCCGCTGGGCTTCGTGCATAAAAAGGAGCTGTTGAAGGAGTACCTCGCGGGTAACGAGCCGAGCCTTGAGCATCTGGCGCGTCAGGCCATCAATCTGCTGGACAGCTATTCGATTCTCAATGCGTTGGAGCAAATGCGCAAAGCCTCGACGCACATTGCATTCGTGGTCAACGAATTCGGCGACTTTGTCGGTGTGCTGACCATGACCGACATCCTTGAGTCGATCGCCGGCGAGTTGCCCGATGCCAGCGAAATCGAAGGCCCGGACGTCGTCGAGGAGCAGGGCGGGTTCATCGTCAGCGGCGCTTTGAACCTGATGCGCGTGCGCCAGCGAACCGGGTTCGCGGCGCAGCCCACCGAGGATTACCAAACCCTGGCTGGATTAGTGGTGAGCCTGCTGGATCGCTTGCCGATGATCGGTGACAGTCCGGAATGGGAAGGCTGGCGGCTGACCGTGGTGGCGGTAGAGGAGCGGCGGGTGACGCGGGTATTTCTGACGCGGATCGGCGGATAATCTCGCCCGCTGCACCAGGCTCTTCGCGGGCAAGCCACGCTCCCACAGTGGATCCGGGGTGATGCATAGGTTGTGTGATCGACAGCTCCCACAGTGGATCTGCGGCGATGCATAGGTTGGTTGATCGACATCACCCCCCTGTGGGAGCGTGGCTTGCCCGCGATGCAGGCGCTTCGATGTATCAGCCAGACCGCGTTGATGCCATCGCGGGCAAGCCACGCTCCCACACTGGATCTGCGGCGATGCATAGGTTGGTTGATCGACATCCCCCCCTGTGGGAGCGTGGCTTGCCCGCGATGCAGGCGTTTCGATGTATCAGTCAGACCGCGTTGATGCCATCGCGGGCAAGCCACGCTCCCACAGTGGATCTGCGGCGATGTATAGGTTGGGTAATCGACATCACCTCCTGTGGGAGCGTGGCTTGCCCGCGATGCAGGCGCTTCGGTGTATCAGCCAGACCGCGTTGATGCCATCGCGGGCAAGCCACGCTCCCACAGTGGATTAAGGGGGATGTATAGGTTGGATGATCGACATCACCCCCTGTGGGAGCGTGGCTTGCCCGCGATGCAGGCGTTTCGGTGTATCAGCCAGCCCGCGTGGATGTACGCGCCCAGGTGCAATACCCGGACTGCGCACCAAATGTGAACCTGGTACCCGCCATCTGTAGCCATCGGTAGCGTCTGATGATTTCAATTGCCGTTGACTAAAACGGCAATTCTCCCCATCCCCCTGATTCAAAACACATTTCAAATTCTCCTTCAGGACAGCCGCATCCTGTGGCACACTTTCTGCTGTCTATTCCGTTGTTACATACCAATGTCCGGTATAGCGGAATAAACATGACCCTGGAGTACTTGCCATGCATCGCCGTCCTTCTTTGTTAAAAGCGTGTGTACTTGTATTCGCGACCACTGCGGCTGCTGTAGGTGTCGCGCAAGCGGCAGACAGCAAGCTCGACAGCGTTCTGGCCCGCGGGAAATTGATTGTCGGCACGGGCAGCACCAACGCGCCGTGGCACTTCCAGGGAGCGGATGGCAAGTTGCAGGGCTTCGATATCGATATTGGCCGCATCGTTGCGAAGGGGTTGTTCAACGACCCGGAAAAAGTCGAATTCGTGGTGCAGTCGTCCGATGCGCGGATTCCCAATCTGCTGACCGACAAGGTCGACATGAGCTGCCAGTTCATCACGGTGACCGCCAGTCGCGCGCAGCAGGTGGCGTTCACGCTGCCGTACTACCGCGAAGGCGTTGGCCTGCTGCTGCCGGCGAACAGCAAGTACAAGGAAATCGAAGACCTCAAGGCTGGCGATGACAGCGTGACCGTGGCGGTGCTGCAGAACGTGTACGCCGAAGAACTGGTGCACCAGGCGCTGCCCAAGGCCAAGGTCGATCAATACGACAGCGTCGACCTGATGTATCAGGCGGTGAACTCGGGGCGCGCGGATGCAGCGGCGACAGATCAGTCGTCGGTGAAATACCTGATGGTGCAGAATCCGGGTCGTTATCGCAGCCCGGCTTATGCCTGGAGCCCGCAGACTTACGCCTGCGCGGTCAAACGTGGCGATCAGGACTGGCTGAACTTCGTCAACACGGCACTGCACGAGGCCATGACCGGCGTTGAATTCCCGACCTACTCGGCGTCGTTCAAACAATGGTTTGGCGTCGATCTGCCGACCCCGGCCATTGGCTTCCCTGCCGAATTCAAATGATCCCGTGAGGGCAGGGCGCGGCTGATGCGCCCTGTTCAAGGTACTGCTGACCATGAACTATCAGTTGAATTTTGCCGCCGTGTGGCGCGATTTCGACACCTTGCTGGTGGGGCTCGGTCTGGGCTTGCAACTGGCACTGGTGTCGATCGCCATCGGCTGCGTGATCGGCCTGCTGATGGCGTTTGCCTTGTTGTCCAAGCATCGCGCGTTGCGGGTGCTGGCGTCGGTGTATGTCACGGTGGTGCGGAACACGCCGATTCTGGTGTTGATTCTGTTGATCTACTTCGCGCTGCCGAGCCTGGGCATTCGTCTGGACAAGATTCCGTCGTTCATCATCACCCTGTCGCTGTACGCCGGTGCTTATCTGACCGAAGTGTTCCGCGGCGGTTTGCTGAGCATTCCCAAGGGCCAGCGGGAAGCCGGCCTGGCGATCGGTCTCGGCGAGTGGCAGGTCAAGGCGTACGTCACCGTGCCGGTGATGCTGCGAAACGTGCTGCCGGCGTTATCCAACAACTTCATTTCGCTGTTCAAGGACACCTCGCTGGCGGCGGCGATTGCCGTGCCGGAGCTGACCTATTACGCGCGCAAGATCAACGTCGAAAGCTACCGGGTGATTGAAACCTGGATGGTGGCGACCGCGCTCTATGTTGCGGCCTGTTACCTCATTGCCATGCTGCTGCGTTACCTCGAGCAGCGTCTGGCGATACGCCGATAGGAGGCCACCATGTACGAATCCCCCAGTTGGTTACATGAGTTATGGGTGGCGCGGGAAGTCCTCTGGCAAGGCTTTCTGACCAGCGTGCAGGTCTCGGCGCTGGCGATTTTGCTCGGTACGATGCTCGGCATCGTCACCGGACTGGTGCTGACCTACGGCACATTCTGGATGCGTGCGCCGTTCCGTTTATACGTCGACATCATTCGCGGCACGCCAGTCTTCGTGCTGGTGCTGGCCTGCTTTTACATGGCGCCGGCACTGGGTTGGCAGATCAGCGCATTTCAGGCCGGGGCCCTGGGGTTGACGCTGTTTTGCGGCTCGCACGTTGCCGAGATTGTGCGCGGTGCGCTGCAAGCCTTGCCCAGTGGCCAGATGGAGGCGAGCAAGGCGATTGGCCTGACATTTTATCAATCCCTCGGCTACGTGTTGTTGCCTCAGGCGCTGCGGCAGATTCTGCCGACCTGGGTCAACTCGTCGACCGAGATCGTCAAGGCCTCGACGCTGTTGTCGGTGATCGGCGTGGCCGAATTGCTGCTGAGTACGCAGCAAATCATCGCCCGCACCTTCATGACCCTGGAGTTTTACCTGTTCGCCGGATTGCTCTTTTTCGTCATCAACTACGCCATCGAATTACTCGGCCGGCACATTGAAAAGCGGGTGGCCTTGCCATGACTCAACCTACCACTATCGCCAGCGCTCAGCCCTTGCTGGACATTCGCGGGTTGCATAAAAAATACGGTCAACTCGAAGTGCTCAAGGGCGTCGACCTGACCATGCAGCGCGGCAATGTCGTCACGCTGATCGGCTCCAGCGGCTCGGGCAAGACCACATTGCTGCGGTGCGTGAACATGCTCGAAGAGTTCCAGGGCGGGCAGATCCTGCTGGACGGCGAGTCGATCGGCTATGACGAAGTCGGCGGCAAGCGTGTACGGCATGCGGAAAAAGTCATCGCCCGCCATCGCGCAATGACCGGCATGGCGTTCCAGCAATTCAACCTGTTCCCGCACCTCAGCGCGTTGCAGAACGTCACCCTCGGCTTGCTGAAGGTGAAAAAAATGCCCAAGGACGAAGCGGTTGCGCTGGCCGAGAAATGGTTGGAACGCGTGGGTTTGCTGGAGCGCCGCGATCACTTTCCGGGGCAGTTGTCCGGCGGTCAGCAGCAGCGCGTGGCGATTGCCCGGGCGATTGCGATGAACCCCAGTTTGATGCTGTTCGACGAAGTGACCTCGGCGCTGGATCCGGAGTTGGTGGCGGAGGTGTTGAACGTGATCAAAGGCCTCGCCGATGAAGGCATGACCATGCTGCTGGTGACTCACGAAATGCGCTTCGCTTTCGAAGTCTCGGACAAGATCGTATTCATGAATCAGGGCCGGATTGAGGAACAGGGGCCGCCCAAGGAACTGTTCGAGCGCCCGCAGTCGCCGCGTCTGGCCGAGTTTCTGAAAAACACGCGGTTCTGAATGCCACAAAATTTCATTTTTACATCAGGAGAAACACTCATGAGCATTACTCGTTACGGCACTGGCAGCACCGCCGCTGGCGGTCAGCCTCGCCCTTTCGCCCGAGCCGTTGAAGCCGATGGCTGGCTACACGTTTCGGGACAGGTGCCGGCGGTGGACGGCGAGATCATTACGGGTGGCATCGTCGAGCAGACCCACCAGGCCATGAAGAACCTGATCGCGATTCTCGAAGAGGCCGGTTATGGCCTGGAGGACGTAGTGCGTGCGGGCGTGTGGTTGGAGGACCCGCGAGATTTCACCAGTTTCAACAAGGTCTTTTCCGAGTACTTCAAAAGTGAGCATGCCCCGGCGCGCGCGTGTGTGCAGGCGAGCATGATGGTGGATTGCAAGGTCGAGATCGATTGCATCGCCTATAAGAAGAAGACTTGAACCCTGCGGTGGATTCTTCGCGAACAGGCTCGCTCCCACAAGAGAACGCATTCCTATGTGGGAGTGAGCCCGCTCGCGATGACGGCCTGACTGTCGACGCAGCACCCTGGTTAAACTCCCGGTACTTTGTATGGGAATCACTGAAATGACCGAAGACACCATCAAACGCCGGGCCCGGGGCCTGGATCGGGCGTTCGATATCCTCGATTTCCTCAAGGAGATCGGCCAACCCCTGCGCCCGAATGAAATCGCCAGCGGGATCGGCAGCCCCAAATCCACGGTTTACGAACTGGTCGCTTCGTTGCTGGAAAGGCGCATCCTCGAACCCGTCGGCAAGGACGGTCACGTCTATCTCGGCCGGCAGCTGTATTTTCTCGGTCAGGCGCACTTGCGCCACTTCGACCTGACCCGCGAAGCCGATCAAGCCTTGCAGGAAATCGTCAGCCGGACCCGCGAAACCGCGCAGATGTGCCTGCTCAACGGCCGCAAATACACCGTGGCATTGATGAAGGAAGGCGAACGGCACTTTCGCATTTCTTCGGACATCGGTGAAAACGCGCCAATCCCGTGGACGGCTTCCGGACGATTGTTGCTCGCGCACTTGAGCGACCAGGCCATCGCTGACCTGATCGACCCTGACGACTTCATTCTGCCCGATGGCGAGCGTCTGCCGCTGGCGCATTTTCTGGCGCAGATCCGTCAGGCGCACGCCGACGGATTTTTCTCCTTTGACAGTGTCGCCGATACCTTCACGCATTGTTTCGCCGCGCCGGTCAAAGACCCGGACGGTGTGGCCATCGCGACCCTGTGCATCGTCGCCCCGCGCGCCGATGCGAAGAAAAACTACAACGACTATCGCCAGGTACTGATCGACAGCGCCAACAGTCTGGCGCGTCGCATCAACGAATAACAGCGGCTGCTCACGGCCGCGTACATGAGGAATTTGAACATGTCTTCTGCCCACTCTTCAGCCGCCGTGGAAAAAGGCGCTGCACACAACGGCGCCAACCTGGTGCGCGACGTCAGCCTGCCCGCGCTGGTCCTGCACCGCGAGGCGCTGGAGCACAACATTCGCTGGATGCAGGCCTTCGTCAGCAACAGCGGGGCGCAACTGGCGCCCCACGGTAAAACCAGCATGACCCCGGCGCTGTTTCGCCGCCAGCTGGACGCCGGCGCCTGGGGCATCACCCTTGCCAGCGCCACGCAAACCCGTGCGGCCTATGCCCATGGCGTTCGCCGGGTGTTGATGGCCAACCAACTGGTTGGCACACCGAACATGGCACTGATTGCCGACCTGCTGGCCGATTCGGCATTCGAATTCCACTGCATGGTCGATCATCCGGACAACGTCGCAGACCTTGGCACCTATTTCGCCTCGCGCGGTGTGCGCCTCAACGTCATGATCGAATACGGCGTGGTCGGTGGTCGTTGCGGTTGTCGCACGGAGGAAGAAGTGATCGCTCTGGCCAAAGCCATTGCGGCGCAACCGGCCCTGGCGCTGACTGGCATCGAAGGTTACGAAGGGGTGATCCACGGTGATCACGCAGAGACCGGCATCCGCGAGTTTGCCTCATCGCTGGTGCGTCTGGCCGTGCAATTGCAGGACAGCGGCGCCTTTGCCATCCCCAAGCCGATCATCACCGCCTCGGGTTCAGCCTGGTATGACCTGATCGCGGAATCTTTCGAGGCGCAGAATGCCGGCGGGCGTTTCCTCAGCGTGCTGCGCCCGGGCAGTTACGTGGCGCACGATCATGGCATTTACAAGGACGCGCAATGCTGCGTGCTCGACCGGCGCAGCGATCTGCACGAGGGCCTGCGTCCGGCGCTGGAGGTCTGGGCGCACGTGCAATCGTTGCCGGAACCGGGATTTGCGGTAATTGCACTGGGCAAACGCGATGTGGCCTATGACGCCGGTTTGCCGGTACCACTGCTGCGTTACAAGGCGGACGTGATACCGGCGGCGGGCGAGGATGCCAGCGCCTGCACAGTGACGGCAGTCATGGATCAGCACGCGTTCATGAGCGTGGCGCCGGGCGTTGAGTTGCGCGTGGGCGATATCATTTCTTTCGGCACTTCCCACCCGTGTCTGACTTTCGACAAGTGGCGGGTCGCCTGCCTGGTGGATGAGCAGTTGAACGTCATCGAGACCATGGAAACCTGTTTTTAAGGCTTTAGACCGAGGTGCGGCCTTCGCGAGCAGGCTCGCTCCCACACTGGAATGCGTTCTCTGTGGGAGCGAGCCTGCTCGCGAAAGGTTCTTCAAGACGACACCGCAACTGCAGAGACTTTATCCCAATGAATACCCCAATCTCCCCACGCATCGCGCTGATCGGCGAATGCATGATCGAGCTCCAGCAACGCGCCGACGGCTCGTTGCAACAAAGCTTCGGTGGCGACACCTTGAACACGGCGGTCTATCTTTCCCGCGAACTGGGCAGCGAGGGCTCGGTGGACTACGTCACGGCGCTGGGAGACGACAGCTTCAGCGATGCCATGTGTCGCAGTTGGGCGCAGGAGAACATCGGTTTGTCGAGGGTCCAGCGACTGCCGGGGCGCCTGCCGGGTCTGTACTGCATCCAGACTGACGCGGCTGGCGAACGACGGTTTCTCTACTGGCGCAACGAAGCCGCCGTGCGCGAGTGCTTCACTACCGCAGCGGCGGCCCCGATTCTGGCGGCATTGCCAACGTACGACGTGCTTTATTTCAGCGGCATAACCCTGGCAGTGCTGGGCGTCCAAGGGCGAGAAAAGTTGCTGGAAGCCTTGATCGAAGCCCGTATGCAGGGTGCGCGAGTCGTCTTCGACAACAACTATCGACCACGTTTGTGGGCGACAGTCGAAGATGCGCGAGCGGCTTATCGCAGCGTTCTGCCCCACGTCGATCTGGCGCTGCTGACCGTCGAAGACGAACAGGCGCTGTTCCACTTTTCCGATTGCGACGCGGTGTTCGCGGCGTATGAGCAAATGGGTACGTCGGAGGTAGTGCTTAAGCGCGGCGCGGAGGCGTGTTTGATTCGGTGTGATGGCGAATTATCAGAAGTGCCCGCGCAGAAGGTCGAGCACGTCGTGGACACGACGGCGGCTGGGGATTCATTCAGTGCGGCTTACCTGGCCTGTCGGCTGAAAGGGGGCAGTCCAGTGCAAGCTGCTGAAGCGGGGCATCGTTTGGCGAGTCGGGTTATTCAGGTGCCGGGGGCGTTGATTCCGCGGTGATGGGAATGGCCGCCTGCTGCGCAGTTTATTCGCGAGCGGGCTCGCTCCCACATTGTGGAATGCGATCAAACAACGAGCCAGGTCGGCTATCAGGCCCGCCTCGGCGGCTGTGGCGGTTAGTGGCCCGTCGGCAGGCTGAGTGGAGGTTCTGCGCGGCGCCATCAATCCCGGTAAAACACTTGGACCAAGTGATAGCCAAACTTGCTCTTCACCGGCCCGTGCACCACCCGCAGCGGTTTCTTGAAAATCACCGCATCAATCACCCCGACCATTTGCCCCGGGCGCACTTCACCAAGGTCGCCGCCACGTTTGCCCGACGGGCAGGTCGAATATTTCCTGGCCAGCACATCGAACGCCTCACCTTTGGCGATGCGTTGTTTCAGTTGCTCGGCTTCTTCCGAGGTTTTCACCAGAATGTGACGGGCTTGAGCTTTCATCAGGACGATACCTTGCAGCGGTGGTGACAACGGGGCGCGCGATTATGCCTCAAGTCACTCGGGATGGTTGATCATCGTGCGGATCTTGCTGGCCAACAGATCGATCGAAAAAGGTTTGGCGACCATGTCCATGCCGTCCTCAAGAAAACCCTGGCGCTCTGCCGCTTTTTCCGCATAACCGGTCATGAACAGCACCTTGAGCTGCGGCCGGTGCTGACGCGCAATTTCCGCCAACTGGCGACCGTTCATGCCAGGCAGTCCGACGTCGGTTACCAATAGATCCACGCGCAGGTCGGATTCAAGCAAGGGCAGGGCGGACTGGGCATCCTTGGCTTCATGGGCGTGATAGCCAAGTTCGTTGAGCAGATTGAGTACCAGCATGCGTACCGCCGGATCGTCCTCGACCAGCACCACCGTCTCCCCGGCAATCGCCGCCGGCGCCTCGCTGGTGAACGGTAACAGCGTCTCTTCAGTTTCCGACAGTAGCAGTCTGGGCAGATACAAACGTACGCACGTGCCTTGGCCCGGCACACTGTCAATGTCGACGTGACCCCCGGATTGCTGGGCGAAACCATAGATCATCGACAATCCCAGGCCGGTGCCCTGACCGATGGGTTTGGTGGTGAAAAACGGGTCGAACACCTTGGCCAGCACCGAAGGCGTCATACCGGTGCCGTTGTCGCTCACAGCGATCATCAGATAATCGCCAGGCTTGGCCGTTTCAGCGGTCGTCACAGCACTGCCGTTAAGGTGCACATTGGCTGTTGCGATCAGCAGTCGGCCGCCGTCCGGCATCGCATCGCGAGCGTTGATCACCAGGTTGAGCAAGGCATTTTCCAGCTGGCTGACGTCAGTGTTGACGGCCCAGATGTCAGTGGCGAGTTGCAGTTGCAGCTCGATGTGATCGCCTTTGGTGCGAGTGAGCAGATCCTCCAGCGAGTGGATCAGATCGTTGACGTTGAGCGGTTTGCGATCCAGCGACTGACGCCGCGAGAACGCCAGCAGACGGTGAGTAAGGGCGGCAGCACGATTGGCGGATGACACAGCCGCCTCGGTGAAGCGGCCGATTTCCGCAGCGCGGCCGTCGGCGATATAACGCTGCACCAGATCGAGACTGCCTATGATACCGGTGAGCATGTTGTTGAAGTCATGGGCAATGCCCCCCGTCAACTGGCCAACCGCTTCCATTTTTTGCGCATGGCGTAACGCATCTTCCGCGCGCTCGCGCTCGAACATCTCACTGAGCAGGTTTTCATTGGCTTCGGCCAGTTGACGGGTGCGCGCGGCTACTCTTTCTTCCAGCGTTTCATTGAGATTGCGCAGGGCTTCTTCAGTCTTTTTGCGCTCGGTTTCATCGATAACAAAAATGTAAAAACCGTTCACCGCACCATCGGCGCCATGACGGGGCAAGTAGTTCATCAAGGCCTGGCGCAGGCTGCCATCACGGTGCGGCGTGCTGATGCTGAAGCGGCAGGTTTTACCGGCAAGCGCCTGGGCAATGTAATCGGCGCGTAAGGCGTAGGCCTCTGACCCCAGCACTTCAAGCACCGTCTTGCCATAGAGTTCCTGGGGTGTCAGGCCGTACCAGTCCAGGTACGCAGCGTTGTTCAGGCGGAAGCGTTCATCGCGGTCGACGTAACTGATCAGGATCGGCATCGCGTTGATGATCAGTTGCAGCTCGGTCTGACTCTGGCGCAAGGCCTGCTCGGTGTGCTTGCGCTCGGTGAGGTCCAGCGCGGCGCCGAGGAAACGAATCGGCCGGCCATGATGGTCCTTGTAGCAACGCCCTCGGGCAAACACCCAGCGCACCTGGCCGTCGGCCTGCAGCAAGCGATATTCTTCGGCGTATTCGGTGGCGTGGGTGATGCAATGCTTGATGCTGCGCATCACCATCGAGCGGTCTTCCGGATGCACTGCCTCCAGGTAATCGCTGATCGGTAAATGGCCGGCGCGCTGCGGGTCGACGCCGTGCAGCTGAGCGAAGTGCGCGTCGGCGATGAAGCGATCTTCGCTGATGTCCCAATCCCAAGTGCCGACCGCGTCGGTGGCAGCCAGCGCCAGTTGCAGTCGCTCCTCGGTTTCGCGCTGCGCTTTGAGGCTGGCGGCGGAGCGCTGTTCGAGTTCCAGTGCGATGCGCCGGCGCTCATTGGTTTCAATAGCAGTGACCAGAATCCCGGCAACTTGCGCACTCTCATCGCAGACAGGGCTGTAGGTCAGGTCCAGCCAGAAATCTGAGTTACCATCGTTGCGCTGCAGGGTGAAGCGCTGCTCGCTATAGCTGCGCACCTGCCCTTGCAGGACCGCTTGGTAAATCGGCGAGGTGAAGTCTTCGAGTTCCGGCCAGACCTGATGCGTCGGCTGCCCGAAGGCGTCAGGGTGCTTGTTGCCCGCAAGGAGCGCGAAACCGTCGTTGTAGATTTGGGTGAGCTGCGGCCCCCAAAGCAACAGCATCGGCATCGGTGAGTGAATGACGATGTCCACCGCGGTACGCAGGCTTTGTGGCCAGGTGCTGGCTGCACCGAGCGGCGTGGCTGCCCAGTCGATTCTGGCAATCAAGGCCTGGGCATCGCTGCCGATAGGTGATGCGTTCATCAAGATTTCCTGCACGTCTGTCGTGTGGCGGCGTCTACTATCCTATGTTGGTAGACGCGGGACGAATTTTTTCGGTCATTTTTTATTCATTGAATGTTTGCGGATGCTTTTTGCCATGGAAATCGATGCCCTGTTACGTACCCTGGCCACGCGAAATGGCTCTGATCTTTTCCTGTCTACCGGCGCGCCACCCAGCGCACGCTTCGACGGGGTATTGAAAATCCTCTCGGAACAGCCCTTCAGGCCGGGCGAGATCGCTGCGATAGCAGCGTCCATCATGGACGCCGAACAGCGCGTGGAGTTCGATCGGGAACTGGAGATGAACCTGGCGATGTCGCTACCGGGCGTCGGGCGTTTCCGGGTGAACATTTTCAAGCAGCGCAACGATGTGTCGATCGTGGCACGCAACATCAAGCTGGATATCCCGCGCTACGAAGAATTGCATCTGCCGCCGGTGCTATTGGAAACAGTCATGCTCAAACAAGGGCTGATGTTGTTCGTAGGCGCCACCGGCTCGGGCAAATCCACCTCACTGGCGGCGCTGATCGATTACCGCAACCGGCATGGCAGCGGCCACATCATCACCATCGAAGACCCGATCGAGTTCATCCATCGGCACAAGAAATCGATCATCAACCAGCGGGAAGTCGGCGTCGACACCCGCAGCTTTCATGCGGCCTTGAAAAACACCCTGCGCCAGGCCCCGGACGTTGTGCTGATTGGCGAAATCCGTGACCGCGAAACCATGGAACATGCCTTGGCATTTGCCGATACCGGTCACTTGGTGATCTCTACTTTGCACGCACACAACGCCCATCAGGCGCTGGATCGCATCATCAATTTCTTCCCGGAAGAACGGCATACGCAGCTGTTGCATGACCTGGGAAACAATCTCAAGGCGTTCGTTTCCCAGCGGCTGGTGCGCACCCGTGACGGACAGCGCCGGGCTGCGGTGGAGGTGATGCTGGGTACGCCGACCGTGGGCGATCTGATCCGTCGCAATGCCCTTGATGAGCTCAAAGGGATCATGGAGAAATCCGCCGAGTCAGGCATGCAGACTTACGACGGAGCGTTGTTTGCTCTCGTTATAGAGGGCGCGATCACGGAGGAAGAAGCACTCAAGCATGCCGACTCGGTCAATAACCTGCGTCTGCGCCTCAAGTTGCATGCCGAATCGTCGCCCGGCGCTCAGACAGCGCCCGGTGAATGGGGACTGATGGACTAGCGACGTTCGTCTGCCACGATTTGCGGGACCAAAAAAAACCCCGCGACCGAATGAAGGCGCGGGGCTAAAAAATTGGTTGGTTGCGGCCAACCAAAGGAGCTCGTTTGAATCCTATTGGGCGGCGACCGTCTCCGGTTGCCAGCCACCGCCGAGTGCTTTGTAGATCGCGACAATGCCACGGTACAAATCAACTTCGGCCTGGGCCTGAGAATCCTCTGCGGCGAGGCGCTCACGTTGCGCGTCGAGCAGCACGAGGAAATCGTCAGTGCCTTCGCGGTAACGAATCTGCGCCAGATCGGCGGCAGCGCGGCTTGACTCGCTCTGGCGTATCAGGGAGATCAGGCGCTGCTGGCGTTTACCGTAATCGCTGAAGGCGTTTTCCGATTCTTCCAGTGCCAGCAACACCTGCTGCTCGTACGTTGCCAAAGCCCCTTCAGCTTCGGCATCGGCGCCGCGCAGACGCGCACGCACGCTGCCCAGATCGAACGCTGCCCAGGTGATACTCGGGCCGAGTGCCCAGGCGTTGGCCGCCGAAGAACCGATCTGCGAACCGCGCCCGGCGGTGAAGCCGAGGAAACCGCTCAAGCTCACTCGCGGGAACAAGTCAGCCTTGGCCACGCCGATGCGCGCGGTGGCTGCGGCCAACTGGCGTTCGGCACTGCGCACATCCGGACGACGTTGCAGCAGTTCGCCCGGGTCACCAATCGGCAATGCCTTGGCAATCGCTGGCAAGTCTTTCGGGCTGAGGTCAACGCTCAGCTTGTCCGGACGCTCACCCAGCAGGGTGGCAATGCGGTTTTTCTGGCGAACCTGTTCGGCTTGCAGTTGCGGCACGCTGGCTTCGACCGAAGCCAGGCGGGCATCGGCACGAACCACATCGAGCTGATCGCCCACGCCGGCATCGCGCAGGCTTTCAGTGATCTTGCGCGACTCCTGCTGGTTGTTCAGGTTAGCCAGGGCGATCTTCTCGCGCAGCTGTGCACCGCGCAGTTGCCCGTAGGCGTCCACCAGTTCGGCAATCATGCTGACTTGCAGTTGGTACAGATCCGCTTCAGCGGCTTGCTGTTCGGCATCGCTGGATTCCAGATTGCGCTGGATACGTCCGAACAAGTCCAGTTCCCAGGCCATGTCCAGCCCCAGGTCGTAGCGTTCGGCGTTGACCCGCTGCGTGGTCTGGCCGGGAATCTGGCCTTTGCCCACTTCACTGCTGGCGCGGCTGGTGATGGTCGGCATGGCATCGTTGCTGGCGTCATCACGAATCGCCCGAGCGGCTTTCCAGCGTGCGAAAGCAACACGCAAATCGCGGTTGCCTTGCAGCGACTGGGTGACCAGACGGTTGAGGGTCGGGTCTTCGAATTGCTGCCACCAGATGCCTTCGAAACGTGCGCGGTCGTAATTCTTTTGACCGGCCGCGCCGTCAGTGGCGCTGGTAATGTTGGCCCGCTCAGTGGCCGGCGTCTGATAGTCCGGGCCGACGGCGCAAGCGCTCAAGGCCAGTACCAGCAAGCTCGGCAGGAAAACTTTCAGGCTCATCAATGCGCCTCCAGTGGCTTGTTCGATTTCAGCGCCTTGGCTGCTTTGCGCTTTTCACCGCGCTCCACGAAGTTTCGGATCAGCACGTAGAACACTGGCGTCAGCAACAGACCGAAGAAGGTCACCCCGAGCATCCCGGAGAACACCGCCACACCCATGGCATGACGCATTTCGGCACCGGCACCGCTGGAGAACACCAGTGGCACCACACCCATGATGAACGCGAAGGAGGTCATCAGGATCGGCCGCAGACGCAGGCGACATGCTTCGAGCACCGCTGCCAGCGGGCTCATGCCTTCGTCCTGCTGTTTATCCTTGGCGAATTCGACAATCAGAATCGCATTCTTACAGGCAAGCCCCACCAGTACGATCAATCCGATCTGAGTGAAGATGTTGTTGTCGCCTCCCGAAGCAATCACACCCACGATGGCCGACAGCAAAGTCATCGGAACGATCAGGATCACCGCCAGTGGCAGGCTCCAGCTTTCGTACTGCGCGGCGAGCACCAGGAACGCCAGCAAAACGCAGAGCGGGAACACGAACAGCGCGGTGTTGCCGGACAGGATCTGCTGGTAGGTCAGGTCGGTCCATTCGTAGGTCATGCCGTTCGGCAGTTCTTCGGCGAGCAGCTTCTCGATGGCTTTTTCGGCCTGGCCAGAGCTGTAGCCCGGGGCGGCTGCACCGTTGATTTCAGCGGTGATGAAGCCGTTGTAGTGCATCACGCGATCCGGGCCCGAGGTGTCGCTGACCTTGATGAAGGTCGCCAACGGGATCATCTCGCCTTTGTTGTTGCGCACTTTCAACTGACCGATCTGGTCTGGCTCCAGGCGGAACTGCTGCTCGGCCTGAACATTGACCTGATAGGTACGACCGAAGCGGTTGAAGTCGTTGGCATACAGCGAACCCAGGTAGATCTGCAGGGTGTCGAAGATGTCGCTGACGGCTACGCCGTGGGTCTTGGCTTTTTCCCGGTCGATGGCGGCATCGACCTGCGGCACGTTCACTGTGTAGCTGGTGAACAGTGCGGCCAGTTCCGGCACGTTGTGGCTCTTGTTGATGATGTTCATGGTTTCTTTGTACAGCTCGTCGTAACCGAGGTTGCCACGGTCTTCGATCTGCAGGCGGAAACCGCCAATGGTGCCCAGACCTTGAACCGGTGGCGGCGGGAAGATCGCCATATAGGCTTCCTGAATCCCGGCGAACTGGCCGTTCAAGGCACCGGCAATCGCACCGGCGGACATGCTGGCGTCCTTGCGCTCGTTGAACGGTTTGAGGGTGACGAACACGATGCCGGCATTCGGACTGTTGGTGAAGCCGTTGATCGACAGGCCGGGGAAGGCCACCGCACTTTCCACACCCGGCTGTTTCAGCGCGAGGTCGGACATGCGTTTGATCACGTCTTCGGTACGGTCCAGGCTCGCGGCATCCGGCAGTTGCGCGAAGGCCACCAGGTATTGCTTGTCCTGGCCGGGGACAAAACCCGTCGGTGTGCTGGAGAAGCCGAAGAAGGTCAGCACCATCAAACCGGCGTAGACGATCATGGCAATGCCGCTGCTGCGGATGACCCGGCCTACCGTTCCCACATAGCCATGGCTGGCGCGTTCGAAGAAGCGATTGAACGGACGGAACAGCCAGCCGCCCAACAGTTTGTCGAGCACTCTGGTAAAGCGGTCTTTCGGTGCGTCGTGGCTCTTGAGCAGTACGGCGGCCAGGGCAGGCGACAGTGTCAGCGAGTTGAACGCGGAGATCACGGTCGAGATGGCAATGGTCAGGGCGAACTGTTTGTAGAACTGTCCGGTGAGTCCGGAAATAAACGCCGCCGGGATAAACACCGCACATAGCACCAGTGCCGTCGCGATGATCGGCCCGGTCACCTCGCGCATGGCTTTCTTGGTGGCTTCTACGGGCGTCTCCCCGAGCTCGATGTGCCGCTCGACGTTCTCCACCACCACAATGGCGTCATCGACCACGATACCGATGGCCAACACCAGTCCGAACAATGACAAGGCATTCAGCGAGAAGCCAAACAGATGCATCACGGCAAACGTACCGATCAGCGAGACCGGCACTGCCACCAGCGGAATGATCGAAGCGCGCCAGGTCTGCAGGAACAGGATCACCACCAGAACCACGAGAATCAGTGCTTCGAACAGCGTGTGAACTACCGCCTCGATAGAGCCGCGCACGAAGATCGTCGGGTCGTAGACGATGCTGAAGTCCATGCCTTCCGGGAAGTTCTTCTTCAGCTCGGCCATCTTGCCGCGCACGTCGTTGGAGATGTCGATCGCGTTAGAGCCGGGACGCTGGAAGATCGGAATCGCCACCGCCGGTTGGTTGTTCAGCAGCGAACGCAAGGCGTACTGGCTGGAACCGAGTTCGATGCGTGCAATGTCTTTCAGACGAGTGATTTCGCCGTTGTCGCCGGAGCGAATGATGATGTTCTCGAACTCTTCCTCGGAGACCAGACGCCCCTGAGTGTTGACCGACAGCTGGAACGCGGTGGCATTCGGCGCAGGCGGAGCGCCCAGTGCACCGGCCGCCACTTGACGGTTCTGCTCGCGAATCGCCGTCACCACATCGGTGGCGGTCAGGTTGCGCGAAGCCGTCTTGTTCGGATCGAGCCACACGCGCAGCGAGTAGTCGCCCATGCCGAACAATTGCACATCGCCGACACCGCCCAGCCGCGCCAGCTCATCCTTGATGTTGAGCAGGGCGTAGTTGGACAGGTAGAGCATGTCGTAGCGTTTGTCCGGCGAGGTCAAGTGCACAACCATGGTCAGGTCGGGCGATGCCTTGTCGACGGTGATACCGATGCGCGTCACTTCTTCGGGAAGTTTCGGCTCGGTCCGGGTCACACGGTTCTGCACCTGCACCTGCGCGTTGTCCAGGTCGGTGCCCAGGGCGAAGGTGATGGTCAGGGTGATCTTGCCGTCGGCGGTCGACTGCGAGGACATGTAGAGCATGTTCTCGACGCCGGTGATGGCTTGCTCCAGCGGAGCGGCCACGGTTTCACCGATGACTTTCGGGTTGGCACCGGGGAAGTTGGCGCGGACCACGACGGTGGGCGGCACGACTTCCGGGTATTCGCTGATCGGCAACTGGAACAGCGAGATGGCACCGGCGATCAGGATCAGCAGCGACAGCACCGCTGCGAAGATCGGCCGGGAAATGAAGAATTGAGAAAAATTCATCTGCTTTGTCGTCCCTTAACCGCGTGGGGTCGCGGCAGCCACTTTCACAACCGATCCCGGCGCGGCTTTGGCAGGCGCGACTTGGGGCAGGTTGCTGGCTTCCAGCGCTTGTCGTTGTTGAGCGAGCGCGGCGAGGGTCTGCTCGCTGGCCATCGGGATCGTTTCAGGGGTGACCGGCGAACCGGGGCGTACGCGTTGCAGGCCCTTGACGATGACCGTGTCCTCTTTGCTCAGGCCACTGCGCACGATGCGCAAGCCTTCGATTTTCGGACCCAGTTCAACGGAGCGGTACGCGGTTTTGTTCTCGCCATCGAGCACCAGCACGAACTTCTTGCCAAGGTCGGTACCGACCGCTTCGTCATTGATCAACACCGCGGAGTAAGTGCCGCTGCCGACCAGTTTCAAACGCGCGTAGAGCCCCGGGGTGTAATTGCCATCGGCATTGTCGAAGACGGCGCGGCCGCGGATAGTGCCGGTCTGCGGGTTGACCTGGTTGTCGACGAAGTTCATGACGCCCTGGTGCGGGTTGCCTTCCTCATTCGACAGGCCCAGATAAACCGGGGTGGTGGCGCCGCGCTTGCCTTGGCGGGCGAGGGCGGTGTACTTGAGGAAGACACGCTCATCGGCGTCGAAGTAGGCGTAGACCTTGTCGGTGGAAACGACACTGGTCAGCGCGGTGGTGTCGGCGGTCACCAGGTTGCCCGCGGTGATTTCCGCACGGCTGACGCGGCCACTGATCGGCGCGGTCACGCGGGTGAAGCTCAGGTTCAGTTTGGCCAGATCCAGTTGCGCTTGCAGCGCTCCGACGGCGGCGCGCGCTTCTTGCGAAGCGCTGGTGCGCGAGTCGGCGAGTTCGGCGGATATGGCGTTGCTGGTGCGCAGGCGCTCACCGCGTTGTGCTTCGTTTTCACTGCGGGTGGCGGTAGCGCGAGCCTGAGATACCAAAGCTTCGAGGCGGCGGACCTCAGCCTGGAAAGGGCGCGGGTCAATCTGGAACAGCAGGTCGCCTTTCTTGACCAGCGCGCCTTCGGTAAAGGCCACATCATCAATCTGCCCGGAGACCCGTGGCCGGATCTGCACGGTTTCCGGTGCCTCAAGCCGCCCGGTGAATTCGTCCCACTCGTTGACGGGCTGCTCCAGCACTTTGGCCACGCTGACCTTGGTGGCCGGCGGAGCGGCGGCCGTGTCCGGCGTCTTCCCACAGGCGCTCATCACCAGTACGGCCAACAAGGCCAACGGGAAGCGCAAATGTTTAAGTGATTGTTCCATGGATGCATCCGCCAATGTATTGAGAATGGGCGGATGATGCTCGGCGAGGGGTGTATCACACGAATCGAATGGGGCGAAGGTAACTATCATTCGGAATGATACGAACCCTAATCAAGCTCTCTAGCATGCACCTTTCGTTAGGCGGCTATCAATTGGTTTGAGGGTAATACTGTGTTGCGTGCGTCGCAAGAATCAACGCCACGCTTCGGCGGGTTGAGGCGATTGACCGATATACGCATGGAGAACACAGAGAAGCTGATTTAATTAAACTATACTAACTCCATTATCCTGTGTGTTAAGCCGTAATTAGCAATGGAAGACACAGTATGCTGGAGTTAGATTTCGTCAAGCCGAGCGAACTGGTCAAGCGCTTGTGCGATCGCCTGCGTAAAGAACGCTTGGCGCTGCAATTGACGCAAGCCGATGTCGCCGGACGCGCCGGCATTGGCACCAATACCGTGTCGAACCTGGAGGCAGGGCGCAATGTCGGGTTCGAAAATGTGGTCCGTGTAGCGATGGTTCTTGGACGTACCAAGGAGCTCGAAGAGCTGTTCATGCCAAAGCTCAACAGCCTTGAGGACATTCGCCGGTACGAAACCAGTGTCAAGCGCCAGCGTATCAAACGGAGGATCACCGATGCTTGAACATGTCGAGGTTTTCTACGTTGGCTGGGGTGAACGCTGGTTGTGGGGCACACTGGTGTCTACGACTGCAATCACCGGCCGTCCGCAGATCCTGTTTGAGTACAGCAGTGAAGCGAAGAGTAAGGGCCTGGAACTGTCAGCCTATACGCTGCCGCTGGAGGGCGTTCCTTTACGTCGAAGCTTTCCAAACCATCAGTTCGGCCTCCCGGGACCGGTCTATGACTCGTTGCCTGACGGTTGGGGCATGCTGCTGATGGATCGGTTGTTCAGGCGCCGCAATCTCAATGCAGCACGGATCGGTGCCTTGGAGCGGTTAGCGTACATCGGCAAAAATGCCATGGGAGCGCTGTCGTTCGAGCCCGTCGCACCTGAAGGAGAGGTTTCGCAGACGCACATCCCTGTAGCATCGCTCGCGGCTGAGGTTCAGGAAGTACTCAACGGCGAGGGCGGTCAGTTTCTGCAGACGCTGCTGCTGGTGGGGGGCTCGCCTCAAGGTGCTAGGCCAAAGGCGTTAGTCTTCCGCGACCCTGAAGATGGCGCCTTTACGACCGCCGCCACACCGGGCTTTGAAGCCTGGCTGATCAAGTTTCCGGCGAAAGACGAACACCCTGAAGTCTGCGCAATTGAAATGGTCTACGCCGAATGTCTGCGCAGGTGCGGCATCGAGACCCCGGACACGCAACACTTCAATCTGCCCAATGGGCTGGCAGCTTTCGCGAGTAAACGCTTTGATCGCGTAGACGGTCAGCGCGTCCCCATGCAAAGCCTCGCCGCCTTTACCGGAGCCGACTACAAATCACCGGGATCGCTGGATTACGTGAACTTCCTGCGTGCGACTCAGATGTGCACCAACGATGTGCGAGAGAAAGCGCTCGCCTTCGAGCGTGCGGTGTTCAATGTGGCGTTCAATAATAGAGACGATCACCCGAAAAACTTCGCTTACATTATGTCGCGTGCCGGCACATGGCATTTGGCACCGGCCTACGATGTGACGTTTTGCGAAGGCCCGGGCGGCTACCACCAGATGGATGTGCTGGGAGAAGCTTTGGAAGTGGGTCGCGGCGCGATGTTAAGGCTCGCCGAGGAAGCTGAGGTTTCAGTGGATAGGGCAGCAGACGTCATCAGCAGAATGTGCGATTCGGCCAGCCAGTTTGCAGCGTTGGCGCAGAGCCTGTTCCCGCACATGATTACTGCAGACACCCTGCAGCGCGTTCAACAGCGAATCAACGAGAACATTCGCTTGCTTCGGTAGAAAGCCTGTCTGACCACAGCCAACGCCTGACCTGGTCACTCTTGGTGAAACGAGTGATCCAGAACCAGGCGCTGACCTTGCAATTAGCGTCCCCGAGTGTTCATTCCAGGTGGACGCTTATCGATAGACCTTCAGACATTTGCAACCCATTTCTCCTCATTCAGTCGGCGCTTGTACGCACTGTCCCGACTCGCCAACCAGAAGTACAGCGGCGAAGTCACCAACAGCCCCACCACCCAGGACAAATCGGCACCGTTGATGTGTTGCGAAATCGGGCCTACATACAGCGGTGTGTTCATGAAGGGAATCTGCACCGCGATACCTACCGCGTACGCCAGCAGAGCGTGCGGATTGTAGCGACCGTAAATCCCGCCATCCACGCGGAAGATCGAGGCAATATCGTACTTGCCCTTGTGGATCGCGTAGAAGTCGATCAGGTTGATGGCCGTCCACGGCACCAGTACCACCAACAACACCAACACCATGTCGACGAAGTGGCCGATAAAATCTTTCGAAGCAAATACGGCTGCAATCGCACAGGCTGCCAACACGATGAGGGAGATCACCGCTCGGCTTTTGGCCGTTGGAATCCAGCGGTAGGCAAAGGTCTGCACGAGCGTGATGATCGACAGCACCGCGCCGTACAGATTGAGCGCGTTGTGGCTGATCACGCTGAGCAGGAACAGCACCAGCATCAACGGTCCAATGGAGCCGGTGGCGAGTTTGACGGCTTCCATGGTGTCCATGCCCGTCGGGGTGGCGAGGACAGCGACGGCACCGAAAATGAAGGACAGGCTGGAGCCCAGCGCCGAGCCCAGGTAGGTGGTCCAGAAGGTGGAGGCCACGGGTACGTCAGCCGGAAGATAACGGGAGTAGTCTGAAACGTAAGGGGCAAAAGCGATCTGCCACAGGGCTGCCAGGGAAACAGTGGCGAGCCAGCCGGAAATGTTGAAATCCCCGCGCGTCAGGAAGTCCGTGGTCTGTACGTGGGTCAAGATATAGCCGAAACCGAGCACGATGCCGGCGCCCAGCACCCAGGTGCCTATGCGGTTGAGAACGTGGATAAAACGGTAGCCGATGATGCCGATGATCCCGGAACCGATGGCGCCGATGACGATGCCGACGGGCACGGGCACGCTGTCGACCACGCCATGCAGGGATTTGCCCGCCAGCACGATGTTGGAGGCAAAGAAGCCGATGTACATGACGCCGGCGATCACTACCACGAGCAAGGCGCCGAGGGAACCGAACTGAGCGCGACTCTGAATCATCTGCGGGATGCCCATTTGCGGGCCCTGGGCCGAGTGCAGCGCCATCACCACGCCGCCGATCAGGTGACCGACGAGGATGGCAACAATGCCCCAGAGCAGGTTCAGATGGAACAGTTGCACACCCAGTGCGCCGGTCACGATCGGCAGCGGGGCGATGTTGCCACCGAACCACAGGGTGAACAGATCTCTGACCTTTCCATGGCGATCTTCCGGGGGCACGTATCCAATCGTGTGTTTTTCGATAAGCGGGGCGGAGGATGTTGCAGTGGTAACCATGACGAGCTCCAAGGCAAGGTGAGTACGTGGACGTACTTCGCAGGGCGTCGCCTGTGCGACGCTTTGTTGTTGGAACGATCATCTGCAATGACGGCAGGGAGGTAAATTAGTAAGTTTGTTGCTATAGACCTTAAAAAAAGTATCTCGCCAGCTTCTTCGCTCCGGTATGTTGCAACCGCTGTGAGTGCTGAAGAAAACAGGCTTTTCTTGCACTTGTTTGGGGCGAAAACCCACGTTTACCGAGGTCCCGATGGCTGCCTACAACCTGCGCCAACTCAGATATTTTGTTACCACAGCCGAGTGCGGCAGCGTCGCGGAAGCGTCGCGCAAGCTGTATATCGCCCAGCCGTCGGTTTCTACCGCGATCAAGCAGCTGGAGGACAGCTTTGGCGTGCAGCTGTTTATCCGCCATCACGCCCAGGGTGTGTCGCTGACACCCAGTGGCGCACGGTTCTACCGCAAAGCGCTGGAGTTGTTGCGAGTAGCCCATGAGTTCGAGCAAAACGCCCTGGCGGACAATGATGTAGTGGCTGGGCAGATCGATATTGGTTGCTTCGAAACGGTTGCGCCGCTGTACTTGCCGCGTTTGATTGCAGGCTTCAAGGCGCGTTGGCCGGGAGTGGAAATTCGCCTGCGCGACGGTGAGCAGCAGGAGCTGGTGCAGGCGCTGACGGCTGGCAGTATCGATGTCGCGATGCTGTTCGAACATGACCTGGGCGGCACCATCGAGACCACGCCGTTGATGCCGCCGCAGCAACCGTACGCATTGTTGCCGGCCGATCACCGTTTCGCGCAACAGGCCAGGGTGTCCCTGGCGGACCTGGTGCTGGAACCGATGATTTTGCTCGACGTGCTGCCCAGTCGAACGTACTTCGTGAGCATCTTTGAGGAGCGAGGTTTGACGCCGAACATAGTGTTCAGCTCGCCTTCGATCGAAATGGTGCGGGGGATGGTCGGGCGCGGGTTTGGTTTCTCGATTCTGGTGACCAAACCGTTCACGGAGTACTCCTACGATGGGCAAAAACTCGTTTGCGTACCTTTGGCCGAAACGGTTACCGGCTCCGGCCTGTCTGCCGTGTGGCTGCGGCGTGCGCCGTTGACCAAACCGGTGCAGTTGTTTGTCGACTATTGCCGCGAAGAACTGGCGCGAATCCTCGGCTGAACCTGGATTGCAATCTGACAGACACCAGAGATCACCTGTAGGAGCCGGGCTTGCTCGCGAATGCGGCGGGCCAGTCAGCCAGCGGTGACTGACACACCGCGTTCGCGGGCAAGCCCGCTCCCACAGTGGATTTGTGTAATCAGATAACTTGGCGTATGGCTCAGCCGCGTATCGACTCCAGCATCCGCAACAGCATCGCGTCACACCCGGCCAGCTGCGCCACACTGACAAACTCATCTGGCTTATGCCCCTGGTCCATGCTTCCCGGCCCGCACACGACCGTGGGAATGCCGGCCGCATCGAACAATCCACCTTCGGTGCCAAACGCCACCGTCCCGAACTCCCGGGAACCGGAAAACGCCGCGATCAACTCTGCCGCCTGGCTGCGCTCATCGGTGACCAGTCCGGGATAAGCCGACAGCTTCGTGAACCGTATTGCACTGTGCTCGCTGACTGCCTGCATACGCGGCAAGACCTGTTGCATTGCGTATGCCTGCAGCTGCGCAGCCACTTCAGCCGGGTCCATTGACGGCAGGGCGCGGACTTCAAAATCAAACCGGCAATCAGCCGGCACGATATTCAGCACCTTGCCGCCGTTGATCACGCCCGTCTGCACTGTGCTGAACGGCGGATCAAACCGCGCGTCCTGCGTATCCCGCAGCCGTTGCCCGATACGCCCGAGCTCGCCAATCAGCTCGGCGGCATGCTCGATGGCGTTCACGCCGTAAGGCGCATAGGCTGAATGGCACGCCTGGCCATGTACGTCGCAGCGCATCGCCAGCTTGCCCTTGTGGCCCAACACCGGCTTGAGTTCGGTGGGTTCGCCGATGATGCACAGCATGGGTTTCACCGGGCGTTCCTGCAGTACGGCGAGCAGCGAACGGACGCCCAGACAACCGACTTCCTCGTCGTAAGACAGGGCGATGTGCACCGGCAGGCGCAAGGGTGCCTTGAGCAACGCCGGCACGAGCGCGAGCACGCAAGCGATATAACCCTTCATATCCGCCGTGCCACGGCCGAACAACTTGCCGTCACGCTCGGTCAGCTCGAACGGCGGCAGCGTCCAGGGCTGTCCATCCACCGGCACCACGTCGGTATGCCCCGACAAGACAATGCCCGGCAACTCCACCGGGCCGATGCTGGCAAACAGATTGGCCTTGCTGCGCTCCTCGTTGTAGACCAGCTCGCTGACCACACCACAACCGGCCAGGTAATCGCGCACAAACCCGATCAACTGCAGGTTGGATTCGCGGCTGGTGGTATCGAACCCCACCAGCGTCTGCAGCAACTCGCGACTGGTGCTCATCGATCGTCTCCGGCCACGCCGTAGCCTGGGGAGCGATCGGGGGCGAGGGCGCGGTCGATGTAGTCCTGCACTTGCGGACGATAGGCGTCCCACAGGGTTTGCAGTTGGCTGATGGGGTGGGTATCGGCCCAGTCCACCCGCAAGTTGATGATCGGCCAGGTCAGCTCGCCCACTACCACCAGCGCAGCGGAGTGCACCGGCCCGGCCTCACCACCGGCGGCGATGGCGGCGTGCATGGCGGCCAGGAGTCTATCGGCCAGTTGGCCTTCGCCTGACTCGAACGCTTCGACCATTGCCTCGATCACCGCGCGGTCAGCAAGCATATTGCCTGCTGCCACACACTGTTCACCCGACACCGCATGGTGGGTACCCAGGGTTTCGCTGCCGCTGAAATGCACGGTGCGGCCCAGGTGATCAATGGCCGTGATTTGCCGGTACTGGCTGTAGCCGTTACTCGTCAGTGCTTTATCGAGGGCGTCGGCAGGGGCCAGGCCTTGTTCCAGCAGGTCGAGCACGTCCGGCCCCAAGGCTGGCAGCGTGATGTTCTGGGTCGACACCGCGCCGACACCTGGACGCAGCCAGGGGCAGCGAGCACCCACAGCGATGCTCGATGAGCTGATGGCGATGCCCATCTGGCCGGTGTCCGCGCAACGGGCGACAATTGAAAAGGTCATGGGTAACTCCTTATTCCGGGATCACCGCGATCACATCGATTTCCATCAACCATTGCGGCTGACCCAGGGCGGTCACCACCAGCCCGGTGGAGATCGGGAAGACCCCCTTGAGCCACTTGCCGACTTCCTGATACACCGGCTCGCGGTAGCGGGGATCGATCAGGTAGGTCGTGGTCTTGACGATATGGCTCAGGTCGCTGCCGGCTTCTTCCAGCAATTGCTTGACGTTGCGCATGGCTTGCTCTGTCTGCGCACGCGGGTCACCCAGGCCGACGAGATTGCCCTCGAAATCGGTGCCGACCTGGCCGCGCACGTACACGGTGTTGCCGGCGCGTACGGCCTGGCACAGATCGTTGTCCAGGCTTTGGTTCGGGTAGGTTTCCTTGGTGTTGAACATGCGGATGCGAGTGTGAGTAGGCATCTAAAAACTCCGGCAGAAGATAGTCAGGCGTTGACAGGGGAATGGCGAGCGGCGGGCGCCGCTTCGCGGTATTCAAGGTATTGACGCTGGATGGCGATATGGTCGGCGACGTATTTGGCATCGTGCCAAACGCCCCAGATGAACGACGAGCCACGCCGCGACTGCCACGGCAACCCGAGAAAATAAATCCCGGATTCGCTGGATACACCGCGCTGGTGCTGCGGCTTGCCGGCGGCGTCAAACGCATCGACTTTCAACCAGCTGTAATCCACGGCAAAACCGGTGGCCCATATGATCGAAGTGATGCCGGCCTCGGCCAGGTCCAGCTGCAGGATCTGCTGCTTGATGCAATCCGCATCGGGGAACACCTGACGGGCTTCGGGTTCCAGCGGCAGGTTGAGGCCATTGCGTTCGACATAGGCGTCCGCTGCATCCAGCAGGGCCAGGTAGTTCTCATCGCCACGCGCGAGGTTCTCCACGAGGTTGGCCTGGAACGTCGCGACGTTGCCATTAAAGGCTTGCGTCAAGCCGACCAGGGTCATGCCTTGCTGGGCCAGTTCACGGAAGTCGATGGTCTTGCCGCCCTGAGCGCCACTGACGGCGATGGTCACGTGCTCGCGGCCAGGTTTCATCGCCGCCTGGTCCCATTCGCCCAGCACGCCCAGCCACCAGCAGAAATCGCGGTTGCGATAGGCGCGAGGCGGGCGGTCGTGGGCGCCAACGGACAGGTACACCTGGCGACCGGAGCGCTGCAATTCATCCGCGATCTGCACCCCGGAGGAGCCTGCCCCCACCACCAGCACGGCCCCGGCAGGCAGTTGTGCGGGGTTGCGGTAGTCGGCCGAGTGAATCTGGTGCAAAGGTGTGTCCTTTGGTGCAATCGCCGGAATCACCGGTTTCTGGAACGGCCCGGTCGCGGCCACCACGCGGTTGGCTTCGATCACGCCTTCGCTGGTCTGCACGGTGAAACCAGGGCGGCCTTCATTGCGTACCACCGAGATCACGTCCACGCCAGTACGAATCGGCGCGTTGAATTTACGGGCGTACGCTTCAAAGTAATCCGCAACCCGCTCTTTTGGGGCAAAGCCATCGGCAGCGACGTCATCGAATTCCAGGCCAGGAAAACGGTCGTGCCAGGCCGGGCCGTTGGCAACCAGCGAATCCCAGCGACCGGTGCGCCAGCGCTCGGCGATGCGGCTGCGCTCCAGCACCAGATGCGGCACGCCTTGCTTGCTCAAGTGCTCACTCATGGCCACGCCAGCCTGACCGGCTCCCACCACCAGGGTGTCTGTTTTTGTTATCGCTTCAGTCATGTCTCTGTCCTTGCGTAATGCAGTTGGATTCAGGTCTTGCATGACTTCAAGGCTAGGGGGGAGGGGGGCATTAATAAAATATTATTAAGCTGGCAAGTGAGCATAAATATCGGATGCAAGCTCACCCTATCGGGTGATTTCGATGAATTGTCGGGTGTGGGACCATCCTTTCCATTCATTCAGTGAGTGTTTGAAGTGGAAAACGACCGGCTTTGTTCTGCGCAATGGTTCGAGCACATGGCTCATGTCACCGAGAGCATCGGGCAGGCGGGCTTCCCGGCTGCTTTGTTCGAAGCCCTTGGCTGTATCTGGCCGATTCAGGCCACGACGCTGTATTTGTATCCGCACGGCGGCATGCCCAGCGCGTTGTTCGAGCTGGAAGGACCGTGGTTGCCACAAGGCAACGTGCGCCAGTACCTGTCCGGTTTTTACTTGCTGGATCCGTTTTACGGGGCGTGTGTGGAGCGGGTCAGCTCCGGGTGTTATGAACTGGCTGAAGTCGCCCCCGACCATTTCGAACTCAGCGAGTATTTCCAGTCTTTTTACCGGCATTCGCACCTGGAGGATGAACTCAACTACATCCTGCAGTTGAGCAACGGCTCGAGCCTGGCGGTGTCACTGGCTTTTACGCAGAAGCTGGACAAAGCCACGACACAACAATTCAAGCGTATAGCGCCATGGGTGCTGGCCGTGCTGGGCAAACATTTTGTCGGCCTGGATGCGCAGGGTTCGCGCTTCGAAAGCCAGCTGGAGCAGCGCATCCACGCGGCGCTCAATAATTTTGGTTCGTCGATTCTCACTGAGCGCGAATGCCGGATCGCTCAGTTGATCCTGCGCGGCCACTCCACTCGCTCGCTGGCCGAGCGCCTTGGCCTCTCGGAAGACACCATCAAGTCTCATCGCAAACACATCTACAGCAAGCTCGATATAGGCGCGCAATCGGAACTGTTTTCCCTGTTCATCGACTCGTTGGCCGAAGCCCAGGGCGTGCTGAGTAAAGATCCGCTTGAAAGCTACATGAACAAGATCCGCTGAGCGGAACACTCATGACAAGAGAGAGAAAAAAATGAACCTGCCATTCGAACCGAAACGCCAGACCCAGGATTATCAGAAGTCCGACGCCGCCCACCATATTCATGCGTTTCTCGATCAGAAGGCGCTGAATGCCGAAGGTCCCCGGGTCATTGTCCGCGGTGAAGGCCTCTATCTGTGGGACAGCGAAGGCAAGCGCTACCTGGACGGTATGTCCGGCCTGTGGTGCACCCAGCTAGGGTATGGCCGCAAGGATTTGACCGCTGCGGCTGCCGCGCAGATGGACCAGCTGGCCTACTACAACATGTTTTTTCACACCACCCATCCGGCGGTGATCGAGCTGTCCGAGCTGCTCTTCAGCCTGTTGCCAGGCCACTATAGCCACGTGATTTACACCAACTCCGGCTCCGAAGCCAACGAGGTGTTGATCCGCACCGTGCGCCGTTACTGGCAAGTGGTCGGCCAGCCGCAGAAAAAGATCATGATCGGGCGCTGGAACGGCTATCACGGCTCCACGCTGGCGGCTTCGGCGCTGGGCGGCATGAAATTCATGCACGAGATGGGTGGCTTGATTCCGGATGTCGCGCACATTGATGAGCCTTACTGGTACGCCCAGGGTGGCGAGCTGACCCCGGCTGAATTCGGTCGGCGCTGTGCCCTGCAGCTGGAAGAAAAAATTCTGGAGCTGGGCGCTGAAAATGTCGCGGGCTTTATCGCCGAGCCTTTCCAGGGCGCCGGCGGCATGATCTTCCCACCGGAAAGCTACTGGCCGGAAATCCAGCGGATCTGCCGCCAGTACGATGTGCTGTTGTGCGCGGACGAGGTGATCGGTGGCTTCGGTCGCACAGGCGAATGGTTTGCCCACGAGTACTTTGGTTTCGAGCCGGACACCCTTTCGATTGCCAAGGGGCTGACCTCCGGCTATGTACCCATGGGCGGCCTGGTACTGGGCAAGCGCATAGCGGATGCGTTGGTGGAGCGGGGCGGCGTGTTTGCCCACGGCTTGACCTATTCCGGGCACCCGGTCGCGGCGGCAGTGGCACTGGCGAACCTCAAGGCGCTACGTGATGAAGGCATCGTGCGCACCGTGAAGGAGGACACGGGGCCGTACTTGCAACAGATCCTGCGGGATGTATTCGGCAACCACCCGATGATCGGCGAGATCCAGGGTGCGGGTCTGCTTGCAGCCTTGCAGTTCGCCGAGGACAAGCGTACGCGCAAACGCTTCGACAATGAAAACGACCTGGCCTGGCAATGCCGCACCTTTGGCTTTGAAGAGGGCGTGATCATCCGTTCGACATTGGGCCGCATGATCATGGCGCCGGCACTGGTGGCCACGCGCGCGGAACTGGATGAGCTGGTCGAAAAAACCCTTATCGCGGTAGACCGCACCGCACGAATCGCGGGCAAGCTGTGAGCTGACTGGCTCGCCACCCCTGCATGGGATGGCGAGCGACATCGTTCGCCCCGCGGGCAACGCGCCAGACAACTTTAAGTAAATGAATCACAAACGGTATCGATTTCATCGGATGCCGCGGCGACCTGCATTCAAATTTCCAGGAGTCAGCAATGAATACAATAACAAACGTGGCCGACACTCCCTCCCATCATGCGGCATCCAAAGTGACGTCATCTCGCCGCTTTCGACAACCTTTGGGGCTTGTCGGCCTGGTGCTCTTCGGCCTGGCTTACATGGTGCCGCTGGCCGTATTTACCACCTATGGCCTGGTCACCCAGATGACCAGGGGCCACTTGCCCACCGCCTACCTGTTGACCCTCGCCGCCATGCTCCTGACCGCTTACAGCTACGGGCGCATGGTTCAGGCGCATCCCTACTCAGGATCGGTCTACACCTACACGCGCAAGGCGTTTGGTGCCTGTTTTGGCTTCATCGCCGGGTGGACCTTGCTGCTCGACTACATTTTCCTGCCGCTGCTCAGCTACCTGCTCATCGGAATCTACATGTCCGAATACTTCCCTGGCGTTCCTGTTGCCGTGTGGGTGCTGGGCTCGATAGCCCTCGTGACAATGCTTAACCTCGTCGGGATCGAGTCGATTACCCGGGTCAACTGGATACTGGTGGTGGCCCAGCTGGTCTTCATCGTGGTGTTCGTCGCCTTGTCGGTGCACAACCTGAGTGAGCAATCCGAACCGGTTTCGCTGCTAGCACCCTTCCACCACGAAGGCTTCAGCGTGCCCTTGATCATGACCGGCGCAGCAGTGCTCTGCCTGTCTTTTCTCGGCTTCGATGCCGTGTCGACCATGGCCGAAGAGACGCCCAACCCACGACAGACAATTCCGCTGGCGATCATGGTGGTGTCGTTGTTCGGGGGGCTGCTGTTTCTCGTCGTTTCTTACTTCGCGCAAATGGTTTTCCCCGAATGGAACAGCTTTGCCGACCCGGATTCCGCGTCGGTGGACGTGATGCGTCGCGTCGGCGGCGAACTGCTGGTGACTGCGTTCACCGCGACCTATGTGGCCGGCTGTTTCGCCTCGGCAATGGTTTCCCAGGCCAGTGTGTCGCGCGTGCTGTTTGCCATGGGTCGAGACGGCGCACTGCCGCGAGTGTTCGGCAAGCTGGTCTCGAAAAAACGCGTGCCGGCCACCGCGATCATGCTGGTCAGCCTGTTCTCGCTGATTGCGCTGTTCATCACTCTGGACACCGTGGCCAACATGATCAGCTTCGGTGCGCTCTTCGCGTTTTCAGCGGTGAACCTGGCGGTGATCAAGCACTACCTGATCGACCAGCAGTTGCGCGGTACCCGAAACTGTTTTCTGTATTGGGCGCTGCCGGGACTCGGCTTTCTCAGCACCCTCTGGCTATGGACGAGCCTGTCCAGCATGTCTTTCACCATTGGTCTGTGCTGGATGGGCCTGGGGCTCATTTGCTTGCTGGGTATCACGCGCGGGTTCCGGGTGAAGATGCCTGAACTGCAAATGGCGGAATAACAAAATTGTCATCACTCGGGAAGTACACCATGTTCGATCTTGACTACTGGCAGCAGCGAGTTGCCCGCCAAACTTTCATCGACAGCGCGCTGATTGACGGCCAGCAAGTGGGCGCGTTATCCGGGGCGACCTTCGACGCCATCAACCCAGCGACCAATCAGCTGCTGGCGCGTGTGGCGGCTTGTGGTCCCGAGGAGGTCGACCTGGCCGTGCGTTCTGCCCGGCGTGCCTTTGAGACGGGCCCTTGGCGGCGGATGTCCCCAGGGGAGCGCAAGAAAATCCTGATCAGGCTGTCCGAACTGCTTATGGCCCACCGCGAAGAACTGGCGCTGCTCGATTCGCTGAACATGGGCAAGCCGGTGATGGACGCCTACAACGTCGATGTGCCCGGCGCCGCACATGTCTTCGCCTGGTACGGCGAGGCGCTCGACAAGGTCTACGATCAGGTTGCACCCACTGCCCGCAATGCGCTGGCCACCATCACCCGCGAAGCATTGGGGGTTATTGCTGCCGTGGTGCCGTGGAATTTCCCGCTGGACATGGCCGCGTGGAAACTGGCGCCTGCTTTGGCCGCGGGCAACAGTGTGGTGCTCAAACCTGCCGAGCAGTCACCGTTTTCCGCCCTGCGCCTGGCCCAACTTGCCCTGCAGGCAGGCATGCCGGAAGGCGTGCTGAACGTGGTTCCGGGCCTTGGCGAGAACGCCGGCAAGGCCTTGGGGCTGCATCCGGACGTCGATTGTCTGGTGTTCACCGGCTCCACTCAGGTCGGTAAGTATTTCATGCAGTATTCCGCTCAGTCCAACCTCAAGCAGGTCTGGCTGGAGTGCGGCGGCAAGAGCCCGAACCTGGTCTTTGATGACTGCCAGGACCTGGACCTGGCAGCGGAAAAGGCTGCCTTCGGCATCTTCTTCAATCAGGGTGAAGTGTGCTCGGCCAACTCCCGCCTGTACGTGCAACGCACCATCCACGACGAATTCATGGAGCGCCTGATCAGCAAGTCGCGCGCATGGATGCCCGGGGATCCTCTCAACCCTGGGAGCGCTGCAGGCGCGATCGTCGATCGTGAGCAAACCACCCGCATCATGAAAGCAATCAGTCAGGCGCGTGCTGACGGCGCCACGCTGGTGTGCGGTGGTGAGCAGTTGAGCATCAATGGTTCCTCGAACTTCATTCAGCCAACCATTTTCGGCAGCGTGAAAAGCCACATGAGTATTTCGCGGGATGAAGTGTTTGGTCCGGTCCTGGCGGTGAGCGCCTTTGACTCTGAAGAGGAGGCCGTGCAGCAAGCCAACGCCAGCATTTACGGTCTTGCGGCGTCGGTATGGAGCGATGACCTCAACCGTGCCCATCGGGTAGCGCAGGCCTTGAATGCCGGTACAGTCTCGGTCAACACCATCGACGCCCTGGACGTCACCGTGCCATTTGGTGGTGGCAAGCAGTCGGGATTTGGTCGCGATCTGTCGCTGCATTCTTTTGACAAGTACACGCAACTGAAAACCACCTGGTTTCAACTGCGCTGAAATTGCGTGCCACGCCCGGGACATCCGGGCGTAACTGTCAGCCCGTCAGGCAAGCCTCCTGCCGATTAGCGTCTCAGGCGCTCGTGTTACTGAGGATCCGCCCGGCATCTTGTCCTGGAGGAAGTCCAAACACCCGTGAATAATCCCTGCTGAATTGCGTCGCGCTTTCATAACCGACCTCGAAGGCCGCAGCCATGACGCTCCTGGCATGGGCAACCATCAGTGTCCTGGCCTGGAGCAGGCGAATGCGCTTTTGATACTGCAAAGGGCTCAGGCTGGTGACCGCCTTGAAGTGGCGGTGAAATGCCGAGACGCTCATTGATGCTCGTTCGGCCAGGCGTTCCACCCCGAGTGGCTGCGCGAAGTCACGGCGGATCCACTGAATCGCCATGTTGACTCGGGCCATGGCCGTATCCGGTGCCGCGATCTCCCGCAGCATCCAGCCATGGGGGCCCTGGAGCACACGGAAGATGATTTCCCGTTCATAAACCGGGGCCAGGGCTGCAATGGCGTCCGGATCGCCCATTAATCGCAACATTCGCACCCAGGCATCCATCAGATCCGTTGTGACCGGCGCTACGGAGAACCCAAGACTGTCTTCGACGCGGCTGGCAGGTTTGGGCAGGTCTGCAAACAGCGTCGCCAGCACTGTCGGGTCAAGCGTCAGACTGACTGCCAGGTAAGGCTCTCCCGATAGGCCTGGATGCACAGCCCCCACCGCGGGTAAATCAATGGACATGACGAAATAGGTCGCCGGGTCATACCGAAGCGTCCGGTCCCCCACGCTCATGCTTTTACTGCCTTGCAGGATCACATTGATCATCGGGTCATAGACCGCCGCCAGCATGTGTTCGGGTATTTTTCCCTGAACCATGGCTACGCGCGGGATGCCCGTTTCGGTACGGCGATTTTCAGCCTTCGCCGCGAGCGATCTGAGTTCTTTCAGTTTGTTGTCCATGCCGCACATGCTGAAGGCACGACTGGGCATCCTGCAAGTGAAAAGCAGAAACAGGCAGGTTTCGAGTAGGAACGGGTACGACCCTGGCGATCGTGATGGGTACTGTGGAGCCACACACAAACCGCAGAGGAACATCAAATGAGCGTCATCGTCATTACCGGTGGCAGCCGTGGAATCGGTGCCAGTACCGCCGAGCACATTGCTCGGCGCGGTCTGGGGGTCATCCTGACCTACAACACTGATCCCCAGGCCGCCGCCACAGTCGTGGAGCGCATCGAGCGAGGCGGTGGCAAGGCTGTCGCTCTCAAGCTCGACGTATCTGATGTGGGTAGCTTCGAGGCGTTTCGGCAGTCAGTGGTACTGACCTTACGGGACACCTGGAATGCCACCACGCTGAGTGGCCTGGTCAACAATGCCGGCTACGGTCTATTCAATCCCTTGGCAACGGTTACCCAGGCGCAGTTCGATGGCCTGTTCAATGTGCACCTCAAAGGGCCTTTTTTCCTCACCCAAACCCTACTTCCACTGTTTTCGGACAACGCCAGTATCGTCAATCTGACCAGTGCCACCACCCGCGTCGCCACCGCGGGCGTGGCGCCCTATGCTGCCTTCAAGGGCGGGCTCGAGGTGCTCACCCGTTACATGGCCAAAGAGTTCGGCGAGCGGCGAATACGCGCCAATGCTGTATCACCCGGCGCCATTCGTACCGAATTGGGCGGCGGGCTGAACGCCGAGTTCGAGGCGAAGCTGGCGGCGCAAACGGCACTCGGCCGGGTCGGCGAACCGGAAGACGTCGCGCGCGTTATCGCCATGTTGCTGTCCGAGGAGGGCGGCTGGATCAATGCCCAGACCCTCGAAGTCTCCGGCGGCTACAACATCTGAACGCATGAGGACTTTGCCATGCTGGATCACGTTTTTTTGTCCGTGAGCGATATCGCACGGTCTATCCGTTTCTACGAAGCTGCCTTGACCCCGCTGGGTATCTGCGCGCGCCTGGACTACGACGGCAAAAACGGCCCACAGGGTCATCCGGACCTGAAAGGCTTCGGTGCCGACGGCCGGATGTTTTTCTGGTTGCGTGCGGGCACAGTGGAGGCCCGCGCGGTACATGTTGGTTTTGTCGCAGGCAGCAAGGCTGAGGTTGATGCCGCTTATGCCGCTGCCCTGCATCAGGGTGCGGTCGGCAACGGCCCGCCTGGGGCACGCTTGCATTACGACCCGGATTACTACGCCGGCAATGTGCTCGACCCGGATGGGTACAGCCTCGAATTCGTTTATAAGAAATGGCAGCACATCCCATGAGTATGCTTCTGATATATGGTGCTGCGGGCTATACCGGGCGGCTGGCTGCCGAGCGGGCAAAAGAGCTTGGTCTGGATTTCGAAATTGCCGGGCGTAACAGCCAGCGAATCGAATCGCTCGCAGCGAAACTGGACGTACCTTATCGGGTGTTTGATACCGACGATGCCGAAGGCTCCTTGTCAGGCATCTCAGTCTTGCTGAACGTCGCCGGGCCCTTCGCACACACAGCCGAGCCGTTGATGCACGCCTGTATCAAGGCCGGCGTGCACTATCTGGACATCACTGCCGAGATCAATACTTACCGCATGGCCGAGCGTCTGGGCGCTGAAGCGGCTGTGAACCACGTCATGCTGTTGCCGGGGGTGGGCTGGGATGTCGTTCCCACCGATTCGCTGGCGGTGCATGTCGCCAAGCGTGCAGTAACACCGGTTGCGCTGGGCATCGCGCTGCAGGTCCCGGGGTCGATGTCTCGCGGGTCTGCGATGAGCGTCAGCGAAATCATCGGTGCGGGCGTGCTCGCCAGAGTCGATGGCGAACTTGTTGCGACGCCGGATGCAGCACCACGCCACTTTGATTTCGGCCAAGGGCCGGTCCTCTGTGCACCGTTGTCTTTCGGCGACCTCGTAACGGGCTGGCATTCGACCGGCATCCCCAACATTGCGATGTTCGTGCATATCACCGGTGATGCGTTTCCCGAAGGAGATCTGGCGCAATTGCCTGAGGGTCCCACTCCAGAGCAAAGGGCCGCACATCGAGCGCGCGCAGTGGTTGAGGTCACCGGGACAGAGGGCACAATCGTATGTTCGATGATTGAAACCGTGAACGGCTATTCCTTCACGCCGCTGGCGGCAGTAGAAGCTGCGCGACGGGTACTCAATGGAGAACGGCAGCCGGGTTTTGCAACGCCGACCAAGGTGTTTGGTGACGGGTTTGCCGAGAGTATTGCCGGGACGGTGATCACCGACTTCTGACATGGGTGCTGGTCGTTCAACAGGCTGTAATAAATCTTTCGGCTGGGGGCGGCGTCCTGAATCTGGCCGCGTCCCGTGCCGGAGGCAGACCGAACAGCCGTGCGTACTCCCGGTTGAATTGCGAGGCGCTTTCGTAGCCTACGGTGTAAGCGATGGACGTCGCGTCCAGCGTATCGAACAGCAACAGCCAGCGCGCCCTCAGCAGGCGCAGGCGCTTCTGGTACTGAATCGGTGTCATGGCGGTTACGGATTTGAAGTGCCGATAGAAGGCGGCGACGCTCATGCCTGCCATGTGCGCCAGTGGTTCGACGCGAAAAGGCTCGGCGTAATGCTCACGGATCCACTGGGTCACCCGGCGAATCTGCGTCATTCGGCCATCGGGTCGTGCAACGTCACGGAGAATACCGCCCAGCGGGCCTTGTAGCGCGCGCAACAAAATTTCACGCTCGATCATAGGTGCCAGTATCGCTACCTCATGCGGGCGATCCATGAGCCGCATCATGCGTAACCATGCATCCATCATTTCGGCCGGCGCCTGCACGCCCTCAAAACACGCGTTTTGCCACGCTCCCGGCGCCGCGCCCTCGTCCATCAGCAACATAGCGATTACCGCAGGATCCAGGGTCAGGCTGACGGCAAGATAAGGCTTATCCAGGGAATCGGCGTGTACCTGGCCGGTCGCGGGCACATCGACGGGCACCAGAAAATAGGTGCCCTCGGTGTACCTGGAAACATCCGCGCCGATCGACAGGGTCTTGGTGCCTTGAAGCACCAGATGCAACATCGGCTGATAGACCTGATCCGCACAGACCTCTGCCCGGACCATGGCCACACGAGGCAGTCCGGTTTCGGTCCACTTGTCCTGCGCGCGCATTACGATGCTGCGCAATTCTGCCAGTGATTTTTCCATACCTGCACCGTGAGCTAAATCCGCGTGCATCGCAAGGCAGCTGAGAAGAATAGGCAAGGATCCGCGAAGAACCGGCAAACGTTTGATCAGGCGATCGCTGAAGATGGATGGCACGCGGCTCATTGCACGAGCGGCCCTACAGGCCCCCTGCAAGCAAGCCTCTTATCACGTCATTTCAAAGGTGATCTCATGAAACTCGAAGGAAAAATAGCGGTTGTCACAGGCGCGTCCAAGGGCATAGGCGCTGGAATTGCCAAGGCTCTGGCCGCAGAGGGCGCGACAGTCATCGTCAACTACGCCTCCAGCAAGTCGGACGCGGATGCGGTCGTTGCGCAGATCGCAGAGCACGGCGGTTGCGCCTTTGCTGTCCAGGCAGACATGAGCCTGGCTGCAGATGTAGTGCGGCTGTTTGAAACGATCCGGGTCGAGTACGGTACCCTGGACGTGCTGGTTAACAATGCCGGCGTCGCGGTGTTCCAGATGATCGATGACCTGACCGAAGACGCTTTCCACAAGCAGTTCAATCTGAACGTATTGGGCTACCTCCTGGCAGTACGCGAGGCCGTCAAACTGCTGGGGCCGACTGGCAGCATTATCAATATCAGCTCGATCCTCAGCACCGATCCTTACCTGGCTTCGAGTGTTTACTCGGCGACCAAGGGCGCGGTCGATACCTTGACCTTTGCACTGGCCAGGGAGCTGGGAGCGCGTGGCATCCGGGTGAACTCGATCCTGCCAGGGCACACGAACACGCCGGCGACTGACGGAAATTTTGCCGGTGAATTTGGTGAAAAGCTCATAGCGGGAACTCCGCTGGGTCGTTTCGGTGAGCCGGAAGATATCGCCCCATTGGCCGTGTTTCTGGCATCGCAGGATTCGCACTGGGTGACAGGCGAATCCATCCGGGCTTCGGGTGGTGTTCGCGGTGTGGGCTACTGACACCACTGAACCAGCCGAAGATGCACGCCCCGAGCAACAGCGCGGCGTTGGCAATCTTGTCGGCTCCACGGAGAAGGGATAACCCGTCGGGCCAGCATAGTGTTGCGTTCAAGACGGCGCAGGGTCTGAGTCGGGGCTTTTTGGGAGATGCGCAGTACTGAGTGGCTCTGACGTCTGTGGTGGCTCGTGTTCTGCCAACTCCAGGGAAATTGCTTTGCCGGCCACTTGCGCCACTTCCATCAGGCGCTTTCGAGACAGGCCACTGCAAGCCGCAGCGGACAGGCCCCGGAGGGTAACCAGCACATAGTCCGCAAGCGTCTGCGCGGCTTGCGGGCACACCTGGTCAAGGTAACGGCGTATCGTCTGAATGGCGGCATCACCCAATTTCTCTGCCATGTTTCGAGCAATCGGGTCATCCGCTCGCATACCCTCGGTGATCAGACATCCACGCAAGGCATTATCTCGTCCGTATTGTGTCGCAGCGTTTACCAATAGAGCAGTCAGGGCTTGAGCAGGAGGGCGATCCGCCGCCAGAAGTCGGTCCAGCGGCAGCGCGCTCTCACACGCGTAACGATGCATCGCGCGCTCGAAGAGTTGCGCCTTGCTGCCGTAAGCAGCATAGAAACTAGGGGGCTTGATGTTCATGGCGCTGGTCAGATCGGACAGACTCACCGCGTCAAAACCATACTGATGAAACAGTGCCTGAGCGATGGCTATCCCTTGCTCGCGATCGAAGGCGGGACGGCGCAGCCGGTTTTTTTCGTTCATGGTGATCTCGCGGAGTTGAAACAGCACTGTAGCGACCGCTACAAAGGATATCAATCGCAACGCCGGGCGTTTTATTTAGTGGTCGCTAAAAAGCTTGTGGGCGAACCTGAATCTATATAGTGTTCGCTATATAAATCTCTGGAGGTATTGCCCATGTTGTTCAACAAAAAAGTCGTTCTGGTAACCGGTGGATCTTCGGGCCTTGGCTTCGCGATTGCAGAAGCGTTCGCCAGCCAGGGTGCCACGTTGATCATAACCGGACGTCGACAGGCCCAGCTCGACGATGCCGTAAGCCGTCTCGGAGTCCAGGCGTCCAGCGTATGCGCAGACATTTCGCGGCCCGCCGACCTGGACGCGCTATTCGCTCACATACAGGCGGTCCATGGGCGCATCGATGTGCTGATTGCCAACGCTGGAACAGGGGCAATCGAACCGTTGGGAGCAATCACCGTCGCAGGCTTCGACGAGCTGTTTACAACCAATGTCAAGGGTACGACTTTCACGGTACAGGGTGCTCTGCCTTTAATGGGGAAGGGGAGCAGTATCGTCATCATTGGTTCGACTGCGTCAATCAATCCTGGCCCCGGGCTGGGTGTCTACGGCGCTACCAAGGCAGCGATAAGGGCACTGGTGCGCAGCTGGATTGTGGATATCAAGGGCTCTGGTGTCCGCATCAACGTGCTCAGCCCAGGCCCGGTCAACACCCAGTCTCTGCGCGATGTACTGGGAGAGAACGCGCAGCAGATCATCGACGTTCTCAGCGAGAAGAGCACGCTTGGTCGGATCGGTCAGGCAGACGAGATCGGCCAGGCCGCGCTGTTCCTCGCAAGCGATGCGTCAAGCTACGTCAATGGCGCCGAGCTGTTCGCAGACGGTGGCGCATCTCAGGTCTAGGCGCAGGCGCAGAAATCCTTCCGCCTATCGTTACAAGGCCCCACTCACTGCCGATGAATCGACAATTATGGAGTTACTCAATGAGCGACTTTACGGGTTCGGCAATCGATCATGTAGGCATCGGTGTCTCGGATATCTTGTCCTCCCAAGCCTTCTACGAACCGGTGCTAAGGCCGCTAGGGATCACTCTGGTGATGAGCATCGAGGCGGATCCTCCAGGGCTGAAGCCTCGGCGCCTGGGGTTTGGTTCTGGAGGAAAGCCTTTCTTCTGGTTGCATGAGGCGTCCGTCGCCAGCTACGGGGCGCACATAGCACTGATCGCCCCGAGCCGCGAGTCGGTTGACGCGTTCCACGCGGCCGGCATCGCTGCCGGCGGACGAGACAATGGAGCCCCGGGCATCAGATCGCATTACCACGCCGATTACTACGCCGCTTATGTGCTGGCGCCTGACGGGGTGAATTTGGAAGCCGTTTGCCAGACGTCCTCTTGATCCTTCAGGTTCATATCCGCTCCAATCGAGGAACAGCCTGGAGCGCACTCTGCTCACGGACCCGAGCAGAGTGCGCATCTTATCGGCCTGCCCGACGCCGCCTATAGACTGTCAGGATCCCCAAAGAACATCTGAATCCGCGAACGCAACCAGCGCTCCCCCGGATCGTTATCCTGCGACCCGCGCCAGGCCATGTGCAATTCGAAAGTCTGCACCGGCAACGGCGGATCCTCCGCGCGCACGCCGCCCGCCGCCGTCAGCGCTTCGGCCGTGTAATCGGGCACGGTCGCGACAATGTCAGTGCCACTGAGCAGTGTACTCAAGCCGTTGAACTGCGGAACCGCCAGCACGACATGCCTCTTGCGTCCCAGCTTTTCCAGTTCTTCATCGATAAAGCCGCTCAGGTCGCCGGCGAACGACACCAGCGCATGCGGCCGCGCACAGAAATCGTCCAGGCTCAGCGGCCCCGGTACGGTATCGGCGCGCAGCAGTTTCGGCAGGCTGCGTCGCAGCACCTTGCGCTTGGCATTGGCCGGCAAGTCCTGCGTATAGCTCACACCGATCGAGATTTCACCCGAGGCCAGCAGACTGGGCATCAGAATGTAATTGGCGCGACGCACCACCAGCACAATCCCCGGGGACTCTGCACGCAGACGCTTGAGCAGCATCGGCAGCAGGGCGAACTCGACGTCGTCCGACAAACCGATGCGAAACACTGCGGTGCTTGTTGCCGGATCGAACTCGGCAGCGCGGCTGACGGCCGTGGAAATCGAATCCAGGGCGGGCGAGAGCAGGGCGAAAATCTCCACGGCGCGGGCCGACGGCTCCATGCTGCGGCCGGTGCGCACAAACAGCGGATCGTCGAACAGCCCGCGCAGGCGTGAAAGCGCCGCGCTGATGGCCGGTTGCCCAAGGAACAGCTTCTCCGCAGCACGGGTCACACTGCGTTCATGCATCAATGTTTCGAATACGATCAACAGGTTCAGGTCGACACGACGTAGGTCATTACGATTCATCTGGTGTCCTGGCAGAGCCAAAGCTTGACGAGGGCGGTCATATGAGAACAATGGCCGGCATGAATATTACGGGCAAAGGCTGGTACTCTGCACCGAGTAAATTCAGATTTCCCACGATGGTCGCTCCGGTTTCCTGCACTAATTTGACGATGCCGCCGATGTTGCGAATCAATGACAGGCATGTCGACTATTAATAGCCGCTGATAGTCTTGGGTTCAAAGCCCATATAGAGTTCAGGGCATTAGAGGTTTCTTTGACGAGGTTTGCGATGTCACGCACGATTCGTTTTCACAAGTTTGGTCCAGCCGAGGTGCTCAAATGCGAAGAGCATGCGGCCGCTCAGCCTGCACCGGGCGAAGTGCAGGTGCGCGTCGAAGCGATTGGCATCAGCTGGTATGACACGCTTTGGCGTCAGAACCTGGCGTCGTCCCATGCTCGATTGCCTGCCGGTCTTGGCCATGAAATGGCCGGCGTCGTCACGGCGCTGGGCGAGGGTGTAGATGATCTGGAAGTCGGTGACAAGGTCGCCAGTTTTCCGGCCGAGAGCCCAAATGATTATCCGGTCTATGGCGAGCAGATCGTGCTGCCGCGCACCGCGCTGACCCGTTACCCGGATGTGCTCAGCCCGATTCAGGCCAGCGTGCATTACACGCCGCTGTTGATCGCCTACTTTGGTTATGCGGACCTGGCACGGGTCAAGCCCGGGCAATTCGCTCTGGTGACCGACGCCAGTCATTGCGCGGGACCCTCGTTCGTGCAGTTGGGCAAAGCCTTGGGCGTACGAGTGATTGCTGCCACCAAGACCGCCGATGAGCGCGAATACCTGCTGTCGCTGGGTGCTGAGAAAGTCATCGTCACCGAGGAAGAGGATCTGCTGCTGCGGATCAACAAGATCACCGACAATCGCGGCGTTGATGTGGTGTTCGACGGTCTGGGCGGCCCGCAGATGTCGCTGCTGGGTGATGTATTGGCACCTCGCGGCAGTCTGGTGCTGTACGGCCTGCAAGGCGGTAATCAGACACCGTTTCCGGCGTGTGCAGCGTTCCAGAAGAACATTCAGTTTTTCGTGCACTGCATTGGCAATTTCACCGGCAAACCGGAATTGGGCATCATCCAGGATCAGGTGGCCCTGCAACGCGCCTTGCGTGACATCAACCAGCTGACCGCAGACCGCGTGCTGCTGCCGCTGAAAACCCGGGTCTTTCCGTTTGCCGAGTTCGTTGAAGCCCATCGCTATATGGACGAGTGCCCTTGCCGCGAGCGCGTCGCACTGCAGATCGAACCTGCGTAAAACAGCCCTGAAGAGTCCGTGCCAGCACGGACTTTTTTTTCTGTCAAAAAGCTTCCTGCGGTACGCCAAGGGGCGGCAGCTTAACCCATTCAGCAACTGAACCGGTTTTTGCTCGCCATCTGTATCTTCTAATCAATATTCAAGCCTTGATAATTGAATGATTACTTTCATCTCAAGGAATGAGTCATGGCTGAGTATCATTGGGATACTTTTCACCGCGTGACGTTAATGCCTGTGCGAACAGTCGTACAAGGTTCTGCTCTGGGCAGAAAATCCTTCGCTATATCTTTCCTTATTTCTTGTGCTAATTGTCTGTGGGACGCTGTGGGATATTTCCTAGGACGCTGTTTCGTCGGGTCGAGGCCCTGCGCAATGGGGGTTTCAGGCAGTCCAAGCGTTGGCGGAGCTGCGTGACGTTGCGCCACCCTGGAGTATTAGTCCCGAAGTTAAGTGTTAGCATTTCACTTTCATGATCTGTACTTGTTGATGGCCGGCTATGGCCGCGCAGTGCATTTCTTTGGTTGCGTAATATATAACTTACAAGCATCAGGTAAAAAAGATGACCAGTATTCACGATCAGGCGATGAACTATGTTTATCAGCAAGTGCTCCAGCGCCTGCTGAGTTTTTTTTCTCGTGCCGAGCGCACGGCACTGCAACTGGTCATTCAGCGGTTGGTGCTCGCCGCCGGGGGAATGGAACGTATCGGCGAATACAAGGTGCTGACCGTTGCGAACGGCACCCGTGACAGTTGCTACACCCTGGCGCTGCTGCGGGCGGCTCAGTTGAGCATTGCCGGTCGCGCGCCGGTCACGTTTCAACTGCGGGTAGCGTCCTTGCGTCTGAACGGCATCAGCCCGGCGGCTCGGGAAAATACCCAGCGCAGCTACAGCGCGTTGTTTTTACACGATGATCCTCGCGTTGAAGTGTTGACAGTCGACGATCGCCGGGTGTTGCCCTTCGACCCCCAAGCCACGATTTCAGACGCCGCGCGCGAATCCAGCCGCGTCAACATGCTGATGGTCGGCCATCGTCGGTTGCGCGACCAGCCAATCAATATATGGGACGGTTACTATCTCGCTACCGGTGAATTTTATGGGCAGGTCGCGCGCTGGCGGGGCGGTGTCGATGCTTTCGTATGCAACGAAAATCTGCGCCAGCAAAAGCTCTACATCGATGGTTTGAAACGCGCAGCCGCCAAGGTAGGGGTGCAAATTCGCAGCGCTGGGAGCGAGGGCTTCGAACGGCTTTTTGACGTGCTGGATGAACTTGGCAACGATTGCTATCGCGCGCTTTATACCAGCCAGGGGCAGGCACCATGGCGCCCGGTGGAAGAGTTCGAAGAATGCCGCCGCACGTCGTTCGTCGACATTCAGGAATTACTGGTCAGCAATCTCGACGAGCGCTGGCCGCTGCTTACCGAATTCCTCGGTTTTCAAGCCGACGAACTCTGGATCCATTTGGGCGATAATGAATGCGTCAGTCCGTCGATTGCGGCCCACGTGCGCGGTTTGCATGCGTGCTATGTGCTGGGGCGAAGTTACGAATCAGGGGTATCAGAATATCTGCAGCGCTCGCTGGTGTTGATGCGTCGCAGGCAGGTGTCCGAACGGTTGTGCGATCAAGCGCGGGAAATGTTCGGCAACCCGGTTAAGGCCGCGGAACGCCGCACACAGGCGGCAGTGGATGCGCAAAAGAGCCTGGGCCTGAGCGAGGCGCAACTGGTGTGTCTGCTGTTCGCTCCCTTTAATGACAGGGGCGCTTCACTCGAGCGTTTTCTGCGCCAGTGCCATCCTGGCATGCTGGTGGCAATGCCTGATTTGCACCGGGCCATGCAGGGCTATTCAGTGCCTGATCAGATTCTGCAATGGATGGTCGATGTCAGCGGTTTATCGGTGAGTCTGATCGGCAAGCTCTATCACATGGGGCCTACCCCCGAGCTCCATGAACCACGGGCGACAATGACAACTGCGCAAAGGCTTACCCCCGCAGAGCGTGCCGACACGACGCCGGCCGGTGAACGGTCAGCAAAACGTTGAAAGGACCGCGCGAGAACGAATTTGCTTATCAGGCAGTGTATCGATACCTGACTCACTTGATCGACGAACCGGGCAACGACGTGCAGGTCCGGTTGCCGTCGCTGCGGCAACTCGCGGACCGTCTGAATGTTTCCATCTCGACCATTCAGTACGCTTATTCGTTGCTGGAGAAGGAAGGGCGGGTTTTTTCAGTCGCCAAATCCGGTTACTTCGCCTTGCCGGTTTCCTTGTTCGATCCGTTGGACAGCGGCCCTGACTTGCTTGAAACAGTCTATGCGAGCGCTCGACGCCCTGCCACGCTGGTATTGAGTGCCGATGAGCCTGCATCGCTGCAGCCACTGGACAGTCCTTTGCTGCTGCTGGAAAGGGAATTGCTGCGCCAGTACCCCCGAGAATCGCAGACCATTTTGCCCCCTTGGGGTGAACTGCAATTACGCACTGCACTGGCCGCTCGCTATACCACTTCGCCCCTGCGCTGCTGGCACGCCCATGACGTGTACATCGGCGCGGACCTGCGTGGCGTTCTGGAGATACTGATTGCAGTGCTGAACCTGAAAGACCAGACCGTGTTGCTGGAGTCGCCTTGTGACTGGGTGATTCTGCGTCTGTTTCAAGCGGCCGGGATCAACGTGGTGGAATTGCCGCTGCAAGCCGACGGCAGTATCGATATCGATCAACTCACCGAGCTGCTTGAAACCCGGCCGGTGCGCCTGGTCATGGTTTCATCCGCCGTGAGCATGCCGCGCGGCAGTCGGGTACCCGACGACAACAGGCAAGCGGTGGCGCAGTTGTTGGCAAGGCATGGCAGCTGGGTGGTGGAGAATGATTGTCAAGGTGAGCTGGAATTCGAAGTGCGCGGGCGGCGTTTTCGCGATTGGCTCAACCCCGAGCGGTTGATCGTGTTTTCTACCCTGGAAAAAATCCTCGGCTCGGAGGCGCCCTATGGTTACGTGCTGTCGCGGCATTTCAGCGAAGCTTTCCAGCGACATTTTCTGCTGCGCTCGTTTCGCTTGTCGCCGATTCGCCAAAAGGCTATCGCCAGGCTCTTCAGCAACGGTCGAATCGATCAGCATCTGCAGGTGTTACGGCGCTTGCTCAATGAGCGTAGAGGGCTCATGACGCAGCTGTTGCACGAGCGCCTGGGCGATGCGGTGCAGTTCGTTGAGCCGCAAGGAGGCGCGACGGTTTGGGTGCGTTCGCTGCGCCCGGTGGATACGCGGCGGGTGTTTCGACGGCTGCTCACCCACCACGTGGTTATTGCGCCTGGCGAGCTGTTCAGCCTGCAAGGTCTGAATGCCCAGCATTTTCGCCTGAGCCATACGTTTGGTGGTGATCACGATCTGGCCAGCGCACTGAGTTTGCTGGGCGATGCCTTGCGCCTGGAATCGCTGGATTGAGGCGCACGCTGAGGCCTGTGGAGGCGCTGTGGATCGATCCCGTCGCGTTGCGGTCAAACTGCCAGTAAACTCCCTTCTACTTCCTGAACCACTCTCTTTCAGAGGTTTTTGCATGACACTCAGTCCTTTTGCGGGCAAACCGGCACCGGCAGAACTGTTGGTAGACATCCCGCGACTGGTGACGGCTTATTACACCGGTCAGCCCGATGCGAACATTTCCACCCAGCGCGTGGCATTTGGCACCTCCGGCCACAGGGGCAGCTCGTTCGACCTGAGTTTCAACGAATGGCACGTTCTTGCTATCAGTCAGGCCATTTGTCTGTATCGCGAAGCCCAGGGCATCGACGGTCCGCTATTCGTCGGCATTGATACCCACGCGCTCTCGACCCCGGCTGGCGCCAGCGCCCTGGAAGTGTTGGCGGCCAATGGCGTGACGGTGATGATCGCTGAAGGTGACGAGTACACGCCTACGCCGGCCATTTCCCATGCGATCCTTTGCTACAACCGCGGCCGCACGTCGGGCCTGGCGGATGGCATCGTGATCACGCCGTCGCACAATCCGCCGCAAAGTGGTGGTTACAAGTACAACCCCACCAACGGTGGCCCAGCCGATACACACATCACCAAGTGGATCGAGGCCAAGGCCAACGAACTGCTGGGCAACAAGCTTGCCGGCGTCAAACGCATCAGCTACGAGCAGGCGCTAAAGGCCAGCACGACCCATCGCCATGACTACCTCAACACTTATGTTGCCGACTTGATCAACGTGATCGACTTTGACGCCATTCGCGACGCCAAGCTGCATATGGGTGTCGACCCATTGGGCGGAGCAGGGGTGCGTTACTGGTCGGCGATTGCCGAGCACTACCGTCTCGATCTGGAAGTGGTCAACCAACAGGTCGATTCGACGTTTCGCTTTATGACTGTCGATTGGGATGGCCAGATCCGCATGGACCCCTCGTCCAGCCATGCCATGCAAGGTTTGATCGGCTTGAAGGACCGCTTTGACGTGGCGTTCGGCTGCGATCCGGATCACGATCGCCACGGCATCGTTACGCCGTCGGGTGGTTTGCTGGCTCCCAACAACTATCTGGCCGTCAGTATCGACTACCTGTTTCAGAATCGTCCGCTATGGCGCGCTGATGCCGCCATTGGTAAAACCGTCGTCAGCAGCGGCATGATTGACCGTGTCGCCAGGCGCCTGGGCCGTCGCTTGTATGAAGTGCCGGTCGGTTTCAAATGGTTTGCGGACGGCCTGTTCGATGGCTCGTTGGGCTTCGGCGGCGAAGAAAGTGCCGGTGCGTCCTTCCTGCGTAAAGATGGCGGCGTGTGGAGCACGGACAAGGATGGTTTGATTCCAGCGCTGTTGGCGGCAGAAATGACCGCGCGCACCGGTCGCGATCCCAGCCAGGCTTACCGCGCATTGACCGAAGAACTGGGCGAACCGTTCTCGGTGCGCGTCGATGCCAAGGCCAATCCGGAGCAGAAAGCACTGTTGAGCAAGTTGTCACCGGACCAGGTCACGTCCACGCAGTTGGCCGGTGAAGCGATTCAAAGCATCCTCAGCCATGCACCGGGCAACGACCAGGCGATTGGCGGCCTTAAAGTGATGACCGAGAACGGCTGGTTTGCAGCGCGACCTTCCGGGACCGAGGATATTTACAAGATTTACGCGGAGAGCTTCATCAGCGACGAGCATTTGAAGCAACTGGTGGCCGAGGCGCAGACGCTGGTGGATGGCGCGATTTCTGCGAAGTGAAGCACCCGCCGCTGCGCTGATGGTCGCGGTCGGAAACAAAAAGGGGCGACCTGCATGGTCGCCCCTTTTTTTGCCCGGCATTCAGCCAATTAAGCCAGATCGACCAACACTATTTCACTGTCTTCAACCGCCGTCACCCGCAACACCTGCTCATCAACCACCGCAATACCGTCTCGAGCTTGTGCACGCAAGCCGTTGACTTCAATAATGCCCGTGGCCGGAACCAGATAGGCGCGACGACCATTGTCCAGGCGATATTCAGCCGACTCGCCAGCTTTCAGGTTGGCCGCTACCAAACGCGCATCGGCACGGATGCGCAAGCTCTGATCGTCGCCGGACTTGCCACTGGCCAGTGTCACAAAGCCTTCGCGCTGACCTTTGGGAAACGGCTTGGCGCCCCAGGACGGTGCTGAACCGACTTCGTTCGGTAAGATCCAGATCTGGAAGATTTTGGCTTCACTCGATTCCAGGTTGTACTCACTGTGAGCGATGCCGGTGCCAGCACTCATGACCTGCACGTCGCCCGCTTCCGTGCGGCCCTTGTTTCCCAGATTATCCTCGTGGGTAATGGCCCCTTCGCGCACGTAGGTGATGATTTCCATGTCGCGGTGGGGGTGCTTCGGGAAGCCCGTGCCGGCGGCGATGATGTCGTCGTTCCACACGCGCAGGTTGCCCCAGTTCATACGGTCAGGGTCGTAATACTCGGCGAACGAAAAATGGTGATGGGCATCCAGCCAGCCGTGGTGGGCGCCGCCCAGTCGATTGAAAGGTCTGAGTTCGAGCATGTCCGTCTCCTGGATAGGGGGTAATGGCGAGCATCATCAATCAGGTACGAATCGATAAAAAGCGTAAAAACTGCTGCGCTATGATCGGTTAACTTGATCATTTGCCGGGTGCACAGACTGTCAGACCACCTTCACTTCATCGCTTAAGCCAATGACCTGTAAGCATTTCACTAGAATTCAAAAGCGAATGCGCACACCATAGCTTCAACAGCCTCACACCCTGGAGTCAGACCGCGTGCCGCAACACACCCCCGAACTTCCTCCTGAATTACGTCCCTTGGCCGAGATGCCGCTGATCAAACGTCTGGCTGCGCGATTTTTCGGGCATGGTCTGACTCGCCTGCGCGCTCAGCACAGGGCGTCCTGGTTGCACGGGCAGGCGGATGGTTTCCGCAGCGGGCACAGCGCCGGCGTGGATTACGGCTTTAGAGAGGGCAAGCTTGAGGGACTGGAGGAAGGTCGGCAGGTATTGCTGATCCGCGATTCGCGGTGCACCGAGCATCGTCCGCCGAACATCGATGACAATCTGTTCGATGACTGGCGTCTGCCGTTAACAGCAGAGTTGAAGAAGCGCATGAAGGCTGACGTTGCCCGATTGCTGGCTCCCCACGCCCAGCCCAGCGCCGCGCAATGGAAAATGATCTTTAGCGATACGCCATCCACCTCGGTGATTGCGGGAGCAGGCGCGGGCAAATCGACGACATTGGTCCTGCGGATTTTGCTGCTCAGCCATTACCTGGGCTTTGAACTCTGCTCGATGACCGTGGTGACGTTTACCCGCGAATCGCGCAAGGACTTCATCAACAAATTGAGCGAAATGTTTGCGCTGTGGGGGCGGGTGATCAGCGGCGTTGAGGCGCGGGACCTGGTGCGCACTTTCCATTCGCGCATATTGCCGATGGTCCGCAGCCTGCCGGGTTTCGAGCGTCTGCAGGCGTTCGAAAACCTCAACCATCGCGCAGCGGGTCAGGATGAGGATGTCGACAGCAATCCATTCGACCTGCGCATCAACGACGCGCAGCGTCAGCAGCTCAATGCCTGTTATCACCAGCTGTACACCCGCGACGAGCGATTCCGCGAGCTGATCAAACCGCTTTCCCGGCATGCCTTGCAGCTCAAGGAGCTGGAACGCGACCACCCTGACGTGCACAAGCGTGTGGCCGTGACCGAGTTAGCGGCCAAGCGCGACGAAGAGCTCTGTGATCTGATTGAGGACTTGTGGTTTGGCGCCGGTGCCTGGCCGATCAAAGGCATCGAGCCAAAGCGTCAGACGTTCGATATCAACGGTTCCGATTTCCATAGTCATGGCTACATTCCCAGCCTGGACGCTTGGGTAGTCCTGGGCTTCGATCCTCGCGAAAGCCCCCAGGTCACTCGGCCCGGCGCAAAATTGTCGGTCCGCGCGGAATGGGCGGTAAAGCGCACCTTGTTTCAAGCATTCTGTCGTAAGCCTCTGATCTGGATCGATAGCTACGAAATGTCTAAACGCGTTTTGGCGTCGTTGGCTGGCGATGCGAGTGCGGGTCCGGGTTTTGAATACAAGGTCAAAGGAGAGTTGGGTGCCGCGCCACTGCTGGACTGTTTTGTCGCTGCCGCCGGCTTCATCGAAAATCTCGGGCTGGATGTTCCCCACGCTGTCAGCCAGATGAGTTTCGGCAAAGACGATCCGGACCGGTTTTTCTTCGAGGCGTTGAGCCTGTTCTGGCGTGCGCTGGAAGATCACCTGCTGGACCAGAAACCGCCAGTGATGACCTACAACCGCATGTTTGCCCTGTTCAGCGAGCACTCGCCGGAAAATCTCAAGCTGCTGAGCGATGAGCTGCTGCGCCCGATGTCGCACCTGATGATCGACGAATTTCAGGACGTCTCACCACAGATCGTTTCGTGGATCCGCGCAAGTCTTGCGGAAATTCGCAGTCGCGGCCCGGCTATGCATGTCGGTCGTGGTGCGCAGCGGTCCTCGCTGCTGTGTGTCGGTGATGACTGGCAGTCGATCTATGGATGGCGGGGCAGCTCGCCGACTTATTTCATGGAGTTCAACAAGGAATTCCCGTCGCCGAGCACCACCAAAGTCATGCTCAGCGAAAACTATCGCAGTCATCAGCACATCATTGATGCTGCGGAACACATCGTCCGTGCGGCGCCTGCGATTGCCGGGAAGAAGGCCAGGGCCAGTGGCGAGGCGAAGACATTGTTGCCGGTTCAGGTGCTGGGACGCGATGATCAGGGGCTGGCCAAGCGGCTCATGGATCACTATGAAAAAGGTGACTCAATCCTGATGCTTTATCGAAAAAGTAGCGATAAGCTCTTGATTGAGCAAAATATTCAGGCGGTAGTTAATGTTGATTGTAGATTGCCCTTCGAATCGCGCAGGTTAAAGCAACTGACCTACCACAGTGCCAAGGGTCTGCAAGCGGATGCCGTTTTCCTGCTGGGGGACTGCCAGCATATGACCAGTTCGCCGTACAAGAATCAGGTGTACCGTATGGCGGGGCTGGGCAAGACCGGGGATAACGAAGCCTACGATAATGCGCAGAAGGATGAGACCTTGCGATTGGCTTATGTTGGCATCACCCGGGCGGTGAGCCATTGCTACTGGTACGTCGACGCTTCGGACACTCAAGCGGCGAATATGCCCAAGGCTTCCGATCGAGTCGACAGGAGCAAGCCGTTCTTTATCGACCACCGCGGCCTTTAAGCGCTATGTGCCGCTGAACATAACGTCATAACTTCATAACGTCATAACTTCATAACGTCATAACTTCGTAGCAGCTGGCGCAGCCTGCGTCCGGTTGCGAAGCAACCGTAAGATGAGGCGACGTCATTGGTCATACGAACCTATGAGAGGGTTTCTTGCGGTCGCTTTGCAACCGGACGCAGGCTGCGCCAGCTGCTACAGGATTTGGTCGCTTTGCAACCGGACGCAGGTTGCGCCAGTTGCTACAGGATTTCGTGATAAGGCAGCCGCGTGAGTCCCAACCTTCACGCAAAACTGCGCAAAGCAGCAGAAGGCACGAACGCCTCCAGCTCATCCTCCACGGCTTCGATTATTCGCTCAACATCCGCCGCATTCATCACCGTCGCACACGGAATGCCGGCAATGGCGATCATGGTCTCGCCACTGGCACGATCAAACAAACGGGCGATCATGCTGCCCGGCGCATCCATGCTCGCCTCGAAACCCATAGGGTGAAAATGCCAGCGCATTAGCTGGCAGGCGTTTGGAAAGGTGACTTTGTTGCTGAAACTTTTGTTCATGTGTGGCCCACCTGCATCATCGAGCGCTTCCGTTAGCTCATGTTAGGAGGGAAGAGCCTTCATTGGCTCAACCGGTGACCCATTAAAAGTAGCATCCGCATGTGAAAATAATGTGGATTTTTCAGGCCGTTTGGCGATTGGTTCAGTTTTTTTTGATCCCGGTCACGGTGTCGAGATATTTATCAAAAAGCCACTATCGATTGCTCGTTGAACCGGCCGCTGAATTTCGGCAAGCTCGGATTTTCTCCACAGAGCCGTCTATGCACCTCGATAATGATGGTCCGCTGCACACCGAGGTCACGCGCGAAACCGTCATGCGCTATCACTTGCGCTGGAAACACCGGGACCTGGACGGGGTGATGGCGCTGTATCACCCTGAGGTTCAATACAACGATTTCTTCCAGGGTCGGGTCATGGGCCTGGATCAATTGCGCGAGTACGTACGCAGCAGCATGCCGCGGGATCCTGACGAAGCCCTTGAGCATTCGGACCGAATTCGCCTGGACGGCAACACGGCGTTCATTCAATACCGCATCACTCTGCGGGGCGGTGAAGGGCTGGTGTCATTTCGGGCGAGCGAGGCGATCACCGTACGCGACGGCCTGATCTGGCGAATCAATGAGTACGCATCCCTTGTGCATGAACAGGGCGGCCGTGCGAGCACCGCAACAAAGCGGCCAGCGGTTAGTCGCCTTGGGTTGTCGCCGCGTCAATTGAGTTTCATGGCGGATGATCTGCAGCAATACTTCCAGCGCCAACGGCCCTATCTCGACCCTGCGCTCGATCTGCAACGGGTGGCCAGGGAGAGTGGGTACAGCCGCAATCAGATTTCCTATCTGCTCAACCAGGTGCTCGGGCAGAGCTTCTATCGCTACGTCAACCAGGCTCGCTTGCAGCACTTGCTCGCGACGCTGGAAACGGCCACGCCACCGCTGCGCATCGACGACCTGGCCTTCGCCGCAGGCTTTAATTCCCTGTCGTCGTTCTACAGCTGTTTTCGCCAGCACACCGGCCAGTCACCCAAGGCTTACGTCAAACAAATTTCTTTGCGTGCACGCGCGCAAGACAATCCCTGAGACCACCCACTAGGATCGACGCCATCGAAGTTTGATTGATGGAGTCTGGCATGTCGGCGTGGCGCAACATCAGCTTATGGATGGACCAGATCGACGATCCGCTCCAAGCGCGTCCGACGCTGGAGCAGGATCTGGATGTTGACGTCGCGATCATCGGCGCCGGCTATACCGGGCTCTGGACTGCTTACTACCTCAAACGTCTGGCGCCCGGGCTGAACATCGCCATCATCGAAGCGCAGACCGCTGGTTTCGGTGCGTCGGGCCGCAACGGTGGATGGTTGATGGGCAATATCCTCGGCGAAGACCGTTTGCTCGCCGATTTGTTGCCGCCGCAGCGACGTGCTTCCTACGACCTGTTGCACAGCATTCCGGATGAAGTGGAAGTGGTGCTCGAGCGCGAAGGCATCGCCTGCGATTATCGTAAAGGGGGAGCGTTGTATTGCGCTGCGCGCTATCCCGAGCAGGAAACCAGCCTGCGCCAGTACCTCGACAAACTCTACAGCCAAGGTCTTACCGAGCACGATTATCGCTGGCTCGACCGTGAGCAACTGGCGCAGCAGGTCCGGGTGGCCAAACCCTACGGCGGCATCTACGCGCCGCACGTTGCCACGTTGAATCCGGCGAAGCTGGTGCGCGGGCTGGCCCGGACGGTCGAGCGTTTGGGCGTCAGGATCTACGAAAACAGTGCGGTCACCCATTGGCGTTCGGGCGGTTTGCGCACCGCCAAGGCTCAGGTTCGCGCCCGCTGGGTGGTGCCCGCCGTTGAAGGCTACGCCACGACATTGCCACCGCTGGGTCGCTATCAGTTGCCGGTGCAGAGTCTGATGGTGGCGACCGAGCCCCTTCCTGCGGCGATCTGGGACGCTATCGGTCTGAGTCACGGTCAGGCGTTCAGCGAAAGCAGCCGTCAAGTCACTTATGGACAACGCACCGCCGACAACCGTCTGGTATTCGGTGCCCGCGGCGGCTATCAGTTCGCCGGCAAATTGCGTCATGACTTTGACCTGACTACCAGTGAAGTCGAACTGCGCCGCTATCTCTTCTGCGAACTGTTTCCGCAACTCAAGGATGTGCGCATTACGCATGCCTGGGGTGGCAACCTGGGGATGTCGCGGCGGTTCAAGCCGCACATGCTCTGCGACCAGGCGAATGGTATTGCCCTTGCCGGCGGTTACGGTGGCGAAGGCGTGGGGGCCAGCAACCTGGCCGGTCGGACCCTGGCGGATCTGATTCTGCAGCGCGACAGCGAACTGGTTACTCAGCCTTGGGTGATCACTCAGGGCGGCCTTCAGGCGCTCAAGGCCTGGGAACCGGAACCCTGCCGCTGGCTTGGTTACAACGCGATCATCCGCAGCTTTGTCCACGAGGACCAGACACTGGCCAACCCGGCGAGCCCGCCGTGGCGGCGCACGCTGTCCACCCGCGTGGCCGGCTTCATGGAAGGTTTCATGCAGTAATCACCAGGCGTTTCATCCAAAGGTTTCATCGAGGTAACCCTATGAGCATCACCCAATTCAAAAACACCGCCACCCTTGAACTGCAAGAGTCGAACCCGGTGGCCGTGCCCCTGGGCACCCCGGTCGCGGTGGCGTCGACCACCAGCGTTGAACGCGACGATGGCGTCGAGACCGGCGTGTGGGAATGCACGCCGGGCCGCTGGCGGCGGCAGATCATTGCCCAGGAGTTCTGCCATTTCATTCAGGGGCGCTGCACCTTCACCCCGGACGATGGCGAAACCCTGCACATAGAAGCCGGCGATGCACTGATGTTGCCAGCCAATAGCCTCGGCATCTGGGACATCCAGGAAACCGTGCGCAAGAGCTACGTTTTGATTTTTTAAACCTTGATCCTTTGATTGCCTGCCAGCCCTAAAAAAGACAAAAGTCCCTACAGGAATCGACTCATGAATCGCAAGACACTGACACTGGCCCCACTGGCACTGGTCGCGACCCTCGGTCATGCGGCCGAGACGGTCAAAATCTACAACTGGTCGGACTACATCGCACCAGACACCACGAAGAATTTCCAGCAAGAGACCGGTATCGGCTTCAGCTACGACGTCTACGACAGCAACGAAACCCTGGACGGCAAGTTGATGACCGGAAAATCCGGTTATGACGTGGTGTTCCCGTCCAACCATTTCATGGCTCGACAGATTCAAGGCGCAGCGCTGAAGAAACTCGACAAGAGCCAGCTGCCGAACTGGAAAAACCTCAATCCTGTATTGCTCAAGGCGTTGCAGACCAATGATCCGGGCAACGAGCACGGTTTCCCGTACCTCTGGGGCAGCACCGGCATCGGCTACAACGTCGCCAAGGTCAAAGAGGTGTTGGGCGACAATGCGCCGGTGGACTCCTGGGATCTGATCTTCAAGCCCGAGTACATGGAAAAGCTGCAGAAGTGCGGCGTTGCGATTCTCGATAATGGCCCGGAGATGTTGCCCGCAGCCCTGAACTATCTGGGGTTGCCGCACCACAGCAAAAACCCGGAAGACTACAAGAAAGCTGAAGCGTTGCTGATGAAGGTCCGCCCATACGTCAGCTATTTTCACTCGTCCAAGTACACCAGCGACCTGGCCAATGGTGACATCTGCGTTGCGGTGGGCTTCTCCGGCGACATCCTGCAAGCGGACAGCCGCGCCAAGGAAGCCAGGAACGGTGTTGAGATCGGTTATGCGATACCCAAAGAAGGTGCACCGATCTGGTTTGATATGGTCGCCATGCCGGTTGACGCGCCGGATGAGAAGGCTGGCTACGCCTTCATGAACTACCTGCTACGTCCTGAGGTGACCGCCAGCATCACCAACCACGTGCACTACGCCAATGGCAACGAGCAGGCGGACAGCCTCATCGATCCGGCGATCAAGCATGACACCAAGGTGTACCCGAGCCCGGAAATGATGGGCAAGCTGTTTGCGCTGGAGGCCATGCCGCTGAACATTGACCGCATCCGGACGCGGTTGTGGAACAAGATTCGCACGGGGAGTTGAGGCATATCTTGTAAGGATTGGCTGCCTGCGGAGCGTTTGGTATCGCTGTAGATTCTTGCCTCGGGAATGGACCGGAGGCAAAGGAATGCAGGTGATTTCAAAGGCGGGACGTCTGAGGATCGGGCGTATTTCAGAGGCTGGGAGGATTTATCTGTTAACGGCTATCGTTGATCAACGGCAGCCGTTTTTTGCTGATTGGCGGTTGGGGAGTTTGGTTGTTCGGGAATTTCGTGCAGCACAGGAGGAGGGGTGGGCGAATTTTCTGGCGTGGGTTGTGATGCCGGATCACATGCACTGTTTGGTGGAGCTGCGCTATAAATCCATGGCGCAACTCATGTGCCGGATCAAATCCCGCAGTAGCCTGGCAGTCAATCAGGCATTGGGACGGCGAGGGCGTTTATGGCAAAAGGGCTATCATGATCGCGCTGTTCGACGTGAGCAGGATGTAAAGGATCTTGCAAGATACGTAGTCGCCAACCCTATCCGTGCCGGCTTGGTGACTCGCGTTCACGACTATCCTTTGTGGGATGCTTGCTGGTTATGAAAACTTGACGACTGGGTCTGCGCCCGGCTGCGCCCGGCTGCGCCCGGC
>NZ_CABVGX010000035.1 GCF_902497625.1 Pseudomonas fluorescens | reverse complement strand
TCAAATCCGGCTCCCGCAACCAAACATCAAGAAAGGCTACTCGAAAGAGTGGCCTTTTTTGTGTCCGCTAAAAAACCTCTTCGCAACAATGACATGCCTCGCTTTGACACATGGTCTCGGCCAGCAATTTTCGAGACAGAACCACGCTCAGACCTGAACTCTGGACCGCTCGAGACTGCATCGCCATCGCCGATAAACAGCATGCGGCGTAATATTTGGAATTATTTTTTCTTGCAGGGATTGGTAACTCGGCTGGATACCCCCATCCTGTCGCGCACAATCCAAGAGGTGATTGATGCGCGCCAACTCGTCTGATTCACAAGACTCCGTCACCGCGACACAACCGATCAAAGCCGAGCGTTTGCGCTTGCTCGATCGTGTGAGCAAATACCGTCAGCCCATCGGCCTGACGGTGACGCTTCTATTGTTCGCCATCGCGCTTATTGCCTGTCGTCATCTGCTCAGCGAACTCGACCTGTACGCGCTGCACGACTCGATTCTCAATGTGCCAAAGCCGGCATTGCTCGGTGCGGTGGCGGCGACCATTGTCGGCTTCATCATCCTGCTCGGATACGAATGGTCCGCCAGCCGCTATGCCCGCGTGAGCCTAGCACCGCGTACTCTCGCACTGGGCGGCTTCACGGCCTACGCGATCGGCAATGCCATCGGTCTCTCGATGCTGTCGGGCGGCTCGGTTCGTTACCGGCTATATGCGCGTCACGGCCTGGGAGCGTCGGAAGTCGCTCACATGACCCTGTTTGCCAGCCTCTCGCTCGGTTGCGCCCTGCCCCCGCTGGCGGCGCTCGCAACATTGAGCAACCTGCCCGCGGCTTCCGCTGCGCTGGGTTTTTCGGAAACATTGCTGGGGACAGTCGCTGCCGCTGTATTGGTGTTGTTCGCCGCGTTGGCCATCGGCATCTACCGTCGCCGCCTGCCGGAGCAGCCTTACCCGGACAACCTGCTGGTCAAGGCCGGGCGCCGCACCTTGCGTCTTCCGGGTCGCCGCCTGACTTTTCTGCAACTGATCATTACCGCCCTCGACGTTGCCGCCGCAGCCACCGTGCTTTATCTGTTGCTGCCAGAAGCGCCACCGTTCGGTGCGTTCCTGCTCGTGTATCTGCTGGCCCTGGCCGCGGGCGTACTCAGCCATGTGCCCGGCGGAGTGGGCGTCTTCGAAGCCATTCTGCTGGCCGCTTTCGCCGATAAACTGGGCGCCGCTCCGCTGGCTGCTGCGCTTCTGCTCTATCGGCTGATTTATGTCGTGCTGCCATTGCTGGTCGCTTGCTTGCTGCTGCTGATCAACGAAGGCCAGCGCCTGTTTCAGACACGTCAAAGCCTGCGTGCGGCGTCGGGTATGGCGGCGCCGATTCTTGCGTTGCTGGTATTTCTGTCCGGCGTGGTGCTGCTGTTTTCCGGCGTGACCCCGGAGATTGACACCCGCCTGGAACACATCGGTTTTCTGATCCCGCATCGCCTGGTCGACGCTTCGCACTTCGGCGCCAGCCTGGTCGGTGTGCTGTGCTTGTTGCTGGCTCAGGGCTTGCGTCGGCGTTTGTCAGCCGCGTGGATGCTGACCACCATTTTACTGCTGGTCGGCGCCCTGCTCTCGCTGCTCAAAGGGTTCGACTGGGAAGAAGCCTGCCTGATGACGCTGACCGCGAGTTTGCTCGGGGTTTTTCGGCGTTCGTTCTATCGCCCCAGCCGCCTGACTGAACTGCCTTTTTCGCCGCTGTATCTGGTGTCGAGCCTGTGCGTACTGGGGGCATCGATCTGGCTGTTGCTGTTCGCTTATCAAGATGTTCCTTATAGCCATCAGCTGTGGTGGCAGTTCACCCTGGACGCCGATGCGCCGCGCGGTTTGCGCTCGCTACTGGGCGCGGCCGTGCTGTTGCTGGTGGTCTCGCTGACCTGGCTGCTGCGCACTGCACGCCCGGTCATCCACCTGCCGACACCGGATGAACTGGATCGCGCGGCAAAAATCCTCATGGCTTCTGCGCAACCGGACGGCGGCCTGGCCCTGACCGGCGACAAGGCGTTGCTGTTTCATCCCAATGACGAAGCCTTTCTGATGTACGCGCGGCGGGGCCGTAGCCTGGTGGCCCTGTACGACCCGATCGGTCCCGGCCTGCAACGCGCGGAAATGATCTGGCAGTTCCGTGACCTCTGCGATCTGCATCACGCCCGCCCCGTGTTCTATCAAGTGCGCGCCGAGAACCTGCCTTACTACATGGACATCGGTCTCACGGCGATCAAGCTCGGCGAAGAGGCACGGGTCGATTTGCTGCGTTTTGATCTCGAAGCCAAAGGCAAAGAGATGAAAGACCTGCGATACACCTGGAATCGTGGCACTCGCGATGGCCTGTCGCTGGAGATCCATGAACCCGGGCAGGCGCCGATGGATGAGCTCAAGGTGATTTCCGATGCCTGGCTGACGGGCAAGAATGTGCGCGAGAAAGGCTTCTCGCTCGGCCGTTTCAGCGACGACTACCTTAAACACTTCCGCATCGCGGTGATTCGTTTCGAAGGGCGACCGGTGGCGTTCGCCAACCTGCTCGAGACTTACAGTCACGATCTGGCCAGCCTTGACCTGATGCGCGCGCACCCGCAAGCCCCCAAGCTGACCATGGAATTCATGATGGTCGGCCTTCTTCAACATTATAAGAGTCATGGCTACGCGCGCTTCAGCCTGGGCATGGTGCCGCTGTCGGGCTTGCAGCCCCGGCGTGGCGCACCGTTGACTCAGCGCCTGGGTTCGATGGTGTTCCGCCGTGGTGAGCAGCTGTACAACTTCCAAGGCTTGCGCCGCTTCAAAGACAAGTTCCAGCCAGACTGGGAACCCCGTTATATGGCCGTGCCCGCCGGACTCGATCCGCTGGTTGCGCTGGCCGACACCGCCGCCCTGATTGCCGGCGGCCTGACTGGACTGGTGAAACGCTGATGATTCGACGCTCCTTGCGCTATGTATTGGCCACGCTACTAGTGCTGGCCGTGATTGTCGGTGGCGCTTATTGGTATATGAACCGCCCTGCGCCCGAACCGACACTCGAAACGCTGACGGCGGCCGACGGCCCTGCCATGACCCGCGTCATTCCAGGTAACGCACCGCGCGCGCAAGTGCTGGTGGCAGTGAATGCCGAGCAGAAACTTAGCGATAAACAGTTGATGACGTTGAGCCGCTCAGGCTCGGCGCAGATCGTCCAGGTGATCCTGCCGACGGATTGCCTGCTGCAAACTCGCGCCCTGCAAACCGGATTGAGAGCGCTGAACGGCCCGGCGACGCTGGTCAGCGGTATTGGTCCGGGCGCCGTGCTGGCCTGGCGCTGGTTGTCGGAGCAAAAGGACAACAAGGCTCAGGCTGTCTCGGTCGACCTGGCCCTGGAAAAACCCGGCTGCACCCACTTGCTGCCAAAAAGCGCAACCCACGGCCATTGGCTGGTTGCCTGGAATGACAACCCGGACGACACCAGCGCCGGTTTCGTACGCGATCAACCAAACGCCGAGACCAGCATCAGCGACTACGACATCAATCTGCCGCAGGTGCTGAACAACGAACTGCGCAAAATTCTCGTCGGTGGTGACAAGGCCGCTGGCGGCTTGCAGATCCCGGTCGTGGAAGTGCCGGCGGGTCAGGCCAAGGACACCGTCACCCTGTTCCTCTCCGGCGACGGTGGCTGGCGGGATCTAGATAAAGACGTCGCTGGAGAAATGGCCAAGATCGGCTATCCGGTGGTCGGCATCGACACCCTGCGCTACTACTGGCAGCACAAAAGTCCCGAGCAAAGTGCGCTCGACCTGACCGAGTTGATGCAGCACTACCGGCAGAAATGGGGCACCAAACGCTTCATCCTCACCGGCTACTCCTTCGGAGCCGATGTCCTGCCGGCAATCTACAACCGTCTGGAACCGTCCGAACAGCAACGCATCGACGCCATCATCCTGCTCGCCTTCGCCCGCACCGGCAGCTTCGAAATCGAAGTCGAGGGCTGGCTGGGCAACGCCGGCAAAGAAGCCGCCACCGGCCCGGAAATGGCCAGATTGCCCGCCGCTAAGGTCGCGTGCATCTACGGTGAAGAAGAAGCCGATGAAAGCGGCTGCACCGACAAGACGGCTGTTGGTGAAGCGATCAAGCTGCCGGGCGGTCATCACTTCGACGAGAACTACCCGGCGCTGGCCAAGCGGCTGGTGGACGTGATCGAGAAGCGGCAGGGCAAAGTCGCTCAAGAGTAATCTGAGCCGCAAACAAAAAGCCCCCGCTACCGTGAAGGCAACGAGGGCTTTTGCTTACAATCGACGCTCTGCGGCGTCATAAACCTCTGCGTCACGTCGAGCACCGACCGCAACAATCAATACCTGGATCGCCTTCCCGTTAACTCGATAAACAATCCGCGTGTCGCCAGTTCGAATTCGTCTACAACCTGCGAGGCTCGCTCTCAGTGGTTTACCGCTCTTGTCTGGCTCACCGTTGATAATCCGCTCTTCGATCACATCCAGAATGCGATTTGCCGCAACAGCTCCCAGTAGGTCCAGATCCTTTTGGACATCCGGGTGATAGATAACGCCCCACACCATCCCCAGCTCCTTTAGTCTTTTCTGGCGTACCGTGCCCGCATATCGTCATGGCTGACTGCCTGAGCCTCATCAAAACCGGTCAAGCGTTCCCGAGCGGCGACTTCAATCCGAAGGTCATCCAGCTCGTCGAGCATTTCCTGATAGGCATCGACATTGATGATCACCGCTGCTGGTTGATTGTCTTTGAAAATGACCAATCGCTCAGTGGCGCGACTGGAAATCTCCTTAAGCCTCGCGCTGAAGCCCCTGACCATCGCTGTTACAGATATCGCTTGGTCAGCACGCTCTAGTAATGCCGTCATACTCACCTCTCTACACCAACATGCAAATTGAACACACAGTTCTACGCAAAGTATTGCGTTGAATTAGACATCTATCAACCGCCAATCGAGCAAGAGCGACCAACTGTCCTCGCCCGCGTACAAGAAAGCCCCCGCCACCTTCACGGCAACGGGGGCTTTTTGATGCCGCAGCCTTACATCTCCACCTGCGTCCCCAACTCAATCACCCGATTCAGCGGCAGATTGAAGAAACGCAAATTGCCATTGGCGTTCTTCAACATGAACGCGAACAACGCCTCGCGCCAGCGGGCCATGCCTTCCAGTTTGGAGGCAATGACCGTCTCGCGGCTGAGGAAGTAGGTGGTACGCATCGGGCTGAAATCGAGGTCGCTCAGGTGACACAATGTCAGCGCTTGCGGCACATCCGGCTCGTCGACGAAGCCGAAGTGCAGGATCACCCGGAAGAAGCCTTCACCGTGGGACTCGACCTCGAAGCGACGGGTCGGAGGTACGCGCGGGATGTCTTCGTATACCACCGTCAGCAGCACCACTTGTTCGTGCAACACCTGGTTATGCAACAGGTTGTGCAGCAACGCGTGGGGCACAGCGTCCGGGCGCGCGGTGAGGAACACGGCGGTACCCTGAACCCGATGCGGCGGTTGCACGGCAATACTGCTGATGAAAATCGGCAGCGGCAGCCCGCCCTCGTCCATGCGCTCGACCAGCAGCTGCTTGCCGCGCTTCCAGGTGGTCATCAGGACGAACAGTGCGATACCGGCGATCACCGGGAACGCGCCGCCCTGAATGATTTTCGGCACATTGGCGGCGAAGTACAGACCGTCCACCAGCAGGAAACCGAGCAACAGCGGAACCGCCAGAATAGGCGGCCACTTCCACAGCAGCAGGATCACCGCCGACACCAGGATGGTGGTCATCAGCATGGTGCCGGTCACGGCCACGCCGTAAGCCGAAGCCAGCGCGCCGGAAGACTCGAAACCCAGCACCAGCAGGATCACGCCGACCATCAGCGACCAGTTAACCGCGCCAATGTAGATCTGACCCTGTTCGGCGCTGGAGGTGTGCTGGATGTGCATGCGCGGAATATAGCCGAGCTGGATCGCCTGACGGGTCAGGGAAAACGCACCGGAGATCACCGCTTGCGAGGCAATCACCGTGGCCATGGTCGACAAACCAACCAGCGGAATCAGCGCCCAGCTTGGCGCCAGCAGATAGAACGGGTTGCGTGCTGCTTCCGGGTCGCCGAGCAGCAGTGCGCCCTGCCCGAAGTAATTCAGCATCAGCGCCGGCAACACGAGGATGAACCAAGCGCGGGCAATCGGCTTGCGGCCGAAGTGGCCCATGTCGGCGTACAGTGCCTCGGCGCCGGTCAAGGCCAGCACCACGGCGCCAAGGATCGCTACGCCCATGCCCGGATGCACGACAAAAAAGCGCACGGCCCAGGCCGGGTTCATCGCTTGCAACACTTCGGGGTGTTGCAGGATGCCGTAGACGCCCAACGCGCCCAGCACCAAAAACCAGGTGACCATGATCGGGCCGAACAAAATGCCGATTCGCGCAGTGCCGTGACGTTGAATCAAAAAGAGCGCGACCAGCACGATCAAAGACAATGGCACCACCCAATGGTCGATGCCATCGAACGCAAGGCCCAGGCCCTCTACCGCCGACAGTACGGAAATCGCCGGGGTGATCATGCTGTCACCGTAAAAAAGCGCCGCGCCGATCAGACCGCAAACCACCAGCAGGCTACGCAACTTCGCATGCCCTGCCGCCGCGCGCCGAGCCAGCGCGGTCAAGGCCATGATGCCGCCCTCGCCCTGGTTGTCGGCCCGCAGCACGAACATCATGTATTTGATCGAGACCACCCAAATCAGCGACCAGAAGATCAGTGCCAGAATCCCCAGCACGCCGTCATGATTGACGGGCACGCCGTAACCTCCTGAGAACACTTCCTTGAGGGTGTACAGAGGGCTTGTGCCGATGTCGCCATAAACTACCCCGACCGCTGCGACCAACATGCCGATCGGCTTCGCCGCCGAATGTTCCGCGCCCGCCGTCTGACTACTTGCCTGACCCATCCCACACTCCTGATACCCAGACCGGACTTCTTCGGAAAAAGCACTATGCTTAGCTGCGCAGCATGCGCTGTTTTACTAACTGTTACAGACGTTTTGTTGACTGCGAAAAATCGATAAAGCTCAAAACCGCGAAGCATAGCGCAGCACTCGTCGTATTTCCCCGCATAAAGCTGGTCAAGTGCGCGTCCCATCGCTAGAATTGCGCACTTTTTGATCAGAGGCATACCAAGTGCCCGTCAGCCGCCTTGCCGCCCTCGGCATCAGGCGTCACAAATACCGAGGTTAGACATGTCCACAGCTCCTGCGCCGGCCAATCCAAAGGTTGGTTTCGTATCCCTGGGTTGCCCCAAAGCACTGGTCGACTCCGAGCGCATCCTTACCCAGCTGCGCATGGAAGGCTATGACGTGGTGTCCACGTATCAGGACGCAGACGTCGTGGTGGTGAACACCTGCGGCTTCATCGATTCGGCCAAGGCTGAATCTTTGGAAGTGATCGGCGAAGCGATCAAGGAAAACGGCAAGGTCATCGTTACCGGCTGCATGGGCGTGGAAGAAGGCAACATTCGCAAGATTCACCCAAGCGTGCTGTCCGTGACCGGTCCGCAGCAGTACGAGCAAGTGGTCAATGCCGTGCATGACGCCGTGCCGCCGCGCCAGGATCACAACCCGCTGATCGATCTGGTGCCACCGCAAGGGATCAAGCTGACGCCGCGTCACTACGCGTACCTGAAGATTTCCGAAGGCTGCAACCACAGCTGCAGCTTCTGCATCATCCCCTCGATGCGCGGCAAACTGGTCAGCCGTCCGGTCGGCGACGTGCTCGACGAGGCCCAGCGCCTGGTCAAGGCCGGCGTCAAAGAGTTGCTGGTGATTTCGCAAGACACCAGCGCCTACGGCGTCGACGTGAAATACCGCACCGGTTTCTGGAACGGCGCGCCGGTGAAAACCCGCATGACCGAACTCTGCGAAGCCCTGAGCAGCCTCGGCGTATGGGTGCGCTTGCACTATGTTTACCCGTATCCGCACGTCGACGAGCTGATTCCGCTGATGGCTGCCGGGAAAATCCTGCCGTACCTGGACATCCCGTTCCAGCACGCCAGCCCGAAAGTCCTCAAGTCAATGAAACGCCCGGCGTTTGAAGACAAGACCCTGGCGCGCATCAAGAACTGGCGCGAGATCTGCCCGGACCTGATCATCCGGTCGACCTTCATCGTCGGCTTCCCTGGCGAGACCGAAGAAGACTTCCAGTATTTGCTTAACTGGCTGACCGAGGCCCAACTCGACCGCGTCGGCTGCTTCCAGTACTCGCCGGTTGAAGGCGCGCCGGCCAACCTGCTGGACCTGGAGATCGTGCCGGACGACGTCAAGCAGGATCGCTGGGACCGCTTCATGGCGCATCAGCAAGCGATCAGCTCGGCACGTCTGCAAATGCGCGTTGGCCGTGAAATCGAAGTGCTGGTCGATGAAGTCGACGAGCAAGGCGCGGTCGGCCGCTGCTTCTTCGATGCCCCGGAAATCGACGGCAACGTGTTCATCGACAACGGCAGCAACCTGAAACCGGGCGATAAAGTCTGGTGCAAAGTGACCGATGCCGACGAATACGACCTGTGGGCTGAACAGATCTAAAAGCAAAAAATACGAAAGCCCTGCTCTCCTGGCGAGATGCGGGGCTTTTTTAGGTCTATCGTTTGAGGGTGAAAAGGACGCATGACACCAACGACTCAAGGAGCCCCGGCCATGGGCCAACATTCGGTCATTCACACGCCGAGACAGCGCGACTACGTGGAACTCACGCGGGTATGGGAAGCCTCGGTGCGCGCCACCCATGATTTTCTGCCCGACAGCTACATTGAACTGCTGAAAAATCTGGTACTGACCCGCTACCTGGATGCGGTGATGCTGGTCTGCACCAAAGATTCGCGGCAACGCATCACCGGTTTTGCCGGGGTCGCGGTGGGCAAGATTGAAATGCTGTTCATCGATCCGGCCCATCGGGGTCAGGGTTTGGGCAAGCAGTTGCTGCGTTACGCCATGGAGCAGTTCAACGCCGATCAGCTGGACGTCAACGAGCAGAATACCCAGGCGCTGGCGTTTTACCTCAAGCAGGGTTTCGAGGTGGTCGGCCGCTCGGAGGTGGACGGGATGGATCAGCCTTATCCGTTGCTGCACATGCGGTTGCGCCAAAACCAGCAGCGTTCACAACATGCCTGACGCCATAGAACCCCTGTGGGAGCTGGCCTGCCAGCGATGCAGACGCTACGGTTTGTCAGATACACCGAGGTGATGCAATCGCTGGCAGGCCAGCTCCCACAGGAAATTCAGCCGTACTGAAATGGACCCGCGATTAACCGGCGCCAGGCAGGTACAATGCCTACCCCTTTTTTGTTACGGCCCTGTCATGACTGACCCGATTCGTCTCTCCAAACGCCTCATCGAACTCGTCGGCTGTTCCCGTCGGGAGGCTGAGCTGTTCATTGAGGGCGGCTGGGTCACCGTGGACGGTGAGGTCATCGACGAGCCGCAATTCAAGGTCGACACGCAGAAGGTCGAGCTCGATCCGCAAGCCCAGGCTACTGCGCCAGAGCCGGTGACTATTCTGTTCAACGTTCCTGCTGACATGGACGCGGAAACGGCCATGGCTACCATCAGCGCCGAAACCCTGAGCGAAGAACATCGCTTCAGCAAACGCCCGCTCAAGGGCCACTTCCTGCGCCTGACCGCCAGCACTGATCTGCAGGCCAACGCCAGCGGTCTGTTGGTGTTCACTCAGGACTGGAAGATCCTGCGCAAGCTGACCGCCGATGCCGCAAAAATCGAGCAGGAGTATGTGGTCGAGGTTGAAGGCGAGATGGTGGCTCACGGCCTCAACCGTCTGAATCACGGCCTGACGTACAAGGGCAAGGAACTGCCGGCGGTGAAAGCCAGCTGGCAGAACGAAAACCGTCTGCGCTTTGCGATGAAGAACCCGCAACCGGGGGTCATCGCCCTGTTCTGCCAGGCCGTAGGCCTCAAGGTCGTTGCGATTCGGCGCATCCGCATAGGCGGCGTGTCCATCGGCAAAGTACCGCTGGGCCAATGGCGCTACCTGTCCGGCAAAGAAAAGTTTTAAGACTTGTCACGCCGCCCCACTTTTTCGGCGTCGCTGTGTAAGCGGCGCCCACTGCTGAATATCAGGATTGCACACCATGATTCATAACGACGTACTGCGCAGCGTGCGCTACATGCTCGACATCAGCGACAAGAAAGTCATCGAGATCATCAAGCTCGGCGGCATGGACGTGAGCCTCGAGGATTTGCAGACGTACCTCGACAAGAAAGAGGAGGACGAAGAAGGCTTCGTACGTTGCCCGGACGAGGTCATGGCGCATTTCCTTGATGGCCTGGTGACCTTCAAACGCGGCAAGGACGAAAGCCGTCCGCCGCAGCCGATCGAAACGCCAGTGACCAACAACATCATCCTGAAGAAACTGCGTGTGGCCTTCGAACTGAAGGAAGACGACATGCACGCCATTCTCAAAGCTTCCGAGTTCCCGGTCTCCAAGCCGGAACTGAGCGCACTGTTCCGCAAGTTCGGCCACACCAACTATCGCCCGTGCGGCGACCAGTTGCTGCGCAACTTCCTCAAGGGGCTCACTCTGCGAGTGAGAGCGTAAAAAAGCTGCAAGCTGCAAGCTGCAAGCTTGAAGCGGAACCCGATCCTCTTGCAGCTTGCAGCTTGCAGCTTGTATCTGGGCCGAATGGCCCCCCATTCCTCGCAAAAATAGTGGCTCCGCTTCATGCGGCTGACGACTAGGGTGTAATCACCCTCAGCTCTCAGGATTTGCCATGCACCCATACTTTTCCCTGCAAGGCCGCACCGCTCTGGTGACCGGCGGCACCCGTGGTATTGGCAAAATGATTGCCAAGGCTTATGTCGAGGCCGGCGCCACCGTCTACGTCTGCTCCCGCGATGCCGAAGCCTGCCAGCAAACGGCTGACGAACTCAGTGCGCTTGGCCGATGCCACGGGGTCGCAGCAAACCTCGCCACTGAAGCGGGCGTACAGCAACTGGCGACGCGGTTGGGACAACAGATCACGCATCTGGACATCCTGGTCAACAACGCGGGCACCACATGGGGTGCCCCGCTGGAAAGCTATCCGGTGAAGGGCTGGGAAAAAGTCATGCAGCTCAACGTGACCTCAGTGTTCAACTGCATCCAGCAGTTTCTGCCCCTGCTGCGCAAAGCCGGCTCGGCCGCAAATCCGGCGCGCATCATCAACATCGGCTCAGTGGCGGGTATTTTCGTCCTTCGGCGAACAGGCTTACGCCTATGGGCCGAGCAAGGCAGCGCTGCATCAATTGTCGCGGATTCTGGCGCGAGAACTGGTGGGTCAGCACATCAACGTCAACGTGATTGCACCAGGACGGTTTCCGAGCAAGATGACCCAGCATATCGGGAACGATGAGCAGGCGCTGGCGGAGGATACGGCGTTGATTCCGATGAAACGTTGGGGGCGTGAGGAAGAAATGGCGGCGCTGGCGATCAGTCTGGCGAGTACGGCGGGAGCGTATATGACCGGGAATATTATTCCTCTGGATGGTGGGTTCAGTCTGTAATCCGCGTTGCGGCCATCGCGAGCAGGCTCGCTCCCACACTGGATCTCCTGTGCACCATAGATCACCTGTGGGAGCGAGCCTGCTCGCGAAGTGGCCGGCACAAGCACCCCTGAATTCAGTTTGATCGGGTTATCATGCCCGCCCAGATTCCCGCCTCGACCCCAGACCATGACCTACAGCGTTTCCCCGATCGGCTTCGTGCGCTCCTGCTTCAAGGAGAAGTTCGCCATCCCGCGCCAGCCACAACTGGCCCCGGCCGCTCGCGGTGTACTGGAACTGGTCGCACCCTTCAATCAGGGCGAAGCCGTGCAAGGTCTGGAGCAGGTCAGCCACGTCTGGCTACTGTTTCTGTTTCATCAGGCGCTGGAGGACAAGCCGCGCTTGAAAGTCCGCCCTCCTCGCCTGGGTGGCAACAAATCCATGGGCGTTTTTGCCACCCGAGCCACGCACCGGCCGAATGGCATCGGTCAATCCGTGGTCAAGCTGGATAAGGTGGAGGCCGATCGCCTGTGGATATCCGGCATTGATCTGCTGGATGGCACACCCATTCTCGACATCAAGCCCTACGTGCCGTACGCCGACATCATCGACTCGGCCTCCAACACCATCGCCAGCGCAGCGCCGCAGCTGATTGCTGTGCAGTGGACGGATACGGCGCTGATCCAGGCTCACGAGCATGCTCAGCGCCTTGACGAGCCCTTGGTTGCCCTGATTGAGCAATGTCTGGCGCAGGATCCGCGCCCGGCGTATCAAACCACGGTCCCGGAGCGTGAATACGGCGCGCAATTGTGGGATGTGGATGTGCGTTGGCATTACCCCGAGGTGGGTCTGATCCGGGTCCTGGAAGTTATTACCGTTAAGGGTTGAACGCCAAAAACGCAAAAGCCCGCGCTACCTCTGAAGGCAACGCGGGCTTTTCGATGGTCACCATCAAACCCATGTGGGAGCGAGTCTGCTCGCGATGGCGGCGTAACATTCAACGATGACGTTGACGGACAGTCCGCTATCGCGAGCAGGTTCGCTCCCACAAGTAGAGCAGTGCAGTGGTTTCTTACTTCTCGACAAATGCTCGCTCGATCAGGTAATCACCCGGCTCGCGCATACGCGGCGAAACCTTCAGGCCGAAGCTGTTCAAGACTTCGCTGGTTTCGTCGAGCATGCTCGGGCTACCGCACAGCATGGCGCGGTCGTCCTGCGGGTTGATCGGTGGCAGACCGATGTCGCTGAATAGCTTGCCGCTGCGCATCAGGTCGGTCAAACGGCCTTCGTTCTCGAACGGTTCGCGGGTCACGGTCGGGTAGTAGATCAACTTGTCACGCAGGGACTCGCCGAAAAATTCGTTCTGCGGCAGGTGCTCGGTGATGAACTCGCGGTAAGCGACTTCGTTGACGTAACGCACGCCGTGGCAAAGGATCACTTTCTCGAAACGCTCGTAGGTTTCCGGGTCCTGGATGACGCTCATGAACGGCGCCAGACCGGTACCTGTACTGAGCAGGTACAAATGTTTGCCAGGCTTCAAGTCATCCAGAACCAGCGTGCCGGTAGGCTTCTTGCTGATGATGATCTCGTCGCCTTCCTTCAGATGCTGCAACTGGGAAGTCAGCGGACCGTCAGGCACCTTGATGCTGAAAAACTCGAGATGCTCTTCCCAGTTCGGGCTGGCAATCGAGTAAGCCCGCATGAGCGGCCGGCCGTTGGGTTGTTGCAGGCCGATCATCACGAACTGACCGTTCTCGAAGCGCAGGCCCGGATCGCGGGTGCACTTGAAGCTGAACAGAGTGTCATTCCAGTGATGAACACTGAGGACACGCTCGTGGTTCATGTTGCTCATGTACGTGGGACTCCTGGGAATTTGGTCTGCGCGTGCTTGGCGCCTGCTGCTTGAAAAAAACAGTTGTGCGCAATTGCATCGCATTCTAATAGCAGTAACAATATCTGTTAAATGGATTATTAAGATAAGGGTTATCGGTTATATAGATATGCGATTTACTCTCCGTCAACTTCAAGTATTCGTCGCCGTCGCCCAGCAGGAAAGCGTATCCCGTGCCGCGCTGACGCTCAACCTCTCACAATCGGCGGCGAGCACCTCGATCACCGAACTCGAGCGCCAATCCAGCTGCCAGCTGTTTGATCGCGCCGGCAAACGGCTGAGCCTCAACGCCCTCGGTAAACAGTTACTGCCGCAAGCGGTGGCACTGCTCGATCAGGCCAAGGAGATCGAAGACTTGCTAAACGGCAAGTCAGGTTTCGGCTCGCTGGCGGTCGGCGCCACCTTGACCATCGGCAATTATCTGGCGACCTTGCTGATCGGCAGCTTCATGCAACGTCACCCGGAAAGCCAGGTGAAGCTGCACGTGCAAAATACCGCCAACATCGTGCAACAAGTCGCTCACTATGAAATTGATCTGGGTCTGATTGAAGGCGATTGCAGCCACCCGGACATCGAGGTGCAGAGCTGGGTGGAAGATGAGCTGGTAGTGTTCTGCGCACCGCAACATCCGCTGGCCAGCCGCGGTGCGGCAACGATGGACGAACTCAGTCAGGAAGCCTGGATCTTGCGTGAACAGGGCTCAGGTACTCGGCTGACCTTTGATCAGGCCATGCGTCATCATCGCAGCGGATTGAACATTCGTCTTGAGCTGGAGCACACCGAAGCGATCAAACGCGCGGTGGAATCAGGTTTGGGGATTGGCTGCATATCGCGCCTGGCGCTACGCGACGCGTTTCGCCGTGGCAGCCTGGTGCCGGTGGAAACACCGGACCTGGATCTCGCCCGGCAGTTCTACTTCATCTGGCACAAACAGAAATATCAGACCTCGGCGATGCGCGAATTCCTCGACCTGTGCCGCGCTTTTACCGCTGGGGTTCAGCGCAGCGACGAGATCGTATTGCCTAATATTGCTTAAAGCAGAATCACTGCCCACACCAGACCGATCATGGTCAGCGCCACAAACTGAGCAGCGCTGCCCATGTCCTTGGCGTTTTTCGACAGAGGGTGCAACTCGAGCGAGATACGGTCAATCGCCGCTTCGACCGCAGAGTTGAGCAACTCCACAATCAGCGCCAGAAGACACACGGCGATCAGCAGCGCCTGCTCGACGCGGCTGACATCCAGAAAAAACGACAGCGGAATCAAAACGACGTTGAGCAACACCAACTGCCGAAAAGCGGCTTCACCGGTGAAGGCGGCGCGCAGACCATCCAGCGAATAACCGGAGGCATTGAGGATGCGTTTCAGGCCGGTCTGGCCTTTGAAAGGAGACATAGAGTGGGCAACTGACCAAAAGAAAGTGGGAAAGCTAGATCAATCAAAGTCAAAAAAGCGTGAAGACGCCAAACCCTAGTGGCTGGAAATTGACTCAAGCTGTTGCAGCAGTAAAGCAGCCTGGGTACGGGTGCGCACATTCAGCTTGCGGAATATCGCCGTGACATGAGCTTTGATGGTCGCTTCGGAAACGCTCAGCTCGTATGCGATCTGCTTGTTCAGCAAGCCCTCACAGACCATGGTCAGTACTCGAAACTGTTGCGGCGTCAGGCTGGCAAGGCCTTCACTGGCGGCTTTCGCTTCGGCGGAAACAATGACGGCTTCGAACGCCTGAGGCGGCCAGAACACATCGCCATCGAGCACGGCCCGCACGGCTTTTTGAATGACAGTCAGGTCGCTCGACTTGGGAATGAATCCGCTGGCCCCGAACTCGCGGGACTTCACCATGATCGTCGCTTCTTCCTGAGCGGAAATCATCACCACCGGAATCTGCGGATACTGCCCGCGTAGCAGCACCAGCCCGGAAAAGCCGTAGGCGCCGGGCATGTTCAAATCGAGCAAGACCAGATCCCAGTCGGCCTTCTCATCCAGACGGGTCTCCAGCTCGGCAATGCTCGCCACTTCCACCAAACGAACGTCAGGGCCGAGGCCCAGGGTTAGCGCCTGATGCAAAGCGGAACGAAACAGCGGATGGTCATCGGCAATCAGGATTTCGTATGTGGCCATTGTTCTATTGATCCTGTTTTTCAAACAACTGGAGGTGCAGCCACGCAACTGCGCCAACAGAGCACGATCAACGCCAATCACGTCAAAAAACGGCGTTTCAAACTGCGGCCGCGCCCTAATCGGCGCCAAGCATGCCCAGCGAAGTCAGGGTGGTCAAGCGACGTGCTCGGTAGACACTTTTGCAGTATGGGCGACAATCAGCAGATGACGACAGCCGTGTTTTGCAGGAAAGGCTCAAGCTCGGCATGCGCCGCAGTGGACACGTTCATATCGAGCTGATGTTTGGCGTCCAGGTAGTGCTGGCTGAACACATCGAAATACGCGTCCAGTGCCGACGCCGCCGCGCTATCGCCGGCAAGATCGAGGCATAACGCGGCCACTTCTGCAGTGCACAGATGCTCGCTGCGGGTCGACCGGCGTAATCGATAGCGGGACAGTTTTTCCGGCAGCAGGCTGAGAATCGGCAATTTGTCCAGATAAGGACTCTTGCGAAAAATCTTGCGTGCCTCGGTCCAGGTGGCGTCCAGCAGGATAAACAGCGGCCGCTTGGTGCTGGCGGTGTCAACGCTGTGGGTTACACGCTCTGGCTCAACGTATTCGCCGGGAAATACCAGGTAAGGTTGCCACTGCGGGTCCGCGAGCAACGCCAACAGTTGCGGATCTGTTTCAGTGCGCGACCAGATGAACGCGTGATTATCGCGCACCACATCGGCAATCAACCAACCGGTGTTGCTGGGTTTGAACACTTCCTTGTTGGTCATGATCAGACACACGCCGGCGCGAGCCTCAACCTGTGGACGCCAGGCGCACAGGCAGTGGCTCTCGATCACACGACAAGCGCGGCATCGCGGTGCACGCCAGCCACGGGCCTGAATGGGCTTGATACCCTCTTCTTCGCGCTGATCGCGCAGGCGGGCGACGGCGTTCGATGCAAAGGACTGGCTCATCGCAGGCACATCCTGCGGGGAAGGAAAATCGACACGAACAACACTCGGTAGGGTAGAAAGTATCGGCAGTTTATCAGAGCAGCCGGCGCAAGCCTGTACCGTACAGGCCCCGTCCCCTATAATTTGCCGCCACTGAACGCACAGTCATGTGAGGGGTCGAACCACCTGTCACTGAGCACCCGTCACTGAATCAGGAGAGTTTCATGCTGCGCCTTATCGTTCCCACCGCGGCCATTTTGCTCGCATCGTCTTTCAGCGCTCAGGCTGCTTCCTTGAGTGAGCAGAATCTGAATCGGGAACTGCGAAACGTCGCCGCACAAAGCAGCGCTGGCACTCCACGGGCCATCAACGAAGACATTCTTGATCAAGGCTATACAGCCGAAGGCAACGTGCTGATCAATCACCTGAGCGTGCAGAGCAGTCATGCCGACAAAATGCGCGCCGATCCCAAAGCCGTGTATTTCCAGCTTGGCGCCTCTGTTTGCAACAATCCTTCCTTCCGCAAGCTGATGGCCAAGGGAGCAGTCATGCGTTATGACTTCACTGAAGTGAAAACCAACCGCTCGGTCGGTTCTGCCAGCTATCAGGAATCGGATTGCCCCAAGGCAACGCCCGCAAAAAAGAAGTAATCAACGCGACTGAGCATTCGCGCGTCGCTGTTCATCCTCGGCGCGCAGCTCTGCCAACAAAGCCTGCAAATATCTGGAGCGCCGATCGGCACCCTCGAGACGTCGGCAGCACTCTTCTTCAAGACTCAGGTTATTGGTCTCGGCGGATGATTTGAGCAATCGATACAGTTGCGTATCGATCTCCAGAATGACTCTGGCCATTGCTTCGGCTCCCTGCTCGTCGCCCTCGCTTGAGCGAAAAAAAATCCTTTACCTGCTTGTCCGTGCGTCCCGCGGGACTCAAATATGTGGTGTAACGCCTGTGATTCAGTAAATCAGAGTGTGGGGCTTGCGGTATGCCTTCAGACGAGCGGTGAAACCCGCCTTAAATCGTCAATAAGCAGTTGCCAGGAAAGACTTTGCGGCGCAATGATCATCGCAGCGACGATCAACACATGAGGGTCCGGATTACGACTCAGTTGGACCGTCCAGGCGCCAGCCTGGGCTGTCAGTGACACACGAGGTATTGCGGCGCCGACGACTGCCTCGTCGTAGCCAAGGGCTTTGTGCAGAAGGAGAAGTTGAATGCCTTACCAACCGAATGACCTCCTCAGCCGTCATTTCGAAGAAAGCGGCCACGACCTCATCAGCAAGGTTGAAGATCAACTCAAGCTTGTTTCACCCAACAGCCAGAACATCCCGATCTACCGCGACATGATCCTCACCGTGCTGCGCATGGCCCAGGAAGATCACAACCGCTGGAACGCCAAAATCACCCTGCAGGCCTTGCGCGAACTCGAGCAAGCATTCCGCGTGCTCGAAAAGTTTCGCGGACGACGCAAGGTCACGGTTTTTGGTTCGGCCCGAACACCGATCGAGCATCCTCTGTATGCAATGGCCCGAGAACTCGGCGCTGCACTGGCGCGCTCCGACCTGATGGTCATCACCGGGGCCGGAGGCGGCATCATGGCTGCGGCCCACGAAGGTGCCGGCCGCGAACACAGCCTAGGGTTCAATATCACTCTACCGTTCGAGCAACACGCCAATCCGACCGTCAATGGCACCAGCAACCTGCTGCCCTTCCACTTCTTCTTCACCCGTAAGCTGTTCTTCGTGAAGGAAGCCGACGCATTGGTTCTGTGCCCCGGCGGCTTTGGCACGCTGGATGAAGCGCTGGAAGTTCTGACACTGATTCAAACAGGGAAAAGTCCGCTGGTACCGGTGGTGCTGCTGGATTCACCTGGCGGTAATTTCTGGCAAAGCGCGCTGGATTTCATTCGCAATCAACTGGAAGAAAACCGCTACATCCTGCCGACCGACATGAAGCTTGTCAGCCTGGTTTACAGCGCCGAAGAGGCGGTTGAGCAGATCAATCAGTTCTACAGCAACTTTCACTCGAGCCGCTGGCTCAAGCATCAATTCGTGATCCGGATGAACCATAAGCTAAGCGACGATGCGCTTGAGCAGATGCAGGAGAGTTTTGCCGACCTGTGCCTGAGCGATCACTTTCATCAGCATGCCTACGACGGTGAAGAACACGACGAGCAGCAGTTCAGTCATTTGGCGCGTTTGGCCTTCACCTTTAACGCCCGTAATCATGGACGCCTGCGCGAATTGGTGGACTTTATCAATCTGCCCGAGAACTGGGCGACGGCCCAACCCATTGCCCACCAGCTTTCGCGGGATCCGATACACGTTTCGTGAAGCAGAAAAAAACGGCCCGCTATTCAAATAGCGGGCCGTTTTTGATTAATCATCCATCCCTCGACCACTGAACAAGCGGCTGATCATTTCCATGGAATAACCCCGATAACTCAGAAAGCGGCCTTGCTTGGCGCGTTCCCGTGCGTCTATGGGTAGATGCCCGGAGAACTTGCGTCGCCAGGTATCCTCCAGTTGCTCCTGCCAGTTGATACTGCTCTCGCGAATAGCGAGTTCGATATCTGCACGCTGCAGACCGCGCTGACTTAACTCTTCGCGAATACGCAAAGGGCCGTGGCCGGAGCGCGCCCGATAGGAAACAAAGCTTTCGAGGTAACGGGATTCGGACAGCAAACCCTCTTCCGTCAACCGGTCGAGTGCTGCGTCGATCATCTCGGGGAGTGCACCGCGCTGACGCAGTTTACGCGTCAGTTCGACTCGACCGTGCTCGCGTCGCGCGAGCAGGTCCATTGCGGTCCGCCGCACTGCGACGGGTGTATCGAGTACGGCGGTCATCGGATCAATCAGACATCCACATCAACCAGATCATCTGCTTTGACTCGGTCTGCCGAGGCTTTAACGTCCGGCGCAGGTGTCAGAAGCTTGTCGCGCAACTGCTTCTCAAGCTTGGTGGCGATTTCCGGATTGTCTGCCAGGAACTTGGCCGAATTGGCCTTGCCCTGACCGATCTTGGTGCCTTCATAGGCATACCAGGCACCGGACTTCTCGACGAAACCATGCAGAACCCCAAGGTCGATCATCTCGCCATTGAGGTAGATGCCCTTGCCATAAAGAATCTGGAATTCTGCCTGACGGAACGGCGAAGCGACCTTGTTCTTTACAACCTTGACGCGGGTTTCGCTACCGACAACTTCGTCACCTTCTTTCACCGCGCCAGTACGGCGAATATCCAGACGAACCGATGCATAGAACTTCAGCGCGTTACCACCGGTGGTGGTTTCAGGGCTGCCAAACATCACGCCGATTTTCATACGGATCTGGTTGATGAAAATAACCAGGCAGTTGGCGTTCTTGATGTTACCGGTGATTTTACGCAGCGCCTGAGACATCAGACGAGCCTGCAGGCCCACGTGCATGTCACCCATTTCGCCTTCGATTTCAGCCTTTGGCACCAGCGCTGCTACGGAGTCGACAATGATCACGTCAACCGCGTTGGAACGCACCAGCATGTCGGTGATTTCCAAGGCTTGCTCGCCAGTGTCGGGCTGAGAAACCAGCAAGTCATCAACGTTGACGCCAAGCTTGAGAGCGTATTCCGGGTCGAGGGCGTGTTCAGCATCGACGAATGCGCAGGTCGCGCCGGCTTTTTGAGCCTGGGCAATCACGGACAATGTCAGTGTGGTTTTACCGGAGGATTCTGGACCGTAGATTTCAACGATACGGCCTTTTGGGAGGCCGCCAATGCCCAGCGCAATGTCCAGACCCAGAGAGCCAGTAGAAATGGATGGGATCGCCTGACGGTCCTGATCGCCCATACGCATTACGGCACCCTTGCCGAATTGACGTTCGATCTGACCCAGGGCCGCAGCCAAGGCTTTCTTCTTGTTGTCGTCCATTAAAGTCCTCACGTAATCAATAAGGCCTGACGGCCAACACCTGTATAAGTAGACAGTATTATTCCACAGCACTTCAAGATCGCCTACCCCTGATTTGAGATTTCTCCCGCCGCGTGCCGCAGCAGCCCCTCTAGCGCGGCCTTCACCGTTTGTCGGCGAACTTCGTCACGGTTACCGGGGAAATGCTGAACCTCGCTGAATACCCGCTCGCCCACGCCCCAGGCCAGCCATACGGTGCCCACCGGTTTGTTCGGCGAGCCTCCATCCGGGCCGGCGACACCGCTGACGGCAACGGCGAAATGTGCACGGCTTTTCTCCTGGGCGCCTCGAACCATGGCCTCTACCACCTCGCAACTGACCGCTCCCACCGTCGCAAACAATTCGGGCGGGACCTGCAATTGCTCGGTTTTCTGCCGATTGGAATAGGTGACATAGCCAGCCTCAAACCACGCCGAGCTCCCCGGGATGCGGGTAATCGCCTCCGAGATTCCGCCCCCGGTACAGGACTCCGCTGCGGTGACATGAGCATTGAGAACCTGCAGGCGTCTGCCAAGTTCAGCGGCGAGCTGAGTGATTTCTTTCACGGTCATCTCCAGAGCGTGCGGAATGCGATCTACCGTACACGAGCAAATCGCGCTTGCAAGGCACAGGGTCGATCAAAATGTTAGCGGGAAAACGCAGAGTGCACGAAGCGCAGAAACCGGGAATTCTGACCGACCAGCCGCATCATCACGTCTTACTTCAGCCAAGCCTTTGCGCTTGGCAGGCTTTGATGCCTGCGTCACTTCGACTGCCCATGGTAACCTTGCGCCCATCGCGGAAAAGCCGGGCCAACGTCCCTCCTTTGCCCTACACCTTTCAACGAATTGCCTGATACCCGATGAATAAAGCACTCTCCTCCGACCTGTCCTCTCACACGCCAATGATGCAGCAATATTGGCGCCTGAAGAACCAGCACCCCGACCAGCTCATGTTCTATCGCATGGGCGACTTCTACGAGATCTTCTACGAAGATGCGAAGAAAGCCGCCAAGTTGCTCGACATCACCCTGACCGCCCGTGGGCAATCTGCCGGTCAGGCGATTCCGATGTGTGGGATTCCTTACCACGCAGCGGAAGGTTATCTGGCGAAACTGGTCAAGCTCGGCGAGTCGGTGGTGATCTGCGAACAGGTCGGCGATCCGGCGACCAGTAAGGGGCCGGTCGATCGTCAGGTGGTACGGATCATCACCCCGGGTACGGTCAGTGACGAGGCATTGCTCGACGAACGCCGCGACAACCTGATTGCGGCGGTCCTGGGTGATGAGCGCCTGTTCGGTCTTGCGGTGCTGGACATCACCAGTGGCAACTTCACGGTGCTGGAGATCAAGGGCTGGGAAAACCTGCTGGCGGAACTGGAGCGGGTCAATCCGGTGGAGCTCATGATCCCGGATGACTGGCCAAAAGATCTTCCCGCGGAGAAACGCCGTGGGGTTCGGCGTCGTGCGCCGTGGGATTTCGAGCGCGACTCGGCATTGAAAAGTCTCTGCCAGCAATTCTCGACTCAGGACCTCAAAGGTTTCGGCTGCGAGAATCTGACGCTGGCCATCGGTGCAGCCGGTTGCCTGCTCAGTTACGCCAAGGAAACCCAGCGCACCGCCCTGCCGCATTTGCGCAGTCTGCGCCATGAGCGCCTGGACGACACCGTAGTTCTGGACGGTGCGAGTCGTCGCAACCTGGAGCTGGACACCAACCTCGCCGGTGGCCGCGACAACACCTTGCAATCGGTGGTCGATCGCTGCCAGACCGCCATGGGCAGCCGCTTGTTGACGCGCTGGCTGAACCGGCCACTGCGGGATCTGACGGTGCTGCTGGCACGACAGACGTCGATCACCTGCCTGCTCGACCGCTATCGGTTCGAAAAACTGCAACCGCAGCTCAAGGAAATCGGCGACATCGAGCGGATTCTGGCGCGGATTGGTCTGCGCAATGCCCGCCCCCGTGACCTGGCAAGGCTACGCGATGCCCTGGGCGCACTGCCCGAGTTGCAACAGGCAATGACCGAGCTGGAAGCGCCGCACATCATTCAACTGGCAGCGACCACCAGCACCTATCCGGAACTGGCAGCACTGCTGGCAAAAGCCATCATCGACAACCCGCCAGCGGTGATCCGCGATGGCGGCGTGTTGAAAACCGGTTACGACAGCGAACTCGATGATCTGCAATCGTTGAGCGAAAACGCCGGGCAATTCCTCATCGACCTGGAAGCGCGCGAGAAGGCACGCACCGGCCTGTCGCATTTGAAAGTCGGTTACAACCGCATTCACGGTTACTTCATCGAGCTACCGAGCAAACAGGCCGAATCGGCGCCGGCCGATTACATCCGTCGGCAAACGCTTAAAGGTGCCGAGCGTTTCATTACGCCGGAGCTGAAAGCGTTCGAAGACAAGGCCCTGTCGGCGAAAAGCCGGGCACTGGCCCGCGAAAAAATGCTCTATGAGGCGCTCCTCGAAGACCTGATCGCCCAGTTGCCTCCGCTACAGGACACCGCGGCTGCACTTGCCGAACTGGATGTTTTGAGTAACCTCGCCGAGCGCGCACTGAACCTCGACCTGAACTGCCCACGCTTTGTCGATGAACCGTGCATGCGCATCAGCCAGGGTCGCCACCCGGTGGTCGAGCAAGTGCTGACCACACCGTTCGTGGCTAATGATCTGAGCCTCGACGACAACACCCGAATGCTGATCATTACCGGACCTAACATGGGCGGTAAATCCACCTATATGCGGCAGACCGCGTTGATCGTGCTGCTCGCGCACATCGGCAGCTTCGTGCCGGCGGCGAGTTGCGAACTGTCGCTGGTCGACCGGATTTTCACCCGGATCGGCTCCAGTGACGATCTGGCGGGCGGGCGCTCGACGTTCATGGTCGAGATGAGCGAAACCGCGAACATCCTGCACAATGCTACCGAGCGCAGTCTGGTGTTGATGGACGAGGTCGGGCGCGGTACCAGCACATTCGACGGTCTGTCCCTGGCATGGGCAGCGGCGGAGCGGCTGGCGCATCTACGCGCCTATACGTTGTTCGCCACCCATTATTTCGAGCTGACGGTATTGCCGGAAGCCCAGCCGTTGGTGGCCAACGTGCACCTCAACGCTACGGAGCACAACGAGCGCATTGTCTTCCTTCACCACGTATTGCCGGGACCGGCCAGCCAGAGTTATGGCTTGGCGGTTGCGCAACTGGCCGGCGTACCCAGCGAAGTGATCGTGCGTGCCCGAGAGCACCTCGGTCGGCTGGAAGCTACGGCGCTGCCACATGACGTGCCAAAGCCAGTCAAAGGCAAACCGGCCGCGCCGCAGCAGAGCGACATGTTTGCCAGCCTGCCCCATCCGGTGCTGGATGACCTGGCCAGACTCGACCTGGATGACATGACGCCGCGCCGCGCGCTGGAAATGCTCTATACACTGAAGACACGGATCTAACGCACTTGCCTGCAAGCTGTTAGAATCTCGCGCGGTTTGGGATGCTGCAAGCTACAGCCTGGCTTGCAGACTATCGCTCCCAAACCCGGCGACCCCAACGTGAAGGGGCTCCGCTGCAGCCGCCTGAGGAGAGAATTAGAAATGACCTTCGTCGTCACCGACAACTGCATCAAGTGCAAGTACACCGACTGCGTAGAAGTCTGTCCGGTGGACTGCTTTTACGAAGGCCCGAACTTCCTGGTGATTCACCCGGATGAGTGCATCGACTGCGCACTGTGCGAACCGGAATGCCCTGCCGTGGCTATCTTCTCGGAAGATGAAGTGCCTGCCGGTATGGAGAATTTCATTCAGTTGAACGTCGAGCTGGCTGAAATCTGGCCGAACATTACTGAACGTAAAGACCCGTTGCCTGAGTCCGCCGCCTGGGACGGTAAACCCGGCAAGCTCGAGCACCTCGAACGCTGATCTTCCCCGCGTTCCAAAAAGGCCCCTTGCGGGCCTTTTTACTTTTCTGCAGACAAAAAAAGGGGCGGTTTGACCCGCCCACATTTTTCCCTATCCCTGTGTTCCTTTTCATCCTCCTGATGAATCGCTTCCTGCCATGTCCTTATCCCTCATCCCTGAAGGTTGTGTCTGTCCGTCGACACACCCCGGATACTAGTGGGTTTTCAGGCAAGAGCAATCGATCACGAAGACTGCAGCAGGCAGTCCATGAAATCGGGTCCGCACGAAAATATAGAGTGTAATCAGAAGGTTGAACTAATTCGCCGAGGGTAAATAGCAGTGCTCCGATGTGGAGAAATAGCGAACACTTACACAAGAGTAGGCTGAGGCTTACATCTTCAGACTCCAAATGACAAAGTTCACTCGGTGCTATTTCCGGCAACAAAAAGCCCCGAACCAGTCGGGGCTTTTTGTTGTTTGGCGCGTGTTCTTACTGGAACAATGACTCGCTCGACAGGCCATTCTTCTCGAGAATTTCCCGAAGACGTTTAAGCCCCTCAACCTGGATCTGTCTGACCCGCTCACGGGTCAGGCCGATTTCCAGGCCCACATCCTCAAGCGTGCTGCTCTCGTGCCCGCGCAGGCCGAAGCGGCGCACCACCACCTCGCGTTGCTTGTCGGTCAGCTCCGAAAGCCATTGATCGATGCTCTGCGACAGGTCGTCGTCCTGCAGCAGCTCACATGGATCGGTCGGACGATCATCAGTGAGGGTGTCCAGCAGGGTTTTATCCGAATCCGGCCCCAGCGAGACGTCGACTGAAGAAACCCGCTCATTCAGGCCGAGCATGCGCTTGACCTCGGCTACCGGTTTTTCCAGCAGGTTGGCGATTTCTTCCGGTGAAGGTTCGTGATCCAGCTTCTGTGTGAGCTCGCGCGCGGCGCGCAGGTACACGTTGAGCTCCTTGACCACATGGATCGGCAACCGGATCGTCCGGGTCTGATTCATGATCGCGCGCTCGATGGTCTGACGAATCCACCATGTCGCGTAAGTCGAGAAACGGAACCCACGTTCAGGATCGAATTTTTCCACCGCCCGAATCAGTCCGAGGTTCCCTTCCTCGATCAGATCCAGCAGCGACAGTCCGCGATTGACATAGCGCCTGGCGATTTTCACCACCAGCCGCAGGTTGCTTTCAATCATGCGTTTGCGCCCGGCCGGATCACCACTTTGCGACAAACGCGCAAAGTGAACTTCTTCTTCGGGGGACAGCAGCGGGGAAAAGCCGATTTCATTGAGATACAACTGCGTAGCGTCGAGCGCACGTGTGTAATCAATGTATTTGTGTTGTTTCAACGACGTGGAGTTTTTGGATTTGGCGCGAACGGAAGGTGGAGCAGCCCCTTCATCATTCGACATCGAATCCGTACCGATACCGGTCTCCATCAGGAGAACCTCATCGTCGATGTCAAACTCCGGCACTTCTTTACTGAGAGCCATTGTTATAGTCCTTTGGTGAGTTCGACCTCAAGCTCAAGCGACGCCTTTATCCTTGGCAACGCTGGAGCCTGTCCCCTCTACGCGACGGAACAGGCTGGAAAGCAATCAACGACGCGGCAGGAATTGCAGCGGATCTACAGGTTTACCTTGTCGGCGAATCTCAAAATGCAGTTTCACCCGGTCTGTACCCGTTGACCCCATTTCGGCAATTGTTTGCCCGACCTTGACCTGCTGCCCCTCCCGAACCAACAGCCTGCGGTTATGTCCGTAGGCACTGACGTAGGTATCGCTGTGTTTGATGATGACTAACTCGCCGTAGCCCCTTAAGCCACTCCCGGCGTATACCACCGTCCCATCAGACGCAGCTAAAACAGGCTGTCCCAAATCTCCGGCGATATCAATTCCTTTATTCAAACTGCCGTTTGAAGAGAATTTTCCAATAAGAATGCCATTAGAAGGCCATCCCCAGCCGGTCGGGGCTGGCCCGGCGGGAGGCATCGGTGCGGTAGAGGATTTGTTTGCGACGGACGGTACAACCACCGTGGTGGCTCCGCTCGCACCCGATGCCGGGCGACGAAATACGGTGGTTTTACTCGAAGATGAAGGCGTTGAAGTCGTTGAACTGGTCACTGTAGTCGGCGTTGAACCGGTGCGCCCGTCGAAGCGAATCGTCTGACCCGGACGGATGGTGTAAGGCGCCGGGATATTGTTTCTTGCCGCCAGGGCTTTGTAGTCCCAGCCGTAACGGAAAGCAATTGAGAACAGGGTGTCTTTTGGTCGAACCACGTATTGCCCCGTGGTGACTGCCGGGCGCTGGGCCGCGGCCTTGTTGCGGTCAACAACGCGCACATCGCTGGATTTGTTGCTGGAACAACCAACCAGCAAGGCGCTCAAGACAAGGCCAGTCACCAGGCGCTGAAAGCTCGTTGTACCCATTCGCTGCGCAATGACTGTGAGACTCACCCGCCGCTCCCTTTGTGGTGGCTAAAATTGGCTTGCCGAAATTCGGCATGAAGTGTCGCAAGTATAACGGGCCGTGCAGCCTCTACTTTTAATCGAGCAGGGCGCAGGTTTGCGCCAGCGATACAATCCGTTTAACTGCCTGACGTCGCTGTAAGACAAAGCTGATCGATGAGAATTCAGCGCGTTGCAACAAAAGCTCAGGCCAGAGGCCCATTCAGTAAAGGGACGAATCGCACGGAGCCAAGTACGCGCCTGGAAAAACCGTGCTCTTCACGAATGATCAGCATCAGTTGCTGGACCTCCCCTGACCCGACCGGGATCACCAGGCGCCCGCCTGGCGCCAGTTGATCGAGTAATGCCTGCGGCACGTCGGTCGCTACTGCGGTCACGATGATGCCGTTATAAGGCGCCAGCGCCGGCCACCCTTCCCAGCCATCTCCCCAGCGAAACACCACGTTGCGCAGGTTCAGATCGATCAGCCGTTCCTTGGCCCGGTCCTGCAAGACCTTGATGCGCTCTACCGAAAACACCCGCTCCACCAGTTGCGAAAGGATTGCGGTCTGATAACCGGAACCGGTGCCAATTTCCATCACTTTGTCCAGCGGTCCCGCCTCCAGTAGCAGCTCGCTCATGCGGGCCACCATGTAAGGCTGGGAAATCGTCTGGTTATTGCCGATCGGCAAAGCCGTATCTTCGTAGGCGCGATGCGCAAGCGCCTCGTCGACGAACAGATGACGCGGCGTCCGGCGGATCACTTCCAATACCTTGGCGTTGGAAATGCCTTCCTCGTACAACCGCTGGATCAGTCGTTCACGGGTTCTTTGAGAAGTCATCCCGATGCCGCGATGCAGCATGTGGTCTTGTTCACGGGCCATTATCGAAGTCCCTCCAGCCAGCCATCGAGACTTCTGAAAGCATCATTGAAGGTGCGGTCCAGCTGCAATGCCGTGATTGACACATAACCCTGCATCACAGCATGGAAATCGGTGCCCGGGCCGCCGTCTTCGGCATCACCGGCAGCTGCGATCCAGTAACCGGATTTGCCCCGAGGGTCGACCACCTTCATCGGTGCCGCCGCACGGGCGCGGTGCCCCAGGCGGGTCAGCTGAATACCGCGGATATGGTCAAGCGGCAAATTGGGAATGTTCACGTTCAGCACCGTGCGCGGTGGCAGATCGAGGGCGGCGTGAGCCTCCACCAGTTTGCGCGCAAAATGGGCGGCCGTGGAGAGGTTGTCGACCTGCCGTGAGACCAGCGAAAAAGCAAACGAGGGCCGCTCGAGAAAACGCCCTTCGAGCGCCGCTGCCACCGTACCGGAATACAGCACGTCGTCGCCCAGATTGGCGCCCAGGTTGATCCCGGAAACCACCATGTCCGGCACCACTTCCAGCAAGCCGTTAAGCCCCAGGTGCACGCAATCGGTTGGCGTGCCATTGAGGCTGATGAAACCGTTGGCAAGAGTTTGCGGGTGCAACGGACGGTCAAGCGTCAGCGAGCTGCTGGCGCCACTTTTGTCCTGGTCAGGGGCGATAACCACGCACTCGGTGTAATCCGCCAGCGCAGCATGAAGCGCGGCGAGACCGGGTGCGGCTACCCCATCGTCGTTCGAAATCAGAATACGCATGGGCTGTCCGTCTGCCCCACCGGCACCAGATCGACAAGTTCGCGCACCAGTACGGTGGCAAAGCATCCGGCCGGCAGGACGAATTCCAGTTGCAGAATGTCAGGCTCGGGATAATGCCACGTCAACCCGGCAATGGGCAGTCGCAGGATGCGACGTTCGTGGCTCATACCGGCGTTAATCAACCAGTCGCGCAAGTCTGCTTCGCGCGCGGCGATTGCCTGCTCCAGTACATGGACAGCGCCCGTGGTCGGCGAGTCACCTTCGCCCCACTGCGGTCCGGTCGGGTGCAGGTCGAGAATCGCCAGGCGCGGATCGCTGCACTCGGCTTCGCCGGCCGGGAAAAAGCTGCGACTGTCAGTGAAAGCCAGCAGGTCACCCACTTGCGCACGCTGCCAGGTGCCATCGGCAACCCGCGCCGCCAATACCTGGTTGAACAGGAAACTGCGCGCCGTGGACAGCAGCCGCGAGCGCACATTGCGCTGCTCCGGCAACGCCTTGCGCGCCGCCCACCCGCGGGCATCGACGACGTTCCCGCCGTCAAAGCCAAAACGTTGAGCGCCGAAATAATTCGGAATACCTTGTTTAGCGATCAGTTGCAGGCGTTCTTCGATTGCGGCCGTATCGCCCGAAAATTGTGTCAGCCGCAGGGTGAAACCGTTCGCCGAATGAGCCCCGCGCTGCAGCTTGCGTCTGTGCCGACCGGTCTTGAGGATTTTCAGCGTTTCGTTTTCCGCCGCCGACAGATCGGGATCCGCCTTGCCTGGCAGTTGCACACTGAACCACTGCCGCGTGAGTGCCTGGCGATCCTTCAGCCCGGCGTAGCTGACCGTGCGCAGCGGCACGCCCGCCGCCTTGGCTATCCGCCGGGCCGCTTCCTCAGTATTAAGCCCGCGTTTTTCCACCCAGATCCACAGGTGCTCGCCATCACCACTGAGGGGAATATCGAGTACTTCGTCGACCTGAAAATCCTCTGCGGTCGCTTTTAATACCGCAGTGCCGAGTGCCTCACCGTATGCGCGCGGGCCAAGCAGTTGCGCCTCATTCATGCGCGCAGCAACAAGGCAACGGAGTGCACCGCAATGCCTTCTTCGCGCCCGACAAAACCAAGCTTTTCGGTGGTGGTAGCTTTCACGTTCACTTGATCCAACTCAACTTGAAGATCCGCGGCAATCAGAGCGCGCATCGATTCGATATGCGGGGCCATTTTTGGCGCCTGGGCAACGATGGTGTTATCGACGTTGCCGATTATCCAGCCTTTGCCGTGGATCAGCGCGACAACATGGCGTAACAGCACGCGGCTGTCTGCCCCCTTGAATGTCGGGTCGGTGTCCGGGAAGTGTTTGCCGATATCACCCAGCGCGGCCGCGCCAAGCAAGGCATCGCTCAAGGCGTGCAGCAGGACGTCACCGTCGGAGTGAGCGAGCAGCCCGAAGCCGTGTGCGATACGCACGCCGCCCAGAGTAATGAAATCGCCTTCAGCGAAACGGTGCACATCATAGCCGTGGCCAATACGCATAAAAAAACGCCCCGATTTTTGTCAGGGCGTGATTCTACCTGCATTAGAGGCCTAGGGCGCGTCCGTGATGCTGCAAGTGTTCGTCAATGAAACTGGCGATGAAGAAATAGCTGTGGTCGTAGCCGGGTTGCAGGCGCAACGTCAGCGGATGGCCGGCCTGTTTCGCGGCTTGCTGCAAGGCTTCGGGCTTGAGCTGGGTAGCGAGGAAGTCATCGCGATCACCTTGATCGACCAGCAGCGGCAACTTCTCCTCTGCCTCGGCGATCAACGCGCAGGCATCCCATTCACGCCACTTCGAGCGGTCTTCACCCAGGTAACGGGAAAAGGCCTTCTGACCCCAAGGGCAATCCATCGGATTGTTGATCGGCGAGAATGCCGACACCGACTGATAACGGCCCGGATTGCGCAATGCACAGACAAGCGCGCCATGGCCGCCCATGGAATGGCCGCTGATGCCACGTTTGTCGGACGCAGGGAAATGGGCTTCGACCAAGGCCGGCAATTCCTGCACCACATAGTCATGCATGCGATAGTGCCGCGACCACGGTTCCTGCGTGGCATTCAGATAGAAACCAGCGCCGAGGCCGAAGTCCCAGGCGTCCTCCGGATCATCCGGCACATCAGGCCCGCGCGGGCTGGTGTCCGGCGCAACGATAATCAACCCGAGCTCGGCGGCCATGCGCATCGCGCCAGCCTTGTGCATGAAGTTTTCGTCGGTGCAGGTCAGACCGGACAGCCAGTACAACACCGGCAATTTGCCGCCCTGCTCTGCTTGCGGCGGCAGGTACACGGCGAACACCATGTCGCATCCGAGCACGTCGGAACGGTGCTTGTAGCGTTTGTGCCAGCCGCCGAAGCTTTTCTGGCAGGAGATATTTTCCAGGATCATGGGCTTCCTCAGCTACAAGCCCCAAGCTTCAAGCTGCAAGAGAAGTACCGTGCCCCTTGCAGCTTGTCGCTTGCAGCTTGCAGCTTTCTCTTAGAAATGAATGACGGAACGGATGCTCTTGCCTTCGTGCATCAGATCGAATGCCCTATTGATGTCTTCCAGACCCATGGTGTGTGTGATGAAGGTATCGAGCGGGATTTCACCACTTTCGGCCATGTCGACGTAGCTTGGCAGCTCGGTACGACCGCGCACCCCGCCGAACGCCGAACCACGCCAGACGCGACCGGTGACCAACTGGAATGGGCGGGTGGCAATTTCCTGACCGGCACCGGCGACGCCGATGATTACCGATTCGCCCCAACCTTTGTGGCAGCACTCGAGTGCGGCCCGCATCAGCTGGACGTTGCCAATGCATTCAAAGGAAAAGTCGACGCCGCCATCGGTCATGTCGACGATCACTTCCTGGATCGGGCGATCGAAGTCTTTCGGGTTGACACAGTCGGTTGCACCCAATTGCTTGGCAATCTCGAATTTCGCCGGATTGATGTCCACGGCGATGATCCGTCCAGCCTTGGCTTTGACTGCACCGATGACTGCCGACAGACCGATACCGCCGAGGCCGAAAATGGCCACGGTATCACCCGGTTTCACCTTGGCGGTATTCAGCACTGCGCCGATACCGGTAGTGACACCGCAGCCCAGCAGGCAGACTTTTTCCAGTGGCGCCTCTTTCTGAATTCTGGCCACGGAAATTTCCGGCAGCACGGTGTATTCGGAGAAAGTCGAAGTACCCATGTAGTGGAAGATCGGCTGCCCCTTGTAGGAAAAGCGCGAAGTGCCGTCTGGCATCAGGCCTTTACCCTGGGTCGAACGAATCGCCTGGCAGAGGTTGGTCTTGCCCGACAGGCAGAACTTGCACTGGCGGCATTCCGGGGTGTAAAGCGGGATAACGTGATCGCCGACGGCAACCGAGGTCACACCTTCACCGATCGCCTCAACCACCGCGCCACCTTCGTGACCGAGAATCGACGGGAAGATGCCTTCCGGATCCGCGCCCGACAGCGTGTAGGCATCGGTATGGCAGACACCGGAGGCGATCACACGCAACAACACTTCACCGGCCTTGGGCATGGCGACATCGACTTCAACGATCTCGAGCGGTTTTTTAGCCTCGAAGGCAACGGCAGCGCGCGACTTGATCATGGGTATCTCCAGTGGATATAAACAAGACAGTGAGTGTAATACAGCGCTTAACGATGAATAATCCGGAGGAAAGCAAAACATTATTGCTGCACAGGGATAATCACTTATGTCAGAGAACCGCTGGGAAGGCATCGACGAGTTCGTCGCCGTGGCTGAATGCAGCCAGTTCACCGCAGCCGCAGACCGACTTGGTGTTTCTTCCTCGCACATCAGTCGTCAGATCGTACGCCTCGAAGAGCGTCTTCAGACACGATTGCTCTATCGGAGCACCCGGCGGGTCACGCTCACGGAAGCAGGGCAAACATTTCTGCAGCACTGTCAGCGTTTACAGGATGGTCGTGAAGAAGCATTGCGCGCAGTGGGTGACCTGACGAGCGAACCGAAAGGCATGCTGCGCATGACCTGTGCCGTGGCGTATGGCGAACGCTTTATCGTGCCGTTGGTGACGCGTTTCATGGGGCTTTACCCGCAGCTTCGCATTGATATCGAACTGAGCAATCGTCAGCTGGATCTGGTGCACGAAGGCCTGGACCTGGCGATTCGCTTAGGCCGCTTGCAGGACTCAAGACTGGTCGCGACACGCCTGGCACCACGACGGATGTACCTGTGCGCGTCACCGTCCTACGTTGAGCGGTACGGTCGGCCACACAGTCTGTCGGAATTGAGCCAGCACAATTGCCTGATCGGCAGCACGGATGTTTGGCAGCTGGAACAGAACGGCAAGGAATTTTCCCAACGGGTGCAGGGAAACTGGCGGTGCAACAGTGGGCAAGCGGTACTGGATGCGGCGTTGCAAGGCGTCGGATTGTGTCAGCTGCCGGATTATTACGTGCTGGGACATCTGAAAAGCGGGGAACTGATTTCTTTGCTGGAGGCGCATCAGCCGCCCAACACGGCGGTATGGGCGTTGTATCCGCAACAACGGCATTTGTCACCGAAGGTGAGAAAGTTGGTGGATTATTTGAAGGAAGGGTTGGCGTCCAGGCCGGAGTACAGGGTTTGAGGTTTGAAGATCAAAAGATCGCAGCCTCGTTGCACTCGACAGCTCCTACAGGTGCCTTACGGTGCAAACCGACAAGGTAGGAGCTGTCGAGTGCAACGAGGCTGCGATCTTTAGCGGCGATTAGCCCAACGCAGACGCAGCCATTCAAGATCCTCAGGCCGAGTGACCTTGAGGTTATCTGATCGCCCCTCGATCAGACGTGGCGCCAGCCCTGCCCACTCCATAGCGGAAGCCTCATCGGTGATGACTGCGTCACCCACCAGGCTATCGGCCAAGGCCCGATGCAAGGCGCCGAGGCGAAACATCTGCGGCGTATAAGCTTGCCAGATCACGCTGCGATCCACGGTTTCGAGTACGCGACCGTGCTTGTCGACTCGTTTAAGCGTATCGCGAGCCGGAACGGCCAGCAGTCCACCGACCGTGTCGTCCGCCAACTCACTCAGCAACTTGTCCAGATCATCACGGCTCAGATTGGGCCGCGCAGCATCGTGCACCAATACCCAATCTTCATCGTCCGCACCCAGCGCATGCAGATGCAGCAAGGCATTGAGCACCGACCCGGAACGCTCCTCACCGCCGTCAACGCGTTGAATACGCGAATCGCCGGCGCACGCCAGATTCGGCCAGTAAGGATCATCAACCGCAAGACTGACCACCAAACCCTTCAGGGCAGGATGATCAAGGAAACAGCCGAGGCTGTGTTCAAGAATAGTGCGTCCGCCCAGTTGCAAGTACTGCTTGGGACGGTCTGCGGCCATCCGGGCACCGACGCCTGCGGCGGGGATCACGGCCCAAAAGGCCGGTATCGAGGAATTCATTGTGCAAGCTGGTAAAGGGTTTCACCGTCCTTGACCATACCCAACTCGTGACGAGCCCGCTCTTCCACGGTCTCCATGCCTTTTTTGAGCTCGCTGACTTCGGCCCCCATCACTCGATTGCGTTCCAGCAAACCTTCGTTCTCAGCGTGCTGATCGGCAATCTGCTGACTCAACTCCGCCACTTGCGCAAGGCTGCCATTACCGACCCAGAGGCGGTATTGCAGACCTGCCAGCAACAGGAGCAGAACGAGGAACAACCAATTGGGACTGCGCATCGAATATCAGGTATCCAGTGGAAAAAAGACAGCCATGCCAAAACTTAGCATCTGATAGCACGAAGCCTGGAAGACCCAGGCTTGTGCTGATAAGGCATCAGATTTGGCAAATCCATCGCTGTCGCGATTTTGCCGACACTATCCGCTGACTTTTAAACAGTCAACGCTTAACCGCGGAACTCGCTACGGCCGTTGTACTTGGCTTTGCCGTTCAACTGCTCTTCGATACGCAGCAGTTGGTTGTACTTGGACACGCGATCCGAGCGGCACAGAGAGCCGGTCTTGATCTGGCCAGCCGCCGTACCCACTGCCAGGTCGGCAATGGTCGAGTCTTCGGTTTCGCCGGAGCGGTGCGAGATCACGGCGGTGTAACCAGCGGCCTTGGCCATCTGGATGGCTTCCAGGGTTTCGGTCAGGGTGCCGATCTGGTTGAACTTGATCAGGATCGAGTTGGCGATCTTTTTATCGATGCCTTCTTTGAGGATCTTGGTGTTGGTTACGAACAGGTCGTCGCCCACCAGCTGGGTTTTCTCGCCGATCTTGTCCGTGAGGATTTTCCAGCCAGCCCAGTCGGACTCGTCCAGACCGTCTTCGATCGAGATGATCGGGTAACGCTCTGTCAGGCCTTTCAGGTAGTCGGCAAACCCTTCAGCCGTGAACACCTGGCCTTCGCCGGAGAGGTTGTACTTGCCGTCTTCGTAGAATTCGCTGGCGGCGCAGTCCAGTGCCAGAGTCACATCAGTACCCAGCTTGTAACCGGCGTTGGCCACGGCTTCGGAGATCACTTTCAAAGCGTCTTCGTTGGAAGCCAGGTTTGGCGCGAAACCACCTTCGTCACCTACAGCAGTGCTCAGTCCACGGGCCTTCAGTACGGCTTTGAGGTGATGAAAAATCTCGGTGCCCATGCGCAGACCTTCCGAGAAGGACTTAGCGCCAACCGGCTGCACCATGAATTCCTGGATGTCGACGTTGTTATCGGCATGCTCGCCACCGTTGATGATGTTCATCATCGGCACCGGCATCGAGTAGACACCCGGCGTACCGTTCAGGTTGGCGATGTGCGCGTACAGCGGCAGATCCTGATCCTGAGCAGCTGCCTTGGCGGCGGCGAGGGAAACGGCGAGGATGGCGTTGGCACCCAGGGTGGCTTTGTTTTCAGTGCCGTCCAGCTTGATCATCGCGTGATCGAGCGCTTTCTGGTCGCTTGGGTCAGTGCCCAACAGCAGGTCGCGGATCGGACCGTTGATGTTGGCGACCGCTTTCAGAACGCCCTTGCCCAGGTAACGGCTCTTGTCGCCATCACGCAGCTCGAGTGCTTCACGCGAGCCAGTGGAAGCACCGGACGGCGCGCAAGCACTGCCGATGATGCCGTTATCGAGAAGCACGTCCGCTTCCACGGTGGGATTGCCCCGGGAGTCGAGAACTTCACGACCTTTGATGTCGACTATTTTTGCCATTGTTGTAAACACTCCAAAGTTGACGAAGACGCTTTACCGATCGATTTATACTTTTGGATCAAATCCTGTAGGAGCCGCCTTGCTGGCGGTAGCGTGTTCAGGATCGCTATCGCCAGCAAGCCGGCTCCTACGGTGGAAATCCGCAGTTACGCGGTTTCCACGGCAGGAAAACTTTTCACCAACTCGTCCAGGGCTTTGAGCTGGGCCAGGAATGGCTCCAGTTTGTCCAGACGCAGCGCGCAAGGACCATCGCATTTGGCATTGTCCGGATCCGGGTGCGCTTCAAGGAACAGGCCGGCCAGCGACTGGCTCATGCCGGCCTTGGCCAGATCGAGGACCTGGGCGCGACGACCGCCAGCGGAATCGGCACGACCTCCGGGCATTTGCAGGGCGTGGGTCACGTCGAAAAACACCGGGTATTCGAACTGCTTCATGATGCCGAAGCCGAGCATGTCGACGACCAGGTTGTTGTAGCCAAAGCTTGAACCGCGCTCGCAGAGGATCAACTGATCGTTACCCGCTTCAACGCATTTGCTCAGGATGTGCTTCATTTCCTGAGGAGCGAGAAACTGGGCTTTCTTGATGTTGATGACCGCGCCGGTCTTGGCCATCGCGACCACGAGGTCGGTCTGGCGCGACAGGAAAGCAGGCAGCTGGATGATGTCGCAGACTTCAGCAACGACCGCAGCCTGATCCGGCTCGTGGACGTCAGTAATGATCGGCACGCCAAAGGCTTGCTTGATGTCCTGGAAAATCCGCATGCCTTCTTCCAGGCCAGGGCCACGGTAAGAGGTCACGGAGGAACGATTGGCCTTGTCGAAGCTGGCCTTGAACACGTAAGGGATGCCGAGCTTCGCGGTCACCTTGACGTACTCTTCGCAGACCTGCATCGCCATGTCGCGGCTTTCCAGCACGTTCATGCCACCGAACAGCACCATCGGCTTGTCGTTGGCAATCTCGATGTCGCCTACGCGGATGATCTTCTGCGCCATTGGAATTACGCCTTCTTCTGGTGTTGGACCAAAGCTGCTTTAACGAAACCGCTGAACAACGGGTGACCGTCGCGCGGCGTCGAAGTGAACTCAGGGTGGAACTGGCACGCGACGAACCATGGATGATCCGGCGCTTCGACCACTTCAACCAGCGCGCCATCGCCGGACCGACCGGAGATTTTCAGGCCGGCTTCCATGATCTGCGGCAGCAGGTTGTTGTTCACTTCGTAGCGATGACGGTGACGCTCGACGATCACGTCCTTGCCGTAGCAGTCGTGAACCAGCGAACCCGGCTCCAGCAGACAATCCTGCGCGCCGAGGCGCATGGTGCCGCCGAGGTCGGAGGTTTCGGTACGGGTTTCGACCGCGCCGGTGGCATCTTCCCACTCGGTAATCAGGCCCACGACCGGGTGACCGCTTGCACGATCGAACTCGGTGGAGTTGGCGTCTTTCCAGCCCATGACGTTACGAGCGAACTCGATCACGGCCACTTGCATGCCCAGGCAGATACCGAGGTACGGCACCTTGTTTTCGCGAGCGTACTGCACGGCAGTAATCTTGCCTTCCACGCCACGCAGACCGAAGCCGCCCGGCACCAGAATCGCATCGACGCCTTCCAGCAGCGCAGTGCCCTGGTTTTCGATGTCTTCGGAATCGATGTAGCGCAGGTTGACCTTGGTGCGGTTGCTGATGCCGGCGTGACTCATCGCTTCGATCAGCGACTTGTAAGCGTCCAGCAGCTCCATGTACTTGCCGACCATGGCGATGGTGACTTCGTGCTCAGGGTTGAGCTTGGCGTCCACCACGGCTTCCCACTCGGAGAGATCGGCGCCGCCGCATTGCAGGCCGAAACGCTCGACGACAAAATCGTCCAGACCCTGCGAATGCAGGATGCCCGGGATCTTGTAGATGGTGTCGGCGTCTTCCAGCGCAATCACCGCACGTTCTTCAACGTTGGTGAATTGCGCGATTTTGCGACGCGAGGAAATGTCGATCGGGTGATCAGAGCGGCACACCAGCACGTCAGGCTGCAGGCCGATGGAACGCAGTTCCTTGACCGAGTGCTGGGTTGGCTTGGTCTTGGTTTCGCCGGCGGTGGCGATGTATGGCACCAGGGTCAGGTGCATCAGCATCGCGCGCTTGGCGCCGACTTCGAAACGCAATTGACGAATCGCTTCGAGGAACGGTTGCGACTCGATGTCGCCTACCGTGCCACCGATCTCGACCATGGCCACGTCGGCATCGCCGGCGCCCTTGATGATCCGGCGCTTGATCTCGTCGGTGATGTGCGGAATGACCTGAATGGTCGCGCCCAGGTAATCACCACGGCGCTCTTTGCGCAGCACGTGCTCGTAGACACGGCCGGTGGTGAAGTTGTTGTTCTGGGTCATGGTCGTGCGGATGAACCGCTCGTAGTGACCCAGGTCCAGGTCGGTCTCGGCGCCGTCGTGGGTGACGAACACTTCACCGTGCTGGAACGGGCTCATGGTGCCCGGATCGACGTTGATGTACGGGTCCAGCTTCAGCATGGTGACCTTAAGTCCCCGCGCCTCCAGGATGGCCGCCAATGAAGCCGAGGCAATGCCTTTCCCCAATGAAGAAACAACACCGCCCGTGACGAATATGTAGCGCGTCATGAAAAACCCTAGAAGTCTGCGTTAAAGCGGTACGAGCCGCCGGGGAAAGCGAAGGAAGGCCGAAGCCCCCGATCACCTGCATTAATCACAGTGCAACCTTCGAAAAAACCGCCGCGTTGGGACAGACCGGGAAATGAAACACCGGTACGTTGCTCGCTACACATTTTTTGGAATCGCCCAGCAAAGACTGCTTGGTAATCGGCAACTGCTGCAATTCAGGCGAATCCACAGAAGTTGTATCAAGAAGGGAGCGTAGTCTACCGGAAAGCCCCTATCAGCTCAAACCTTGATCTTCGGTTGGCGGCTGCCAATGCAAATGCCAGCCATGCGGATCACTGCCATTCAAGCCCCGCAGATTGGCGACCGCCAGCAATTGCTCGCCCTGATACAGCAGCGGCAATCTGCCACGGACGAACGCGGGAACGGCACTTTCATTGAGCAGGCGCTTGAGATCGCGATGCCCACGCCCAGGCAGATACATGACTTCGCCACCTTCACGATAGCGCACCTGCAGCGGTCCATTTGGGACGCTGCCGCTGATCGTCAGCACGCCATTATCCGGCAACGTCAGAGCTTTCGCTTGCTCCAGCCATTCGTTCGATGCCAGCGGATCGCGCAACCAGGCGCCGGACAACCACCAGATTCGCCCCCCGGCCCGATGCAGTTCGCCATCGGCCAGACGCCAGATTGGCCGGGCGTCGCCCGAGGCATCACGCAGATCATCCCACCCCGACCAATGGTCGCTGTCGGGCAGGCTGGTCACTGGCGAGAGCCAGTGACTGAGCGCATTGCGCTGTCGAGCGGCGGACAATAGTGCGAGCGGCGCCAGTTCGAGGGACGGCACGCCGAGCCAAGGGAGATCACTGACGGTCTGTGCAGCGCTCAGGTCGATCAGCGCCAATTCATCGAGCAACCCTTGTGCCTCCCGCAAATGCGCCGCACTGCGAGCCATGTTGGCGGTGGCTTGCGGCCAGCGCTCGGTCAGTTCAGGAAAGATTTGATGCCTTAGGTAATTGCGCGAGAAGCGCCGATCTTCATTTGTCGGGTCTTCGATCCAGCTCAACCCGTGCTCCGCGGCGTAGGCTTCCAGCTCCGCGCGTGTGACATCCAGCAACGGACGCAGCAAATGCCCGCGGCCCAACGAGCGCTGACCCGGCATGCCTGCCATCCCACGCACCCCTGCCCCGCGCAGCAACCGGAACAACAAGGTTTCCGCCTGATCGTCCCGGTGTTGACCGGTGAGCAGTACGTCACCGGCCTGAGTTGCTGCATCGAAGGCGTCATACCGCGCATCCCGTGCTGCCCGTTCGAGGCTGGCGCCAGGCCGAACCTGCACGCGGATTACCTGCAACGGTACGCCCCATGCGTCACAGACCGACAGACAGTGTTGCGGCCACGCATCCGCCGCCGCCTGAAGACCATGGTGAACGTGGATGGCTCTGAGTTCTGGGAGGGATGTGGTTTTTGCGAGGTGTACAAGCAGATGCAACAGGACGGTGGAATCAAGGCCACCGGAGAACGCGACGCGCCAGGTTTTGACGTTGCGCCATAGCTTCAGACTCATCAAAAGCCGGGAAGGCAAATCAATCGTGGCCCGATCCATATCTTTCCCTTTGCACAAATCAAATGTGGGAGCGGGCTTGCTCGCGATTGCAGTCACACACTCAACCGATCAGTTGAATGTTGAACCGCCATCGCGAGCAGGCTCGCTCCCACATTGAAGCCGAGGTCAGATCAGAGACCGTAGCTCATCAGGCGCTCGTAACGACGGGTCAACAGCGCTTCGGTATCGAATTCCTTGAGCATCGCCAATTGCGAACTCAATTCCGCGCGGATCGAAGCGGCGGCAACGGCCGGATTGCGATGAGCGCCGCCCAGTGGTTCGCCGATCACCTTGTCAACGATACCCAGGCCTTTCAGGCGCTCGGCGGTGATGCCCATGGCTTCAGCGGCATCCGGCGCTTTCTCGGCGGTCTTCCACAGAATCGAGGCACAGCCTTCCGGCGAAATCACCGCGTACGTCGAGTACTGGAGCATGTTCAGCTGATCGCACACGCCAATCGCCAGTGCGCCGCCAGAACCACCCTCACCAATCACGGTGGCGATGATTGGCGTTTTCAGGCGAGCCATGACGCGCAGGTTCCAGGCGATGGCTTCGCTCTGGTTGCGTTCTTCGGCATCGATACCAGGGTAAGCGCCCGGGGTATCAATGAAGGTCAGGATCGGCATCTTGAAGCGTTCGGCCATTTCCATGAGGCGGCACGCTTTGCGGTAGCCTTCAGGACGTGGCATGCCAAAGTTGCGACGAACTTTCTCGCGTACTTCGCGGCCTTTCTGGTGACCGATGATCATCACCGGCTGGTCGTCGAGACGGGCGACGCCACCGACGATCGCAGCGTCGTCGGAGAAGTGACGGTCACCGTGCAACTCGTCGAACTCGGTGAAGATGTGTTCGATGTAGTCCAGGGTATAAGGACGTTTCGGATGACGCGCCAGACGCGCGATCTGCCAGCTGGTCAGCTTGCCGAAGATGTCTTCGGTCAGCGTGCTGCTTTTTTCCTGCAGGCGGGAGATCTCTTCGCCGATATTCAGCGAATTGTCATTACCGACCAAGCGCAACTCTTCGATCTTGGCTTGCAGGTCGGCGATCGGCTGTTCGAAATCTAGAAAATTCGGGTTCATAGGCGTCCGTCTAGGGTCGACGTCCAAGAGAGCTTGGGCCGGCCGGTTGTCTATTCGCGCCCTACCTTAAGGGACAGGCGCGTTCAGGTCGAGATTAAAAAATGTGGTCGAGATCAGCTTCCGCTCTTCATGGCAAAGAATGAAGCCTGACCGTCAACGGTATTGGAGGAAGACGTTGTCTCGCCCGAACTGGTCACGCAGGGCTTGAATCAACGCATCCGCCGGGTCGATCCGCCAGGTCTCGCCGAACTGCAGCAAGGCTTTCGCATCGGGGCTCGTGTACTCCATGGTAATCGGGCACGCGCCGCGGTGGCGTTTGAACAACTCACCCAGCCAGCGTAGCTGATCGCCCTTGAGGTCTTTGGTCTGCAATTTCAGACGCAGGCTCTCGGCAAGATTGGTGCGCGCATCTTCCATGCTCATGACGCGCTTGACCCGCAAGCGCAAACCGCCGGAAAAATCGTCGTTGCTGACCTCGCCTTCGACCACCACCATCGCGTCGGTCTGCAGCAGCGACTGCGCCGAATGGAACGCCTCGGCGAACAGCGAAGCTTCGATGCGGCCGGAGCGATCGTCCAGGGTGATGAACCCCATCTTGTCGCCCTTTTTATTCTTCATCACCCGCAGCGCGATGATCATGCCGGCGACGGTCTGTGTATCGCGAGCGGGCTTGAGATCAATGATGCGCTGACGGGCAAAGCGGCGAATTTCGCCTTCGTATTCGTCAATCGGGTGCCCGGTCAGGTACAGACCCAGCGTGTCTTTCTCGCCTTTCAGGCGTTCCTTGAGCGTCAGCTCTTTCGCCTTGCGGTGGTTGGCGTAGACGTCCGCGTCTTCCTCGACGAACAGTCCGCCAAACAGGTCGGCATGCCCACTGTCGTGGGTGCGCGCGGTTTGCTCGGCGGCCTTGATCGCCCCTTCCATCGCATTGAGCAGGATCGCGCGATTCTGGTCGATACTCGCTTGATAGGCTTTCGGTTCGTCATGGAAACAAGGTCCCAGACGATCCAGAGCGCCGCTGCGGATCAAACCGTCGAGGGTGCGCTTGTTGATCCGTTTGAGGTCGACCCGCGCGCAGAAGTCGAACAGGTCCTTGAACGGTCCGTCCTGGCGCGCTTCGGTAATGGCTTCGACCGGCCCTTCACCGACACCCTTGATCGCGCCGAGGCCGTAGATGATCCGGCCTTCGTCGTTCACCGTGAACTTGAATTCGGAGGTATTCACATCCGGTGCGTCGAGACGCAGCTTCATGGTGCGAATTTCTTCGATCAAGGTCACGACCTTGTCGGTGTTGTGCATGTCCGCCGACAACACCGCCGCCATGAACGGCGCCGGGTAGTGTGTCTTCAGCCATGCAGTCTGGTACGACACCAGTCCGTAAGCGGCGGAGTGAGACTTGTTGAAGCCGTAGCCGGCGAATTTTTCCACCAGGTCGAAAATGTTACCGGCCAGGTCGGCATCAATATTATTGGTCGCGCAACCTTCAATGAACCCCCCGCGCTGCTTGGCCATTTCTTCGGGTTTTTTCTTGCCCATGGCTCGACGCAGCATGTCCGCACCGCCAAGGGTGTAGCCGGCCATGACCTGGGCAATCTGCATCACCTGTTCCTGATACAGGATGATGCCGTAGGTCGGTGCCAATACTGGCTTGAGGCCTTCGTATTGATAGTCCGAGTGCGGGTACGCCAGTTCGGCACGCCCGTGCTTGCGATTGATAAAGTCGTCAACCATGCCCGACTGCAGCGGGCCGGGACGGAACAGTGCTACCAGTGCGATCAGGTCTTCCAGACAGTCGGGCTTGAGCTTTTTGATCAGCTCCTTCATGCCCCGGGACTCGAGCTGGAACACCGCCGTGGTTTCGGCTTTCTGCAGCAGCTGATAGGTCGGTTTGTCGTCGAGCGGAATAAAGGCGATGTCGAGCGGCGGCTCATCGACCTTGGCGCGGTCGCGGTTGATGGTTTTCAGCGCCCAGTCAATGACCGTCAGGGTGCGCAGACCGAGGAAGTCGAACTTCACCAGACCCGCGGCTTCAACGTCATCCTTGTCGAACTGGGTGACCAGGCCATCGCCGGCTTCATCGCAATAGATCGGCGAAAAGTCGGTCAGTTTGGTCGGGGCGATTACCACGCCACCGGCGTGCTTGCCGACGTTACGCACCACGCCTTCGAGCTTGCGCGCCATTTCCCAGATTTCCGCAGCTTCTTCATCGACCTTGATGAAGTCACGCAGGATTTCTTCCTGCTCGTAAGCCTTTTCCAGGGTCATGCCGACTTCGAACGGAATCATCTTCGACAGACGATCGGCCAAACCGTAAGACTTGCCCTGCACCCGCGCCACGTCACGCACCACAGCTTTGGCCGCCATGGAACCGAAGGTGATGATCTGGCTCACCGCGTTACGGCCGTATTTCTCGGCCACGTAGTCGATCACCCGGTCGCGGCCGTCCATGCAAAAGTCGACGTCGAAGTCGGGCATGGAGACCCGTTCCGGGTTGAGGAAACGTTCGAACAGCAGGTCATATTCCAGCGGATCGAGGTCGGTGATCTTCTGCACATAGGCTACCAACGAACCGGCACCCGACCCCCGGCCAGGACCAACTGGTACGCCATTGCTCTTGGCCCACTGGATAAAGTCCATCACGATCAGGAAGTAACCCGGGAAGCCCATCTGGATAATGATGTCCAGCTCGAAATTCAGTCGATCGACGTACACCTGTCGCTTGGCTTCGTAGTCTTCGGTCGTGTCCTTGGGCAGCAGGACGCTGAGGCGATCTTCCAGACCGTCGAACGACACCTTGCGGAAATACTCGTCGATGGTCATGCCATCCGGAATCGGGAAGTTAGGCAGAAAGTGCTTGCCCAACTTCACTTCGATATTGCATCGCTTGGCGATTTCGACGGTGTTCTGCAGCGCCTCGGGAATGTCGCTGAACAGCTCGGCCATTTCCTCAGCGCTCTTGAGGTATTGCTGATCGCTGTAATTCTTCGAGCGCCGCGGATCGTCGAGGGCGCGGCCTTCACCGATGCAGACGCGGGTCTCGTGCGCCTCGAAATCTTCCTGTTTGATGAAGCGCACATCGTTGGTCGCCACCAGCGGCGCGCCGATTTTATCGGCCAAGGCCACGGCAGCGTGCAGTTGTTCTTCATCATTCGGGCGGCTGGTACGCTGGATTTCCAGATAGAAGCGGTCCGGGAACACGGCCATCCATTCGCGGGCGAGGGTTTCCGCTTCGGCAGGATTGCCGCCAAGCAGGGCCTGGCCGACTTCGCCTTCCTTCGCCGCCGACAACATGATCAGGCCTTCACTGGCCTCGGCTACCCACTCGCGCTCGATGATGATCGAGCCATTGCGTTGGCCGTCGATGAAACCGCGGGATATCAGTTCGGTCAGGTTGCGATAACCCACGGCGTTCATCGCCAGCAGGCTGATCCGGCTCAGCGCATTGTCCGGGTCTTTGTTCGACAGCCACAGGTCGGCGCCGCAGATCGGTTTGATCCCCGCGCCCATCGCCGCTTTATAAAATTTGACCAGAGAACACATGTTGTTCTGGTCAGTGACCGCCACGGCAGGCATGTTCATGCCGACCAGGGTCTTGACCAGCGGCTTGATCCGCACCAGACCGTCGACCAGGGAGTATTCAGAGTGCAGGCGTAGATGAACGAATGAAGCCGGCATGGTGATCCTGTCTGTGAGCATGAAAACAACAAGGCCCGGATTGTACCGGGCCTTGGCGAAAACATCAGCCTTGCGACTAACCCTCGATCAGGATTTCCCGCGCTTCATACGCCATGCGAACAGGCGCAAACGAACGCCGGTGAATCGGGGTCGGGCCCAGCCGAGCCAATGCCTCGAGATGCGCGGGGGTCGGGTAACCCTTGTGGCCACCGATGCCGTAGCCCGGGTAAATCAGTTCGAAGGCAGCCATCTCGCGGTCGCGACTGACCTTGGCCAGAATCGACGCCGCGGCGATGGCTGGAACCTTGCCATCGCCCTGAATCACCGCCTCGGCGCGCATGGATAATTTCGGACAACGATTGCCGTCGATCATCGCCAGTTTCGGCTGAATATGCAGGCCTTCGATCGCGCGCTGCATGGCCAGCATGGTGGCGTGCAGGATATTCAGTTGATCGATTTCATCGACTTCCGCACGAGCAATGCTCCAGCTCAGCGCTTTTTCGCAAATTTCGTCATAAAGCTTTTCACGGCGGGCTTCGGTGAGCTTCTTCGAATCATTCAGGCCTAAAATAGGCCGCTTCGGATCGAGAATGACCGCCGCCGTGACCACTGCACCACAGAGCGGGCCGCGGCCGACTTCGTCGACACCGGCAACCATGTCTTCGAGCTCGGCGACCAAGGTGAAATCCAGCCCCATCTGAACGCTGTTTTTTATCATTTTGTTTCGCCAATCAACTTCAACACCGCGTCCGCCGCCTGATTGGAGGCATCCAGACGCAAGGTCCGGTGAATTTCATCGAAGCCGCGAGTCTGTTCCTCGCCGCCTTCGATCAGGGGGGACAACGTCTGTGCCAGCGCCTCGACCGTCGCATCGTCCTGCAACAATTCCGGTACCAACAGACGCTGGGCCAGCAGGTTCGGCAGCGACACGTATGGGCTCTTGACCATGCGCTTGAGAATCCAGAACGTCAGCGGCGCCAGACGATAGGCCACTACCATCGGCCGCTTGTACAACAACGCTTCAAGCGTAGCTGTTCCGGAAGCAATCAGCACCGCATCGCACGCGGCGAGCGCCAGATGCGATTTGCCATCCAGCAGGGTCAGTGGCAGATCGCGACCGGCGAGCAATTCTTCAAGCTGTTTACGACGCTCGGGACTGGCGCACGGCATGACGAACCGGACCCCGGGACGCATGGCGCGCAAACGTTGGGCGGTATCGAGGAACAGAGCACCGAGACGCCCGACTTCACCGCCGCGACTGCCGGGCATCAGGGCGACCAGCGGCCCGTCAGGCAAACCGAGTTCAGCGCGCGCGGCGGCGCGATCAGCCTGCAGTGGAATCGCGTCCGCGAGGGAGTGCCCGACAAACCGCACCGGCACGCCCTTGTCTTCATAAAATTTGGCTTCAAACGGAAACAGCGTCAGCATCAGGTCGCAGCCTTCGCGGATCTTCAGCACTCGCTTCTGCCGCCATGCCCAGACGGACGGGCTGACGTAATGCACGGTCTTGATACCGGCCTGACGCAGTTTGAGTTCGATGTTGAGGGTGAAGTCCGGTGCATCGATGCCGATGAACACGTCCGGTTTCTCGGCGATCAGGTCTGCAATGAGCGTCTTGCGGCGCTTGAGCAACTCGCGCAGCCGACCGAGCACTTCGACCAGGCCCATGACCGAAAGACGCTCCATCGGGAAATACGAGGTCAGGCCTTCGGCCTGCATCAATGGGCCACCTACCCCGATGAAGTCGACAGCCGGATGCCGTGTCTTGAGCGCGCGCATGAGACCGGCGCCCAGAATGTCACCGGAAGCCTCACCCGCCACCAGCGCAATACGCAGATTAGCCATGATTAACGCGTGATGCCGCGGGTCGAAGACTGGATGGAGTCGCGAAATATCGCAACTTCCGGGAACTGCGCCGACGACTCGGCCAGCTCGCCGAGCGCTTGTTCAACCGTCAGTCCGTGGCGGTAAACCACCTTATAAGCTCGACGTAACGCATGGATTGCTTCTTCGCTGAAACCCCGGCGGCGCATGCCTTCGAAGTTCATGCTGCGCGCTTCGGCCGGGTTGCCGAATACCGTAACGTACGCTGGGACGTCCTTGCCAATGGCTGTGCCCATGCCGGAAAAGCTGTGGGCGCCTATATGGCAATACTGATGAACCAGAGTGAAACCCGACAGGATCGCCCAGTCGGCAACGTGCACATGCCCGGCCAACGCAGTGTTGTTGACCAGGATGCAGTGGTCGCCGATGACGCTGTCGTGCCCGATGTGCGCGTACGCCATAATGAGGTTGTGATCCCCCAGGGTCGTTTCCGAACGGTCCTGAACAGTCCCACGATGAATCGTCACGCCTTCGCGAATGACGTTGTGGTCACCAATGACCAGCCGGGTTTCTTCGCCTTTGTATTTGAGGTCCGGCGTATCTTCGCCGATCGAAGAAAACTGGTAGATGCGATTGTGCTTACCAATCCGTGTCGGGCCCTTGAGAATTACATGCGGCCCGATCACTGTTCCCTCGCCGATTTCCACACCTGCGCCGACGATCGACCATGGGCCGACCTCGACGTCGGCGGCCAGAACGGCCGTCGGATCGATGATTGCGCGAGGGTCAATCAAACTCATAGTTTGCGTTCCGCGCAGATGATTTCAGCCGAGCAGACTGGCTTGCCGTCGACCGAAGCCTGGCATTCGAATTTCCAGATCTGACGCTTGCAGCTCAGGAACTTGGCTTCAAGGATCAACTGATCGCCCGGGAGGACCGGCTGGCGGAAGCGCAGCTTGTCGGAGCCGACGAAATAGTAAAGCGTGCCATCGGCGGGCTTCACGTCGAGCATTTTGAAACCAAGGATCCCGGCAGCCTGAGCCATCGCTTCGATGATCAATACGCCCGGCATGATTGGATGCGCAGGGAAGTGACCATTGAAGAACGGCTCGTTGATGCTGACATTCTTGTACGCGCGAATGCGCTTGCCTTCCACATCCAGATCCACGACCCGATCCACCAGCAGGAACGGGTAACGGTGAGGCAGGTATTCGCGAATCTCGTTGATGTCCATCATTTCGGGGGGAAGCCTATGTAAAGATTGGGAGCGCGCGACTGACGCGCGCCCCTCTAGCAAATCAAGGGGGCAGTCTAACGGCTGTGCACACTTGATATGGAAATGGTATCAGCCATCTGATGAAGCATTACCGTCAGGGGTCACTTCCCCTACTCGCTTTTCCAGCTGTCGTAACCGTCGAGCAATGTCATCGAGCTGACGCAGACGTGCCGCGCTTTTGCGCCATTCGGCAGCCGGCTGCATGGCCGTGCCGGAAGAATAGGAACCTGGCTCGGTAATCGAGTGGGTAACCATGGTCATCCCGGTGATGAAAACCTTGTCGCAAATCTCGATGTGCCCCACCAGCCCGACACCACCGGCGAGCATGCAATGCTTGCCGATTTTGGTGCTGCCAGAGATACCCACACAAGCAGCCATGGCGGTGTGATCACCGATCTGCACGTTATGGGCAATCTGGATCTGATTGTCGAGCTTGACGCCATTACCGATGACGGTATCCGCCAGCGCACCGCGGTCGATGGCGGTATTGACGCCAATCTCCACATCGTCGCCGACCAGCACACCGCCGATCTGGGCGATTTTCTGCCAGATGCCTTTCTCGTTGGCAAAGCCGAAGCCTTCACCACCGAGCACTGCACCGGATTGGATCACCACCCGCTTGCCGATGCGCACATCGTGATACAACGTGACTCTCGGGGCCAGCCACCCGCCCTCGCCGATCTCGCTGCGCGCACCAATAAAGCAGTGCGCGCCAATTGTCACGCCTGCGCCGATACGCGCTCCGCATTCAATAACCGCAAAGGCACCGATACTCGCCGCAGGATCAATCACGGCGTTGTCCGCCACCACCGCAGTCGGGTGGATGCCGGGAGCTGCCTTGGGTTTGGGATCGAACAGATGGGAGATGCGTGCGTACGCAAGGTACGGATCGGGAACGATCAGCACATCACTCTTACACCCGTCGGCATCGGCGGCCTTCAGCAACAAGGCAGCGGCCCGGCAGTCCACCAGGTATTTACGGTATTGGGGATTTGCCAGGAAGCTCAACTGAGCTGGGCCAGCCTCTTGCAAAGTGGCTAGCCCAGTAATTTCTTTCTCCGCGTCGCCACGTAGGGTGGCGCCGAGGAACTCGGCCAACTGGCCGAGTTTCATGGTCGCTGTCATGGATTACTTCAGCTGATTCATGCGCTCGATGACCTGGCGGGTGATGTCGTACTGAGGTTTGACATCAATCACTGCGCCACGCTCGAAGACCAGGTCAAAAGCACCTTTCTTGATGACTTCTTCCACAGCGCTGTCCAGTTTCGGCTTCAGCTGCTTCAGCATTTCACGGTCGGCAACGGCTTTTGCTTCGTTCAGTTCCTTGGACTGAAACTGAAAGTCACGAGCCTTTTGCTTGAATTCAAGCTCCAGACGCTCGCGCTCGCCTTGCTGCATTTTGTCACCGCCGGCCATCAGACGATCCTGAATGCCTTTGGCACTGCTTTCCAGTGTTTTGAGCTTGCTCAGCTGAGGGCCGAACTTTTTCTCGGCATCCACGGCGTATTTCTTCGCCGCGTCAGATTCCAGCAGGGCCATTTGATAGTTCAGAACGGCGATTTTCATGTCGGCAAAAGCCGGACCTGCTACCAGTACGGTTGCCAGGAGAACCAATTGAGTCAACTTACGCACGATGCACTCCTACAAAATCCATTGTCGTTATCTTGGGTCAGACGCTTAGAACGTCTGGCCGAGGGAGAATTGGAACACTTGTGTTTCAGCCTCATCCGGTTTTTTGATTGGCATGGCCAACGCGAAACTCAATGGACCCAGGGCGGTGACCCATGTCACACCGACACCGACGGAGCTTGCCATGTTGCTCAGGCTGATTTCGTTGCACTTGGTGTTGGACTTCGTGCCATCGGCGTTGGTGGTATCCGAGCAAGACGAGTCGAACACGTTACCCACATCCCAGAAGACCGAAGTGCGCAGGGAACGTTGATCTTTCACGAACGGCAGAGGGAACAGCAGCTCTACACCACCCTGGATCAGGACGTTACCACCGAATGGCAGTGGATCCTGGTCCGGGTCAACCGATGTACCCGGGTTACGACCGGTACTCGGCGTACTGCGTGGACCCAGCGTGCTGTCCTTGAAGCCACGTACCGAGTTGAAACCACCTGCGTAGTAGTTCTCGTAGAACGGCAAGCCGTCGGTCGAACCGTATCCGTCACCGTAACCCAGCTCGGTGTGCAGGCGCATGGTGTAGTTTTCGGACAATGGCTGGAACAACTGGCCACGGTAATCAAGCTTGAAGAACGACAGGTCGCTGCCCGGCGTCGTGGTTTCCAGCACCAGGCTCTGAGAGCGACCGCGAGTGGCCAGCACGCCTTTGTTCAATGTCGACTCGGACCAACCGGCCGAGGCCTTGAAGTTCAGGTACTTGTCGCCTTCCTTGTTCACGAAATCGAAAATCTCGTCGACGGTGTAAACGCCCGTCTTGATCGTGTCCTGTTGCGCTGTCAGGCCGAAGGTCAGGCGCGACGTTTCGCTGATCGGATAACCCACGTTGACGCCGGCACCCAGACTGTCCACTGCATAGCTGGCGAGATCGGTTTCAAGCTCGTCATAGTCAGTGGTGCGATAGAACGCGTTGTAACCGAGGCTGACGCCATCAGCAGTCCAATACGGGTCCACATAACCGAAGTTATACCGAGTCTGGTATTCACTGCGGGTCAGGCCGATGCTGACCTTGTTACCGGTACCGAGGAAGTTGTTCTGAGTGATCGAGCCACCAAGAATCAGACCGGCGCTCTGGGCAAAACCGACACTCGCAGTGATCGAGCCGGACGCCTGCTCTTCTACGCTGTAGTTCACATCAACCTGGTCGTCGACACCCGGCACTGCTGGCGTTTCGACGTTGACTTCCTTGAAGAAGCCCAAACGCTCAAGACGGGTCTTGGACTGGTCGATCAAGTAGGTCGACGCCCAACCCCCTTCCATCTGACGCATTTCACGGCGCAGCACTTCGTCTTCCGACTTGGTGTTGCCACGGAAGTTGATACGGTTTACGTAAGCACGTTTGCCCGGATCGACAGCGAACGTGATATCGACGGTGTTGTCTTCATCATGAGGCTGAGGCACGCCGTTGACGTTGGCAAAGGTGTAGCCTTCGTTACCCAGACGACGGGTGATCAGTTCGGACGTAGTCGTCATCAGCTTGCGCGAGAACACCTGGCCTTTCTGCACCAGCAGCAACGATTTGACCTGGTCCTCAGGGACTTTCAGGTCACCACTGAGTTTGACGTCGCGAACGGTGTACTTCTCGCCTTCGTTGACGTTGACAGTGATATAGACGTGTTTCTTGTCCGGGGTGATTGAGACCTGGGTCGAAGCGATATCCATGTTGATATAGCCACGGTCCAGGTAGTAGGAGCGCAGACGCTCCAGGTCACCGGACAGCTTTTCACGCGCATACTTGTCATCGTTCTTGAAGAACGACAACCAGTTGGTGGTTTTCAGTTCGAACAGATCGATCAGGTCGTCATCCGGGAAAACCGTGTTGCCCACCACGTTGATGTGCTGGATAGCGGCAACCGTGCCTTCGTTGATGTTGACCTTGAGCGCCACGCGGTTACGCGGCTGCGATACCACTTCGGTATCGACGGTCGCCGAGTAACGGCCCTGAGCGACGTACTGACGCTGCAGTTCGTTACGCACGCCTTCGAGCGTGGCGCGCTGGAAGATCTCGCCTTCGGCAAGACCGGATTGTTTGAGACCCTTCATCAAGTCTTCAGTAGAGATCGCCTTGTTACCCTCGATCTCGATACTGGCAACGGATGGGCGCTCGACCACCGTGATGACCAGGACGTTGCCATCACGGCCCAGCTGGATATCTTGAAAGAAACCGGTTTTGAACAACGCACGAGTGGATTCCACCAGGCGACGATCATCCGCCTGTTCACCGACGTTCAACGGCAAGGCACCAAAGACGCTACCCGCGGAGACCCGCTGGAGGCCATTGACGCGAATATCAGAGATAGTGAAGGACTCGGCGTGAACTTCGGCGATCATCAATACGGTGAGAACCGCAGTTAGCAGCAGACGTTTCATGAAGTCCTTTCTTATTCCAACTGGCAATAAACAAACTGCCGCAAAATGCGGCAGATTCGCAATTCGGCGAAGCGTTACAGTCGACCCAGATCATTGACCAGAGCAAGCAACATCACCCCGACCACCAAACTGATACCGATCTGTATCCCCCAACCCTGCACCCGATCCGACAAGGGACGACCACGCGCCCATTCGATCAGATAAAACAACAAATGCCCCCCATCCAGTACTGGAATGGGCAGCAAATTCAGAACACCCAGGCTAATACTCAGATAAGCAAGGAAATTCAGGAAATCAGCGACACCCGACTGGGCAGAAGCGCCCGCCACTTTAGCAATGGTTATCGGTCCACTCAAGTTTTTTACCGAGAGCTCGCCGAACAACATTTTCTTGAGCGAATCGAGGGTCAGGATGCTCATGGTCCAAGTGCGTCGAGCCCCTTCGCCAATTGCAGCCAACGGACCGTAACTGACCTCGCGAATCATCTCCGGCGGCCAGTCGATCGCTTTTACGCCAGCGCCCAGGTAACCGCTCGGCGCTTTGCTCTCGCCACGAGCAGCCAACATCACAGGGACGTCGATTTGAGCACTGTCGCGCTCGACTCGCAGCATGATTTTGGTATCGGGATGCATCCGCACCGTGTCGACCACTTGCTGCCAATCATCCACGGCCTTGCCGTCGAGCGCGAGCAAGCGATCACCGGTTTTCAGGCCAGCAGCCTGGGCCGGACCTTTCGGGTCGAGCTCTGCAAGCACCGGCGGCAATGCCGGACGCCACGGGCGAATCCCCAGCGAGCGAATCGGATCCGGCTCGTCGGCGCCTTTGAGCCATTCATTCAACACCAGCTCTCGAGGCGTGTCTGCCGTGGAGCCTTGTTCGCGCACCAACACTTGCAGCGAACCACTCTCACCAAGCCGACGAACCAACTGCAGGTTGACCGCACTCCAGCCAGTGGTCGCTTCGCCGTCGATGGCAACGATTTCCTGGCCGGCATTCAAACCGGCCTTGGCGGCAATGCTGCCGGACTCGACGGCACCAATGACAGGACGCACCTGCTCGCTGCCGAGCATCGCCAAAACCCAGAAAAAAATCAGTGCCAGTAAAAAGTTGGCAATCGGGCCGGCCGCGACAATGGCGATGCGTTGGCGCACCGACTTGCGATTGAAAGACTGGTCGAGCTGATCGAGCGGGACTTCACCCTCGCGCTCGTCGAGCATCTTCACGTAGCCGCCCAGCGGGATGGCGGCGACCACGAACTCGGTGCCTTGCTTGTCGTGCCAGCGCAGCAACGGCATGCCGAAACCTACGGAGAAACGCAACACCTTGACCCCGCAGCGACGCGCGACCCAAAAATGGCCGAACTCGTGGAAGGTAACCAGCACACCCAAGGCTATCAGGGTGCCGACAATCATATAGAGCGCGCTCATTTACTTTCTCCGCATTCTTGTCGAGTGCTGCATGCTATCGCCCGTGGCGACTCAACCATTGTCCGGCAAGAACCCGCGCTTTCGCGTCGGCCGTAAACACTGCCTCGAGGTCATCCACCGCAACCACCGGCTCGAGATTCAAGACTTCTTCGATGATACTCGCGATTTCCAGGTAGCGAACCCGCCCGTCGAGAAACGCGGCGACCGCCACTTCATTGGCGGCATTGAGCATTGCCGGGGCACTGTCGCCCGCCTCGGCTGCTTGCCGCGCCAGGCGCAAGCAAGGAAAACGCTGCTCGTCCGGCGCCTGAAAATCCAGACGGGCGATGGCAAACAGATCCAGCGGCGCCACCCCCGAATCAATACGCTCCGGCCAGGCCAGCGCATTTGATATAGGTGTGCGCATGTCGGGGTTACCCAACTGCGCCAGAACCGAGCCGTCGATATAGTCGACCAGCGAATGAATCACGCTCTGCGGATGAATCACAACCTCGACCTGCGACGGTTTTGCATCGAACAGCCAGCAGGCTTCGATGAGTTCCAGGCCCTTGTTCATCATGCTCGCCGAATCGACCGAAATCTTGCGGCCCATCGACCAGGTCGGGTGCGCGCAGGCCTGCTCGGGGGAAACATGCTCCAGGTCGGCCAAGGGCGTCTGCCGGAACGGACCGCCCGAGGCTGTCAGCAAAATCCGCCGGACACCCACCGCGCCAAGACCGCGGGAAAAGTCCGGCGGCATGCATTGAAAAATTGCGTTGTGCTCGCTGTCGATCGGCAGCAATACCGAGCCGCTTTTGCGCACGGCCTGCATGAACAAGGCACCGGACATGACCAGTGCTTCTTTATTGGCCAGCAGGATTTTCTTTCCGGCCTCGACCGCAGCCAATGTCGGACGCAAACCCGCCGCACCGACGATGGCCGCCATTACCGTATCGACTTCAGGATCAGACGCCACCTGACACAGACCTGCCTCTCCAACCAACACCCGGGTGGGGAGGCCGGCAACGCGCAAATCGTCTTGAAGAGTACGAGCAGCAGCCAACTCCGGCACCACCGCAAAGCGCGGCGCATGGCGCACGCACAATGCCAGCAACTCACTGAGGCGAGTGAAGCCACTCACAGCAAACACTTGGTAACGATCGGGATGCCTGGCAATGACATCGAGCGTGTTCAGACCAATCGAACCGGTGGCGCCAAGAACCGTAACCTGCTGAGGGCGACTCACGGCGCCGCCATCCACAACAACACAGCGAAGACCGGAATCGCAGCCGTCAGGCTATCAATGCGATCCAGTACGCCGCCGTGACCGGGCAGCAGATTACTGCTGTCCTTGATGCCGGACTGACGCTTGAACATGCTTTCAGTCAAATCGCCAACCACCGAGATGAACACGATAATCGCGGCGCCGATCAGACCGGTGAGGATCTGGCCGAAGCTCCAGTCACGAAACACACCGACGATAGCGGTCAGTACCAGGCTCAGCGCGAGACCGCCGTAGACACCTTCCCAGCTTTTGCCGGGACTGACGTGCGGAGCCAGTTTGCGTTTGCCAAATTTGCGCCCGGAGAAGTACGCGCCGATGTCGGCACCCCAGACCAGCACCATCACCGCCATGATCAGCCAGTTGCCCAATGGCGCCTGCTTGATCTGGACCAGACCTTGCCAGGCAGGCAGCAGGACCAGCAGACCGATCACCAGCTTGCAGGCGGCACTCGACCAATGCGCAGCCGAACCTGGATAAGTCAGCACCAGATATGTAGCCACCGCCCACCACAGCACGGCAGCCCCCAGCACCCAAGGTGCAAGGCCTGGCAGGATGTGCATGAAAAACAACATCACCGCGACAAGCGCAGCGTATCCAACGCGGGCCGACTGCGCGGCAAAACCTGCCAGGCGGGCCCACTCCCACGCGCCGAGCGTCACGACCAGCCCGATAAACAGGGCAAACCCGGTACCCTCAAGCAGGAAAAAGCCGCACAAGGCAATCGGCAGCAGGATCAGTGCAGTGATGATTCGTTGTTTAAGCATTAAACCCGGGCTCCAGCCTCGACCTGCTCGCTCGTTTTACCGAAGCGACGCTGGCGAGAAGCGAAATCGGCCAGCGCGGTGCGCATGGCGTCGTGTTTGAAGTCCGGCCAGAACAGGTCGGAGAAGTACAACTCGGCGTAAGCCAGCTGCCACAGCAGAAAATTACTGATGCGATGTTCGCCACCGGTACGGATGCACAGGTCCGGCAACGGCAGATCGCCGGTTGCCAGACAGGTTTGCAGCAGTTCCGGGGTGATGTCTTCCGGACGCAGATGCCCGGCCTGGACTTCGCGCGCCAGACGCTGCGCAGCCTGCGCGATGTCCCACTGACCACCGTAGTTGGCGGCGATTTGCAGGACAAAGCGGTTGGAGCCCGCCGTCATGGCCTCGGCCTCGCGCATGGCGACTTGCAGTTCCGGATGGAAGCGCGAGCGGTCGCCAATGATGCGCAGGCTGATGTTGTTGTCGTTGAGACGCTTGGCCTCGCGACGCAACGCCTTGAAAAACAGGTCCATCAAGGCGCTGACTTCATCCGCCGGACGCTGCCAGTTCTCGCTGGAGAAGGCAAACAGGGTCAACACCTCGACCTTGGCCTCGGCACACACCTCGATCACTGCACGAACGGCATCTACGCCGGCTTTATGCCCGGCGACACCCGGCATAAAGCGTTTTTTCGCCCAGCGATTGTTACCATCCATGATGATCGCGACATGGCGCGGCACCGCGGACGGCGCAGCCTGCTTGGTCTTTTCCATGAAAACGCGACCCTTATACGGCCATCAGGTCCGCTTCTTTTTGCTTGGTCGCTGCGTCGATATCGGCCTCAGCCTTATCGGTGAGCTTCTGGATATCGGTAGCAGCACGACGCTCTTCGTCTTCGCTGATTTCCTTGTCCTTGACCAGTTTTTTCAATTCACCCAATGCATCGCGACGAATGTTGCGCACGGCAACACGGGCGTCCTCGGCAGCGCTGCGAGCCTGCTTGGTGAAGCCCTTGCGGGTTTCTTCGGTCAGAGCAGGCATGGAGATCAGCAGCAACTCACCCAGGTTGGTCGGGTTGAGGTTCAAACCGGCGCTCTGGATCGCCTTGTCGACGGCAGCCAGCATATTGCGCTCGAATGCCACGACCTGGAGAGTGCGGGAGTCTTTTACAGTGACGTTGGCAACGCCGCTCAACGGGGTGTCGGCGCCATAGTAAGGCACCATTACGCTGCCCAGGATGCTTGGGTGAGCCTTGCCGGTACGAATCTGACCAAACGCGTGGGACAGAGATTCCAGGGATTTTTGCATGCGCTCTTGAGCGTCTTTCTTGATGTCGTTGATCATTGTTGGCCTTCCTCGATCAGGGTCCCTTCAGCGCCGCCATGTACGATGTTCAGCAGGGCGCCGGGCTTGTTCATGTTAAATACGCGCAATGGCATCTTGTGGTCGCGGCACAGGCAAATGGCCGTCAGATCCATCACGCCCAGCTTGCGATCCAGCACTTCATCATAAGTCAGATGATCGAACTTCTCGGCATGCGGGTCTTTGAACGGGTCAGCGGTGTAGACGCCATCGACCTTGGTCGCCTTGAGCACAACATCGGCGTCGATTTCGATTGCACGCAGGCAGGCTGCCGAATCCGTGGTGAAGAAAGGATTACCGGTACCGGCCGCAAAAATCACCACTTCCTTGGCGTTCAAATGGCGCATTGCTTTGCGACGATCGTAGTGATCAGTCACGCCAACCATGGAAATGGCCGACATCACGATGGCTGAGATATTGGCACGTTCCAGCGCATCGCGCATGGCCAGGGCGTTCATCACAGTGGCCAGCATGCCCATGTGATCTCCGGTAACCCGATCCATGCCGGCCGCGCTCAGCGCGGCACCGCGGAACAGGTTGCCGCCGCCGATCACCAGTCCGACCTGAACGCCGATGCCGACCAATTGGCCAACTTCCAGCGCCATGCGATCCAGGACTTTCGGATCGATCCCGAACTCTTCCGAGCCCATCAGGGCCTCGCCGCTAAGCTTGAGTAGAATGCGTTTATAGCGAGCCTGATAACCACTGCCCTGCTGAGCCATTGCGAATCTCTCCTGCGGCGTATTTTAAAAATTCTTTGCTAGCTGTTTACAGCTGGCGTTCACTCTAGCTTGGCGCTGCTTCAGCGCCATCGGAACATGGCTTTGTAAGCCAGTTCCTCAAGGAAACCAACAAAAATTGGTACCCCATCTGAAAAGAGGCTGCGCGCGTTAGCGGGCAGCCTCTTCAGGGCGACAGTTGAAAACTGTCTTATTGCTTGGCGGCAGCCAGCTGGGCAGCAACTTCTTCAGCGAAGTTGTCGACCGGCTTCTCGATGCCTTCGCCTACTTTGAAGTAGGTGAAAGAAACGATTTCAGCACCGGCTTTCTTGGCCAGTTCGCCAACCTTGATTTCAGGGTTCTTGACGAACGCCTGCTCAACCAGGCTTGCTTCAGCCAGGAACTTGCTGATGCGGCCTTTGACCATGTTTTCAACGATGTTCTCTGGCTTGCCAGCGATTTTGTCAGCGTTGAGGGTCAGGAATACGCCTTTCTCGCGCTCTACCGCTTCAGCGGAAACTTCCGATGGCAGCAGGAATTCCGGGTTGGTAGCCGCTACGTGCATGGCGATGTCTTTGGCCAGCTCAACGTCGCCGCCCTTCAGAACAACTGCAACACCGATCTTGTTGCCGTGCAGGTAACCACCAACAACATCACCTTCCACGCGAGCCAGGCGACGGATGTTGACGTTTTCGCCAACCTTGCCGACCAGTACCAGGCGATCAGCTTCTTGAGCTTCGATCAGCGGAGCGACGTCAGTCAGCTTGTCAGCGAAGGCTTTTTCAACGCTGGAAGCGACGAATGCCTTGAAGTCGTCCTGCAAAGCCAGGAAGTCGGTCTGCGAGTTCACTTCCAGCAGAACAGCGGACTTGCCGTCTTCTTTAAGAGCGATTGCGCCTTCAGCAGCAACGTTGCCTGCTTTCTTGGCAGCCTTGATGGCGCCCGAAGCACGCATGTCATCAATGGCTTTTTCGATGTCGCCGCCAGCCTTGGTCAAGGCCTTTTTGCAGTCCATCATGCCTTCGCCAGTACGCTCGCGCAGTTCTTTGACCAACGCTGCAGTAATCTCTGCCATTTCAAAATCCTCTTGGATAGGTTTTCAACCATTCCACCCGATCGATCGGGCGATCAATTCTTCCCCAACCACCCCTGTTAGCAGCTGCAAATTACAAATACTGTAAATGCGCCACCGGACAAATGGTTTTCGAGGTGGCAAAAAGGGGGCCAAGCCCCCTTTTTGCTTACTGAGTCAACGCCAGGGCGTCAATTACTCAGCTGCAGCTGCCGGAGCTTCTTCAACGAACTGCTCGGTGCCGCCAGCAACGTGGTTGCGACCGCGGATAACTGCGTCAGCCATCGAACCCATGTACAACTGGATAGCGCGGATTGCGTCATCGTTGCCCGGGATGATGTAGTCAACGCCTTCCGGGCTGCTGTTGGTATCGACGACGCCAATAACCGGGATGCCCAGCTTGTTGGCTTCGGTGATCGCGATGCGCTCGTGATCAACGTCGATAACGAACAGTGCGTCTGGCAGACCGCCCATGTCCTTGATACCACCCAGGGAACGATCGAGCTTCTCAAGATCGCGGGAGCGCATCAGCGCTTCTTTCTTGGTCAGCTTGGCGAACGTACCGTCTTCGGCTTGCACTTCAAGGTCACGCAGACGCTTGATGGAAGCACGGATGGTTTTGAAGTTGGTCAGCATGCCGCCCAACCAGCGGTGATCGACGTACGGCGAACCGCAACGTGCTGCTTCTTCAGCAACGATCTTGCCAGCGGAACGCTTGGTGCCGACGAACAGAATCTTGTTTTTGCCCTGGGCCAGACGCTCTACGAAAGTCAAAGCTTCGTTGAACATTGGCAGGGTTTTTTCAAGGTTGATAATGTGGATCTTGTTACGCGCGCCGAAAATGTACTTGCCCATTTTCGGGTTCCAGTAACGGGTCTGGTGGCCGAAGTGCACACCGGCCTTCAGCATATCGCGCATGTTGACTTGGGACATGATAGTTCCTTAATAAGTCGGGTTTGGCCTCCACGTATCCCAATGACCAACCAGCAGCATCAGCTGAAGGCACCCAGGTCATCGTGTCGACACGTGTGTGGATTTAAGCCTTCCGAGGTATCCCCGGAAAGCGGCGCATTTTATATCACAAGCCTGTAAAAAACGGAACCCGGATTCTCGATTCCTGATGCGCGCGTTCGCAGGCGCGCTTGGAATCACTCACCAATGCGCCTATCTATAAGGAGAAGCGACGTATAGAGGCTCAGATTTGCCCTTGTCGTCTGTTAGAATCGCGTTTTTCGGGCGGCGAGGATGCAATCGCACTTTGCCCGTTTCGTTTTAGCAAGCGCCCTCGAGCGCAGAGAGAGCCTGTATGACCGTCACCTTCAAAACACCGGAGGACATCGCAAAAATGCGTGTCGCCGGCAAACTGGCCGCCGATGTGCTGGAAATGATTGCCGAACATGTCAAACCCGGCGTCACCACGGAAGAGCTGGACCGCATTTGCCATGACTACATCGTCAACGAGCAAAAAGCCATCCCTGCCCCGCTCAACTACAAGGGCTACCCGAAGTCGATCTGCACCTCGATCAACCACGTGGTTTGCCACGGCATACCCAACGAGAAGCCGTTGAAAGACGGCGACACGCTGAACATTGACGTCACCGTGATCAAGGATGGTTACCACGGCGACACCAGCCGCATGTTCCACGTCGGTACGGTTCCGGTCTGGGCAGAGCGTCTTTCTCAAGTGACACAGGAATGCATGTACAAGGCGATCGAACTGGTCAAACCCGGCTGCCGCCTGGGCGATATCGGTGAAGTCATCCAGAAGCACGCGGAAAAAAATGGCTTTTCGGTGGTCCGCGAATTCTGCGGACACGGCATCGGCAAGGTGTTTCACGAGGAACCGCAGATCCTGCACTACGGCCGCGCGGGTACCGGCATGGAACTGCAAGCCGGCATGACGTTCACCATCGAGCCAATGATCAACCAGGGCAAGGCCGACACCAAGGTATTGGGCGACGGCTGGACCGCGATCACCAAGGATCGCAAGCTGTCGGCGCAGTGGGAACACACCCTGCTGGTCACCGAAACCGGTTACGAGATTTTCACCTTGCGGGCCGACGACACCATCGCGCGCATCTCGGCCTGATCCAGTCCTACTACCCCTAGCCTTATAGACAGGAATGCCAATCGATGCCGCAGGTGGATCCCGAACTCTTCGACCGTGGCCAGTTTCAGGCTGAACTGGCCCTGAAGGCCAGCCCGATCGCCGCTTTCAAGAAAGCGATCCGCCAGGCCCGCGAGGTGCTCGACGGGCGCTTTCGCAGCGGCCGGGAGATTCGCCGGCTGATCGAGGACCGTGCCTGGTTCGTCGACAACATCCTGCAAAAGGCCTGGGAGCAGTTTGACTGGAGCGAGGACGCCGACATCGCGCTGGTCGCGGTCGGCGGCTACGGCCGCGGCGAGCTGCACCCTTACTCCGATATCGACTTGCTGATTCTGCTGGACAGCGCCGACCACGAGATTTTTCGTGATTCCATCGAGCGTTTTCTGACCCTGCTGTGGGACATCGGCCTGGAAGTCGGTCAGAGCGTTCGCTCGGTGGACGAATGCGCAATTGAAGCCCGCGCCGACCTGACAGTGATCACCAACCTGATGGAAAGCCGCACCATTGCCGGGCCCGAGCGCTTGCGTCAGCGCATGCTGGATGTCACCAGCACCGCGCGGATGTGGCCGAGCAAGGAATTCTTCCTGGCCAAACGCGCCGAGCAGAAAGCCCGTCACCACAAGTACAACGACACTGAATACAACCTGGAACCCAACGTCAAAGGCTCACCCGGGGGCCTGCGCGATATCCAGACGATTCTGTGGGTGGCGCGTCGCCAATACGGCACCCTCAACCTCCGGGCGCTGGCTGGCGAAGGTTTTCTGGTCGAGAGCGAAAACACTCTGCTGGCCTCGTCCCAGGAGTTCCTGTGGAAAGTGCGTTACGCTCTGCACATGCTCGCCGGTCGCTCCGAAGACCGCTTGCTGTTCGATCATCAGCGTTCCATCGCCGGGCTGCTGGGGTTCGAAGGCGATGACGCCAAACAAGCCATCGAAAACTTCATGCAACAGTATTATCGAGTGGTCATGAGCATCGCCCAGCTCAGTGACCTGATCATCCAGCACTTCGAAGAAGTGATCCTCGCCCCCGAGGACGAAGCGCCGCCGACGCCCATCAATTCGCGGTTCCAGCTTCACGATGGCTACATCGAAGCGCGCAACGACAACGTGTTCCGCCGCACGCCGTTTGCCATGCTCGAAATCTTCGTGCTGATGGCCCAGCAGCCGGAAATCAAAGGCGTGCGTGCCGACACCATTCGCCTGCTACGGGAAAATCGCCATCTGATTGACGATGATTTCCGCAACGACATTCGCAACACCAGCCTGTTCATCGAACTGTTCAAGTGCAAAATCGGCATCCACCGCAACCTGCGCAGGATGAACCGCTACGGCATCCTCGGACGTTATCTGCCGGAATTCGGTTTTATCGTCGGCCAGATGCAGCATGACCTGTTCCACATTTATACCGTCGATGCGCACACGCTCAACTTGATCAAGCACTTGCGTAAGTTGCAGTACACCCAGGTGTCAGAAAAATTCCCGCTGGCCAGCAAGCTCATGGCCAAGCTGCCCAAGCCCGAACTGATATACCTCGCCGGCCTGTACCACGACATTGGCAAGGGACGGCATGGCGATCACTCGGAGATCGGCGCGGTGGATGCCGAGGCTTTCTGCCAGCGCCATCAACTGCCTGTGTGGGACAGTCGCCTGATTGTCTGGCTGGTGCAAAACCATCTGGTGATGTCGACCACCGCTCAGCGCAAGGACCTGTCTGACCCGCAGGTGATCCACGACTTCGCACAGATCGTCGGCGACGAAACGCACCTGGATTACCTGTATGTACTGACCGTCGCCGACATCAATGCAACCAACCCGACGCTGTGGAATTCCTGGCGCGCGAGCCTGTTGCGTCAGCTGTACACCGAGACCAAGCGGGCCTTGCGCCGCGGCCTGGAAAACCCGGTGGATCGTGAAATGCAGATCCGCCAGACGCAGAGCGCAGCGCTGGACATTCTGGTGCGCGGCGGGACGGACCCGGACGACGTCGAACAGTTGTGGTCGCAACTGGGCGATGACTATTTCCTGCGGCACACGGCCGGCGATGTTGCCTGGCACACCGACGCCATCCTCCAGCAGCCGGCCGATGGCGGCCCGCTGGTGCTGATCAAGGAGACCACTCAGCGCGAATTCGAAGGCGGCACGCAGATCTTCATCTATGCACCGGACCAGCACGACTTCTTCGCCGTGACGGTGGCTGCCATGGATCAGCTCAACCTGAACATTCACGACGCGCGAGTCATCACCTCGAGCAGCCAGTTCACCCTCGACACCTACATTGTGCTCGACACGGACGGCGATTCGATCGGCGACAATCCGACGCGAGTCAAACAGATCCGCGAAGGCCTGACTGAGGCCCTGCGTAACCCGGACGATTATCCGACGATCATCCAGCGTCGGGTGCCGCGCCAGCTCAAACATTTCGCGTTTGCGCCGCAGGTAACCATCCACAACGACGCCCAGCGCCCGGTGACCGTGCTGGAACTCAGCGCGCCGGATCGCCCGGGACTGCTAGCGCGGATCGGAACGATTTTCCTCGAGTTCGACCTGTCGCTGCAAAATGCCAAGATCGCCACGTTGGGCGAGCGCGTGGAAGACGTGTTCTTCATTACCGATGCCAACAATCAGCAACTGTCCGACCCATTGTTGTGCAGCCGTTTGCAGGATGCAATCGTCGAACAGCTGACAGTGAGCCAGGAACCCGAGATCAATTTGTCGCGTATCAGTATTTGAACCAAACCACTTTTCCTGTGGGAACGGACTTGGCGAGGCGAGCTTATTGTGGCGAGGGGGCTCGCCCCCGTTCGGCTGCGAAGCAGTCGTAAACCATTGCACGCGGTAGGCCTGTAAGACCGCGCTCTCAGGTTTCAGGGGGCGCTTCGCACCCCAACGGGGGCAAGCCCCCTCGCCACAAAAGCCGTGGAACCGCCTGTTACTCCCACATTCAAAGAGACCCCGCACCGATGAACAATGCTCTGAACCAGTTGCAGCCCTACCCGTTCGAGAAGCTCCGCGCCCTGCTCGGCAGTGTCACGCCTAACCCGGACAAGCGCCCGATCGCACTGTCCATCGGCGAGCCGAAGCACCGTTCGCCAGGCTTCGTCGCCGAAGCGTTGGCGAGCAATCTGGATCAGATGGCCGTCTACCCGACCACCCTCGGCGTTCCGGCTTTGCGCGAAGCCATTGCCGCCTGGTGCGAACGTCGTTTCGATGTACCCACTGGCTGGCTCGATCCGGCGCGCAATGTGCTGCCGGTCAACGGCACGCGTGAAGCGCTGTTCGCCTTCACTCAAACCGTGGTCAACCGGGGCGATGACGCGCTGGTGGTCAGCCCCAATCCCTTCTATCAGATCTACGAAGGTGCGGCCTTCCTTGCCGGGGCCAAACCGCACTACCTGCCGTGCCTGGATGAAAACGGCTTCAACCCGGATTTCGACGCCGTTTCGCCAGACATCTGGAAGCGTTGCCAGATCCTGTTCCTCTGCTCGCCCGGCAACCCGACAGGCGCGCTGATTCCGGTCGAAACCCTGAAAAAACTCATCGCGCTGGCTGATGAGTTCGACTTCGTGATCGCCGCTGACGAATGCTATAGCGAGCTGTACTTCGACGAACAAACGCCGCCGCCGGGTCTGCTCAGCGCCTGCGTGGAACTGGGTCGCAAAGACTTCAAGCGTTGCGTGGTTTTTCACAGCCTGTCCAAGCGTTCCAATCTGCCGGGCCTGCGCTCGGGGTTCGTCGCCGGCGATGCCGATATTCTCAAAGGCTTCCTGCTTTACCGCACTTACCATGGCTGTGCGATGCCGGTGCAGACGCAACTGGCCAGCGTGGCCGCGTGGAATGACGAAGCTCACGTGCGCGCCAACCGCGACCTGTACCGTGAAAAATACGATGCTGTTCTGGAAATTCTCGGCCCGGTCATGGACGTGCAGCGACCGGACGGTGGCTTCTATCTGTGGCCGAATGTAAATGGCGATGACGAAGCGTTCTGCCGTGATCTGTTTGTTCAACAGCACGTGACCGTGGTGCCGGGGTCTTACCTGTCCCGCGAAGTTGACGGTTTTAACCCCGGTGCCGGCCGCGTGCGCCTGGCGCTGGTTGCACCGTTGGCGGAATGTGTTGAGGCCGCCGAGCGCATTCGGGACTTCGTTCAGCGCCGCAAGTAACCCTCATTGCGGTCACCAGAGTCACTTCACCTGTCCCAGGTTGGCTTCGCTCAGGTCCAGATCCGCAAGGACTTCCCTGAGCACGTCATCACCGATCTGGTGAAGTCGACTGAGTTTGTATAACTCCAGGCGTTGCGCTCGCAGCGCCTTGAGTCGCAGGCGCCGTTCCAGCAAATCCATCTGGAATGCCAGCGCCTGGGCTTCAGCCGAATCGTTGAATACTTCCAGCTGATGGCGATATTCGGACATGATCCGACCCTTGAGTTCAGTGGCCAACGCGGCCTCGGCGGCATCCTGGGGTTTGGCCTCCTCGGCTTCCA
>NZ_CABVGX010000034.1 GCF_902497625.1 Pseudomonas fluorescens | reverse complement strand
CGGATCTGGACCTGAGCGAAGCCAACCTGGGACAGGTGAAGTGACTCTGGTGACCGCAATGAGGGTTACTTGCGGCGCTGAACGAAGTCCCGAATGCGCTCGGCGGCCTCAACACATTCCGCCAACGGTGCAACCAGCGCCAGGCGCACGCGGCCGGCACCGGGGTTAAAACCGTCAACTTCGCGGGACAGGTAAGACCCCGGCACCACGGTCACGTGCTGTTGAACAAACAGATCACGGCAGAACGCTTCGTCATCGCCATTTACATTCGGCCACAGATAGAAGCCACCGTCCGGTCGCTGCACGTCCATGACCGGGCCGAGAATTTCCAGAACAGCATCGTATTTTTCACGGTACAGGTCGCGGTTGGCGCGCACGTGAGCTTCGTCATTCCACGCGGCCACGCTGGCCAGTTGCGTCTGCACCGGCATCGCACAGCCATGGTAAGTGCGGTAAAGCAGGAAGCCTTTGAGAATATCGGCATCGCCGGCGACGAACCCCGAGCGCAGGCCCGGCAGATTGGAACGCTTGGACAGGCTGTGAAAAACCACGCAACGCTTGAAGTCTTTGCGACCCAGTTCCACGCAGGCGCTGAGCAGACCCGGCGGCGGCGTTTGTTCGTCGAAGTACAGCTCGCTATAGCATTCGTCAGCGGCGATCACGAAGTCGAACTCATCAGCCAGCGCGATGAGTTTTTTCAGGGTTTCGACCGGAATCAGCGCGCCTGTCGGGTTGCCGGGCGAGCAGAGGAACAGGATCTGGCAACGCTTCCAGATGTCTGGCGAAACGGCGTCGAAATCCGGGTTGAAGCCGTTTTCATCCAGGCACGGCAGGTAGTGCGGTTTGGCCCCGGCAAGGAAGGCCGCACCTTCGTAGATCTGATAGAAGGGATTGGGGCTGACCACCAGCGCGTCATCGCCCCGGTTGACCACGGTTTGAGTGAAGGCGAACAGCGCTTCACGCGTGCCGTTGACCGGCAGCACATTGCGCGCCGGATCGAGCCAGCCAGTGGGTACATCGAAACGACGTTCGCACCAGGCGGCAATGGCTTCGCGCAAAGCCGGAACGCCGAGGGTGGTCGGGTAGACGGCCATCTGATCCAGATTGCTCGCCAACGCTTCGGCGACGAAGCCTGGCGAACGGTGCTTCGGCTCGCCGATGGACAGTGCGATCGGGCGCTTGTCCGGGTTAGGCGTGACACTGCCGAGCAGGGCGCGGAGCTTCTCGAACGGGTAGGGCTGCAACTGGTTCAGAGCATTGTTCATCGGTGCGGGGTCTCTTTGAATGTGGGAGTAACAGGCGGTTCCACGGCTTTTGTGGCGAGGGGGCTTGCCCCCGTTGGGCTGCGAAGCGGCCCCTAAACCTGAGAGCGCGGTCTTACAGGCCTACCGCGTGCAATGGTTTACGACTGCTTCGCAGCCGAACGGGGGCGAGCCCCCTCGCCACAATAAGCTCGCCTCGCCAAGTCCGTTCCCACAGGAAAAGTGGTTTGGTTCAAATACTGATACGCGACAAATTGATCTCGGGTTCCTGGCTCACTGTCAGCTGTTCGACGATTGCATCCTGCAAACGGCTGCACAACAATGGGTCGGACAGTTGCTGATTGTTGGCATCGGTAATGAAGAACACGTCTTCCACGCGCTCGCCCAACGTGGCGATCTTGGCATTTTGCAGCGACAGGTCGAACTCGAGGAAAATCGTTCCGATCCGCGCTAGCAGTCCCGGGCGATCCGGCGCGCTGAGTTCCAGCACGGTCACCGGGCGCTGGGCGTCGTTGTGGATGGTTACCTGCGGCGCAAACGCGAAATGTTTGAGCTGGCGCGGCACCCGACGCTGGATGATCGTCGGATAATCGTCCGGGTTACGCAGGGCCTCAGTCAGGCCTTCGCGGATCTGTTTGACTCGCGTCGGATTGTCGCCGATCGAATCGCCGTCCGTGTCGAGCACAATGTAGGTGTCGAGGGTGAACTGGCTGCTCGAGGTGATGACTCGCGCGTCGTGAATGTTCAGGTTGAGCTGATCCATGGCAGCCACCGTCACGGCGAAGAAGTCGTGCTGGTCCGGTGCATAGATGAAGATCTGCGTGCCGCCTTCGAATTCGCGCTGAGTGGTCTCCTTGATCAGCACCAGCGGGCCGCCATCGGCCGGCTGCTGGAGGATGGCGTCGGTGTGCCAGGCAACATCGCCGGCCGTGTGCCGCAGGAAATAGTCATCGCCCAGTTGCGACCACAACTGTTCGACGTCGTCCGGGTCCGTCCCGCCGCGCACCAGAATGTCCAGCGCTGCGCTCTGCGTCTGGCGGATCTGCATTTCACGATCCACCGGGTTTTCCAGGCCGCGGCGCAAGGCCCGCTTGGTCTCGGTGTACAGCTGACGCAACAGGCTCGCGCGCCAGGAATTCCACAGCGTCGGGTTGGTTGCATTGATGTCGGCGACGGTCAGTACATACAGGTAATCCAGGTGCGTTTCGTCGCCGACGATCTGTGCGAAGTCGTGGATCACCTGCGGGTCAGACAGGTCCTTGCGCTGAGCGGTGGTCGACATCACCAGATGGTTTTGCACCAGCCAGACAATCAGGCGACTGTCCCACACAGGCAGTTGATGGCGCTGGCAGAAAGCCTCGGCATCCACCGCGCCGATCTCCGAGTGATCGCCATGCCGTCCCTTGCCAATGTCGTGGTACAGGCCGGCGAGGTATATCAGTTCGGGCTTGGGCAGCTTGGCCATGAGCTTGCTGGCCAGCGGGAATTTTTCTGACACCTGGGTGTACTGCAACTTACGCAAGTGCTTGATCAAGTTGAGCGTGTGCGCATCGACGGTATAAATGTGGAACAGGTCATGCTGCATCTGGCCGACGATAAAACCGAATTCCGGCAGATAACGTCCGAGGATGCCGTAGCGGTTCATCCTGCGCAGGTTGCGGTGGATGCCGATTTTGCACTTGAACAGTTCGATGAACAGGCTGGTGTTGCGAATGTCGTTGCGGAAATCATCGTCAATCAGATGGCGATTTTCCCGTAGCAGGCGAATGGTGTCGGCACGCACGCCTTTGATTTCCGGCTGCTGGGCCATCAGCACGAAGATTTCGAGCATGGCAAACGGCGTGCGGCGGAACACGTTGTCGTTGCGCGCTTCGATGTAGCCATCGTGAAGCTGGAACCGCGAATTGATGGGCGTCGGCGGCGCTTCGTCCTCGGGGGCGAGGATCACTTCTTCGAAGTGCTGGATGATCAGGTCACTGAGCTGGGCGATGCTCATGACCACTCGATAATACTGTTGCATGAAGTTTTCGATGGCTTGTTTGGCGTCATCGCCTTCGAACCCCAGCAGCCCGGCGATGGAACGCTGATGATCGAACAGCAAGCGGTCTTCGGAGCGACCGGCGAGCATGTGCAGAGCGTAACGCACTTTCCACAGGAACTCCTGGGACGAGGCCAGCAGAGTGTTTTCGCTCTCGACCAGAAAACCTTCGCCAGCCAGCGCCCGGAGGTTGAGGGTGCCGTATTGGCGACGCGCCACCCACAGAATCGTCTGGATATCGCGCAGGCCCCCGGGTGAGCCTTTGACGTTGGGTTCCAGGTTGTATTCAGTGTCGTTGTACTTGTGGTGACGGGCTTTCTGCTCGGCGCGTTTGGCCAGGAAGAATTCCTTGCTCGGCCACATCCGCGCGGTGCTGGTGACATCCAGCATGCGCTGACGCAAGCGCTCGGGCCCGGCAATGGTGCGGCTTTCCATCAGGTTGGTGATCACTGTCAGGTCGGCGCGGGCTTCAATTGCGCATTCGTCCACCGAGCGAACGCTCTGACCGACTTCCAGGCCGATGTCCCACAGCAGGGTCAGAAAACGCTCGATGGAATCACGAAAAATCTCGTGGTCGGCGCTGTCCAGCAGAATCAGCAAGTCGATATCGGAGTAAGGGTGCAGCTCGCCGCGGCCGTAGCCGCCGACCGCGACCAGCGCGATGTCGGCGTCCTCGCTCCAGTCAAACTGCTCCCAGGCCTTTTGCAGGATGTTGTCGACGAACCAGGCACGGTCCTCGATCAGCCGGCGAATCTCCCGGCCGCTGCGAAAGCGCCCGTCGAGCACCTCGCGGGCCTGGCGGATCGCTTTCTTGAAAGCGGCGATCGGGCTGGCCTTCAGGGCCAGTTCAGCCTGAAACTGGCCACGGTCGAAGAGTTCGGGATCCACCTGCGGCATCGATTGGCATTCCTGTCTATAAGGCTAGGGGTAGTAGGACTGGATCAGGCCGAGATGCGCGCGATGGTGTCGTCGGCCCGCAAGGTGAAAATCTCGTAACCGGTTTCGGTGACCAGCAGGGTGTGTTCCCACTGCGCCGACAGCTTGCGATCCTTGGTGATCGCGGTCCAGCCGTCGCCCAATACCTTGGTGTCGGCCTTGCCCTGGTTGATCATTGGCTCGATGGTGAACGTCATGCCGGCTTGCAGTTCCATGCCGGTACCCGCGCGGCCGTAGTGCAGGATCTGCGGTTCCTCGTGAAACACCTTGCCGATGCCGTGTCCGCAGAATTCGCGGACCACCGAAAAGCCATTTTTTTCCGCGTGCTTCTGGATGACTTCACCGATATCGCCCAGGCGGCAGCCGGGTTTGACCAGTTCGATCGCCTTGTACATGCATTCCTGTGTCACTTGAGAAAGACGCTCTGCCCAGACCGGAACCGTACCGACGTGGAACATGCGGCTGGTGTCGCCGTGGTAACCATCCTTGATCACGGTGACGTCAATGTTCAGCGTGTCGCCGTCTTTCAACGGCTTCTCGTTGGGTATGCCGTGGCAAACCACGTGGTTGATCGAGGTGCAGATCGACTTCGGGTAGCCCTTGTAGTTGAGCGGGGCAGGGATGGCTTTTTGCTCGTTGACGATGTAGTCATGGCAAATGCGGTCCAGCTCTTCCGTGGTGACGCCGGGTTTGACATGTTCGGCAATCATTTCCAGCACATCGGCGGCCAGTTTGCCGGCGACACGCATTTTTGCGATGTCCTCCGGTGTTTTGAAGGTGACGGTCATACAGGCTCTCTCTGCGCTCGAGGGCGCTTGCTAAAACGAAACGGGCAAAGTGCGATTGCATCCTCGCCGCCCGAAAAACGCGATTCTAACAGACGACAAGGGCAAATCTGAGCCTCTATACGTCGCTTCTCCTTATAGATAGGCGCATTGGTGAGTGATTCCAAGCGCGCCTGCGAACGCGCGCATCAGGAATCGAGAATCCGGGTTCCGTTTTTTACAGGCTTGTGATATAAAATGCGCCGCTTTCCGGGGATACCTCGGAAGGCTTAAATCCACACACGTGTCGACACGATGACCTGGGTGCCTTCAGCTGATGCTGCTGGTTGGTCATTGGGATACGTGGAGGCCAAACCCGACTTATTAAGGAACTATCATGTCCCAAGTCAACATGCGCGATATGCTGAAGGCCGGTGTGCACTTCGGCCACCAGACCCGTTACTGGAACCCGAAAATGGGCAAGTACATTTTCGGCGCGCGTAACAAGATCCACATTATCAACCTTGAAAAAACCCTGCCAATGTTCAACGAAGCTTTGACTTTCGTAGAGCGTCTGGCCCAGGGCAAAAACAAGATTCTGTTCGTCGGCACCAAGCGTTCCGCTGGCAAGATCGTTGCTGAAGAAGCAGCACGTTGCGGTTCGCCGTACGTCGATCACCGCTGGTTGGGCGGCATGCTGACCAACTTCAAAACCATCCGTGCTTCCATCAAGCGTCTGCGTGACCTTGAAGTGCAAGCCGAAGACGGTACGTTCGCCAAGCTGACCAAGAAAGAAGCGCTGATGCGCTCCCGCGATCTTGAGAAGCTCGATCGTTCCCTGGGTGGTATCAAGGACATGGGCGGTCTGCCAGACGCACTGTTCGTTATCGACGTTGATCACGAGCGCATCGCGATCACCGAAGCCAACAAGCTGGGCATCCCGGTTATTGGCGTCGTCGATACCAACAGCAGCCCGGAAGGCGTTGACTACATCATCCCGGGCAACGATGACGCAATCCGCGCTATCCAGTTGTACATGGGTTCGATGGCTGACGCAGTTATCCGCGGTCGCAACCACGTTGCTGGCGGCACCGAGCAGTTCGTTGAAGAAGCTCCGGCAGCTGCAGCTGAGTAATTGACGCCCTGGCGTTGACTCAGTAAGCAAAAAGGGGGCTTGGCCCCCTTTTTGCCACCTCGAAAACCATTTGTCCGGTGGCGCATTTACAGTATTTGTAATTTGCAGCTGCTAACAGGGGTGGTTGGGGAAGAATTGATCGCCCGATCGATCGGGTGGAATGGTTGAAAACCTATCCAAGAGGATTTTGAAATGGCAGAGATTACTGCAGCGTTGGTCAAAGAACTGCGCGAGCGTACTGGCGAAGGCATGATGGACTGCAAAAAGGCCTTGACCAAGGCTGGCGGCGACATCGAAAAAGCCATTGATGACATGCGTGCTTCGGGCGCCATCAAGGCTGCCAAGAAAGCAGGCAACGTTGCTGCTGAAGGCGCAATCGCTCTTAAAGAAGACGGCAAGTCCGCTGTTCTGCTGGAAGTGAACTCGCAGACCGACTTCCTGGCTTTGCAGGACGACTTCAAGGCATTCGTCGCTTCCAGCGTTGAAAAAGCCTTCGCTGACAAGCTGACTGACGTCGCTCCGCTGATCGAAGCTCAAGAAGCTGATCGCCTGGTACTGGTCGGCAAGGTTGGCGAAAACGTCAACATCCGTCGCCTGGCTCGCGTGGAAGGTGATGTTGTTGGTGGTTACCTGCACGGCAACAAGATCGGTGTTGCAGTTGTTCTGAAGGGCGGCGACGTTGAGCTGGCCAAAGACATCGCCATGCACGTAGCGGCTACCAACCCGGAATTCCTGCTGCCATCGGAAGTTTCCGCTGAAGCGGTAGAGCGCGAGAAAGGCGTATTCCTGACCCTCAACGCTGACAAAATCGCTGGCAAGCCAGAGAACATCGTTGAAAACATGGTCAAAGGCCGCATCAGCAAGTTCCTGGCTGAAGCAAGCCTGGTTGAGCAGGCGTTCGTCAAGAACCCTGAAATCAAGGTTGGCGAACTGGCCAAGAAAGCCGGTGCTGAAATCGTTTCTTTCACCTACTTCAAAGTAGGCGAAGGCATCGAGAAGCCGGTCGACAACTTCGCTGAAGAAGTTGCTGCCCAGCTGGCTGCCGCCAAGCAATAAGACAGTTTTCAACTGTCGCCCTGAAGAGGCTGCCCGCTAACGCGCGCAGCCTCTTTTCAGATGGGGTACCAATTTTTGTTGGTTTCCTTGAGGAACTGGCTTACAAAGCCATGTTCCGATGGCGCTGAAGCAGCGCCAAGCTAGAGTGAACGCCAGCTGTAAACAGCTAGCAAAGAATTTTTAAAATACGCCGCAGGAGAGATTCGCAATGGCTCAGCAGGGCAGTGGTTATCAGGCTCGCTATAAACGCATTCTACTCAAGCTTAGCGGCGAGGCCCTGATGGGCTCGGAAGAGTTCGGGATCGATCCGAAAGTCCTGGATCGCATGGCGCTGGAAGTTGGCCAATTGGTCGGCATCGGCGTTCAGGTCGGACTGGTGATCGGCGGCGGCAACCTGTTCCGCGGTGCCGCGCTGAGCGCGGCCGGCATGGATCGGGTTACCGGAGATCACATGGGCATGCTGGCCACTGTGATGAACGCCCTGGCCATGCGCGATGCGCTGGAACGTGCCAATATCTCAGCCATCGTGATGTCGGCCATTTCCATGGTTGGCGTGACTGATCACTACGATCGTCGCAAAGCAATGCGCCATTTGAACGCCAAGGAAGTGGTGATTTTTGCGGCCGGTACCGGTAATCCTTTCTTCACCACGGATTCGGCAGCCTGCCTGCGTGCAATCGAAATCGACGCCGATGTTGTGCTCAAGGCGACCAAGGTCGATGGCGTCTACACCGCTGACCCGTTCAAAGACCCGCATGCCGAGAAGTTCGATCATCTGACTTATGATGAAGTGCTGGATCGCAAGCTGGGCGTGATGGATCTGACGGCCATTTGCCTGTGCCGCGACCACAAGATGCCATTGCGCGTATTTAACATGAACAAGCCCGGCGCCCTGCTGAACATCGTACATGGCGGCGCTGAAGGGACCCTGATCGAGGAAGGCCAACAATGATCAACGACATCAAGAAAGACGCTCAAGAGCGCATGCAAAAATCCCTGGAATCTCTGTCCCACGCGTTTGGTCAGATTCGTACCGGCAAGGCTCACCCAAGCATCCTGGGCAGCGTAATGGTGCCTTACTATGGCGCCGACACCCCGTTGAGCGGCGTTGCCAACGTCACTGTAAAAGACTCCCGCACTCTCCAGGTCGTGGCATTCGAGCGCAATATGCTGGCTGCCGTCGACAAGGCGATCCAGAGCGCCGGTTTGAACCTCAACCCGACCAACCTGGGTGAGTTGCTGCTGATCTCCATGCCTGCTCTGACCGAAGAAACCCGCAAGGGCTTCACCAAGCAGGCTCGCAGCGCTGCCGAGGACGCCCGTGTTGCCGTGCGCAACATTCGTCGCGATGCATTGGGTGAATTGAAAAAACTGGTCAAGGACAAGGAAATCAGCGAAGACGAAGAGCGTCGTGCTGCTACCGATATCCAGAAGCTCACCGATAAGGCTGAGGCCGATATCGACGCAGCGACCAAGCAAAAAGAAGCGGACCTGATGGCCGTATAAGGGTCGCGTTTTCATGGAAAAGACCAAGCAGGCTGCGCCGTCCGCGGTGCCGCGCCATGTCGCGATCATCATGGATGGTAACAATCGCTGGGCGAAAAAACGCTTTATGCCGGGTGTCGCCGGGCATAAAGCCGGCGTAGATGCCGTTCGTGCAGTGATCGAGGTGTGTGCCGAGGCCAAGGTCGAGGTGTTGACCCTGTTTGCCTTCTCCAGCGAGAACTGGCAGCGTCCGGCGGATGAAGTCAGCGCCTTGATGGACCTGTTTTTCAAGGCGTTGCGTCGCGAGGCCAAGCGTCTCAACGACAACAACATCAGCCTGCGCATCATTGGCGACCGCTCGCGCTTCCATCCGGAACTGCAAGTCGCCATGCGCGAGGCCGAGGCCATGACGGCGGGCTCCAACCGCTTTGTCCTGCAAATCGCCGCCAACTACGGTGGTCAGTGGGACATCGCGCAGGCTGCGCAGCGTCTGGCGCGCGAAGTCCAGGCCGGGCATCTGCGTCCGGAAGACATCACCCCGGAACTGCTGCAAACCTGTCTGGCAACCGGCGATCTGCCGTTGCCGGACCTGTGCATCCGTACCGGTGGCGAACATCGCATCAGTAATTTTCTGCTGTGGCAGCTGGCTTACGCCGAGTTGTACTTCTCCGACCTGTTCTGGCCGGACTTCAAACACGACGCCATGCGCACCGCGCTGGCCGATTTCGCTTCTCGCCAGCGTCGCTTCGGTAAAACGAGCGAGCAGGTCGAGGCTGGAGCCCGGGTTTAATGCTTAAACAACGAATCATCACTGCACTGATCCTGCTGCCGATTGCCTTGTGCGGCTTTTTCCTGCTTGAGGGTACCGGGTTTGCCCTGTTTATCGGGCTGGTCGTGACGCTCGGCGCGTGGGAGTGGGCCCGCCTGGCAGGTTTTGCCGCGCAGTCGGCCCGCGTTGGATACGCTGCGCTTGTCGCGGTGATGTTGTTTTTCATGCACATCCTGCCAGGCCTTGCACCTTGGGTGCTGGGGGCTGCCGTGCTGTGGTGGGCGGTGGCTACATATCTGGTGCTGACTTATCCAGGTTCGGCTGCGCATTGGTCGAGTGCCGCCTGCAAGCTGGTGATCGGTCTGCTGGTCCTGCTGCCTGCCTGGCAAGGTCTGGTCCAGATCAAGCAGGCGCCATTGGGCAACTGGCTGATCATGGCGGTGATGGTGCTGGTCTGGGGTGCCGACATCGGCGCGTACTTCTCCGGGCGCAAATTTGGCAAACGCAAACTGGCTCCGCACGTCAGTCCCGGCAAAAGCTGGGAAGGTGTCTACGGCGGTCTCGCGCTGAGCCTGGTACTGACCGCTATCGTCGGTGTGTTTCGTGACTGGAGCTTCGGCCAGATCCTCACCGGTCTGATCGGCGCCGCGATTATCGTGTTCATCTCGGTGGTTGGCGATTTGACTGAAAGCATGTTCAAGCGTCAGTCCGGCATCAAGGACAGCAGTAATCTGCTGCCCGGTCACGGCGGCGTACTGGATCGCATTGATAGCCTGACGGCTGCGATTCCGGTCTTCGCTGTGTTGTTGTGGATGGCGGCGCCGTGAGTCGCCCTCAGCAGGTTACGGTTCTTGGCGCCACCGGTTCGATTGGTCTGAACACGCTCGATGTCATTGCCAGGCATCCCGATCGTTACCAAGTGTTTGCTGTGAGTGGCTTCACTCGCCTCAGTGAGTTGCTGGCATTGTGCGTGCGCCATGCGCCGCGCTTTGCGGTGGTGCCGGAGTTGGCTGCTGCTCGTACTCTTCAAGACGATTTGCGCGTTGCCGGCCTCCCCACCCGGGTGTTGGTTGGAGAGGCAGGTCTGTGTCAGGTGGCGTCTGATCCTGAAGTCGATACGGTAATGGCGGCCATCGTCGGTGCGGCGGGTTTGCGTCCGACATTGGCTGCGGTCGAGGCCGGAAAGAAAATCCTGCTGGCCAATAAAGAAGCACTGGTCATGTCCGGTGCCTTGTTCATGCAGGCCGTGCGCAAAAGCGGCTCGGTATTGCTGCCGATCGACAGCGAGCACAACGCAATTTTTCAATGCATGCCGCCGGACTTTTCCCGCGGTCTTGGCGCGGTGGGTGTCCGGCGGATTTTGCTGACAGCCTCGGGCGGTCCGTTCCGGCAGACGCCCTTGGCCGACCTGGAGCATGTTTCCCCCGAGCAGGCCTGCGCGCACCCGACCTGGTCGATGGGCCGCAAGATTTCGGTCGATTCGGCGAGCATGATGAACAAGGGCCTGGAACTCATCGAAGCCTGCTGGCTGTTCGATGCAAAACCGTCGCAGGTCGAGGTTGTGATTCATCCGCAGAGCGTGATTCATTCGCTGGTCGACTATATCGACGGCTCGGTTCTGGCGCAGTTGGGTAACCCCGACATGCGCACACCTATATCAAATGCGCTGGCCTGGCCGGAGCGTATTGATTCGGGGGTGGCGCCGCTGGATCTGTTTGCCATCGCCCGTCTGGATTTTCAGGCGCCGGACGAGCAGCGTTTTCCTTGCTTGCGCCTGGCGCGGCAAGCAGCCGAGGCGGGCGACAGTGCCCCGGCAATGCTCAATGCCGCCAATGAAGTGGCGGTCGCCGCGTTTCTCGACGGGCGGGTTCGCTACCTGGAAATCGCGAGTATCATCGAAGAAGTCTTGAATCTCGAGCCGGTGGTTGCGGTGGATGACCTCGAGGCAGTGTTTACGGCCGACGCGAAAGCGCGGGTTCTTGCCGGACAATGGTTGAGTCGCCACGGGCGATAGCATGCAGCACTCGACAAGAATGCGGAGAAAGTAAATGAGCGCGCTCTATATGATTGTCGGCACCCTGATAGCCTTGGGTGTGCTGGTTACCTTCCACGAGTTCGGCCATTTTTGGGTCGCGCGTCGCTGCGGGGTCAAGGTGTTGCGTTTCTCCGTAGGTTTCGGCATGCCGTTGCTGCGCTGGCACGACAAGCAAGGCACCGAGTTCGTGGTCGCCGCCATCCCGCTGGGCGGCTACGTGAAGATGCTCGACGAGCGCGAGGGTGAAGTCCCGCTCGATCAGCTCGACCAGTCTTTCAATCGCAAGTCGGTGCGCCAACGCATCGCCATTGTCGCGGCCGGCCCGATTGCCAACTTTTTACTGGCACTGATTTTTTTCTGGGTTTTGGCGATGCTCGGCAGCGAGCAGGTGCGTCCTGTCATTGGTGCCGTCGAGTCCGGCAGCATTGCCGCCAAGGCCGGTTTGAATGCCGGCCAGGAAATCGTTGCCATCGACGGCGAAGCGACCACTGGCTGGAGTGCGGTCAACCTGCAGTTGGTTCGTCGGCTTGGTGAGAGTGGTTCGCTGCAAGTGTTGGTGCGCGAACAAGGCTCCACGGCAGACACGCCTCGAGAGCTGGTGTTGAATGAATGGCTCAAAGGCGCCGACGAGCCGGATCCGATTCGCTCGCTGGGGATTCGCCCGTGGCGTCCGGCATTGCCGCCGGTGCTTGCAGAGCTCGACCCGAAAGGTCCGGCCCAGGCTGCTGGCCTGAAAACCGGTGATCGCTTGCTCGCGCTCGACGGCAAGGCCGTGGATGATTGGCAGCAAGTGGTCGACACGGTGCGGATGCATCCCGATACCAAAATCATGCTGCGAGTCGAGCGCGACAGTGCTCAAATCGACGTCCCTGTGATGTTGGCTGCTCGTGGCGAGAGCAAAGCGCCGAGCGGTTACCTGGGCGCTGGCGTAAAAGCGATCGACTGGCCGCCGGAGATGATTCGCGAGGTCAGTTACGGTCCGTTGGCTGCAATTGGCGAAGGGGCTCGACGCACTTGGACCATGAGCATCCTGACCCTCGATTCGCTCAAGAAAATGTTGTTCGGCGAGCTCTCGGTAAAAAACTTGAGTGGACCGATAACCATTGCTAAAGTGGCGGGCGCTTCTGCCCAGTCGGGTGTCGCTGATTTCCTGAATTTCCTTGCTTATCTGAGTATTAGCCTGGGTGTTCTGAATTTGCTGCCCATTCCAGTACTGGATGGGGGGCATTTGTTGTTTTATCTGATCGAATGGGCGCGTGGTCGTCCCTTGTCGGATCGGGTGCAGGGTTGGGGGATACAGATCGGTATCAGTTTGGTGGTCGGGGTGATGTTGCTTGCTCTGGTCAATGATCTGGGTCGACTGTAACGCTTCGCCGAATTGCGAATCTGCCGCATTTTGCGGCAGTTTGTTTATTGCCAGTTGGAATAAGAAAGGACTTCATGAAACGTCTGCTGCTAACTGCGGTTCTCACCGTATTGATGATCGCCGAAGTTCACGCCGAGTCCTTCACTATCTCTGATATTCGCGTCAATGGCCTCCAGCGGGTCTCCGCGGGTAGCGTCTTTGGTGCCTTGCCGTTGAACGTCGGTGAACAGGCGGATGATCGTCGCCTGGTGGAATCCACTCGTGCGTTGTTCAAAACCGGTTTCTTTCAAGATATCCAGCTGGGCCGTGATGGCAACGTCCTGGTCATCACGGTGGTCGAGCGCCCATCCGTTGCCAGTATCGAGATCGAGGGTAACAAGGCGATCTCTACTGAAGACTTGATGAAGGGTCTCAAACAATCCGGTCTTGCCGAAGGCGAGATCTTCCAGCGCGCCACGCTCGAAGGCGTGCGTAACGAACTGCAGCGTCAGTACGTCGCTCAGGGCCGTTACTCGGCGACCGTCGATACCGAAGTGGTATCGCAGCCGCGTAACCGCGTGGCGCTCAAGGTCAACATCAACGAAGGCACGGTTGCCGCTATCCAGCACATCAACGTGGTGGGCAACACGGTTTTCCCGGATGACGACCTGATCGATCTGTTCGAACTGAAAACCACCAACTGGTTGTCGTTCTTCAAGAACGATGACAAGTATGCGCGTGAAAAGCTGTCCGGTGACCTGGAGCGTCTGCGCTCCTACTACCTGGACCGTGGCTATATCAACATGGATATCGCTTCGACCCAGGTCTCAATCACCCCGGACAAGAAACACGTCTATATCACTGTCAACGTCAACGAAGGCGAGAAGTACACCGTTCGCGACGTCAAACTCAGTGGTGACCTGAAAGTCCCTGAGGACCAGGTCAAATCGTTGCTGCTGGTGCAGAAAGGCCAGGTGTTCTCGCGCAAGCTGATGACGACTACGTCCGAACTGATCACCCGTCGTCTGGGTAACGAAGGCTACACCTTTGCCAACGTCAACGGCGTGCCTCAGCCTCATGATGAAGACAACACCGTCGATATCACGTTCGCTGTCGATCCGGGCAAACGTGCTTACGTAAACCGTATCAACTTCCGTGGCAACACCAAGTCGGAAGACGAAGTGCTGCGCCGTGAAATGCGTCAGATGGAAGGGGGTTGGGCGTCGACCTACTTGATCGACCAGTCCAAGACCCGTCTTGAGCGTTTGGGCTTCTTCAAGGAAGTCAACGTCGAAACGCCAGCAGTGCCGGGTGTCGACGACCAGGTTGATGTGAACTACAGCGTAGAAGAGCAGGCGTCCGGCTCGATCACTGCGAGTGTCGGTTTTGCCCAGAGCGCCGGTCTGATTCTTGGTGGCTCGATCACTCAGAACAACTTCCTCGGTACCGGTAACAAGGTCAGCATCGGCCTGACCCGCAGTGAATACCAGACTCGGTATAACTTCGGTTATGTGGACCCGTATTGGACTGCTGATGGCGTCAGCCTCGGTTACAACGCGTTCTATCGCACCACTGACTATGACGAGCTTGAAACCGATCTCGCCAGCTATGCAGTGGACAGTCTGGGTGCCGGCGTCAACGTGGGTTATCCGATCAGCGAAACGTCGCGCCTGACCTTCGGCCTGACAGCGCAACAGGACACGATCAAGACGGGCGTTTACACCGTCGACGAGATTTTCGATTTCGTGAACAAGGAAGGCGACAAGTACCTGAACTTCAAGGCCTCGGCCGGTTGGTCCGAGTCGACATTGAACAAAGGCGTGCTGGCCACTCGCGGTCGCTCTCAGAGCCTGGTGCTGGAAACCACGACGCCGGGCAGCGACCTGTCGTTCTTCAAGCTTGATTACCGTGGCCAGTTGTTCCAGCCATTGTCCGAAAACTACACCATGCGCCTGCACACCGAGCTGGGTTACGGTGACGGATACGGTTCGACCGACGGCTTGCCGTTCTACGAGAACTACTACGCAGGTGGTTTCAACTCGGTACGTGGCTTCAAGGACAGCACGCTGGGTCCACGCAGTACGCCGAGTACCGGTCGTAACCCGGGTACATCGGTTGACCCGGACCAGGATCCACTGCCATTCGGTGGTAACGTCCTGATCCAGGGTGGTGTAGAGCTGCTGTTCCCTCTGCCGTTCGTGAAAGATCAACGTTCCCTGCGCACTTCGGTCTTCTGGGATGTGGGTAACGTGTTCGACTCGTCTTGCTCGGATACCACCAACGCCGATGGCACGAAGTCCAACACCAAGTGCAACGAAATCAGCCTGAGCAACATGGCAAGCTCCGTCGGTGTCGGTGTGACATGGGTCACCGCCCTGGGTCCATTGAGTTTCGCGTTGGCCATGCCAATCAAAAAACCGGATGAGGCTGAAACACAAGTGTTCCAATTCTCCCTCGGCCAGACGTTCTAAGCGTCTGACCCAAGATAACGACAATGGATTTTGTAGGAGTGCATCGTGCGTAAGTTGACTCAATTGGTTCTCCTGGCAACCGTACTGGTAGCAGGTCCGGCTTTTGCCGACATGAAAATCGCCGTTCTGAACTATCAAATGGCCCTGCTGGAATCTGACGCGGCGAAGAAATACGCCGTGGATGCCGAGAAAAAGTTCGGCCCTCAGCTGAGCAAGCTCAAAACACTGGAAAGCAGTGCCAAAGGCATTCAGGATCGTCTGATGGCCGGCGGTGACAAAATGCAGCAAGGCGAGCGCGAGCGTCTGGAGCTTGAATTCAAGCAAAAGGCTCGTGACTTTCAGTTTCAGTCCAAGGAACTGAACGAAGCAAAAGCCGTTGCCGACCGTGAAATGCTGAAGCAGCTGAAGCCGAAACTGGACAGCGCTGTGGAAGAAGTCATCAAGAAAGGTGCTTTTGACCTGGTCTTCGAGCGTGGCGCAGTGATTGATGTCAAACCTCAGTACGACATCACCCGCCAGGTCATCGAGCGCATGAATCAGCTGAAGTAATCCATGACAGCGACCATGAAACTCGGCCAGTTGGCCGAGTTCCTCGGCGCCACCCTACGTGGCGACGCGGAGAAAGAAATTACTGGGCTAGCCACTTTGCAAGAGGCTGGCCCAGCTCAGTTGAGCTTCCTGGCAAATCCCCAATACCGTAAATACCTGGTGGACTGCCGGGCCGCTGCCTTGTTGCTGAAGGCCGCCGATGCCGACGGGTGTAAGAGTGATGTGCTGATCGTTCCCGATCCGTACCTTGCGTACGCACGCATCTCCCATCTGTTCGATCCCAAACCCAAGGCAGCTCCCGGCATCCACCCGACTGCGGTGGTGGCGGACAACGCCGTGATTGATCCTGCGGCGAGTATCGGTGCCTTTGCGGTTATTGAATGCGGAGCGCGTATCGGCGCAGGCGTGACAATTGGCGCGCACTGCTTTATTGGTGCGCGCAGCGAGATCGGCGAGGGCGGGTGGCTGGCCCCGAGAGTCACGTTGTATCACGATGTGCGCATCGGCAAGCGGGTGGTGATCCAATCCGGTGCAGTGCTCGGTGGTGAAGGCTTCGGCTTTGCCAACGAGAAAGGCATCTGGCAGAAAATCGCCCAGATCGGCGGTGTGCTGGTCGGCGACGATGTGGAGATTGGCGTCAATACCGCCATCGACCGCGGTGCGCTGGCGGATACCGTCATCGGTAATGGCGTCAAGCTCGACAATCAGATCCAGATTGCCCATAACGTGCAGATCGGTGATCACACCGCCATGGCTGCTTGTGTGGGTATCTCTGGCAGCACCAAAATCGGCAAGCATTGCATGCTCGCCGGTGGTGTCGGGCTGGTGGGGCACATCGAGATTTGCGACAAGGTTTTCATCACCGGGATGACCATGGTTACCCACTCGATTACCGAGCCAGGTTCCTATTCTTCCGGCACGGCCATGCAGCCGGCTGCCGAATGGCGCAAAAGCGCGGCACGTCTGCGTCAGCTCGATGACATTGCTCGACGGTTACGACAGCTGGAAAAGCGAGTAGGGGAAGTGACCCCTGACGGTAATGCTTCATCAGATGGCTGATACCATTTCCATATCAAGTGTGCACAGCCGTTAGACTGCCCCCTTGATTTGCTAGAGGGGCGCGCGTCAGTCGCGCGCTCCCAATCTTTACATAGGCTTCCCCCCGAAATGATGGACATCAACGAGATTCGCGAATACCTGCCTCACCGTTACCCGTTCCTGCTGGTGGATCGGGTCGTGGATCTGGATGTGGAAGGCAAGCGCATTCGCGCGTACAAGAATGTCAGCATCAACGAGCCGTTCTTCAATGGTCACTTCCCTGCGCATCCAATCATGCCGGGCGTATTGATCATCGAAGCGATGGCTCAGGCTGCCGGGATCCTTGGTTTCAAAATGCTCGACGTGAAGCCCGCCGATGGCACGCTTTACTATTTCGTCGGCTCCGACAAGCTGCGCTTCCGCCAGCCGGTCCTCCCGGGCGATCAGTTGATCCTTGAAGCCAAGTTCCTGAGCTGCAAGCGTCAGATCTGGAAATTCGAATGCCAGGCTTCGGTCGACGGCAAGCCAGTCTGCTCGGCTGAAATCATCTGCGCGGAACGCAAACTATGAGTTTGATTGACCCTCGCGCAATCATCGATCCGACGGCCGTTCTGGCCGCCGACGTCGAGGTCGGCCCATGGTCGATCGTCGGCGCAGGTGTGGAAATCGGCGAGGGAACAGTGATCGGGCCGCATGTAATTCTCAAGGGCCCGACACGGATTGGTAAGCACAATCGCATCTACCAGTTTTCTTCGATCGGCGAAGATACGCCGGACCTCAAATACAAAGGCGAAGAAACCCGGCTGGTCATTGGTGACCACAACGTCATTCGCGAAGGCGTGACGATTCATCGTGGGACTGTTCAGGACCGTTCGGAAACGACCCTGGGGGATCACAACCTCATTATGGCGTACGCGCACATCGGGCACGACAGCGTCATCGGCGACCACTGCATCCTGGTCAACAACACTGCGTTGGCCGGGCATGTGCACGTTGCCGACTGGGCGATCCTGTCGGGTTTCACTCTGGTTCATCAGTATTGCCATATAGGCGCCCACAGCTTTTCCGGCATGGGCACAGCCATTGGCAAGGACGTCCCAGCGTACGTTACGGTATTCGGCAACCCGGCCGAAGCGCGCAGCATGAACTTCGAAGGCATGCGCCGCCGGGGTTTCAGCGAAGAAGCAATCCATGCGTTACGTCGAGCTTATAAGGTGGTTTACCGCCACGGACTGACGGTTGAACAAGCGCTCGGCGAGCTGGCCGAGTCGTCGGCGCAGTTCCCGGAAGTTGCGATATTTCGCGACTCCATCCAGTCTTCGACCCGCGGCATCACGCGTTAATCATGGCTAATCTGCGTATTGCGCTGGTGGCGGGTGAGGCTTCCGGTGACATTCTGGGCGCCGGTCTCATGCGCGCGCTCAAGACACGGCATCCGGCTGTCGACTTCATCGGGGTAGGTGGCCCATTGATGCAGGCCGAAGGCCTGACCTCGTATTTCCCGATGGAGCGTCTTTCGGTCATGGGCCTGGTCGAAGTGCTCGGTCGGCTGCGCGAGTTGCTCAAGCGCCGCAAGACGCTCATTGCAGACCTGATCGCCGAGAAACCGGACGTGTTCATCGGCATCGATGCACCGGACTTCACCCTCAACATCGAACTCAAACTGCGTCAGGCCGGTATCAAGACCGTGCATTACGTCAGCCCGTCCGTCTGGGCATGGCGGCAGAAGCGAGTGCTGAAGATCCGCGAAGGCTGCGACCTGATGCTGACGCTGTTTCCGTTTGAAGCCAAATTTTATGAAGACAAGGGCGTGCCGGTGCGGTTTGTCGGGCACTCCCTCGCGGACGCGATTCCACTGCAGGCTGATCGCGCCGCCGCGCGCGCTGAACTCGGTTTGCCTGACGGGCCGCTGGTCGCCCTGATGCCCGGCAGTCGCGGCGGTGAAGTCGGGCGTCTCGGTGCTCTGTTCCTCGATACCGCCCAACGTTTGCGCGCCATGCGTCCCGGGGTCCGGTTCGTCATGCCGTGCGCCAGTCCCGAGCGTCGTAAACAGCTTGAAGAATTGCTCGCCGGTCGCGATCTGCCACTGACCCTGCTGGATGGCAAATCGCATCTGGCGCTCGCCGCGTGCGATGCGGTGCTGATTGCTTCCGGAACAGCTACGCTTGAAGCGTTGTTGTACAAGCGGCCGATGGTAGTGGCCTATCGTCTGGCGCCGCTGACGTTCTGGATTCTCAAGCGCATGGTCAAGAGCCCATACGTGTCGCTGCCGAACCTGCTGGCCCAGCGTCTGTTGGTACCGGAATTGTTGCAGGACGATGCGACGGTCGAGGCGCTGGCACAGACGTTGTCCCCCCTGATCGAAGGCGGCGAGGAACAGACTCGCGGCTTCGATGAAATTCACCGGACCTTGCGTCTGGATGCCTCCAATCAGGCGGCGGACGCGGTGTTGAAGTTGATTGGCGAAACAAAATGATAAAAAACAGCGTTCAGATGGGGCTGGATTTCACCTTGGTCGCCGAGCTCGAAGACATGGTTGCCGGTGTCGACGAAGTCGGCCGCGGCCCGCTCTGTGGTGCAGTGGTCACGGCGGCGGTCATTCTCGATCCGAAGCGGCCTATTTTAGGCCTGAATGATTCGAAGAAGCTCACCGAAGCCCGCCGTGAAAAGCTTTATGACGAAATTTGCGAAAAAGCGCTGAGCTGGAGCATTGCTCGTGCGGAAGTCGATGAAATCGATCAACTGAATATCCTGCACGCCACCATGCTGGCCATGCAGCGCGCGATCGAAGGCCTGCATATTCAGCCGAAACTGGCGATGATCGACGGCAATCGTTGTCCGAAATTATCCATGCGCGCCGAGGCGGTGATTCAGGGCGATGGCAAGGTTCCAGCCATCGCCGCGGCGTCGATTCTGGCCAAGGTCAGTCGCGACCGCGAGATGGCTGCCTTCGAACTGATTTACCCGGGCTACGGCATCGGTGGCCACAAGGGTTACCCGACCCCCGCGCATCTCGAGGCATTGGCTCGGCTGGGCCCGACCCCGATTCACCGGCGTTCGTTTGCGCCTGTTCGCATGGCGTATGAAGCGCGGGAAATCCTGATCGAGGGTTAGTCGCAAGGCTGATGTTTTCGCCAAGGCCCGGTACAATCCGGGCCTTGTTGTTTTCATGCTCACAGACAGGATCACCATGCCGGCTTCATTCGTTCATCTACGCCTGCACTCTGAATACTCCCTGGTCGACGGTCTGGTGCGGATCAAGCCGCTGGTCAAGACCCTGGTCGGCATGAACATGCCTGCCGTGGCGGTCACTGACCAGAACAACATGTGTTCTCTGGTCAAATTTTATAAAGCGGCGATGGGCGCGGGGATCAAACCGATCTGCGGCGCCGACCTGTGGCTGTCGAACAAAGACCCGGACAATGCGCTGAGCCGGATCAGCCTGCTGGCGATGAACGCCGTGGGTTATCGCAACCTGACCGAACTGATATCCCGCGGTTTCATCGACGGCCAACGCAATGGCTCGATCATCATCGAGCGCGAGTGGGTAGCCGAGGCCAGTGAAGGCCTGATCATGTTGTCGGCGGCGAAGGAAGGCGAAGTCGGCCAGGCCCTGCTTGGCGGCAATCCTGCCGAAGCGGAAACCCTCGCCCGCGAATGGATGGCCGTGTTCCCGGACCGCTTCTATCTGGAAATCCAGCGTACCAGCCGCCCGAATGATGAAGAACAACTGCACGCTGCCGTGGCCTTGGCCGATAAAATCGGCGCGCCGCTGGTGGCGACCAACGATGTGCGCTTCATCAAACAGGAAGATTTCGAGGCGCACGAGACCCGCGTCTGCATCGGTGAAGGCCGCGCCCTCGACGATCCGCGGCGCTCGAAGAATTACAGCGATCAGCAATACCTCAAGAGCGCTGAGGAAATGGCCGAGCTGTTCAGCGACATTCCCGAGGCGCTGCAGAACACCGTCGAAATCGCCAAGCGATGCAATATCGAAGTGAAGTTGGGCAAGCACTTTCTGCCTAACTTCCCGATTCCGGATGGCATGACCATCGACGAGTATTTCCGCAAGGTGTCGTTCGACGGTCTGGAAGATCGCCTCAGCGTCCTGCTGCCCAAGGACACGACCGAAGACTACGAAGCCAAGCGACAGGTGTACGTCGATCGACTGAATTTCGAGCTGGACATCATTATCCAGATGGGCTTCCCGGGTTACTTCCTGATCGTGATGGACTTTATCCAGTGGGCCAAGAGCAATGGCGTACCAGTTGGTCCTGGCCGGGGGTCGGGTGCCGGTTCGTTGGTAGCCTATGTGCAGAAGATCACCGACCTCGATCCGCTGGAATATGACCTGCTGTTCGAACGTTTCCTCAACCCGGAACGGGTCTCCATGCCCGACTTCGACGTCGACTTTTGCATGGACGGCCGCGACCGGGTGATCGACTACGTGGCCGAGAAATACGGCCGTAACGCGGTGAGCCAGATCATCACCTTCGGTTCCATGGCGGCCAAAGCTGTGGTGCGTGACGTGGCGCGGGTGCAGGGCAAGTCTTACGGTTTGGCCGATCGTCTGTCGAAGATGATTCCGTTCGAAGTCGGCATGACCCTGGAAAAGGCTTACGAGCAGGAAGAAATCCTGCGTGACTTCATCAAGGTCGATGAAGAAGCTGCGGAAATCTGGGAAATGGCGCGCAAGCTCGAAGGCGTGGTGCGTAACGTCGGCAAGCACGCCGGTGGCGTGGTAATCGCCCCGACCAAACTGACCGACTTTTCGCCGATCTATTGCGATGAAGCCGGCGATGGCCTGGTCACCCAGTTCGACAAGGATGACGTTGAAGCCGCGGGTCTGGTGAAGTTCGACTTCCTCGGTCTGCGCACCCTGACGGTCATTGACTGGGCGCTGAAAACCATCAACCGCGACCGCGCCAAGGTCGATGAGCCGCCGCTCGACATCGCCTTTATTCCGCTCGACGACAAACCGACCTATCAGCTGCTGCAGAAAGCCGAAACCACGGCGGTGTTCCAGCTCGAGTCCCGGGGCATGAAGGAGCTGATCAAAAAGCTCAAGCCCGACTGTCTGGAAGACCTGATCGCACTGGTAGCACTGTTCCGTCCCGGCCCGCTGCAGTCGGGCATGGTTGACGACTTTATCAATCGCAAGCACGGGCGTGCCGAACTGGCGTACCCGCACTCGGACTATCAATACGAAGGCCTCAAGCCAGTATTGGCACCGACCTACGGCATCATCCTGTATCAGGAACAGGTGATGCAGATTGCCCAGGTCATGGCCGGCTACACCCTTGGCGGTGCGGACATGCTGCGTCGAGCCATGGGCAAGAAAAAACCCGAAGAAATGGCCAAGCAGCGCGGGGGGTTCATTGAAGGTTGCGCGACCAATAATATTGATGCCGACCTGGCCGGTAACATTTTCGACCTGGTGGAAAAATTCGCCGGCTACGGCTTCAACAAGTCTCACTCCGCCGCTTACGGACTGGTGTCGTACCAGACTGCATGGCTGAAGACACACTACCCGGCGCCGTTCATGGCGGCGGTGTTGTCGGCGGACATGCACAACACCGACAAGGTCGTGACCTTGATCGAAGAAATTCGCACCATGAAGCTGCGTCTCGACGCACCGGATGTGAATACCTCCGAATTCAAGTTCACGGTGAACGACGAAGGCCGGATCATCTACGGCCTCGGCGCGATCAAGGGTGTCGGTGAAGGGCCGGTCGAAGCCATTACCGAAGCGCGCCAGGACGGACCGTTCAAGGACCTGTTCGACTTCTGCGCGCGGGTCGACCTCAAACGGATCAACAAGCGCACCCTCGACGGTTTGATCCGCAGCGGCGCTCTGGATCGTCTGGGACCTTGTTTCCATGACGAACCGAAAGCCTATCAAGCGAGTATCGACCAGAATCGCGCGATCCTGCTCAATGCGATGGAAGGGGCGATCAAGGCCGCCGAGCAAACCGCGCGCACCCACGACAGTGGGCATGCCGACCTGTTTGGCGGACTGTTCGTCGAGGAAGACGCGGACGTCTACGCCAACCACCGCAAGGCGAAAGAGCTGACGCTCAAGGAACGCCTGAAAGGCGAGAAAGACACGCTGGGTCTGTACCTGACCGGGCACCCGATTGACGAATACGAAGGCGAAATTCGCCGCTTTGCCCGTCAGCGCATCATTGATCTCAAGCCCGCTCGCGATACACAGACCGTCGCCGGCATGATCATCGCGCTGCGGGTGATGAAGAATAAAAAGGGCGACAAGATGGGGTTCATCACCCTGGACGATCGCTCCGGCCGCATCGAAGCTTCGCTGTTCGCCGAGGCGTTCCATTCGGCGCAGTCGCTGCTGCAGACCGACGCGATGGTGGTGGTCGAAGGCGAGGTCAGCAACGACGATTTTTCCGGCGGTTTGCGCTTGCGGGTCAAGCGCGTCATGAGCATGGAAGATGCGCGCACCAATCTTGCCGAGAGCCTGCGTCTGAAATTGCAGACCAAAGACCTCAAGGGCGATCAGCTACGCTGGCTGGGTGAGTTGTTCAAACGCCACCGCGGCGCGTGCCCGATTACCATGGAGTACACGAGCCCCGATGCGAAAGCCTTGCTGCAGTTCGGCGAGACCTGGCGGATCGACCCGGCGGATGCGTTGATTCAAGCCCTGCGTGACCAGTTCGGGCGAGACAACGTCTTCCTCCAATACCGTTGACGGTCAGGCTTCATTCTTTGCCATGAAGAGCGGAAGCTGATCTCGACCACATTTTTTAATCTCGACCTGAACGCGCCTGTCCCTTAAGGTAGGGCGCGAATAGACAACCGGCCGGCCCAAGCTCTCTTGGACGTCGACCCTAGACGGACGCCTATGAACCCGAATTTTCTAGATTTCGAACAGCCGATCGCCGACCTGCAAGCCAAGATCGAAGAGTTGCGCTTGGTCGGTAATGACAATTCGCTGAATATCGGCGAAGAGATCTCCCGCCTGCAGGAAAAAAGCAGCACGCTGACCGAAGACATCTTCGGCAAGCTGACCAGCTGGCAGATCGCGCGTCTGGCGCGTCATCCGAAACGTCCTTATACCCTGGACTACATCGAACACATCTTCACCGAGTTCGACGAGTTGCACGGTGACCGTCACTTCTCCGACGACGCTGCGATCGTCGGTGGCGTCGCCCGTCTCGACGACCAGCCGGTGATGATCATCGGTCACCAGAAAGGCCGCGAAGTACGCGAGAAAGTTCGTCGCAACTTTGGCATGCCACGTCCTGAAGGCTACCGCAAAGCGTGCCGCCTCATGGAAATGGCCGAACGCTTCAAGATGCCGATCCTGACCTTCATTGATACCCCGGGCGCTTACCCTGGTATCGATGCCGAAGAACGCAACCAGAGCGAAGCCATCGCCTGGAACCTGCGCGTCATGGCTCGCCTGAAAACGCCAATCATCGCCACCGTGATTGGTGAGGGTGGTTCTGGCGGCGCACTGGCGATTGGCGTGTGCGATCAGCTGAACATGCTCCAGTACTCGACGTACGCGGTGATTTCGCCGGAAGGCTGTGCCTCGATTCTGTGGAAGACCGCCGAGAAAGCGCCGGATGCCGCTGAAGCCATGGGCATCACCGCCGAGCGCCTGAAAGGCCTGGGTATCGTTGACAAGGTGATCGGCGAACCACTGGGCGGCGCTCATCGCAATCCGGCCGTTGCCGCCGCTTCGATCCGCGCGGAATTGAGTTCGCAATTGGCGATGCTCAAGGAATTCGATACCGAAGCGCTGTTGACCCGTCGTTACGAGCGCCTGATGAGCTACGGTCTCTGATCTGACCTCGGCTTCAATGTGGGAGCGAGCCTGCTCGCGATGGCGGTTCAACATTCAACTGATCGGTTGAGTGTGTGACTGCAATCGCGAGCAAGCCCGCTCCCACATTTGATTTGTGCAAAGGGAAAGATATGGATCGGGCCACGATTGATTTGCCTTCCCGGCTTTTGATGAGTCTGAAGCTATGGCGCAACGTCAAAACCTGGCGCGTCGCGTTCTCCGGTGGCCTTGATTCCACCGTCCTGTTGCATCTGCTTGTACACCTCGCAAAAACCACATCCCTCCCAGAACTCAGAGCCATCCACGTTCACCATGGTCTTCAGGCGGCGGCGGATGCGTGGCCGCAACACTGTCTGTCGGTCTGTGACGCATGGGGCGTACCGTTGCAGGTAATCCGCGTGCAGGTTCGGCCTGGCGCCAGCCTCGAACGGGCAGCACGGGATGCGCGGTATGACGCCTTCGATGCAGCAACTCAGGCCGGTGACGTACTGCTCACCGGTCAACACCGGGACGATCAGGCGGAAACCTTGTTGTTCCGGTTGCTGCGCGGGGCAGGGGTGCGTGGGATGGCAGGCATGCCGGGTCAGCGCTCGTTGGGCCGCGGGCATTTGCTGCGTCCGTTGCTGGATGTCACACGCGCGGAGCTGGAAGCCTACGCCGCGGAGCACGGGTTGAGCTGGATCGAAGACCCGACAAATGAAGATCGGCGCTTCTCGCGCAATTACCTAAGGCATCAAATCTTTCCTGAACTGACCGAGCGCTGGCCGCAAGCCACCGCCAACATGGCTCGCAGTGCGGCGCATTTGCGGGAGGCACAAGGGTTGCTCGATGAATTGGCGCTGATCGACCTGAGCGCTGCACAGACCGTCAGTGATCTCCCTTGGCTCGGCGTGCCGTCCCTCGAACTGGCGCCGCTCGCACTATTGTCCGCCGCTCGACAGCGCAATGCGCTCAGTCACTGGCTCTCGCCAGTGACCAGCCTGCCCGACAGCGACCATTGGTCGGGGTGGGATGATCTGCGTGATGCCTCGGGCGACGCCCGGCCAATCTGGCGTCTGGCCGATGGCGAACTGCATCGGGCCGGGGGGCGAATCTGGTGGTTGTCCGGCGCCTGGTTGCGCGATCCGCTGGCATCGAACGAATGGCTGGAGCAAGCGAAAGCTCTGACGTTGCCGGATAATGGCGTGCTGACGATCAGCGGCAGCGTCCCAAATGGACCGCTGCAGGTGCGCTATCGTGAAGGTGGCGAAGTCATGTATCTGCCTGGGCGTGGGCATCGCGATCTCAAGCGCCTGCTCAATGAAAGTGCCGTTCCCGCGTTCGTCCGTGGCAGATTGCCGCTGCTGTATCAGGGCGAGCAATTGCTGGCGGTCGCCAATCTGCGGGGCTTGAATGGCAGTGATCCGCATGGCTGGCATTTGCATTGGCAGCCGCCAACCGAAGATCAAGGTTTGAGCTGATAGGGGCTTTCCGGTAGACTACGCTCCCTTCTTGATACAACTTCTGTGGATTCGCCTGAATTGCAGCAGTTGCCGATTACCAAGCAGTCTTTGCTGGGCGATTCCAAAAAATGTGTAGCGAGCAACGTACCGGTGTTTCATTTCCCGGTCTGTCCCAACGCGGCGGTTTTTTCGAAGGTTGCACTGTGATTAATGCAGGTGATCGGGGGCTTCGGCCTTCCTTCGCTTTCCCCGGCGGCTCGTACCGCTTTAACGCAGACTTCTAGGGTTTTTCATGACGCGCTACATATTCGTCACGGGCGGTGTTGTTTCTTCATTGGGGAAAGGCATTGCCTCGGCTTCATTGGCGGCCATCCTGGAGGCGCGGGGACTTAAGGTCACCATGCTGAAGCTGGACCCGTACATCAACGTCGATCCGGGCACCATGAGCCCGTTCCAGCACGGTGAAGTGTTCGTCACCCACGACGGCGCCGAGACCGACCTGGACCTGGGTCACTACGAGCGGTTCATCCGCACGACCATGACCCAGAACAACAACTTCACCACCGGCCGTGTCTACGAGCACGTGCTGCGCAAAGAGCGCCGTGGTGATTACCTGGGCGCGACCATTCAGGTCATTCCGCACATCACCGACGAGATCAAGCGCCGGATCATCAAGGGCGCCGGCGATGCCGACGTGGCCATGGTCGAGATCGGTGGCACGGTAGGCGACATCGAGTCGCAACCGTTCCTCGAAGCGATTCGTCAATTGCGTTTCGAAGTCGGCGCCAAGCGCGCGATGCTGATGCACCTGACCCTGGTGCCATACATCGCCACCGCCGGCGAAACCAAGACCAAGCCAACCCAGCACTCGGTCAAGGAACTGCGTTCCATCGGCCTGCAGCCTGACGTGCTGGTGTGCCGCTCTGATCACCCGATCGACATTTCCTCGCGTCGCAAAATCGCGCAATTCACCAACGTTGAAGAACGTGCGGTGATTGCGCTGGAAGACGCCGACACCATCTACAAGATCCCGGGCATCCTGCATTCGCAGGGTCTGGACGATTTTGTCGTCGAGCGTTTCGGCCTGCAATGCGGCGGCGCCGATCTCTCCGAGTGGGAAGCCGTGGTGGACGCCAAGCTCAACCCTGAGCACGAAGTCACCATCGCCATGGTCGGCAAGTACATGGAGCTGCTGGACGCTTACAAGTCGCTGATCGAAGCGATGAGTCACGCCGGCATCAGCAACCGCACCAAGGTCAACCTGCGCTACATCGATTCCGAAGACATCGAAAACCAGGGCACTGCGCTGCTGGAAGGCGTCGATGCGATTCTGGTGCCGGGCGGCTTCGGTCTGCGTGGCGTGGAAGGCAAGATTACTGCCGTGCAGTACGCTCGCGAAAACAAGGTGCCGTACCTCGGTATCTGCCTGGGCATGCAAGTGGCCGTGATCGAGTTCGCTCGTAACGTCATGGGCTGGAAAGACGCCAACTCCACCGAGTTCGATCGTGCAAGCGGTCACCCGGTCGTGGGCCTGATTACCGAGTGGGAAGATGCCACCGGCGCGGTCGAAACCCGTACCGAAACCTCCGACCTCGGCGGCACCATGCGCCTCGGCGCGCAGGATTGTCTGCTGGAGCCGGGTTCGCTGGTTCACGACTGCTACGGCAAGGACGTGATCGTCGAGCGTCACCGTCATCGCTACGAAGTGAACAACAACCTGCTGCCGCAGATCATGGAAGCCGGCCTGAAAATCTCCGGTCGGTCCGGCGATGGCGCGCTGGTTGAAGTGGTCGAAGCGCCGGATCATCCATGGTTCGTCGCGTGCCAGTTCCACCCTGAGTTCACTTCGACGCCGCGCGACGGTCACCCGTTGTTCAGCGGTTTCGTTAAAGCAGCTTTGGTCCAACACCAGAAGAAGGCGTAATTCCAATGGCGCAGAAGATCATCCGCGTAGGCGACATCGAGATTGCCAACGACAAGCCGATGGTGCTGTTCGGTGGCATGAACGTGCTGGAAAGCCGCGACATGGCGATGCAGGTCTGCGAAGAGTACGTCAAGGTGACCGCGAAGCTCGGCATCCCTTACGTGTTCAAGGCCAGCTTCGACAAGGCCAATCGTTCCTCCGTGACCTCTTACCGTGGCCCTGGCCTGGAAGAAGGCATGCGGATTTTCCAGGACATCAAGCAAGCCTTTGGCGTGCCGATCATTACTGACGTCCACGAGCCGGATCAGGCTGCGGTCGTTGCTGAAGTCTGCGACATCATCCAGCTGCCTGCTTTCCTGTCGCGCCAGACCGACCTCGTGGTCGCGATGGCCAAGACCGGCGCGGTCATCAACATCAAGAAAGCCCAGTTTCTCGCTCCTCAGGAAATGAAGCACATCCTGAGCAAATGCGTTGAAGCGGGTAACGATCAGTTGATCCTCTGCGAGCGCGGTTCAAGCTTTGGCTACAACAACCTGGTCGTCGACATGCTCGGCTTCGGCATCATGAAGCAGTTCGAATACCCGGTGTTTTTCGACGTGACCCACGCCCTGCAAATGCCCGGAGGTCGTGCCGATTCCGCTGGCGGTCGTCGCGCCCAGGTCCTCGATCTGGCCAAGGCCGGCATGAGCCAGTCGCTGGCCGGCCTGTTCCTTGAAGCGCACCCGGATCCGGACAATGCCAAATGCGATGGTCCTTGCGCGCTGCGTCTGGACAAACTGGAGCCATTCCTGGCCCAGCTCAAAGCCCTGGACGAGTTGGTGAAAAGTTTTCCTGCCGTGGAAACCGCGTAACTGCGGATTTCCACCGTAGGAGCCGGCTTGCTGGCGATAGCGATCCTGAACACGCTACCGCCAGCAAGGCGGCTCCTACAGGATTTGATCCAAAAGTATAAATCGATCGGTAAAGCGTCTTCGTCAACTTTGGAGTGTTTACAACAATGGCAAAAATAGTCGACATCAAAGGTCGTGAAGTTCTCGACTCCCGGGGCAATCCCACCGTGGAAGCGGACGTGCTTCTCGATAACGGCATCATCGGCAGTGCTTGCGCGCCGTCCGGTGCTTCCACTGGCTCGCGTGAAGCACTCGAGCTGCGTGATGGCGACAAGAGCCGTTACCTGGGCAAGGGCGTTCTGAAAGCGGTCGCCAACATCAACGGTCCGATCCGCGACCTGCTGTTGGGCACTGACCCAAGCGACCAGAAAGCGCTCGATCACGCGATGATCAAGCTGGACGGCACTGAAAACAAAGCCACCCTGGGTGCCAACGCCATCCTCGCCGTTTCCCTCGCCGCCGCCAAGGCAGCTGCTCAGGATCAGGATCTGCCGCTGTACGCGCACATCGCCAACCTGAACGGTACGCCGGGTGTCTACTCGATGCCGGTGCCGATGATGAACATCATCAACGGTGGCGAGCATGCCGATAACAACGTCGACATCCAGGAATTCATGGTGCAGCCGGTTGGCGCTAAGTCCTTCTCGGAAGGTCTGCGCATGGGCACCGAGATTTTTCATCACCTCAAAGCCGTACTGAAGGCCCGTGGACTGAGCACTGCTGTAGGTGACGAAGGTGGTTTCGCGCCAAACCTGGCTTCCAACGAAGACGCTTTGAAAGTGATCTCCGAAGCCGTGGCCAACGCCGGTTACAAGCTGGGTACTGATGTGACTCTGGCACTGGACTGCGCCGCCAGCGAATTCTACGAAGACGGCAAGTACAACCTCTCCGGCGAAGGCCAGGTGTTCACGGCTGAAGGGTTTGCCGACTACCTGAAAGGCCTGACAGAGCGTTACCCGATCATCTCGATCGAAGACGGTCTGGACGAGTCCGACTGGGCTGGCTGGAAAATCCTCACGGACAAGATCGGCGAGAAAACCCAGCTGGTGGGCGACGACCTGTTCGTAACCAACACCAAGATCCTCAAAGAAGGCATCGATAAAAAGATCGCCAACTCGATCCTGATCAAGTTCAACCAGATCGGCACCCTGACCGAAACCCTGGAAGCCATCCAGATGGCCAAGGCCGCTGGTTACACCGCCGTGATCTCGCACCGCTCCGGCGAAACCGAAGACTCGACCATTGCCGACCTGGCAGTGGGTACGGCGGCTGGCCAGATCAAGACCGGCTCTCTGTGCCGCTCGGATCGCGTGTCCAAGTACAACCAACTGCTGCGTATCGAAGAGCAGTTGAACGGCAAAGCCAAGTACAACGGCCGTAGCGAGTTCCGCGGTTAAGCGTTGACTGTTTAAAAGTCAGCGGATAGTGTCGGCAAAATCGCGACAGCGATGGATTTGCCAAATCTGATGCCTTATCAGCACAAGCCTGGGTCTTCCAGGCTTCGTGCTATCAGATGCTAAGTTTTGGCATGGCTGTCTTTTTTCCACTGGATACCTGATATTCGATGCGCAGTCCCAATTGGTTGTTCCTCGTTCTGCTCCTGTTGCTGGCAGGTCTGCAATACCGCCTCTGGGTCGGTAATGGCAGCCTTGCGCAAGTGGCGGAGTTGAGTCAGCAGATTGCCGATCAGCACGCTGAGAACGAAGGTTTGCTGGAACGCAATCGAGTGATGGGGGCCGAAGTCAGCGAGCTCAAAAAAGGCATGGAGACCGTGGAAGAGCGGGCTCGTCACGAGTTGGGTATGGTCAAGGACGGTGAAACCCTTTACCAGCTTGCACAATGAATTCCTCGATACCGGCCTTTTGGGCCGTGATCCCCGCCGCAGGCGTCGGTGCCCGGATGGCCGCAGACCGTCCCAAGCAGTACTTGCAACTGGGCGGACGCACTATTCTTGAACACAGCCTCGGCTGTTTCCTTGATCATCCTGCCCTGAAGGGTTTGGTGGTCAGTCTTGCGGTTGATGATCCTTACTGGCCGAATCTGGCGTGCGCCGGCGATTCGCGTATTCAACGCGTTGACGGCGGTGAGGAGCGTTCCGGGTCGGTGCTCAATGCCTTGCTGCATCTGCATGCGCTGGGTGCGGACGATGAAGATTGGGTATTGGTGCACGATGCTGCGCGGCCCAATCTGAGCCGTGATGATCTGGACAAGTTGCTGAGTGAGTTGGCGGACGACACGGTCGGTGGACTGCTGGCCGTTCCGGCTCGCGATACGCTTAAACGAGTCGACAAGCACGGTCGCGTACTCGAAACCGTGGATCGCAGCGTGATCTGGCAAGCTTATACGCCGCAGATGTTTCGCCTCGGCGCCTTGCATCGGGCCTTGGCCGATAGCCTGGTGGGTGACGCAGTCATCACCGATGAGGCTTCCGCTATGGAGTGGGCAGGGCTGGCGCCACGTCTGATCGAGGGGCGATCAGATAACCTCAAGGTCACTCGGCCTGAGGATCTTGAATGGCTGCGTCTGCGTTGGGCTAATCGCCGCTAAAGATCGCAGCCTCGTTGCACTCGACAGCTCCTACCTTGTCGGTTTGCACCGTAAGGCACCTGTAGGAGCTGTCGAGTGCAACGAGGCTGCGATCTTTTGATCTTCAAACCTCAAACCCTGTACTCCGGCCTGGACGCCAACCCTTCCTTCAAATAATCCACCAACTTTCTCACCTTCGGTGACAAATGCCGTTGTTGCGGATACAACGCCCATACCGCCGTGTTGGGCGGCTGATGCGCCTCCAGCAAAGAAATCAGTTCCCCGCTTTTCAGATGTCCCAGCACGTAATAATCCGGCAGCTGACACAATCCGACGCCTTGCAACGCCGCATCCAGTACCGCTTGCCCACTGTTGCACCGCCAGTTTCCCTGCACCCGTTGGGAAAATTCCTTGCCGTTCTGTTCCAGCTGCCAAACATCCGTGCTGCCGATCAGGCAATTGTGCTGGCTCAATTCCGACAGACTGTGTGGCCGACCGTACCGCTCAACGTAGGACGGTGACGCGCACAGGTACATCCGTCGTGGTGCCAGGCGTGTCGCGACCAGTCTTGAGTCCTGCAAGCGGCCTAAGCGAATCGCCAGGTCCAGGCCTTCGTGCACCAGATCCAGCTGACGATTGCTCAGTTCGATATCAATGCGAAGCTGCGGGTAAAGCCCCATGAAACGCGTCACCAACGGCACGATAAAGCGTTCGCCATACGCCACGGCACAGGTCATGCGCAGCATGCCTTTCGGTTCGCTCGTCAGGTCACCCACTGCGCGCAATGCTTCTTCACGACCATCCTGTAAACGCTGACAGTGCTGCAGAAATGTTTGCCCTGCTTCCGTGAGCGTGACCCGCCGGGTGCTCCGATAGAGCAATCGTGTCTGAAGACGCTCTTCGAGGCGTACGATCTGACGACTGATGTGCGAGGAAGAAACACCAAGTCGGTCTGCGGCTGCGGTGAACTGGCTGCATTCAGCCACGGCGACGAACTCGTCGATGCCTTCCCAGCGGTTCTCTGACATAAGTGATTATCCCTGTGCAGCAATAATGTTTTGCTTTCCTCCGGATTATTCATCGTTAAGCGCTGTATTACACTCACTGTCTTGTTTATATCCACTGGAGATACCCATGATCAAGTCGCGCGCTGCCGTTGCCTTCGAGGCTAAAAAACCGCTCGAGATCGTTGAAGTCGATGTCGCCATGCCCAAGGCCGGTGAAGTGTTGTTGCGTGTGATCGCCTCCGGTGTCTGCCATACCGATGCCTACACGCTGTCGGGCGCGGATCCGGAAGGCATCTTCCCGTCGATTCTCGGTCACGAAGGTGGCGCGGTGGTTGAGGCGATCGGTGAAGGTGTGACCTCGGTTGCCGTCGGCGATCACGTTATCCCGCTTTACACCCCGGAATGCCGCCAGTGCAAGTTCTGCCTGTCGGGCAAGACCAACCTCTGCCAGGCGATTCGTTCGACCCAGGGTAAAGGCCTGATGCCAGACGGCACTTCGCGCTTTTCCTACAAGGGGCAGCCGATCTTCCACTACATGGGTACTTCGACTTTCTCCGAATACACCGTGCTGCCGGAAATTTCCGTGGCCAGAATTCAGAAAGAGGCGCCACTGGAAAAAGTCTGCCTGCTGGGCTGCGGTGTCACTACCGGTATCGGCGCAGTGCTGAATACCGCCAAGGTGAAACCGGGTGATACCGTGGCCATTTTCGGCCTCGGCGGTATCGGTCTGTCGGCAGTCATCGGTGCAGTCAAAGCCAAGGCTGGACGGATCATCGCCGTGGACATCAATCCGGCGAAATTCGAGATTGCCAAGCAATTGGGTGCAACCGACTGTGTCAACCCGAAAGACTTCGATCGCCCGATCCAGGAAGTGATCGTCGACATGACCGATGGCGGCGTCGACTTTTCCTTTGAATGCATTGGCAACGTCCAGCTGATGCGGGCCGCACTCGAGTGCTGCCACAAAGGTTGGGGCGAATCGGTAATCATCGGCGTCGCCGGTGCCGGTCAGGAAATTGCCACCCGCCCATTCCAGTTGGTCACCGGTCGCGTCTGGCGTGGTTCGGCGTTCGGCGGGGTGCGCGGTCGTACCGAGCTGCCAAGCTACGTCGACATGGCCGAAAGTGGTGAAATCCCGCTCGATACCTTCATCACACACACCATGGGTCTGGAAGACATCAATAGGGCATTCGATCTGATGCACGAAGGCAAGAGCATCCGTTCCGTCATTCATTTCTAAGAGAAAGCTGCAAGCTGCAAGCGACAAGCTGCAAGGGGCACGGTACTTCTCTTGCAGCTTGAAGCTTGGGGCTTGTAGCTGAGGAAGCCCATGATCCTGGAAAATATCTCCTGCCAGAAAAGCTTCGGCGGCTGGCACAAACGCTACAAGCACCGTTCCGACGTGCTCGGATGCGACATGGTGTTCGCCGTGTACCTGCCGCCGCAAGCAGAGCAGGGCGGCAAATTGCCGGTGTTGTACTGGCTGTCCGGTCTGACCTGCACCGACGAAAACTTCATGCACAAGGCTGGCGCGATGCGCATGGCCGCCGAGCTCGGGTTGATTATCGTTGCGCCGGACACCAGCCCGCGCGGGCCTGATGTGCCGGATGATCCGGAGGACGCCTGGGACTTCGGCCTCGGCGCTGGTTTCTATCTGAATGCCACGCAGGAACCGTGGTCGCGGCACTATCGCATGCATGACTATGTGGTGCAGGAATTGCCGGCCTTGGTCGAAGCCCATTTCCCTGCGTCCGACAAACGTGGCATCAGCGGCCATTCCATGGGCGGCCATGGCGCGCTTGTCTGTGCATTGCGCAATCCGGGCCGTTATCAGTCGGTGTCGGCATTCTCGCCGATCAACAATCCGATGGATTGCCCTTGGGGTCAGAAGGCCTTTTCCCGTTACCTGGGTGAAGACCGCTCGAAGTGGCGTGAATGGGATGCCTGCGCGTTGATCGCCGAGGCAGAGGAGAAGTTGCCGCTGCTGGTCGATCAAGGTGATCGCGATGACTTCCTCGCTACCCAGCTCAAGCCCGAAGCCTTGCAGCAAGCCGCGAAACAGGCCGGCCATCCGCTGACGTTGCGCCTGCAACCCGGCTACGACCACAGCTATTTCTTCATCGCCAGTTTCATTGACGAACACTTGCAGCATCACGGACGCGCCCTAGGCCTCTAATGCAGGTAGAATCACGCCCTGACAAAAATCGGGGCGTTTTTTTATGCGTATTGGCCACGGCTATGATGTGCACCGTTTCGCTGAAGGCGATTTCATTACTCTGGGCGGCGTGCGTATCGCACACGGCTTCGGGCTGCTCGCTCACTCCGACGGTGACGTCCTGCTGCACGCCTTGAGCGATGCCTTGCTTGGCGCGGCCGCGCTGGGTGATATCGGCAAACACTTCCCGGACACCGACCCGACATTCAAGGGGGCAGACAGCCGCGTGCTGTTACGCCATGTTGTCGCGCTGATCCACGGCAAAGGCTGGATAATCGGCAACGTCGATAACACCATCGTTGCCCAGGCGCCAAAAATGGCCCCGCATATCGAATCGATGCGCGCTCTGATTGCCGCGGATCTTCAAGTTGAGTTGGATCAAGTGAACGTGAAAGCTACCACCACCGAAAAGCTTGGTTTTGTCGGGCGCGAAGAAGGCATTGCGGTGCACTCCGTTGCCTTGTTGCTGCGCGCATGAATGAGGCGCAACTGCTTGGCCCGCGCGCATACGGTGAGGCACTCGGCACTGCGGTATTAAAAGCGACCGCAGAGGATTTTCAGGTCGACGAAGTACTCGATATTCCCCTCAGTGGTGATGGCGAGCACCTGTGGATCTGGGTGGAAAAACGCGGGCTTAATACTGAGGAAGCGGCCCGGCGGATAGCCAAGGCGGCGGGCGTGCCGCTGCGCACGGTCAGCTACGCCGGGCTGAAGGATCGCCAGGCACTCACGCGGCAGTGGTTCAGTGTGCAACTGCCAGGCAAGGCGGATCCCGATCTGTCGGCGGCGGAAAACGAAACGCTGAAAATCCTCAAGACCGGTCGGCACAGACGCAAGCTGCAGCGCGGGGCTCATTCGGCGAACGGTTTCACCCTGCGGCTGACACAATTTTCGGGCGATACGGCCGCAATCGAAGAACGCCTGCAACTGATCGCTAAACAAGGTATTCCGAATTATTTCGGCGCTCAACGTTTTGGCTTTGACGGCGGGAACGTCGTCGATGCCCGCGGGTGGGCGGCGCGCAAGGCGTTGCCGGAGCAGCGCAATGTGCGCTCGCGGCTGCTGTCCACGGCGCGCAGTTTCCTGTTCAACCAGGTATTGGCGGCGCGGGTTGCCGATGGCACCTGGCAGCGTGCGCAAGTGGGTGACCTGCTGGCTTTCACTGACAGTCGCAGCTTTTTCCCGGCCGGCGAAGCCGAGTGCAGCGATCCGCGCCTGGCGATTCTCGACCTGCACCCGACCGGACCGCAGTGGGGCGAAGGTGACTCGCCGACCACGGGCGCTGTCCATGTACTGGAGCAGGCAATCGCCGCGCGCGAAGCAGACTTGCGCGACTGGTTGATTAACGCCGGTATGAGCCACGAACGTCGCATCCTGCGACTGCCCATTGCCGGGTTGACGTGGCATTATCCCGAGCCTGACATTCTGCAACTGGAATTCGTCCTGCCGGCCGGATGCTTTGCCACCGTACTGGTGCGCGAACTTGTCGATCTGGTGCCGGTGGGGCAGACGGACAGCCCATGCGTATTCTGATTTCGAACGACGATGGGGTAGCCGCACCCGGTCTCGCCGCGCTTCATGCTGCGCTGGCGGATTACACCGAGTGCGTGGTTATCGCCCCTGACCAGGACAAAAGTGGCGCCAGCAGCTCGCTGACGCTTGACCGTCCGTTGCACCCGCAAACTCTTGCCAACGGTTTCATCAGCCTCAATGGCACGCCAACCGATTGCGTGCACCTGGGGCTTAACGGCTTGCTGGAAGTGGTGCCGGACATGGTGGTTTCCGGGATCAACCTGGGCGCCAATCTGGGCGACGACGTGCTGTATTCCGGTACGGTGGCAGCGGCGCTCGAAGGGCGTTTTCTCGAGCGGCCCTCGTTTGCTTTTTCGCTGGTCTCACGGCAGGTCGACAACCTCTCCACGGCCGCCCATTTTGCGCGCAAACTGGTGGAGGCTCACGCCGCCCTCGATCTGCCACCGCGCACGGTGCTGAACGTGAACATTCCCAATTTGCCGCTTGACCATATCCGCGGTATTCAGCTGACCCGCCTGGGGCACCGCGCCCGTGCGGCGGCACCGATGAAGGTGGTCGACCCTCGGGGCAAATCCGGTTACTGGATCGCAGCTGCCGGTGATGCCGAAGACGGCGGCCCGGGCACCGATTTCCATGCTGTGATGCAGGGTTATGTGTCAATCACGGCATTGCAGCTGGACCGCACCTTCAATGATGCTTTCAGAAGTCTCGATGGCTGGCTGGAGGGACTTCGATAATGGCCCGTGAACAAGACCACATGCTGCATCGCGGCATCGGGATGACTTCTCAAAGAACCCGTGAACGACTGATCCAGCGGTTGTACGAGGAAGGCATTTCCAACGCCAAGGTATTGGAAGTGATCCGCCGGACGCCGCGTCATCTGTTCGTCGACGAGGCGCTTGCGCATCGCGCCTACGAAGATACGGCTTTGCCGATCGGCAATAACCAGACGATTTCCCAGCCTTACATGGTGGCCCGCATGAGCGAGCTGCTACTGGAGGCGGGACCGCTGGACAAAGTGATGGAAATTGGCACCGGTTCCGGTTATCAGACCGCAATCCTTTCGCAACTGGTGGAGCGGGTGTTTTCGGTAGAGCGCATCAAGGTCTTGCAGGACCGGGCCAAGGAACGGCTGATCGATCTGAACCTGCGCAACGTGGTGTTTCGCTGGGGAGATGGCTGGGAAGGGTGGCCGGCGCTGGCGCCTTATAACGGCATCATCGTGACCGCAGTAGCGACCGACGTGCCGCAGGCATTACTCGATCAACTGGCGCCAGGCGGGCGCCTGGTGATCCCGGTCGGGTCAGGGGAGGTCCAGCAACTGATGCTGATCATTCGTGAAGAGCACGGTTTTTCCAGGCGCGTACTTGGCTCCGTGCGATTCGTCCCTTTACTGAATGGGCCTCTGGCCTGAGCTTTTGTTGCAACGCGCTGAATTCTCATCGATCAGCTTTGTCTTACAGCGACGTCAGGCAGTTAAACGGATTGTATCGCTGGCGCAAACCTGCGCCCTGCTCGATTAAAAGTAGAGGCTGCACGGCCCGTTATACTTGCGACACTTCATGCCGAATTTCGGCAAGCCAATTTTAGCCACCACAAAGGGAGCGGCGGGTGAGTCTCACAGTCATTGCGCAGCGAATGGGTACAACGAGCTTTCAGCGCCTGGTGACTGGCCTTGTCTTGAGCGCCTTGCTGGTTGGTTGTTCCAGCAACAAATCCAGCGATGTGCGCGTTGTTGACCGCAACAAGGCCGCGGCCCAGCGCCCGGCAGTCACCACGGGGCAATACGTGGTTCGACCAAAAGACACCCTGTTCTCAATTGCTTTCCGTTACGGCTGGGACTACAAAGCCCTGGCGGCAAGAAACAATATCCCGGCGCCTTACACCATCCGTCCGGGTCAGACGATTCGCTTCGACGGGCGCACCGGTTCAACGCCGACTACAGTGACCAGTTCAACGACTTCAACGCCTTCATCTTCGAGTAAAACCACCGTATTTCGTCGCCCGGCATCGGGTGCGAGCGGAGCCACCACGGTGGTTGTACCGTCCGTCGCAAACAAATCCTCTACCGCACCGATGCCTCCCGCCGGGCCAGCCCCGACCGGCTGGGGATGGCCTTCTAATGGCATTCTTATTGGAAAATTCTCTTCAAACGGCAGTTTGAATAAAGGAATTGATATCGCCGGAGATTTGGGACAGCCTGTTTTAGCTGCGTCTGATGGGACGGTGGTATACGCCGGGAGTGGCTTAAGGGGCTACGGCGAGTTAGTCATCATCAAACACAGCGATACCTACGTCAGTGCCTACGGACATAACCGCAGGCTGTTGGTTCGGGAGGGGCAGCAGGTCAAGGTCGGGCAAACAATTGCCGAAATGGGGTCAACGGGTACAGACCGGGTGAAACTGCATTTTGAGATTCGCCGACAAGGTAAACCTGTAGATCCGCTGCAATTCCTGCCGCGTCGTTGATTGCTTTCCAGCCTGTTCCGTCGCGTAGAGGGGACAGGCTCCAGCGTTGCCAAGGATAAAGGCGTCGCTTGAGCTTGAGGTCGAACTCACCAAAGGACTATAACAATGGCTCTCAGTAAAGAAGTGCCGGAGTTTGACATCGACGATGAGGTTCTCCTGATGGAGACCGGTATCGGTACGGATTCGATGTCGAATGATGAAGGGGCTGCTCCACCTTCCGTTCGCGCCAAATCCAAAAACTCCACGTCGTTGAAACAACACAAATACATTGATTACACACGTGCGCTCGACGCTACGCAGTTGTATCTCAATGAAATCGGCTTTTCCCCGCTGCTGTCCCCCGAAGAAGAAGTTCACTTTGCGCGTTTGTCGCAAAGTGGTGATCCGGCCGGGCGCAAACGCATGATTGAAAGCAACCTGCGGCTGGTGGTGAAAATCGCCAGGCGCTATGTCAATCGCGGACTGTCGCTGCTGGATCTGATCGAGGAAGGGAACCTCGGACTGATTCGGGCGGTGGAAAAATTCGATCCTGAACGTGGGTTCCGTTTCTCGACTTACGCGACATGGTGGATTCGTCAGACCATCGAGCGCGCGATCATGAATCAGACCCGGACGATCCGGTTGCCGATCCATGTGGTCAAGGAGCTCAACGTGTACCTGCGCGCCGCGCGCGAGCTCACACAGAAGCTGGATCACGAACCTTCACCGGAAGAAATCGCCAACCTGCTGGAAAAACCGGTAGCCGAGGTCAAGCGCATGCTCGGCCTGAATGAGCGGGTTTCTTCAGTCGACGTCTCGCTGGGGCCGGATTCGGATAAAACCCTGCTGGACACCCTCACTGATGATCGTCCGACCGATCCATGTGAGCTGCTGCAGGACGACGACCTGTCGCAGAGCATCGATCAATGGCTTTCGGAGCTGACCGACAAGCAACGCGAGGTGGTGGTGCGCCGCTTCGGCCTGCGCGGGCACGAGAGCAGCACGCTTGAGGATGTGGGCCTGGAAATCGGCCTGACCCGTGAGCGGGTCAGACAGATCCAGGTTGAGGGGCTTAAACGTCTTCGGGAAATTCTCGAGAAGAATGGCCTGTCGAGCGAGTCATTGTTCCAGTAAGAACACGCGCCAAACAACAAAAAGCCCCGACTGGTTCGGGGCTTTTTGTTGCCGGAAATAGCACCGAGTGAACTTTGTCATTTGGAGTCTGAAGATGTAAGCCTCAGCCTACTCTTGTGTAAGTGTTCGCTATTTCTCCACATCGGAGCACTGCTATTTACCCTCGGCGAATTAGTTCAACCTTCTGATTACACTCTATATTTTCGTGCGGACCCGATTTCATGGACTGCCTGCTGCAGTCTTCGTGATCGATTGCTCTTGCCTGAAAACCCACTAGTATCCGGGGTGTGTCGACGGACAGACACAACCTTCAGGGATGAGGGATAAGGACATGGCAGGAAGCGATTCATCAGGAGGATGAAAAGGAACACAGGGATAGGGAAAAATGTGGGCGGGTCAAACCGCCCCTTTTTTTGTCTGCAGAAAAGTAAAAAGGCCCGCAAGGGGCCTTTTTGGAACGCGGGGAAGATCAGCGTTCGAGGTGCTCGAGCTTGCCGGGTTTACCGTCCCAGGCGGCGGACTCAGGCAACGGGTCTTTACGTTCAGTAATGTTCGGCCAGATTTCAGCCAGCTCGACGTTCAACTGAATGAAATTCTCCATACCGGCAGGCACTTCATCTTCCGAGAAGATAGCCACGGCAGGGCATTCCGGTTCGCACAGTGCGCAGTCGATGCACTCATCCGGGTGAATCACCAGGAAGTTCGGGCCTTCGTAAAAGCAGTCCACCGGACAGACTTCTACGCAGTCGGTGTACTTGCACTTGATGCAGTTGTCGGTGACGACGAAGGTCATTTCTAATTCTCTCCTCAGGCGGCTGCAGCGGAGCCCCTTCACGTTGGGGTCGCCGGGTTTGGGAGCGATAGTCTGCAAGCCAGGCTGTAGCTTGCAGCATCCCAAACCGCGCGAGATTCTAACAGCTTGCAGGCAAGTGCGTTAGATCCGTGTCTTCAGTGTATAGAGCATTTCCAGCGCGCGGCGCGGCGTCATGTCATCCAGGTCGAGTCTGGCCAGGTCATCCAGCACCGGATGGGGCAGGCTGGCAAACATGTCGCTCTGCTGCGGCGCGGCCGGTTTGCCTTTGACTGGCTTTGGCACGTCATGTGGCAGCGCCGTAGCTTCCAGCCGACCGAGGTGCTCTCGGGCACGCACGATCACTTCGCTGGGTACGCCGGCCAGTTGCGCAACCGCCAAGCCATAACTCTGGCTGGCCGGTCCCGGCAATACGTGGTGAAGGAAGACAATGCGCTCGTTGTGCTCCGTAGCGTTGAGGTGCACGTTGGCCACCAACGGCTGGGCTTCCGGCAATACCGTCAGCTCGAAATAATGGGTGGCGAACAACGTATAGGCGCGTAGATGCGCCAGCCGCTCCGCCGCTGCCCATGCCAGGGACAGACCGTCGAATGTGCTGGTACCGCGCCCGACCTCGTCCATCAACACCAGACTGCGCTCGGTAGCATTGTGCAGGATGTTCGCGGTTTCGCTCATCTCGACCATGAACGTCGAGCGCCCGCCCGCCAGATCGTCACTGGAGCCGATCCGGGTGAAAATCCGGTCGACCAGCGACAGTTCGCAACTCGCCGCCGGCACGAAGCTGCCGATGTGCGCGAGCAGCACGATCAACGCGGTCTGCCGCATATAGGTGGATTTACCGCCCATGTTAGGTCCGGTAATGATCAGCATTCGGGTGTTGTCGTCGAGGCTCAGATCATTAGCCACGAACGGTGTGGTCAGCACTTGCTCGACCACCGGGTGGCGACCCTGGCTGATGCGCATGCACGGTTCATCGACAAAGCGTGGGCAGTTCAGGTCGAGGTTCAGTGCGCGCTCGGCGAGGTTACTCAAAACATCCAGTTCGGCAAGTGCAGCCGCGGTGTCCTGTAGCGGAGGCAACTGGGCGATCAGGTCTTCGAGGAGCGCCTCATAGAGCATTTTTTCGCGGGCCAGTGCCCGGCTTTTCGCCGACAGGGCCTTGTCTTCGAACGCTTTCAGCTCCGGCGTAATGAAACGCTCGGCACCTTTAAGCGTTTGCCGACGGATGTAATCGGCCGGCGCCGATTCGGCCTGTTTGCTCGGTAGCTCGATGAAGTAACCGTGAATGCGGTTGTAACCGACTTTCAAATGCGACAGGCCGGTGCGTGCCTTCTCGCGCGCTTCCAGGTCGATGAGGAATTGCCCGGCGTTTTCGCTCAACGATTGCAGATCATCGAGTTCGCTGTCGTAACCGGTTTTCAACACGCCGCCATCGCGGATCACCGCTGGCGGGTTGTCGATGATGGCTTTTGCCAGCAGTGCTGCCAGTTCCGGATAGGTGCTGGTGGTCGCTGCCAGTTGAATGATGTGCGGCGCTTCCAGCTCGGTCATTGCCTGTTGCAACTCGGGCAGTGCGCCCAGGGCATCGCGTAGCCTTGCCAGGTCACGGGGGCGGGCATTGCGCAGACCAATCCGCGCCAGAATCCGCTCGATGTCGCCGATTTCCTTGAGCTGCGGTTGCAGTTTTTCGAACCGATAGCGGTCGAGCAGGCAGGTGATCGACGTCTGTCGTGCCAGCAGCACCGTCAGATCCCGCAGTGGCCGGTTCAGCCAGCGCGTCAACAAGCGGCTGCCCATGGCGGTCTGGCAGCGATCGACCACCGATTGCAAGGTGTTGTCGCGGCCACCGGCGAGGTTGGTGTCCAGCTCCAGGTTGCGACGACTCGCACCGTCCAGAACTACGGTGTCGTCCAGGCGCTCATGGCGCAGACTGCGCAAATGCGGCAGGGCGGTGCGCTGGGTTTCCTTGGCGTAACTGAGCAGGCAACCGGCTGCACCGATGGCCAGCGTCAGATTCTCGCAGCCGAAACCTTTGAGGTCCTGAGTCGAGAATTGCTGGCAGAGACTTTTCAATGCCGAGTCGCGCTCGAAATCCCACGGCGCACGACGCCGAACCCCACGGCGTTTCTCCGCGGGAAGATCTTTTGGCCAGTCATCCGGGATCATGAGCTCCACCGGATTGACCCGCTCCAGTTCCGCCAGCAGGTTTTCCCAGCCCTTGATCTCCAGCACCGTGAAGTTGCCACTGGTGATGTCCAGCACCGCAAGACCGAACAGGCGCTCATCACCCAGGACCGCCGCAATCAGGTTGTCGCGGCGTTCGTCGAGCAATGCCTCGTCACTGACCGTACCCGGGGTGATGATCCGTACCACCTGACGATCGACCGGCCCCTTACTGGTCGCCGGATCGCCGACCTGTTCGCAGATCACCACCGACTCGCCGAGCTTGACCAGTTTCGCCAGATAACCTTCCGCTGCGTGGTAAGGAATCCCACACATCGGAATCGCCTGACCGGCAGATTGCCCACGGGCGGTCAGGGTGATGTCGAGCAACTTGGCGGCTTTCTTCGCATCTTCGTAGAAGATCTCGTAGAAGTCGCCCATGCGATAGAACATGAGCTGGTCGGGGTGCTGGTTCTTCAGGCGCCAATATTGCTGCATCATTGGCGTGTGAGAGGACAGGTCGGAGGAGAGTGCTTTATTCATCGGGTATCAGGCAATTCGTTGAAAGGTGTAGGGCAAAGGAGGGACGTTGGCCCGGCTTTTCCGCGATGGGCGCAAGGTTACCATGGGCAGTCGAAGTGACGCAGGCATCAAAGCCTGCCAAGCGCAAAGGCTTGGCTGAAGTAAGACGTGATGATGCGGCTGGTCGGTCAGAATTCCCGGTTTCTGCGCTTCGTGCACTCTGCGTTTTCCCGCTAACATTTTGATCGACCCTGTGCCTTGCAAGCGCGATTTGCTCGTGTACGGTAGATCGCATTCCGCACGCTCTGGAGATGACCGTGAAAGAAATCACTCAGCTCGCCGCTGAACTTGGCAGACGCCTGCAGGTTCTCAATGCTCATGTCACCGCAGCGGAGTCCTGTACCGGGGGCGGAATCTCGGAGGCGATTACCCGCATCCCGGGGAGCTCGGCGTGGTTTGAGGCTGGCTATGTCACCTATTCCAATCGGCAGAAAACCGAGCAATTGCAGGTCCCGCCCGAATTGTTTGCGACGGTGGGAGCGGTCAGTTGCGAGGTGGTAGAGGCCATGGTTCGAGGCGCCCAGGAGAAAAGCCGTGCACATTTCGCCGTTGCCGTCAGCGGTGTCGCCGGCCCGGATGGAGGCTCGCCGAACAAACCGGTGGGCACCGTATGGCTGGCCTGGGGCGTGGGCGAGCGGGTATTCAGCGAGGTTCAGCATTTCCCCGGTAACCGTGACGAAGTTCGCCGACAAACGGTGAAGGCCGCGCTAGAGGGGCTGCTGCGGCACGCGGCGGGAGAAATCTCAAATCAGGGGTAGGCGATCTTGAAGTGCTGTGGAATAATACTGTCTACTTATACAGGTGTTGGCCGTCAGGCCTTATTGATTACGTGAGGACTTTAATGGACGACAACAAGAAGAAAGCCTTGGCTGCGGCCCTGGGTCAGATCGAACGTCAATTCGGCAAGGGTGCCGTAATGCGTATGGGCGATCAGGACCGTCAGGCGATCCCATCCATTTCTACTGGCTCTCTGGGTCTGGACATTGCGCTGGGCATTGGCGGCCTCCCAAAAGGCCGTATCGTTGAAATCTACGGTCCAGAATCCTCCGGTAAAACCACACTGACATTGTCCGTGATTGCCCAGGCTCAAAAAGCCGGCGCGACCTGCGCATTCGTCGATGCTGAACACGCCCTCGACCCGGAATACGCTCTCAAGCTTGGCGTCAACGTTGATGACTTGCTGGTTTCTCAGCCCGACACTGGCGAGCAAGCCTTGGAAATCACCGACATGCTGGTGCGTTCCAACGCGGTTGACGTGATCATTGTCGACTCCGTAGCAGCGCTGGTGCCAAAGGCTGAAATCGAAGGCGAAATGGGTGACATGCACGTGGGCCTGCAGGCTCGTCTGATGTCTCAGGCGCTGCGTAAAATCACCGGTAACATCAAGAACGCCAACTGCCTGGTTATTTTCATCAACCAGATCCGTATGAAAATCGGCGTGATGTTTGGCAGCCCTGAAACCACCACCGGTGGTAACGCGCTGAAGTTCTATGCATCGGTTCGTCTGGATATTCGCCGTACTGGCGCGGTGAAAGAAGGTGACGAAGTTGTCGGTAGCGAAACCCGCGTCAAGGTTGTAAAGAACAAGGTCGCTTCGCCGTTCCGTCAGGCAGAATTCCAGATTCTTTATGGCAAGGGCATCTACCTCAATGGCGAGATGATCGACCTTGGGGTTCTGCATGGTTTCGTCGAGAAGTCCGGTGCCTGGTATGCCTATGAAGGCACCAAGATCGGTCAGGGCAAGGCCAATTCGGCCAAGTTCCTGGCAGACAATCCGGAAATCGCCACCAAGCTTGAGAAGCAGTTGCGCGACAAGCTTCTGACACCTGCGCCGGACGTTAAAGCCTCGGCAGACCGAGTCAAAGCAGATGATCTGGTTGATGTGGATGTCTGATTGATCCGATGACCGCCGTACTCGATACACCCGTCGCAGTGCGGCGGACCGCAATGGACCTGCTCGCGCGACGCGAGCACGGTCGAGTCGAACTGACGCGTAAACTGCGTCAGCGCGGTGCACTCCCCGAGATGATCGACGCAGCACTCGACCGGTTGACGGAAGAGGGTTTGCTGTCCGAATCCCGTTACCTCGAAAGCTTTGTTTCCTATCGGGCGCGCTCCGGCCACGGCCCTTTGCGTATTCGCGAAGAGTTAAGTCAGCGCGGTCTGCAGCGTGCAGATATCGAACTCGCTATTCGCGAGAGCAGTATCAACTGGCAGGAGCAACTGGAGGATACCTGGCGACGCAAGTTCTCCGGGCATCTACCCATAGACGCACGGGAACGCGCCAAGCAAGGCCGCTTTCTGAGTTATCGGGGTTATTCCATGGAAATGATCAGCCGCTTGTTCAGTGGTCGAGGGATGGATGATTAATCAAAAACGGCCCGCTATTTGAATAGCGGGCCGTTTTTTTCTGCTTCACGAAACGTGTATCGGATCCCGCGAAAGCTGGTGGGCAATGGGTTGGGCCGTCGCCCAGTTCTCGGGCAGATTGATAAAGTCCACCAATTCGCGCAGGCGTCCATGATTACGGGCGTTAAAGGTGAAGGCCAAACGCGCCAAATGACTGAACTGCTGCTCGTCGTGTTCTTCACCGTCGTAGGCATGCTGATGAAAGTGATCGCTCAGGCACAGGTCGGCAAAACTCTCCTGCATCTGCTCAAGCGCATCGTCGCTTAGCTTATGGTTCATCCGGATCACGAATTGATGCTTGAGCCAGCGGCTCGAGTGAAAGTTGCTGTAGAACTGATTGATCTGCTCAACCGCCTCTTCGGCGCTGTAAACCAGGCTGACAAGCTTCATGTCGGTCGGCAGGATGTAGCGGTTTTCTTCCAGTTGATTGCGAATGAAATCCAGCGCGCTTTGCCAGAAATTACCGCCAGGTGAATCCAGCAGCACCACCGGTACCAGCGGACTTTTCCCTGTTTGAATCAGTGTCAGAACTTCCAGCGCTTCATCCAGCGTGCCAAAGCCGCCGGGGCACAGAACCAATGCGTCGGCTTCCTTCACGAAGAACAGCTTACGGGTGAAGAAGAAGTGGAAGGGCAGCAGGTTGCTGGTGCCATTGACGGTCGGATTGGCGTGTTGCTCGAACGGTAGAGTGATATTGAACCCTAGGCTGTGTTCGCGGCCGGCACCTTCGTGGGCCGCAGCCATGATGCCGCCTCCGGCCCCGGTGATGACCATCAGGTCGGAGCGCGCCAGTGCAGCGCCGAGTTCTCGGGCCATTGCATACAGAGGATGCTCGATCGGTGTTCGGGCCGAACCAAAAACCGTGACCTTGCGTCGTCCGCGAAACTTTTCGAGCACGCGGAATGCTTGCTCGAGTTCGCGCAAGGCCTGCAGGGTGATTTTGGCGTTCCAGCGGTTGTGATCTTCCTGGGCCATGCGCAGCACGGTGAGGATCATGTCGCGGTAGATCGGGATGTTCTGGCTGTTGGGTGAAACAAGCTTGAGTTGATCTTCAACCTTGCTGATGAGGTCGTGGCCGCTTTCTTCGAAATGACGGCTGAGGAGGTCATTCGGTTGGTAAGGCATTCAACTTCTCCTTCTGCACAAAGCCCTTGGCTACGACGAGGCAGTCGTCGGCGCCGCAATACCTCGTGTGTCACTGACAGCCCAGGCTGGCGCCTGGACGGTCCAACTGAGTCGTAATCCGGACCCTCATGTGTTGATCGTCGCTGCGATGATCATTGCGCCGCAAAGTCTTTCCTGGCAACTGCTTATTGACGATTTAAGGCGGGTTTCACCGCTCGTCTGAAGGCATACCGCAAGCCCCACACTCTGATTTACTGAATCACAGGCGTTACACCACATATTTGAGTCCCGCGGGACGCACGGACAAGCAGGTAAAGGATTTTTTTTCGCTCAAGCGAGGGCGACGAGCAGGGAGCCGAAGCAATGGCCAGAGTCATTCTGGAGATCGATACGCAACTGTATCGATTGCTCAAATCATCCGCCGAGACCAATAACCTGAGTCTTGAAGAAGAGTGCTGCCGACGTCTCGAGGGTGCCGATCGGCGCTCCAGATATTTGCAGGCTTTGTTGGCAGAGCTGCGCGCCGAGGATGAACAGCGACGCGCGAATGCTCAGTCGCGTTGATTACTTCTTTTTTGCGGGCGTTGCCTTGGGGCAATCCGATTCCTGATAGCTGGCAGAACCGACCGAGCGGTTGGTTTTCACTTCAGTGAAGTCATAACGCATGACTGCTCCCTTGGCCATCAGCTTGCGGAAGGAAGGATTGTTGCAAACAGAGGCGCCAAGCTGGAAATACACGGCTTTGGGATCGGCGCGCATTTTGTCGGCATGACTGCTCTGCACGCTCAGGTGATTGATCAGCACGTTGCCTTCGGCTGTATAGCCTTGATCAAGAATGTCTTCGTTGATGGCCCGTGGAGTGCCAGCGCTGCTTTGTGCGGCGACGTTTCGCAGTTCCCGATTCAGATTCTGCTCACTCAAGGAAGCAGCCTGAGCGCTGAAAGACGATGCGAGCAAAATGGCCGCGGTGGGAACGATAAGGCGCAGCATGAAACTCTCCTGATTCAGTGACGGGTGCTCAGTGACAGGTGGTTCGACCCCTCACATGACTGTGCGTTCAGTGGCGGCAAATTATAGGGGACGGGGCCTGTACGGTACAGGCTTGCGCCGGCTGCTCTGATAAACTGCCGATACTTTCTACCCTACCGAGTGTTGTTCGTGTCGATTTTCCTTCCCCGCAGGATGTGCCTGCGATGAGCCAGTCCTTTGCATCGAACGCCGTCGCCCGCCTGCGCGATCAGCGCGAAGAAGAGGGTATCAAGCCCATTCAGGCCCGTGGCTGGCGTGCACCGCGATGCCGCGCTTGTCGTGTGATCGAGAGCCACTGCCTGTGCGCCTGGCGTCCACAGGTTGAGGCTCGCGCCGGCGTGTGTCTGATCATGACCAACAAGGAAGTGTTCAAACCCAGCAACACCGGTTGGTTGATTGCCGATGTGGTGCGCGATAATCACGCGTTCATCTGGTCGCGCACTGAAACAGATCCGCAACTGTTGGCGTTGCTCGCGGACCCGCAGTGGCAACCTTACCTGGTATTTCCCGGCGAATACGTTGAGCCAGAGCGTGTAACCCACAGCGTTGACACCGCCAGCACCAAGCGGCCGCTGTTTATCCTGCTGGACGCCACCTGGACCGAGGCACGCAAGATTTTTCGCAAGAGTCCTTATCTGGACAAATTGCCGATTCTCAGCCTGCTGCCGGAAAAACTGTCCCGCTATCGATTACGCCGGTCGACCCGCAGCGAGCATCTGTGCACTGCAGAAGTGGCCGCGTTATGCCTCGATCTTGCCGGCGATAGCGCGGCGGCGTCGGCACTGGACGCGTATTTCGATGTGTTCAGCCAGCACTACCTGGACGCCAAACATCAGCTCGATATGAACGTGTCCACTGCGGCGCATGCCGAGCTTGAGCCTTTCCTGCAAAACACGGCTGTCGTCATCTGCTGATTGTCGCCCATACTGCAAAAGTGTCTACCGAGCACGTCGCTTGACCACCCTGACTTCGCTGGGCATGCTTGGCGCCGATTAGGGCGCGGCCGCAGTTTGAAACGCCGTTTTTTGACGTGATTGGCGTTGATCGTGCTCTGTTGGCGCAGTTGCGTGGCTGCACCTCCAGTTGTTTGAAAAACAGGATCAATAGAACAATGGCCACATACGAAATCCTGATTGCCGATGACCATCCGCTGTTTCGTTCCGCTTTGCATCAGGCGCTAACCCTGGGCCTCGGCCCTGACGTTCGTTTGGTGGAAGTGGCGAGCATTGCCGAGCTGGAGACCCGTCTGGATGAGAAGGCCGACTGGGATCTGGTCTTGCTCGATTTGAACATGCCCGGCGCCTACGGCTTTTCCGGGCTGGTGCTGCTACGCGGGCAGTATCCGCAGATTCCGGTGGTGATGATTTCCGCTCAGGAAGAAGCGACGATCATGGTGAAGTCCCGCGAGTTCGGGGCCAGCGGATTCATTCCCAAGTCGAGCGACCTGACTGTCATTCAAAAAGCCGTGCGGGCCGTGCTCGATGGCGATGTGTTCTGGCCGCCTCAGGCGTTCGAAGCCGTCATTGTTTCCGCCGAAGCGAAAGCCGCCAGTGAAGGCCTTGCCAGCCTGACGCCGCAACAGTTTCGAGTACTGACCATGGTCTGTGAGGGCTTGCTGAACAAGCAGATCGCATACGAGCTGAGCGTTTCCGAAGCGACCATCAAAGCTCATGTCACGGCGATATTCCGCAAGCTGAATGTGCGCACCCGTACCCAGGCTGCTTTACTGCTGCAACAGCTTGAGTCAATTTCCAGCCACTAGGGTTTGGCGTCTTCACGCTTTTTTGACTTTGATTGATCTAGCTTTCCCACTTTCTTTTGGTCAGTTGCCCACTCTATGTCTCCTTTCAAAGGCCAGACCGGCCTGAAACGCATCCTCAATGCCTCCGGTTATTCGCTGGATGGTCTGCGCGCCGCCTTCACCGGTGAAGCCGCTTTTCGGCAGTTGGTGTTGCTCAACGTCGTTTTGATTCCGCTGTCGTTTTTTCTGGATGTCAGCCGCGTCGAGCAGGCGCTGCTGATCGCCGTGTGTCTTCTGGCGCTGATTGTGGAGTTGCTCAACTCTGCGGTCGAAGCGGCGATTGACCGTATCTCGCTCGAGTTGCACCCTCTGTCGAAAAACGCCAAGGACATGGGCAGCGCTGCTCAGTTTGTGGCGCTGACCATGATCGGTCTGGTGTGGGCAGTGATTCTGCTTTAAGCAATATTAGGCAATACGATCTCGTCGCTGCGCTGAACCCCAGCGGTAAAAGCGCGGCACAGGTCGAGGAATTCGCGCATCGCCGAGGTCTGATATTTCTGTTTGTGCCAGATGAAGTAGAACTGCCGGGCGAGATCCAGGTCCGGTGTTTCCACCGGCACCAGGCTGCCACGGCGAAACGCGTCGCGTAGCGCCAGGCGCGATATGCAGCCAATCCCCAAACCTGATTCCACCGCGCGTTTGATCGCTTCGGTGTGCTCCAGCTCAAGACGAATGTTCAATCCGCTGCGATGATGACGCATGGCCTGATCAAAGGTCAGCCGAGTACCTGAGCCCTGTTCACGCAAGATCCAGGCTTCCTGACTGAGTTCGTCCATCGTTGCCGCACCGCGGCTGGCCAGCGGATGTTGCGGTGCGCAGAACACTACCAGCTCATCTTCCACCCAGCTCTGCACCTCGATGTCCGGGTGGCTGCAATCGCCTTCAATCAGACCCAGATCAATTTCATAGTGAGCGACTTGTTGCACGATGTTGGCGGTATTTTGCACGTGCAGCTTCACCTGGCTTTCCGGGTGACGTTGCATGAAGCTGCCGATCAGCAAGGTCGCCAGATAATTGCCGATGGTCAAGGTGGCGCCGACCGCCAGCGAGCCGAAACCTGACTTGCCGTTTAGCAAGTCTTCGATCTCCTTGGCCTGATCGAGCAGTGCCACCGCTTGCGGCAGTAACTGTTTACCGAGGGCGTTGAGGCTCAGCCGTTTGCCGGCGCGATCAAACAGCTGGCAGCTGGATTGGCGCTCGAGTTCGGTGATCGAGGTGCTCGCCGCCGATTGTGAGAGGTTGAGCGTCAGCGCGGCACGGGATACGCTTTCCTGCTGGGCGACGGCGACGAATACTTGAAGTTGACGGAGAGTAAATCGCATATCTATATAACCGATAACCCTTATCTTAATAATCCATTTAACAGATATTGTTACTGCTATTAGAATGCGATGCAATTGCGCACAACTGTTTTTTTCAAGCAGCAGGCGCCAAGCACGCGCAGACCAAATTCCCAGGAGTCCCACGTACATGAGCAACATGAACCACGAGCGTGTCCTCAGTGTTCATCACTGGAATGACACTCTGTTCAGCTTCAAGTGCACCCGCGATCCGGGCCTGCGCTTCGAGAACGGTCAGTTCGTGATGATCGGCCTGCAACAACCCAACGGCCGGCCGCTCATGCGGGCTTACTCGATTGCCAGCCCGAACTGGGAAGAGCATCTCGAGTTTTTCAGCATCAAGGTGCCTGACGGTCCGCTGACTTCCCAGTTGCAGCATCTGAAGGAAGGCGACGAGATCATCATCAGCAAGAAGCCTACCGGCACGCTGGTTCTGGATGACTTGAAGCCTGGCAAACATTTGTACCTGCTCAGTACAGGTACCGGTCTGGCGCCGTTCATGAGCGTCATCCAGGACCCGGAAACCTACGAGCGTTTCGAGAAAGTGATCCTTTGCCACGGCGTGCGTTACGTCAACGAAGTCGCTTACCGCGAGTTCATCACCGAGCACCTGCCGCAGAACGAATTTTTCGGCGAGTCCCTGCGTGACAAGTTGATCTACTACCCGACCGTGACCCGCGAACCGTTCGAGAACGAAGGCCGTTTGACCGACCTGATGCGCAGCGGCAAGCTATTCAGCGACATCGGTCTGCCACCGATCAACCCGCAGGACGACCGCGCCATGCTGTGCGGTAGCCCGAGCATGCTCGACGAAACCAGCGAAGTCTTGAACAGCTTCGGCCTGAAGGTTTCGCCGCGTATGCGCGAGCCGGGTGATTACCTGATCGAGCGAGCATTTGTCGAGAAGTAAGAAACCACTGCACTGCTCTACTTGTGGGAGCGAACCTGCTCGCGATAGCGGACTGTCCGTCAACGTCATCGTTGAATGTTACGCCGCCATCGCGAGCAGACTCGCTCCCACATGGGTTTGATGGTGACCATCGAAAAGCCCGCGTTGCCTTCAGAGGTAGCGCGGGCTTTTGCGTTTTTGGCGTTCAACCCTTAACGGTAATAACTTCCAGGACCCGGATCAGACCCACCTCGGGGTAATGCCAACGCACATCCACATCCCACAATTGCGCGCCGTATTCACGCTCCGGGACCGTGGTTTGATACGCCGGGCGCGGATCCTGCGCCAGACATTGCTCAATCAGGGCAACCAAGGGCTCGTCAAGGCGCTGAGCATGCTCGTGAGCCTGGATCAGCGCCGTATCCGTCCACTGCACAGCAATCAGCTGCGGCGCTGCGCTGGCGATGGTGTTGGAGGCCGAGTCGATGATGTCGGCGTACGGCACGTAGGGCTTGATGTCGAGAATGGGTGTGCCATCCAGCAGATCAATGCCGGATATCCACAGGCGATCGGCCTCCACCTTATCCAGCTTGACCACGGATTGACCGATGCCATTCGGCCGGTGCGTGGCTCGGGTGGCAAAAACGCCCATGGATTTGTTGCCACCCAGGCGAGGAGGGCGGACTTTCAAGCGCGGCTTGTCCTCCAGCGCCTGATGAAACAGAAACAGTAGCCAGACGTGGCTGACCTGCTCCAGACCTTGCACGGCTTCGCCCTGATTGAAGGGTGCGACCAGTTCCAGTACACCGCGAGCGGCCGGGGCCAGTTGTGGCTGGCGCGGGATGGCGAACTTCTCCTTGAAGCAGGAGCGCACGAAGCCGATCGGGGAAACGCTGTAGGTCATGGTCTGGGGTCGAGGCGGGAATCTGGGCGGGCATGATAACCCGATCAAACTGAATTCAGGGGTGCTTGTGCCGGCCACTTCGCGAGCAGGCTCGCTCCCACAGGTGATCTATGGTGCACAGGAGATCCAGTGTGGGAGCGAGCCTGCTCGCGATGGCCGCAACGCGGATTACAGACTGAACCCACCATCCAGAGGAATAATATTCCCGGTCATATACGCTCCCGCCGTACTCGCCAGACTGATCGCCAGCGCCGCCATTTCTTCCTCACGCCCCCAACGTTTCATCGGAATCAACGCCGTATCCTCCGCCAGCGCCTGCTCATCGTTCCCGATATGCTGGGTCATCTTGCTCGGAAACCGTCCTGGTGCAATCACGTTGACGTTGATGTGCTGACCCACCAGTTCTCGCGCCAGAATCCGCGACAATTGATGCAGCGCTGCCTTGCTCGGCCCATAGGCGTAAGCCTGTTCGCCGAAGGACGAAAATACCCGCCACTGAGCCGATGTTGATGATGCGCGCCGGATTTGCGGCCGAGCCGGCTTTGCGCAGCAGGGGCAGAAACTGCTGGATGCAGTTGAACACTGAGGTCACGTTGAGCTGCATGACTTTTTCCCAGCCCTTCACCGGATAGCTTTCCAGCGGGGCACCCCATGTGGTGCCCGCGTTGTTGACCAGGATGTCCAGATGCGTGATCTGTTGTCCCAACCGCGTCGCCAGTTGCTGTACGCCCGCTTCAGTGGCGAGGTTTGCTGCGACCCCGTGGCATCGGCCAAGCGCACTGAGTTCGTCAGCCGTTTGCTGGCAGGCTTCGGCATCGCGGGAGCAGACGTAGACGGTGGCGCCGGCCTCGACATAAGCCTTGGCAATCATTTTGCCAATACCACGGGTGCCGCCGGTCACCAGAGCGGTGCGGCCTTGCAGGGAAAAGTATGGGTGCATGGCAAATCCTGAGAGCTGAGGGTGATTACACCCTAGTCGTCAGCCGCATGAAGCGGAGCCACTATTTTTGCGAGGAATGGGGGGCCATTCGGCCCAGATACAAGCTGCAAGCTGCAAGCTGCAAGAGGATCGGGTTCCGCTTCAAGCTTGCAGCTTGCAGCTTGCAGCTTTTTTACGCTCTCACTCGCAGAGTGAGCCCCTTGAGGAAGTTGCGCAGCAACTGGTCGCCGCACGGGCGATAGTTGGTGTGGCCGAACTTGCGGAACAGTGCGCTCAGTTCCGGCTTGGAGACCGGGAACTCGGAAGCTTTGAGAATGGCGTGCATGTCGTCTTCCTTCAGTTCGAAGGCCACACGCAGTTTCTTCAGGATGATGTTGTTGGTCACTGGCGTTTCGATCGGCTGCGGCGGACGGCTTTCGTCCTTGCCGCGTTTGAAGGTCACCAGGCCATCAAGGAAATGCGCCATGACCTCGTCCGGGCAACGTACGAAGCCTTCTTCGTCCTCCTCTTTCTTGTCGAGGTACGTCTGCAAATCCTCGAGGCTCACGTCCATGCCGCCGAGCTTGATGATCTCGATGACTTTCTTGTCGCTGATGTCGAGCATGTAGCGCACGCTGCGCAGTACGTCGTTATGAATCATGGTGTGCAATCCTGATATTCAGCAGTGGGCGCCGCTTACACAGCGACGCCGAAAAAGTGGGGCGGCGTGACAAGTCTTAAAACTTTTCTTTGCCGGACAGGTAGCGCCATTGGCCCAGCGGTACTTTGCCGATGGACACGCCGCCTATGCGGATGCGCCGAATCGCAACGACCTTGAGGCCTACGGCCTGGCAGAACAGGGCGATGACCCCCGGTTGCGGGTTCTTCATCGCAAAGCGCAGACGGTTTTCGTTCTGCCAGCTGGCTTTCACCGCCGGCAGTTCCTTGCCCTTGTACGTCAGGCCGTGATTCAGACGGTTGAGGCCGTGAGCCACCATCTCGCCTTCAACCTCGACCACATACTCCTGCTCGATTTTTGCGGCATCGGCGGTCAGCTTGCGCAGGATCTTCCAGTCCTGAGTGAACACCAACAGACCGCTGGCGTTGGCCTGCAGATCAGTGCTGGCGGTCAGGCGCAGGAAGTGGCCCTTGAGCGGGCGTTTGCTGAAGCGATGTTCTTCGCTCAGGGTTTCGGCGCTGATGGTAGCCATGGCCGTTTCCGCGTCCATGTCAGCAGGAACGTTGAACAGAATAGTCACCGGCTCTGGCGCAGTAGCCTGGGCTTGCGGATCGAGCTCGACCTTCTGCGTGTCGACCTTGAATTGCGGCTCGTCGATGACCTCACCGTCCACGGTGACCCAGCCGCCCTCAATGAACAGCTCAGCCTCCCGACGGGAACAGCCGACGAGTTCGATGAGGCGTTTGGAGAGACGAATCGGGTCAGTCATGACAGGGCCGTAACAAAAAAGGGGTAGGCATTGTACCTGCCTGGCGCCGGTTAATCGCGGGTCCATTTCAGTACGGCTGAATTTCCTGTGGGAGCTGGCCTGCCAGCGATTGCATCACCTCGGTGTATCTGACAAACCGTAGCGTCTGCATCGCTGGCAGGCCAGCTCCCACAGGGGTTCTATGGCGTCAGGCATGTTGTGAACGCTGCTGGTTTTGGCGCAACCGCATGTGCAGCAACGGATAAGGCTGATCCATCCCGTCCACCTCCGAGCGGCCGACCACCTCGAAACCCTGCTTGAGGTAAAACGCCAGCGCCTGGGTATTCTGCTCGTTGACGTCCAGCTGATCGGCGTTGAACTGCTCCATGGCGTAACGCAGCAACTGCTTGCCCAAACCCTGACCCCGATGGGCCGGATCGATGAACAGCATTTCAATCTTGCCCACCGCGACCCCGGCAAAACCGGTGATGCGTTGCCGCGAATCTTTGGTGCAGACCAGCATCACCGCATCCAGGTAGCGGGTCAGTACCAGATTTTTCAGCAGTTCAATGTAGCTGTCGGGCAGAAAATCATGGGTGGCGCGCACCGAGGCTTCCCATACCCGCGTGAGTTCCACGTAGTCGCGCTGTCTCGGCGTGTGAATGACCGAATGTTGGCCCATGGCCGGGGCTCCTTGAGTCGTTGGTGTCATGCGTCCTTTTCACCCTCAAACGATAGACCTAAAAAAGCCCCGCATCTCGCCAGGAGAGCAGGGCTTTCGTATTTTTTGCTTTTAGATCTGTTCAGCCCACAGGTCGTATTCGTCGGCATCGGTCACTTTGCACCAGACTTTATCGCCCGGTTTCAGGTTGCTGCCGTTGTCGATGAACACGTTGCCGTCGATTTCCGGGGCATCGAAGAAGCAGCGGCCGACCGCGCCTTGCTCGTCGACTTCATCGACCAGCACTTCGATTTCACGGCCAACGCGCATTTGCAGACGTGCCGAGCTGATCGCTTGCTGATGCGCCATGAAGCGGTCCCAGCGATCCTGCTTGACGTCGTCCGGCACGATCTCCAGGTCCAGCAGGTTGGCCGGCGCGCCTTCAACCGGCGAGTACTGGAAGCAGCCGACGCGGTCGAGTTGGGCCTCGGTCAGCCAGTTAAGCAAATACTGGAAGTCTTCTTCGGTCTCGCCAGGGAAGCCGACGATGAAGGTCGACCGGATGATCAGGTCCGGGCAGATCTCGCGCCAGTTCTTGATGCGCGCCAGGGTCTTGTCTTCAAACGCCGGGCGTTTCATTGACTTGAGGACTTTCGGGCTGGCGTGCTGGAACGGGATGTCCAGGTACGGCAGGATTTTCCCGGCAGCCATCAGCGGAATCAGCTCGTCGACGTGCGGATACGGGTAAACATAGTGCAAGCGCACCCATACGCCGAGGCTGCTCAGGGCTTCGCAGAGTTCGGTCATGCGGGTTTTCACCGGCGCGCCGTTCCAGAAACCGGTGCGGTATTTCACGTCGACGCCGTAGGCGCTGGTGTCTTGCGAAATCACCAGCAACTCTTTGACGCCGGCCTTGACCAGGCGCTGGGCCTCGTCGAGCACGTCGCCGACCGGACGGCTGACCAGTTTGCCGCGCATCGAGGGGATGATGCAGAAGCTGCAGCTGTGGTTGCAGCCTTCGGAAATCTTCAGGTACGCGTAGTGACGCGGCGTCAGCTTGATCCCTTGCGGTGGCACCAGATCGATCAGCGGGTTGTGATCCTGGCGCGGCGGCACGGCGTCATGCACGGCATTGACCACTTGCTCGTACTGCTGCGGACCGGTCACGGACAGCACGCTTGGGTGAATCTTGCGAATGTTGCCTTCTTCCACGCCCATGCAGCCGGTAACGATGACCTTGCCGTTTTCCTTGATCGCTTCGCCGATCACTTCCAAAGATTCAGCCTTGGCCGAATCGATGAAGCCGCAGGTGTTCACCACCACGACGTCTGCGTCCTGATACGTGGACACCACGTCATAGCCTTCCATGCGCAGCTGGGTAAGGATGCGCTCGGAGTCGACCAGTGCTTTGGGGCAACCCAGGGATACGAAACCAACCTTTGGATTGGCCGGCGCAGGAGCTGTGGACATGTCTAACCTCGGTATTTGTGACGCCTGATGCCGAGGGCGGCAAGGCGGCTGACGGGCACTTGGTATGCCTCTGATCAAAAAGTGCGCAATTCTAGCGATGGGACGCGCACTTGACCAGCTTTATGCGGGGAAATACGACGAGTGCTGCGCTATGCTTCGCGGTTTTGAGCTTTATCGATTTTTCGCAGTCAACAAAACGTCTGTAACAGTTAGTAAAACAGCGCATGCTGCGCAGCTAAGCATAGTGCTTTTTCCGAAGAAGTCCGGTCTGGGTATCAGGAGTGTGGGATGGGTCAGGCAAGTAGTCAGACGGCGGGCGCGGAACATTCGGCGGCGAAGCCGATCGGCATGTTGGTCGCAGCGGTCGGGGTAGTTTATGGCGACATCGGCACAAGCCCTCTGTACACCCTCAAGGAAGTGTTCTCAGGAGGTTACGGCGTGCCCGTCAATCATGACGGCGTGCTGGGGATTCTGGCACTGATCTTCTGGTCGCTGATTTGGGTGGTCTCGATCAAATACATGATGTTCGTGCTGCGGGCCGACAACCAGGGCGAGGGCGGCATCATGGCCTTGACCGCGCTGGCTCGGCGCGCGGCGGCAGGGCATGCGAAGTTGCGTAGCCTGCTGGTGGTTTGCGGTCTGATCGGCGCGGCGCTTTTTTACGGTGACAGCATGATCACCCCGGCGATTTCCGTACTGTCGGCGGTAGAGGGCCTGGGCCTTGCGTTCGATGGCATCGACCATTGGGTGGTGCCATTGTCTTTGATCGTGCTGGTCGCGCTCTTTTTGATTCAACGTCACGGCACTGCGCGAATCGGCATTTTGTTCGGCCCGATCATGGTCACCTGGTTTTTGGTGCTGGGCGCGTTGGGCGTCTACGGCATCCTGCAACACCCCGAAGTGTTGCAAGCGATGAACCCGGCCTGGGCCGTGCGCTTTTTTGTCGTGCATCCGGGCATGGGCGTAGCGATCCTTGGCGCCGTGGTGCTGGCCTTGACCGGCGCCGAGGCACTGTACGCCGACATGGGCCACTTCGGCCGCAAGCCGATTGCCCGCGCTTGGTTCATCCTCGTGTTGCCGGCGCTGATGCTGAATTACTTCGGGCAGGGCGCACTGCTGCTCGGCGACCCGGAAGCAGCACGCAACCCGTTCTATCTGCTGGCGCCAAGCTGGGCGCTGATTCCGCTGGTTGGTTTGTCGACCATGGCCACGGTGATTGCCTCGCAAGCGGTGATCTCCGGTGCGTTTTCCCTGACCCGTCAGGCGATCCAGCTCGGCTATATTCCGCGCATGCACATCCAGCACACCTCCAGCGCCGAACAGGGTCAGATCTACATTGGCGCGGTTAACTGGTCGCTGATGGTCGGCGTGATCCTGCTGGTGCTGGGTTTCGAGTCTTCCGGCGCGCTGGCTTCGGCTTACGGCGTGGCCGTGACCGGCACCATGCTGATGACCACCATCCTGGTGTCGGCGGTGATCCTGCTGCTGTGGAAGTGGCCGCCTATTCTGGCGGTTCCGCTGTTGCTCGGTTTCCTGCTGGTGGACGGTCTGTACTTCGCCGCCAATGTGCCGAAAATCATTCAGGGCGGCGCGTTCCCGGTGATCGCCGGTATCGCACTGTTCGTCCTGATGACCACCTGGAAGCGCGGCAAGCAGCTGCTGGTCGAGCGCATGGACGAGGGCGGGCTGCCGCTGCCGATTTTCATCAGCAGTATTGCCGTGCAACCGCCGCATCGGGTTCAGGGTACCGCCGTGTTCCTCACCGCGCGCCCGGACGCTGTGCCCCACGCGTTGCTGCACAACCTGTTGCATAACCAGGTGTTGCACGAACAAGTGGTGCTGCTGACGGTGGTATACGAAGACATCCCGCGCGTACCTCCGACCCGTCGCTTCGAGGTCGAGTCCCACGGTGAAGGCTTCTTCCGGGTGATCCTGCACTTCGGCTTCGTCGACGAGCCGGATGTGCCGCAAGCGCTGACATTGTGTCACCTGAGCGACCTCGATTTCAGCCCGATGCGTACCACCTACTTCCTCAGCCGCGAGACGGTCATTGCCTCCAAACTGGAAGGCATGGCCCGCTGGCGCGAGGCGTTGTTCGCGTTCATGTTGAAGAACGCCAATGGCAATTTGCGTTTCTTCAATCTGCCGCTGAATCGGGTGATTGAGTTGGGGACGCAGGTGGAGATGTAAGGCTGCGGCATCAAAAAGCCCCCGTTGCCGTGAAGGTGGCGGGGGCTTTCTTGTACGCGGGCGAGGACAGTTGGTCGCTCTTGCTCGATTGGCGGTTGATAGATGTCTAATTCAACGCAATACTTTGCGTAGAACTGTGTGTTCAATTTGCATGTTGGTGTAGAGAGGTGAGTATGACGGCATTACTAGAGCGTGCTGACCAAGCGATATCTGTAACAGCGATGGTCAGGGGCTTCAGCGCGAGGCTTAAGGAGATTTCCAGTCGCGCCACTGAGCGATTGGTCATTTTCAAAGACAATCAACCAGCAGCGGTGATCATCAATGTCGATGCCTATCAGGAAATGCTCGACGAGCTGGATGACCTTCGGATTGAAGTCGCCGCTCGGGAACGCTTGACCGGTTTTGATGAGGCTCAGGCAGTCAGCCATGACGATATGCGGGCACGGTACGCCAGAAAAGACTAAAGGAGCTGGGGATGGTGTGGGGCGTTATCTATCACCCGGATGTCCAAAAGGATCTGGACCTACTGGGAGCTGTTGCGGCAAATCGCATTCTGGATGTGATCGAAGAGCGGATTATCAACGGTGAGCCAGACAAGAGCGGTAAACCACTGAGAGCGAGCCTCGCAGGTTGTAGACGAATTCGAACTGGCGACACGCGGATTGTTTATCGAGTTAACGGGAAGGCGATCCAGGTATTGATTGTTGCGGTCGGTGCTCGACGTGACGCAGAGGTTTATGACGCCGCAGAGCGTCGATTGTAAGCAAAAGCCCTCGTTGCCTTCACGGTAGCGGGGGCTTTTTGTTTGCGGCTCAGATTACTCTTGAGCGACTTTGCCCTGCCGCTTCTCGATCACGTCCACCAGCCGCTTGGCCAGCGCCGGGTAGTTCTCGTCGAAGTGATGACCGCCCGGCAGCTTGATCGCTTCACCAACAGCCGTCTTGTCGGTGCAGCCGCTTTCATCGGCTTCTTCTTCACCGTAGATGCACGCGACCTTAGCGGCGGGCAATCTGGCCATTTCCGGGCCGGTGGCGGCTTCTTTGCCGGCGTTGCCCAGCCAGCCCTCGACTTCGATTTCGAAGCTGCCGGTGCGGGCGAAGGCGAGCAGGATGATGGCGTCGATGCGTTGCTGTTCGGACGGTTCCAGACGGTTGTAGATTGCCGGCAGGACATCGGCTCCGAAGGAGTAGCCGGTGAGGATGAAGCGTTTGGTGCCCCATTTCTGCCGGTAGTGCTGCATCAACTCGGTCAGGTCGAGCGCACTTTGCTCGGGACTTTTGTGCTGCCAGTAGTAGCGCAGGGTGTCGATGCCGACCACCGGATAGCCGATCTTGGCCATTTCTCCAGCGACGTCTTTATCTAGATCCCGCCAGCCACCGTCGCCGGAGAGGAACAGGGTGACGGTGTCCTTGGCCTGACCCGCCGGCACTTCCACGACCGGGATCTGCAAGCCGCCAGCGGCCTTGTCACCACCGACGAGAATTTTGCGCAGTTCGTTGTTCAGCACCTGCGGCAGATTGATGTCGTAGTCGCTGATGCTGGTCTCGGCGTTTGGTTGATCGCGTACGAAACCGGCGCTGGTGTCGTCCGGGTTGTCATTCCAGGCAACCAGCCAATGGCCGTGGGTTGCGCTTTTTGGCAGCAAGTGGGTGCAGCCGGGTTTTTCCAGGGCCAGGTCGACCGAGACAGCCTGAGCCTTGTTGTCCTTTTGCTCCGACAACCAGCGCCAGGCCAGCACGGCGCCCGGACCAATACCGCTGACCAGCGTCGCCGGGCCGTTCAGCGCTCTCAATCCGGTTTGCAGGGCGCGAGTTTGCAGCAGGCAATCCGTCGGCAGGATCACCTGGACGATCTGCGCCGAGCCTGAGCGGCTCAACGTCATCAACTGTTTATCGCTAAGTTTCTGCTCGGCATTCACTGCCACCAGCACTTGCGCGCGCGGTGCGTTACCTGGAATGACGCGGGTCATGGCAGGGCCGTCGGCCGCCGTCAGCGTTTCGAGTGTCGGTTCGGGCGCAGGGCGGTTCATATACCAATAAGCGCCACCGACAATCACGGCCAGCACTAGTAGCGTGGCCAATACATAGCGCAAGGAGCGTCGAATCATCAGCGTTTCACCAGTCCAGTCAGGCCGCCGGCAATCAGGGCGGCGGTGTCGGCCAGCGCAACCAGCGGATCGAGTCCGGCGGGCACGGCCATATAACGGGGTTCCCAGTCTGGCTGGAACTTGTCTTTGAAGCGGCGCAAGCCTTGGAAGTTGTACAGCTGCTCACCACGGCGGAACACCATCGAACCCAGGCGCTGAGTCAACGGTGCGCCACGCCGGGGCTGCAAGCCCGACAGCGGCACCATGCCCAGGCTGAAGCGCGCGTAGCCATGACTCTTATAATGTTGAAGAAGGCCGACCATCATGAATTCCATGGTCAGCTTGGGGGCTTGCGGGTGCGCGCGCATCAGGTCAAGGCTGGCCAGATCGTGACTGTAAGTCTCGAGCAGGTTGGCGAACGCCACCGGTCGCCCTTCGAAACGAATCACCGCGATGCGGAAGTGTTTAAGGTAGTCGTCGCTGAAACGGCCGAGCGAGAAGCCTTTCTCGCGCACATTCTTGCCCGTCAGCCAGGCATCGGAAATCACCTTGAGCTCATCCATCGGCGCCTGCCCGGGTTCATGGATCTCCAGCGACAGGCCATCGCGAGTGCCACGATTCCAGGTGTATCGCAGGTCTTTCATCTCTTTGCCTTTGGCTTCGAGATCAAAACGCAGCAAATCGACCCGTGCCTCTTCGCCGAGCTTGATCGCCGTGAGACCGATGTCCATGTAGTAAGGCAGGTTCTCGGCGCGCACTTGATAGAACACGGGGCGGGCGTGATGCAGATCGCAGAGGTCACGGAACTGCCAGATCATTTCCGCGCGTTGCAGGCCGGGACCGATCGGGTCGTACAGGGCCACCAGGCTACGGCCCCGCCGCGCGTACATCAGAAAGGCTTCGTCATTGGGATGAAACAGCAACGCCTTGTCGCCGGTCAGGGCCAGGCCGCCGTCCGGTTGCGCAGAAGCCATGAGGATTTTTGCCGCGCGATCCAGTTCATCCGGTGTCGGCAGGTGGATGACCGGGCGTGCAGTGCGCAGCAGCCAGGTCAGCGAGACCACCAGCAACAGCACGGCCGCGCCCAGTAGCGAGCGCAAACCGCGCGGCGCATCGGCGTCCAGGGTGAACTGCCACCACAGCTGATGGCTATAAGGAACATCTTGATAAGCGAACAGCAACAGCCAGATCGATGCCCCCAGTACGCACAGGCTCGACACCAGATACAGCGGCGAAAAAGGCAGTTCAGTCAGGCGGCTGGGGCGATAGAACGAACGCCGAAAAACCCCGAGCAAACTCGCGGTCAGCGTCATCAGGCAGGCTTCTTCCCAGTCGAACCCTTTGAGCAGCGAGAGCAGGGCGCCGACCAGCAGTAAAATGGTGGTCAGCATCCACGCGGCTGACAAACGCCGACGCAAGCCCTGAGCCAGCAACAAGCACAGCACACCGACCAGGCTGGCGCCGAAGTGCGAAGCGTCGACCAGGCGATGCGGGATCAGAAAACCGATGTGTTCCAGGCGGGTGTCAATCTCCGGGGTCACGCCGGAAAACAGCAGCACCACGCCGGACAGAAATACCAGCAACGCAAGAATCGGCGCCGCCATACCCGACGCCGCACGCAGGCTTTGACGTGTCTGAAACAGGCGCTGGCCTTCGTTGATCAGCAGCAGCAAGCAAGCGACCAGCAATGGCAGCACGACATAAATCAGCCGATAGAGCAGAAGCGCAGCAGCCAGCGGAGCGGCGCCCAGTTTATCGGCGAAAGCGGCCAGCAGAATGGCTTCGAAGACGCCCACTCCGCCGGGCACATGGCTGAGTACGCCCGCGGCCAGGGCCAGCAGATACACGAGCAGGAACGCACCGAACGGTGGCGCTTCTGGCAGCAACAGATAAAGCACGGTGGCTGCGGCGGCAACGTCGAGGGCGGTAATGATCAGTTGCAGAAAAGTCAGGCGGCGACCCGGAAGACGCAAGGTGCGGCGCCCGGCCTTGACCAGCAGGTTGTCCGGGTAAGGCTGCTCCGGCAGGCGGCGACGGTAGATGCCGATGGCCAACGCGGCGAACAACACCAATACAGCGGCAGCGACTGTCCCCAGCAATGTTTCCGAAAAACCCAGCGCAGCGGAAGCCGCGGGCAGGTTGCTCAATGTTGCGAGCGCCGCCAGCGGGGGCAGGGCGCAACCGAGCGAGAGGCTGGCAAACAGGGTCATGTGAGCGACTTCCGACGCTCCCAGGCCGTGACGCGCATATAGCCGGTAACGAACCGAGCCGCCCGACAGCATCGAGAGACCGATGGCATTGCCGATCGCGTAGGCCGTGAAGCCGCCCAGTGCGAGAGTACGCGGTGCTAGGCTCACGCGGGCATAGCGGCTGGCGGACCATTCGTATCCGAGCAGGATGATGAAGCCGACAATGGTCGCCGCCACCGCACCGAGCAATGCCGGCTTTGGCACATTGAGAATCGAGTCGTGCAGCGCGTACAGGTCGAGTTCGCTGAGCAGATGACGACAGGCAATAAGCGCGATGGCGAACAATAGAAGCGTCACCGTCAGGCCGATGGGCTGACGGTATTTGCTCACACGATCGAGCAAGCGCAAACGCTCGGCTTTGATCGGTTGTGTCGCGGTGACGGAGTCTTGTGAATCAGACGAGTTGGCGCGCATCAATCACCTCTTGGATTGTGCGCGACAGGATGGGGGTATCCAGCCGAGTTACCAATCCCTGCAAGAAAAAATAATTCCAAATATTACGCCGCATGCTGTTTATCGGCGATGGCGATGCAGTCTCGAGCGGTCCAGAGTTCAGGTCTGAGCGTGGTTCTGTCTCGAAAATTGCTGGCCGAGACCATGTGTCAAAGCGAGGCATGTCATTGTTGCGAAGAGGTTTTTTAGCGGACACAAAAAAGGCCACTCTTTCGAGTAGCCTTTCTTGATGTTTGGTTGCGGGAGCCGGATTTGAACCGACGACCTTCGGGTTATGAGCCCGACGAGCTACCAGACTGCTCCATCCCGCGTCTGTGTGGCGGCATTCTACAGGCGAACGGCGGGGTGTCAACCGCTAATATTTAATAAGCGTCAATTACTTACGTATCGCGTCAAACGGTCGCAGGGGAGGGGCAGGTTTCCGGATCAGCGCGGATTCTCGTTCGTAACGGCAGAATCTTTGATCGCTTCTTCTGTAAAACAGGCGCGCACAAAAAAGGCCACTCTGTCGAGTAGCCTTTTTTGATGTTTGGTTGCGGGAGCCGGATTTGAACCGACGACCTTCGGGTTATGAGCCCGACGAGCTACCAGACTGCTCCATCCCGCGTCTGTGTGGCGGCATTCTACAGGCGAACGGCGGGGTGTCAACCGCTAATATTTAATAAGCGTCAATTACTTACGTATCGCGTCAAACGGTCGCAGGGGAGGGGCAGGTTTCCGGATCAGCGCGGATTCTCGTTCGTAACGGCAGAATCTTTGATCGCTTCTTCTGTAAAACAGGCGCGCACAAAAAAGGCCACTCTGTCGAGTAGCCTTTTTTGATGTTTGGTTGCGGGAGCCGGATTTGAACCGACGACCTTCGGGTTATGAGCCCGACGAGCTACCAGACTGCTCCATCCCGCGTCTGTGTGGCGGCATTCTACAGGCGAACGGCGGGGTGTCAACCGCTAATATTTAATAAGCGTCAATTACTTACGTATCGCGTCAAACGGTCGCAGGGGAGGGGCAGGTTTCCGGATCAGCGCGGATTCTCGTTCGTAACGGCAGAATCTTTGATCGCTTCTTCTGTAAAACAGGCGCGCACAAAAAAGGCCACTCTGTCGAGTAGCCTTTTTTGATGTTTGGTTGCGGGAGCCGGATTTGAACCGACGACCTTCGGGTTATGAGCCCGACGAGCTACCAGACTGCTCCATCCCGCGTCTGTGTGTCGGCATTCTACAGAGGATCGCCAGCGTGTCAACCTTCGATACAGATAAAACTGTTCAGGTTCAATCGCTTAGCAGGACACAAGGCTCGGCGACCCGGCTGAAAGCCACGTATGGCAAGGGCTCCAGCTCTATTAGCCAGTGAGTGTCGATTGAGAAAATAAATTCATCGGTTACTCTTCCTACACAGTACAAAGAAGATTCGCGGTACTGGTGCTATATACAGTTGTCAGTGAGATACTGCGCGTCCTACGCACTTTGACTTCGTTTCTGCCTGATGAACGCCGCTTTTATATGACACAGCGAAAAATCATCCACGTCGACTGCGACTGCTTTTATGCGGCCATCGAAATGCGTGACGATCCTCAACTGGCCGGAAAACCGCTGGCGGTAGGTGGCTCGGCAGACCGCCGAGGGGTTATCGCTACCTGTAACTATGAAGCTCGGGCTTATGGCGTGCGCTCCGCGATGTCGTCGGGGCATGCCCTGAAGCTGTGCCCGGACCTGACCATCGTCAAGCCGCGCATGGACGCTTATAGAGAAGCGTCAAAGGAAATCCACACGATCTTCCGCGATTACACCGAGTTGATTGAGCCGCTCTCCCTCGATGAAGCATACCTCGATGTTTCCGACAGCGCGCATTTCGGCGGCAGCGCCACGCGCATCGCTCAGGAAATTCGAAGACGCGTGTCCAACCAGTTGCACATCACCGTTTCAGCCGGCGTCGCGCCGAACAAGTTTCTCGCCAAGATCGCCAGCGACTGGAAGAAGCCTAACGGCCTGTTCGTCATCACGCCCGATCAGGTCGAAGATTTCGTCAGCGCGCTGCCGGTCAGCAAGCTGCACGGCGTCGGCAAAGTCACAGCGGACAAATTGAACAGGCTCGGTATCGTCGACTGCTCGCATCTGCGTGATTGGAACAAGCTGGCGCTGGTGCGGGAATTCGGCAGTTTTGGCGAAAGACTGTGGAGCCTGGCCCGCGGGATTGATGACCGGCTGGTGCACAACGACAGTCGTCGGCAGTCGATCAGCGTCGAAAACACTTACGACGTCGATTTGCCGGATCTGGTCAGTTGCCTGGATAAATTGCCGGAGTTGCTGCAAACACTGGCGGGGCGCATGGCGCGTATTGACAGCAGCTACCGGCCGGGCAAGCCGTTCGTCAAAGTGAAGTTTCACGACTTTACCCAGACCACGCTGGAGCAGGCTGGGGCAGGGCGGGATTTAGGCAGTTACCAGTTGCTGTTGACTCAGGCGTTCAATCGCGGCGGGAAACCGGTGAGGTTGCTCGGGGTCGGGGTGAGGCTGGAGGATTTGCGCGGTGGGTTTGAGCAGATGGAGTTGTTTGAGCGGTGACAGCCAGAAACTAAAGATCGCAGCCTGCGGCAGCTCCTACGG